>CACXXT010000006.1 GCA_902771725.1 uncultured Bacteroidales bacterium
ACGATGAAGTTCGTGGAATTCTCCAGTCCGAAGAAGCTGTAGATCCAATTGCTCTTGAGGTCATCCTGATTGTACTGGATGGCAAACATGATCTCAGTGCCGGAGGATTCGTAGCTGCGGTGGAAGTTGTAGTCGTAGCTGTCCACCTGGGGGTGCAGGTCTTCCTGGTTGTAGTCCTGGCGCATCTCTTCGTTGGAAATCAGCAGGGCGTTGGAGAGTCCGCTGCCGAAGTCTTCGCGCTTGATGCGGGTGGAACCGAAGGTGCTGGCATTCATGTTGTTGACGTCTGCCAGGTAGTCGAGGGACTTCTGACCGGCCCAGATGACACTGTCGCAGTCTTGGTTGACCAGAGTCTTGTCGAAGTCACGACCCTCACGCAGGGCGCTGCGCCAGAGGTACATGTCGGCCAGCAGGGCATAGATGGCGGTGTTCGTCATCAGTCCACGGGTGTCGCGGCTGTTGTCAAAGCGGTTGCGAGCCTGACCTGCAATGGGACGTACGTCGTGGATCAGGGTGTCGAGGACTGCCAGCTGGTTCACAAAGGGGAAGTCCATGACCTCCTCGTCGGAGTTGATGACGCGTGTGCTGTAGGGGATGTCCTTGAAGGAGCGGATGAGGTAGAAATAGTTGAGTGCGCGCAGGGCGGTGATTTCAGCCTTCATCTCGCGCCACTCGGTGGAGGTGAACTGGGGGTCTTTCTCAAGCACCTCGGCACCATGCTGCAGCACCTTGTTGCAGTAGTTAATGGTGGTGTAGACGGCTCCCCAGTCGTAGATAGACATGGTGCTGTCGAGCTGTGCAGCACGGATGTTCTGATAGGTCTCGCGGTTGCTCTGTTGGCCAGTCTGCGAGGCGATATCGTAGTTGTCGCTGCGGATGTCACCCCAGACAACGAACTTGTCGATATTGGCAGCCATCTGCTTGTAGGCGGCATAACGCACGCCCTCGAGGTCGTTCTTGTCCTCCCAGAAGTCTTCTTCGACGATACGGTCCTGGGGGTAGAGGGTCAACCAGTCGGAGCAGGATGTGGCACCGAGAGCCATGAGGCCCATCAGTGCTATATTGGAAAATAACTTATATCGTTTCATATCGGCCTTGTTTTAGAATCCAAGATTAATACTTGCGGTGAAGGAACGCGTACGCGGGGTACGGTTGTTGTCGGAGCTGACAGCGTAGCCGCGGGGGCTCACATCGGGGTCGACACCGGTGTAGGAGCTCCAGCACCAGAGGTTGTTGACGGAAGCGTAGAGCTTGAGGTTGCGGATGCCTAAGGACTTCATCCACTGCTTCTTGGGATCGAAGTCATAGCTCAGCTGTACGTACTGCAGGCGGAGGTAGTCACCCTTCTCCACGTAGCGGTCGCTGGGGAGGGAGTTGTAGGTGCTGTAGCCGCCGTCGTTGTTCATGGCTCTGGGGATGACGGTCTCGTCGCCGTTCTTGCGCCAGCGCCAGGTGGTTGCAAAGCTCTGGTTGGTGTTGCCGGTCATGCTCTCGAGGTCGCGGCGTGCGAGGTTCACGATATCGTTGCCGATACGGAAGTTGAAACCGGTGACGAGCTGGAAACGCTCGTACTTCAGGGTGAAGCCGAAACCACCATTGCACTTCGGGTTGGAGTTGCCGAGGTATACCATGTCGTAGCGGTCAATCTGGCCGTCGTTGTTGATGTCCTCGTAGATGGCGTCACCACCCTGGAACTGATAGCGGTAGCCTTCGTTGTAGCAATAGTACATAGGCATGGGATTACCCTGCTTATCGGTCAGCATATTGCCGGCAGCATCGTAGGCGATAGGACAGGAGGCTGCATCGCCGCGGCGCATGGCTGCGGCTGCGGTGTTGATGGGATTGCCGGCAGCGTCGTAACCGGTACCTACACCCCACTGGATGCCGCGATCCTGAGCCTGGCGCCAGCTGATGCCGTTCTGGTCGACTTCAGCGTAGCCGTAGGAATTGATGGAGGCGGTGGTGAAGCCGTTGTGGTCGTAGTCGTACTTGTAAACGCCCTTGAACTGAAGGCCGTAGATGGAACCCAGGGCGTTGCCAATCTGCACGCGCTGGTGGTAGTTGAGGTTGTATTTGCCATCGATGTAACCAGGCTGGTTGTTCTCGTTGCCGTTGAGGCCTTCGAGGATGAGGGCGTCCATCTGCTCTACTTCGTTGAAGTTCTGGGCGACGTTGGCACGTACCTTCATCTGGAACTTGCCCACCTTGGCGAACCATCCGCTGTGGAAGTTCAGATCCCAACCCTTGTTGCGCATGATACCTGCGTTGACCTTATCCAGCGAGCTGAAACCGTTGGCGGATGCAATACGCATACCGTTCATGATCAGGTCGGTGGTCTTGTGGTCGTAGATGTCGAGCTCGAACTGGAGCAGGTCGTCGAACAATCCGAGGTTGAAGCCCCAGTTGATCTTGCGGGTCTTCTCCCACTGGATTTTGCGGAGAGAGAGGTTCTCAGGACGAACGACGGTGTGGCCGTTGTAGTAACCGTTCTGGCTGTACTTGTTGTACTGGTTGTAGCCGCCACCGCCGGTGTTACCGGTGACACCCCATGTGGGACGGAAGGCGAGCATGCTCAGCCAGCTGCGTGACCAGTCCATGAACTTCTCGTCGATGATGTTCCAACGGGCACCCACAAATGGGAAGTAGCCGAACTTGTTGCCGGAACCAAAGGCGGTGGAGCCGTCGGCACGGAGGCTGGCATCGATGTTGTACTTACTCTTGTAGGAGAGGTGAACCTGTCCGAAGAAGCTGGTGTTGCGCCATTCGTTGTTCGAGGCGCCGGCAGCGTCCAGCAGAGCCACGACGGTGGGATCCGTGATACCGTTAGGTACGTTCCAAAGGCCGGTGTTCTGGCGGCTGGAGGTACCGCTGTAGAGTTCCCAACGCAACAGGGCGCTGGCGCTGAAGTCTTCGTTCTTGAACTTGGGATAGAACTGCAGGTCGTGGCGCGTGGTGAACTCGAGGCTCTTGTACTCGCTGTTGCTCACGGCGTTGCGCTGGTTGTTACCTACGTTATTCAAGGGATAGTCACCGCCGAACTGCCATTCCATGGTGTGGAGCTCTGCGGGGATGTACTCGTCGTTGGAGGTGTTGTAGATATTGAGCTGTACGTCGCCCTTATAGTTCAGCTGGGTGTGTTCGTCGTCCTTGCCGAGGAACTTGTACTCGATGTTGAACTGCGGGGTGAGGTTGTACTGGCGCTCCTTGTTCCAAGCCTGCATGGCGCGTGCCACGGGGTTGCCGTTCATGAACAGTCCGCGCAGCTGCCAGCTGGTATGCTGACCGTCATTGGGAATACCGCTGGCGCTGTTACCGGCGATGTTGGCAGCCATGGGCAGCATGTTGAAGTAGTTGCCTGTGGGGTTGTTTTGGGCATCGACCTCGTAGATGGCCATGTTAGGCATGGCGTTGTAGGCGCGTCCGAGAATGTCGTTGCCGTAGTTCTTGTGGTTGGTGGTGAAGGTCAGGTTGATGTTCGACTGGAACTTGATACGGTCACTGACCCAATAGTCGAGGGCTGTGGCGGTGGTGAAGCGGTCGAGCTTCTGGCCGATGATGGTACCCGAGGACTTGTCGTAACCAGCGCTGACGCGGAAAGTGGCTTTGTCACCACCACCGGAGAGGGTGACGTACCATTTGTGTTCCTTACCGAACTGCTCTACTGCGTCCACCCAGTCGGTGTTCCTGTTAAAGTGGTTGTAGATGTAGGGCTTCTCCGTGTTGTAGTCCAGCTCGATGATGGGACCATAGGCGGAGAGGCGAGGCTCGCGCTGCTGCGGGTTGTAGTAGGACTCTTTCAGCATCATGGTGTAGCCGTCGCCATCCAGCATCTTGTAGCCGTCGGGCTGCCAAGTGCCGTTGAAGCGGTAGCTGAAGGTGACGTTGGTGGGTCCGCGGTGACCACGGCGGAGCTTAATTTCGATAACACCATTGGCACCACGGCTACCCCACTTGGCGGTGGAGGCATCCTTGAGGACCTCGATGCTCTCGATGTCCTCGGGGTTGACGTTCAGCAGGGTGGAGAACTGCTCCTCGTTGTCCATCTCTTCGAAATTGATGCTCTGGGCATCCTCCGGGAGCTCGAAGATGTGGTCGTTAACGACAATCAGCGGCTGGGCATTACCATTAATAGTAGAGGTACCGCGCAGGCGCATGGTGGTACCTGCACCGAGGTTACCTGAGTTCTGCACAATATCCAGACCTGCAATCTGACCCTGCAGTGCCTGGTCCACGGACTCGAAGGCCATACCTTCCATTTCGTCCATGCTGAAGGTCTGTGTGGCTCCCGCCAATTCTCGGACTGGGATGCTCAGACCTCCCGACTGCTGTTTCTTTTTAGCCGTCTTGACGACTTCCTTCATCTGCTTGGTGTTGTCGGCGAGCGTGACTTTGAAGACGTTGCGACTGCCGATGACCTGCGACCAGGGCTTCATGCCGATGCAGGTGATGACCAGGGTGTTGTTGGGGTCTTTGATATTCAGGGTGAAGTTACCGTTGAAGTCCGTCACGGTGTGGCTGACGATACGGTTGTTCTTGTCGCGCTCTGCAACGTTGGCACCCGGAATCACGTCGATGTCGTCCGATACGGTACCCGAAATGCGTCGCTGTGCGCTTACATTGGTTGCCGTGAAGCATAGCACCCACAGCATTATCAGTTTTAAAATCTTATTCATAGTGTGTTGCTGTTTTATCGGACTACAATTTTCTGACGTGAAATCTCCTCTCCGGCTTCCGTGGTGTTGACGTTGTAGGAGGTCTCCACGACGGGGTGAGCCTTAAGGTATGCTCTGCACGCGCTCTCACTGTTGAAGTCAGGATAGATGACCTCTCCGTCGCTGCCCTTGGGGAGGGAGGTGTGGTTGAGAACGCCGGGAATCTGGTGGATCACAGCGAAGCTGGAACCGTCGATGGTGATGTTGTTCATCGTGCCCAGGTACGCGGGTGACTGTAGCTTACCGTTACGGTAGCAGATAATGTCGCGAGCCATGACGTTGTTGTTCTCGGTGACGGTCAGTTCCGGTCCACCATAGTTGTCGCGAACAATGAGCTTCGTCTCGCCACCCTGCTTGACACGCTTGCAGAGAACCTTGACGAACACGCCGAGCTCGCGGTCATAGCTGGAGGTTACGTATTCGGCTTCAGGACGCTCGCTCTTGTCGACGAAGATACTGTTGTCGAGGAAGTGTCCACGGATGAAGTTGTTCAGGAACGTGATCTTTGCTTGCAGGCGAAGGACATCCTTCTGGGTAACGAAGGTCTCTTCGAGCTTGCTCTGGGGCACGATGATGGTGTCGTTGTAGGTCGAGTCGTTGCCGTTGATGTCCTTGGCTGTGGCCTTGGTCACATAATAATATTCGGGTTCTCCGTACTGGTCCTGCCGGGTTTCCACGATGTCCTGGTACTTGGGCAGCGAGTAGTAGTCTGCCTTGATGGTTTCCCAGGTGGGCAGGCCGTGAGCCTCAGCTTCCTCGATAGCCTCGTTGGTGGGCACGAGGATGGTGTAGCGGTAGTTGTTGAAGAACTGCACGTTCTGATCCACACCGCCGCCGTTGCCGATCTTGGAATTTGCTGACACGAAGGTGTAGAACTTCAGCAGGGCACGGGTCTTGTTGTCACCCTTCAGCTTGGAATCTACGAGTTGGGAAATCTCCAGCATGGAGTCGCTGGGCTGGGTGAGCTCGAAGAACTTGCTGTAAATACCCTCGTCCTCTCCTTCGCGCTTCTCCGTCAGGATGCCGTAAACGCTCCTGGAGGCCGGGATGATGGGGCCGTCGTTCAGCAGGATGGTCAGACCATTCTTCTTGTCGTATTTCTCAGCAACATTTAGCTCCAGTGTGCCGGGGTCGCCATCGGTGATGCCGTAGCGCTCGTTCTCCAGCTGGTAGCCGCCCTGTACCTTGATGATGTTGTTGCGGTCAGACGGATCGCGGGTAACTTTGATGGCAGAACCGTTCTTGGCGATGTAGTACTGGTCGTCGGTATCATAGATGGGGTTGGTGCCGTCGTGTACGATGGTGTGGCTCTCCAGGATATCCTTGAGTCGGTTGACGACTTCCTCGTCAGCGATGGTCTCTGTACGTCCGTAGGTGTCCTCTCCGGCGTTGGTGCCCAGACTGGGATCACGCTTGCCAGTGGCGGGATTGTACTTCCAAAGGGCCTTGGTGAACGGCAGACCGGACTTGCCGCCCGTGTAGTCCAGCACGAGCACACGGGGCTTCAGGCTGGTGAAGCTGACCGGGTCGTAGTAGTTCAGCATGGCCTTGTCGCTGGGGAGGAAGAAGGTGAACTGGGACTTCATGGCCTTCAGGTAGGCGAAGTAGTTGATGTGCATGCGGTCCTGATTTTCCACGAAACCGTTGTAGATGGCCCACTTCATAATCAGGTTCTTCTTGCTGATGTATGCGGGAGCGGCCACAGAAGCGAAGTCGGCAGGGGAGTACACCTTATTCATTATATATACAGCACCGTTGTTGGCCAACAGGCAGGTGTCGATTTCACCGCCATCCTTGGTAAGGTGGTTGTCAAAGATACCATTGATTTCGTCCTCGTAGAAGATGTCGTCGTGAGCGTCGTCACGCAGCTTGATCATCTTGCTGGGTACGGAACCTGTGAACGTCGGGAACATGATGACGTTCACCAGAGCCTGCATGGTTGAAAGGGGTACATCGTCGATTTTCTTGAAGAGGTTCTCGTAATCTTCATCCTTCTCAGGAATAGTGGGCAGCTTCGTCACCTGGTCGGTGGCGTAGGTCTCGATGAGGTCCCATCCCTCCTGCCCAGGCTGGAAATATTTCCAGAGAGCAGCGTCGCTGGGCACGAACATGGCAGCCATGTCAGGACGTGGGTCGTTGGCGTCATCGTAGAATGCGTTCCATCCTGGGTCGAACTTCAGAGCCACTTCTCCGTATCCGTCCTGGAACTTGTTGCCCTTGCTGTCCCAAAGCTGTGTGGTGTGGCCCGGACCAATCTTGGCGAAGTAGTGTTTCGTGAAGATGGTATCGATGGGGTTGTTCTTGTGCAGGTCATTGTAGGCCTGGGTGACAGCCATGTTTGGGTAGGGATAGGAGAAGCGCTCCAAGATATGGCTGAAGATGCGTGTGTTGCCATTGGTACGGATGAGTTCTGCCATATTAGGACGTGGCACCAGCACACGTTCCATGACGTTCACGTATCCGTTCTCAGCCACATTGTTTTTCGAGAGCACCAAAGCATCATAGATGTGCACGTCGTCGGTGGTGCGCTTACGACCCATGAAGATGGCGAAGTCCTCATCCCTCACGCCCTGATTGGACATATGCTCTGTGGTGAAGTGCAGCATCATGTTGGCCGTGGAGTCTGTGACCATGTACATACCCTTGTTGTTGCCCTTCGGACCGTATGCAGCCCAGTAGTTGGGCTCCGGCTCGTAGGCCTTTTGTCCGACAAGCTTACCGTCGCTGTCATAGACATTTTCCACAGGGTACTCTTTGCCGTAGTTGTAGGCCATGGGCAGGTCTTGCGGTGCCACGTAGGTAATAGAGTCCGTCAGCTCCACGTCGGTGAAGCGACGCATATATTCGCCACGACGGGGAGATTCCGTTCCCTGTCCGTCGCTGCTGGCGAGGTTCTCCATGACGATGGCATTGTTCAGCATGCTCGTGTGGATGAGCAGTTTCTTCTGGGCCACCGTGAGGTTCTCATAGCTGGTAGCATTGTGCCAAGGATTGTAGGCGGGGAGCTTGGCGTTGTTCTTGAAGAACTCCTCCCAGGCATCGTCGCCAGCCACGAAGACAGTCTTCGAACCCGTGCGGCTCAACACCTCCGACAGGGGACGTTGCAGGTACTCACCCGTTTCCGGATCGGTGGGGTTCACGTCTTTGTCTGCGAGCAGCCTCAGATACGTGTTGAACGTGTGAGCCGTTCCATTGTCATCTGTCAGGCCTTGTTCCAAGCTTTCGTAGATGCTGGAGTTCAGCCACGACGGCTTTTCGTCGTCGTATGGGAACTTGTCCTCACATGCCCACGTAAGCCCGCAAACGGCCATCACACAAAACGCGCGCGTAGTGTGCTTGCCAAATGTGCTTAATAGGTTTTTCATACACATTGAATTTGAGATTATTAAATGATTTTTTGTTGTTCCGTAAATAGGGTAAAATTAGCCTCCAAAGAGACGTAAACATTGCATTTTTACTCAAAAGAGTGCTCAAAATTAAGGCTTTTTTTAATTCGATGTATTCGCGCGCCTTCATTATTTCGCTTCAGTTAAGAATATTTAACAAATCGAGTGTTTCAAACGTTAACGCCTCATCTTACAAAAAACGCCTCCCGGATCGTTGTCCGAGGGGCGATTTTTTTTGTGAAAAGTTACAGTGGCGTATTAGCGGACGAAGACCTTCGTGGTTGCACGGCCGTTGGTGACGATGTAGATGCCACGAGGCAAAATCGTGCCGGCCTGGACCTGAGTGCCACTGGCTGTGTAAATGCGGGCTGTGGGATCTGAAGGGAACACGCGTCCCTGCCGGACTTCTACGAGGAATTGCTGCTGGGGCAAGAAGGGAGCCACGATGCGTGTGGCCGTGGGATCGTGGTCTATGGCTATCCAGCCCAAGAAGTCACCAGTCTTGTCGGCTGTGTTCTGGCCAGAGGGGATGGTGGCAGTGCCGTCCATCTGTCGGCGAACGCGGAAACCGTAGGTCTCTGTGACATCCTCACCCTGCTCATCCTGTACTGTGCGGGTGAGGTCGGAATTTTTGCGGAATACGCTGGTGAAGTCGAGGTTGTGGGTCTGGGTGGCTGCGAGGACATATGGTTCGCGCAAATAGATGGTGTCTCCAGCCTGATCGGTGAAAGTGCATGAGATGAAAGAGGCACCTCCAATGGGTTCCTTACTATGTCCGGCGTGAATGCGCATACCAGTGGTCCCGAGTTTGGCAGATCCTGGTGCCATGGCGATGTAGAAAGTGTACTGCTGGCGCGGCTTTGTCTTCATCGTGGATTGTTGTATAATCTTCATTTTGAAGCCCTTGTTCGTTACCTCAAGGAGACGTGGCGCTGCAGGGTGAGCTGTCTCTGCACTAACGTTCTGGGGAATGACAACGGGGGTGACTCCCTCGGCGAAAGGCTCACGGAAGAGGACTTCGATAGTGTCGCCTTGGCTCATGGTGGCACGAATGCCAGACTTATTCGTGTAGGCGCAGGTATCGACTATGACACGCAGACCTTCCCATTCGTAGGCCCCAGGCTGAATGACAAAGTAGTCCGTGGTTTCTGTGTTCTTAAAATTCAAGGCCGTTCCCAGCGTCCAAGGTTCAAAGTTAAAGGTGAAATTGTCCTTGGCAATAGAGCTGACGTGGTTGAAGATGCCATTGGCAGTATTCTTGTTAGTAGCGATGCCGGTGATGACAACGGGGAAGTCTTCCTGGGCTGCAAAGAATATGGAGGAGGGCTCACTGTTGTTTGCTTCGATGTGTCCGGCCATGATGTCGCCGTAGGTTGTGGCTACACCAATGAATATGCTGGTTATATTGCTGTAGCGTGTCTTGCCGTCGGCGTCGTTGCAGAGAAGTCGGAATTCATTGAGGCCAGGGCTTGCGTTGCGGTCGAGTGTGGCGGTGGCAGTGCGCGCGAGCTGTTCACTATAAGCGAGGGTGTCGATACTTTTCCAGGTGCCTCCAGCTGTACGATGCTGGAGAACGGTCAGGTCGGTCAGGTCGTAGTTCTGGTTTGTCCACGTGAACTTGCATGCACCAGTTCTGGCTGTGTAGGTTGCTGCGAGGTCGCTGACGGTGTAGAAAGGTGGTGTCTTGGGGACGTAGTTACCAAAGCCTGTGTAACCGGGACCTTTTGTCTTCATGGTGGCAAAGTACTCGCCGGTGGGTGTTAGTTTGCCGTCGCGGTAGATTTTGGAGCAGTTCCGTTCGCCGTTCCAGTAGAAATAGCGCTCGCAGGCATTGTTGTTGTTCAGGTTGTCCAGAATGCGGCTAACGACAGTCTTGTTCAGCTGTAGGTCGGCTGCGGTGGGGTTGTCCAGGCTGGAGGCTTCCTTGAAGATTCCGCTGCCTCCGCTCCAGGAGGCGCCCCACACCCATTCGGTGATCCACACGGGTCGCTTGAATGTCTGTGCCCAGTTATTGACATTGGTGGTGAAGGCGCTTTCATTCCAATAGCCATGGAGGTCGATGATATCGCATCGCCATCCTCGCTTGTCGATTTCGTTGAGGAAATCGGCGAGAAAGCCAGTGGCGTTCCAGTAGTCGCTGCCGTCCCATGACGACGGTGTGCAGAGGCGCATTCCGGTGCGCATAAGGTCTTGCCAGTTGCCCAGAATCTGTTCCATGGTCCAAGTTCCGTGGTCAGATTGGTTGCGTGGTTCGTTGTTGGTCTTAAGGTGGCAGGAATAGGTTGCCTGTCCGCATTCTTTAGGTGACGGCCAGCTTTCGTCGATTCGGTGGGGTACGACTTCCACATCGGGCAACATACTTCTGCCGGGTCCCCAGGTGAAGGAGGTCTGAGCGTTGAGTTTGGCGAGGACGTTTTCATCGAGGAGGTCTGCAACGCCAACCTTGCTGGTGTTCTGCCATCGGAAGACGCGGTAGGAGGAGATGCGCTGGTCCATAAGGGTGGGCAGACTGTTGATAATTAGGTCGGCTTTGTCGGCAATGAAACAGCGGCTGTAGCCGTAGCCTCCACTGCGGAGGGAGAAGGTGACCATGTAGCCACGCTTGAGGGTGAAGCTGCGGATTTTATTGTTCATCTTGGCAGCTGTGAGGGTGTTCATGTAACCACCTGTGTTCTCGAGCCCGAAGAGTTCGCAGGAGTTGCCTTGCAGGTTCTTCTCATCGAAAACGACAAGGGGGTGGAAGGACGTGGCAGCGGTTCCTTCTTTGCCGTAGGGGAAGAGGATGGCTCCTCGGTCATAAATGCGAACCTGGCAATTTTTCTCGCTGGTGGCTTTGGCACCATTGATGGTGATATGGCTTAGCTGCTTGAGAGCAAGGGAAGGCTTGAGGTTGTCGAAGATGATGACTGCGTGGTCGAGGTTGGTGATGTCGATGGAACCTCCAGTGGCAAAGGGCGTGGCTGAGGTGATGTGGAAGTCCACGTCGTCGGCAAGTGTGACGGCTTCCGCGACCTGTTCAACGGTGGTGGATTTGTTGGCCGCCCATGTGCTGATGCTGGCTATGCAGGCAAGGATTATGGGTAGAAAGAGTCGTTTCATTGGAGAAAAGGTTTTAAATCGATATACCGTTAAGTCGTTATATCGTTATTTCGTATTGGGGAACGCTTTTTGGATACGCTTGAGCTCCTTCGCCGTGATAGCGATGACGGTGCCATGACGCGGTGTGAAGTTGCCCTCCGTCTTAGTGTCCTGGACACGATGGAAGGTGCGGAGGTTGTCGGTGCTCTTACAGAATTGGTAGTGGCCACTGGTGTAGCAGTCGTACATTAGAACCCAGTTGCCGTCGTGGAGACGGAAAACGCCAGAACCCTCAACGGCTTTGTTGGTGTCTTGGCACCATCCTGGCTGCAGCTCCCAGGTGCGTCCGTCATAGAAGTCGCGGGCGATGAACTGCTTAATGCCTTTTTCGCGTTGACCTTCGGTCTTGAAGAAGATATGGTAGAGCCCCTCATCATCCTGAACGATATCTGTGTCAATGCTGGCGTTGCGCATGTCGAAAAGGAGCTGTGGTTCACCGATGAAGTCGCTGAAATCTTTATTGGCATAAGCCCAGTAGACACGGTCATAAGGGCATGAACCATCGTCGGTGAGGATGGAGAAATAGACGATGTAGCGTTTGGTGCGTGGGTCGTAGATTGTCTGGGGTGCCCATACGCGTGTGACGTGTTCGAACATAGTACCTTTGTAACGGTCGGGGAAATGAATTGTGTGGTGTTCCCATTTTACAAGATCCTTAGAGCGCATGAGTACCATGCCGCGGTTGCTGGCCCAACCCAGACTGGATTTCATGTCGGTGACGACCATGTAGAAATATCCGTCGTGTCCACGGAGAATGTGAGGGTCGCGGACACAGCCTGTACGTGCAATGTCGGCACTGGCAATGATTGGCTGGCCATCGTTGAGCGGGGTGTAGTTCCAGCCATCTTCAGAGATGGCATAGCAAATCTGCTCTTTCTCGGGAGCGTTGCCGGTGAAGTACGTGAAGAGGTAAGCACAGGTCTTCTGTGCGCTGGCGATGTTGGCCACAGCAAGTGCGGCAAAGAGGGCAAATGACTTTCTGAAATTCATAATATGTGGTATTTAAAGTATATTTAGCGGACAAATGTAGCTAAAATTTCGGAGGGGCGAGCGCAGGGGCGTGTAATATTAAGGTTATTTAACAGCATCTGTGTGAAAACCGTCTTCCATGCTACTTCTTCCGCTTCTTGTGGCGTCGTAATTTGGCTGCAATGTCCCAGTGAAGCTGTGCTTCTTCGTGGCGTCCTTCGCGGTCGAGCGCGTCGCCGAGTCGCTGCTGTGCAGCCTCGAAGTCAGGACAGAGTGCGATCGCTTTCTCATAGTTGCGGAGGGCAGCTGCGTTGTTCTGGAAGTCGGTGATGCAATCGTTGCCCATGAGGTAGTATTCCTCAGCAAACTGTCGTAGGGTCTTGCTGCGCTTCTTCAGCTGTTTGCGTAAAGCCTCGTTCTCCGCCTCGAGTGCTCCGATGGCAGCGAGCTTGCGCCGAATAAACCGTTTTGCGAGTGGGGACTCGATATCGTAGCGGGCGTGTATGGCGGTGAAGAAGTGTCGGATGAAATCATCCCAGCGCCGCTCATCGAAAGCATGAACCGTTTCTGTGTACTCGATGTCGGCCTTGGCGCCCTGCATGGCGCGGTCCAGTGCTTGGGGATTGTTGAAGTGGGCGGCGAAGTTGACAATTTCGGGTCGCACGAAGACGTCGGAGCGGCTGACCGGGCGAGAGAGCGTAATTCCTTCGAGGGAAGTGCAACGGCTGAGGGCTACGTAGGCTTGTCCACCGGCAAAGGTGCCTGTGCCGAAGTCAATGGTGACTCGCTGGAAAGTGAGGCCCTGGCTCTTGTGAATGGTGATGGCCCAGGCCAGACGGATGGGGAACTGGGTAAAGGTGCCGAGTTCCTCTTCTTCGATTTTCTTCTCGCGCTCATTGTAGGTGTAGCGGACGTTAGACCACATGGCTTCCTCGACAAGTACTTCTTTGCCTTCTTCGGTGATAACGACCAGTCCGTAAGGTTCCTCGCTGAAGGCTATAATCGTGCCGAGGGTGCCGTTGACCCACTGTTTTTCCTGGTCGTTCTTGACAAAGATGATTTGAGCACCCAATTTGATTTCGAGATCCAGCAAGGTGGGGAGGGAACTTGACGGGAAATCGCCTTGGATGCGACCATGCAGAATGACGGAAGTTCCTTCTATGCGCCCGAGTTCATTAGTGTTGATGAAGTCCACGTCATCGCGGCGAGTGCAGAGGGTGATGCCGAGATGGGTGGGGAGGGGGGAATCGGCGCTAATAAGCGCCGCACCCAACCCTAAAGGTTGCGGGGAGGAGGTGTTGGAATCCATGGAGGAGGTGATGGAATCCTTGGAGGAGGAGCCGGAAGAAGATAGGGAGAGAGGGTGGAAAGGCGAAGTGGGGGAGGATGTGTGGGGATTTTGGCTGAGGACGCGAGAGTTGAGGAGAGAGAGATCTGCAGGGGAGAAGCGGTTGGTGCGTATTCGGTCGAGGACGGCAATGAACTGAGAATCCTGCTGGCGGTAGACCTTGGTGAGCTCGATGCTGACAAGTTCCATCTGGCGGAATACATGAGCTGAGAAGAAGAAGGGTGAGGGGTAGAAGCGGGAAAGAATGTCGCGCTCGTCGGATTTCACCACGGGTTCCAACTGGTAGACGTCGCCGATGAGCAGTAGCTGTTTGCCTCCAAAAGGCTGGCGGAAGTTGTGGGTGTAGGTGCGCAGGATGCGGTCGATGAAGTCAATAATGTCTGCGCGCACCATAGAGATCTCGTCGATGATGATGAGCTCCAGGCTCTGCAGGAGTTTGATGTGGTCTTTTCCGTATTTAAGGAACTCGCGGATGCGCCGGCCGGCATAGCGTGAGTCGTCTGGTGCCAAGGGATGAAAGGGTAGCTTGAAAAAGCTGTGGAGCGTGACCCCGCCTGCGTTGATGGCGGCAATGCCCGTAGGTGCGAGGACTACGCACTTCTTCCTCGTATTCTCTTTTACATAGCGCAGGAAGGTGCTCTTGCCCGTGCCGGCCTTGCCGGTGAGGAAGAGGGAGTGGTGAGTGTAGCGGATGAGGTTCAGTGCCGCTTGAAACTCGGGTGTGCTGGTGTCTATGTAAGCAGGGGCAGAGGTCATTGGAGAGTGTCGTTGTCGAACTCGAGAGGGGGCACTTCGTCGTCGTCGGGAAGTGTTGCCTCCTCCATCGCGTTTTCTTCAAGGGGGAAGCCCTCGAGAGCGAGGGAGTCAGCTTCGAGTGTGTCGGCAGGGAATATGGTGGCAGCGCACTCATATTCCTGAGGCAGTACTCCAGTTGGCGGGGCGGGAAATTTAGAGTGGTAACGTGAGAAACGCGGATCCTGCAAGGTACGGGCAATGAACTTTCCGAATATGGGGAGTGCCGTGCGGCTGCCTTGGCCTAATTGTCCAGTGCGGAAATGAATGCTCCGGTACTCGCCGCCGACCCATCCTCCGGCCACCAGCTTGGGGGTAACACCCACGAACCATGCGTCGGAGTGGTTGTTGGAGGTTCCGGTCTTTCCGCCGAACTCAGCCTTGTTCAGGACGGGGTGGATGTATTGCCAGAGGGCGGCTGTGGTACCTCCCGGTTGTGTCAGGCCTCCCCGCAACAATTGTTCCATAAAATAGGCTGTACGCTCAGAGATTGCATGCTGCTTGTCGGGCTTGGCTTGGTAAAGGAGGTTACCGTCGCGATCCTCGATACGGAGAACGAGAATGGGATCATTGTAGTTGCCGCGATCAATGACGGTGCAGTAGCTGTTGACGAGGTCGAGCAGACAGACGTCGCTGGCGCCCAGTGAGAGTGAAGGCACAGGCTCAAGTTCTGAATGGATGCCCATTCGATGCGCTGTTTTTATGATATCGCGAATGCCTACTTCGTAGCCGAGTTTGACGGCAATGCTGTTGACGCTCTGAGCGAAGGCCAGCTTCAGCGTCATGTTGGCTCCGGAGAAAGTTCCGTTGGCGTTGTGCGGTGCCCAGGTTTTGGGCTTGCCGGCAATGGTGTCGACGTACGCAGTCCAGGCGTCAAGACGGCGGTCGCAGGGGTTCAGTCCCTTGTTCATCGCTTCGGCGTAGACGAAGAGCTTGAAAGTACTGCCCGGCTGTCGCATAGCGGTGACTTTGTCGTATTTCCACGAGTCGAAGTCAATGTCGCCCACCCAAGCCTTGACGTGGCGTGTGTCCGGCTCGATGGCCACAAAACCGCAGTGGAGGATGCTGACCATGTAGCGGATGGAGTCCATCGTGGAAATCTCTCGATAGATGGGACCGTCATAGCTGAAGAGCTGGACGCGATGTGGCTGGTTGAGATAGAAATTGATACTGTCCGGCTGGTCAGGAAAATGTTTGCTTAAATATTTATAGTAAGAAGTTTTCTTGGCGAGGTCTTCAATGAAGTTCGGTATTTCGCGATGAAACTGGTCCTGCCAGGGGTTCTGGCCGCGCCAGTGTTCGTCGAAGCGCTGCTGGAGCACTCTCATCTGTTCTAAGGCAGCCTGCTCGGCATACTCCTGCAGGCGGGAGTCGAGGGAGCAGTAGATGCGTAGTCCGTCGGCGTAGAGATCCAGGCGTTCGTTGTTATTGCCGTTGATGAGCCCGCGGTCACAAAGGTCGTCGATGTACTCCTGAAGCTGGGTGCGGAAGTATGGTGCCAGTCCGTCGTAGCTGCTCTCCTCGATGTGGTCTACGCAACGCGTCGGCAGTGCTTGCAGGGAATCAAGTTGCTGGGATGTGGCTTTGTGCCCGTCGAGAATCAGCCCTCCGTGGTTATAGAGATTCTGCAGTACGATGTTGCGCCGATGTTTGGATGCTTCAGGATGCAGGCGTGGGTTATAGGTGCTGGTGGCTTTGAGGAGTCCTACAAGGGTAGCAGCTTCGAGGTAGTTCAGGCTGTCCGGTGTTGTTCCGAAATAGGTTCGGGCGGCAGTCTTGATGCCAAAGCTGTTGCTGCCGAAGTCCACTGTGTTGAGGTACATCGTCAGGATGTCCTCCTTGGAGAAGGCTGCTTCGAGTTTGGTCGCAACAATCCATTCCTTAGCTTTCATGACAAGTATTTTCACGCCCGGGATTTTGCCGGTGAGACCTGTGGAGTATTGTGTGCGAACTCGGAAGAGGTTCTTGGCCAACTGCTGGGTGATGGTACTGGCACCACGCGGATTGCCTTTGGCGATATCCTTCATGGCGGCAAAAAGTCCTGCGATGTCCACGCCGTGGTGCTTGTAGAAGCGTTCGTCCTCTGTGGCAATGAGGGTCCGGATGACAACGGGGCTTATGTCTTCGTACTTCACAGGGGTACGGTTCTCGCTGAAGAAACGTCCTAATAGGACGCTGTCGCAGGAGTATATTTCGCTGGCTTCGCTGCTGACGGGAGCCTTGATTTGTCTGTAACTGGGGGAACGTCCGAAAAGCCATAGAAAGTTTATGTCGACAGCAACGAATAGCAGCACCACCAAAAGGATGATGGTGAGCAGCCAGACGAGTATTTTCTTATACCAGGGTCCGGAATAGATGAGATGTATGATTTTCTTCATAGGTCAATCCAGTGGATATCGGGGTCGCGTGAGAACCAGGTCATTTGTTTCTTCGCGTACACGCGCGTGTTCTTTTTTATACGTTCGACGGCAAAGGGCAGTTCCCAGGTACCGTCGAGGACTTGGAAGAGTTCTTTGTAGCCCACCGTGTTGAGGGCGTTTTCGTTGCGGTAGGGTAGCATACGGCGTGCCTCGTCGAGGAAACCGTCGGTGATCATTTGGTCCACGCGGCTGTTGATGCGCTGGAAAAGGTCGGCACGCTGGCGCCGCAGTCCAATCTTCATGATGTGGAATGGGCGTTGCTTGTGGGTGGCGGTGCGGAAGCTGGTGAAAGTGCGGCCTGTCTGGTAGCACACTTCCAGAGCGTGGAGGATGCGGCGGGTGTTTCGAAGATCCGCCAGGGCGTAGTATTCAGGATCGAGCAGGCGCAACTCCGCGAGCAAGGGTCGGAGGCCTTCGGTCTCGTAGCGTTGACGCAATTGCTGGCGCACCTCTGGTTCAATCGTCGGGATGTCGTCAATGCCGCGACAGACAGCGTCGATGTACATCATTGAGCCGCCGCTGAGAAGTAGAATGTCGTGGGTGCGGAAGAGTTCCTCGCAGAGGGTGAGGACATCCGTTTCGTAGCGGGCTGCACTGTAGTAGTCACTGATGCCGAGTGTGCCGACAAAGTAGTGGCGGACACGTGCCTGCTGGGCTGTAGTGGGTGCGGCTGTGCCGATGGGGAGGTCGCGGTAGATCTGACGGCTGTCGGCATTGATGATGGGACTGCCGAGTGCTTCGGCGAGCGAGAGGGCGAGCTCAGTCTTGCCCACGGCGGTGGGTCCGAGAAGTACGAGCAATGTTTTTCCGGCAGGCAAGCTGTCGGACACAATGGAAAGCAGGGGATTATCCTTCATGGAAGAACCGAGGGAATTATCCTTCATTGAAGTCAAATCCTTCGAGGTCGATTTCTTCGATGTCGAAAAGCTCGTCGTCGGTGGGCTCAATGTCATCGTCCTCGTCGGCAAGTGCAGCAGCATTGAGCTGTGCGAGGAGCTCCTCTTGGCTGGGACCCTTGGGTGCCTCTTCCTTGATGAGCTGCAGGGCCGGTGGGGTGCCGTGGCTGCGCCGACAAGTGGGCTCGTCGATGTGACGGCTGAAAGCAATTCGTGAGACCTCGAGCAGCAGACCGCGGTCCTCGTCGGGGTCGAAGATGTACTGAAGGCGCTGCCCTTGATCTTCGAGGCAATCGCCGAGTTCGACCTCGTCCATGGTGTCGTACTCGTAGCTCTTTTCCGGTATGGTTTTGCGCCGGCGCCAGCGATCATCACAGATGTAGAAGATGGCAGGCTTCGACGCTCCCCATCCACAGGTCTGGCGGATGAGGTGGTGGAGGTCTTCGAAGGTGGCGTCGGACTCGATGAGCAACTCTATGGCGAAGTCCTCGACTTCTGGTGAAACAGCTGTAATAGTTAGTAGCATAGAACGCGGTTTTTACCGCCGTTTAAAGTTTAATGATTCATGTTTGATTAGCCTCGCACACTACGGTGCAAAAGTCGCTGGTTGGAGGAACCGGGAACACAGTGCCGTATCTGGCGGCAACAGGTACCTATCGTACGAACCCCCTTTGCTTGGTGTCTTCGATGAAGCTGAGGATATAGTTGATCTCGGGGGTCTGGGGCAGTTCGTTCTTGATAGTCTGAACGGCATCAGCCTGCGAGAGTCCGCCCTGGAAGATGATGCGGTAGGCTTCGTGGATGGTATTGATCACGTCACGCTCAAAGCCACGACGGCGCAAACCTACGATGTTCAGTCCGCAGTAAGTTGCCGGCTCGCGGGCGCAGATGGTGTAGGGCATGATGCTTTGTGAGGTGCGGGTGCCGCCGCCGACCATCGTGTAGCCGCCGATGCGGCAGAACTGGTGGATGAGCACGCATGCGGAGAGGATGGCATGGTCGTCGATGGTTACTTCACCGGCCAGTTTGGTGGTATTGCCGATGATGACGTCGTTGCCAACGATGACATCGTGGGCGATGTGGCAGCCTTCCATCAGGAGATTGCCGCTGCCGACCACGGTCTGTCCCTTGGCAGCAGTGCCACGGTTGATGGTTACGTTCTCGCGGATCTTGTTGTTGTCGCCGACGATGGCGAGTGTGTCTTCGCCACGGAACTTGAGGTCCTGGGGAATGGCACCAATGACGGCACCTGGGAAGATGATGTTGCCACTGCCGATTCGGGAACCATAGAGCACGGTGACACTATTCATCAGTGTGTTGTTGTCTCCGATTTCTACGCCTCGGTCGATGTAGCAGAATGGCCCAATTTCAACGTTGTCGCCAATCTTGGCTTCGGGGTGGATGTATGCAAGGGGGCTGATCATTTACAATTTAACGATTTACGATTTACAATTTAATGATTTAGCTATTAGCAAGATGCTCAACTTTCGGCTTGGTTCTTAATAACTTGTGCCACGAGGCTTGCTTCGGCGACAACGTTCTCTCCGACGAAGACGTAGCCGTGCATCTGGGCTATGCTATGGCGGAAGGGAGCTGTGAAGGCTGCCTTGAAGAGAAGGGTGTCGCCAGGCACTACTTTCTGGGTGAACTTGCAATTGTCGATGCGCAGGAAGTAGGTGCTGTAGTTCTCAGGATCTTCGAGGTTGCTGAGTACGAGGATGCCGCCGGCTTGAGCCAGCGCTTCGATGAGCAGCACACCAGGCACCACGGGCTCGCCGGGAAAATGACCTTGGAAGAAGGGCTCGTTGCCAGTGACGTTCTTCACCGCGATGATGCTGTTGGCGTCCATCTCGATGACTTTGTCCACGAAGAGCATGGGATAGCGGTGGGGCAGCAGCTCCTTGATGCGCTTGATATCCATGATGGGCGCTTTGTTCGGGTCGTAGAATGGTGCCTGCACCTTGTGGGCACGTATCTCCTTGCGCATCAGGCGTGCAAACTTGTTGTTCACGGTGTGACCGGGGCGTGTGGCAATGATGCGTCCTTTGATAGGCTTGCCGATGAGAGCCATGTCACCGATGATGTCGAGGAGCTTGTGGCGGGCAGGTTCGTTTTCCCAGCGCAGAGGCTTCGTCTGCAAATAGCCCAGCTCGGCGGCGTCGTGGTGGGGCGCTCCGATGCGGTCGGCCAGCTGGTCGAGTTCCTCTTGTGGTTTCTGGTTCTCGTAGATGACGATGGCATTGTCGAGGTCTCCGCCCTTGATGAGGTTGGCGGCCAGCATCATCTCCACCTCGCGTACGAAGCAGAACGTGCGGGCAGGAGCGATTTCCTTCTCGAATTGTCCCATGTCGTCGAGGGTGGCGAACTGGCTGCTGAGCACCTTGGACTGGAAGGCAATCATGGCGGTGATGCTGAACGACTCGTCGGGCAGGATGGTGATGACGCTGCCGGTCTGGTCGTCGCGCACCTCAATTTTCTTGTGGACGACGTAGTAGTCCTTGGGGGCATTCTGTTCTACGACGCCCACGCGACGGATGTTCTCCACGTAGATTTCAGCGGAGCCGTCGAGGATGGGAACCTCCGGACCGTTGACCTGAATGAAGCAGTTGTCCACGCCGAGGGCGTAGAGTGCTGCCAAGGCATGTTCCACGGTGGAGCAGCGTGCTTCTCCCTGGGCCAGGACAGTGCCGCGGGTGGTTTCGATGACGTTTTCGGCGATGGCTTCGATGATGGGTTCGCCGGGGAGGTCTATGCGTTGAATCTTGTAACCGTAGTTCTCAGGGGCGGGGTTGAACGTGACGACGAGGTTCAGTCCTGTGTGGAGTCCCTTGCCGTGGAGCGTGAAACTGCCGCCTAATGTGTTTTGTTTCAACATTTCGTTGATGAATTGGTTTTATGTGTGATTTGACAATTATTCTGTTTGTTTTCCGCTCTTCAGCGCATCGACCTCTTTCTGGAGCTCGCGGAGCTGAGTGGCCATTTCGGGCAGATGTTTGAAGACAATGTATGCGCGGGAGCAGACCTTGGCGTCGAATGCGGGGTAGCCCATGATGGTCTGTCCGGGTTTCCGGATGCTGCTGGCGATACCCGCCTGGGCTGCTGCGATGGTGCGGTCGGCAACGGTGAGGTGGCCTGCGATGCCCACCTGCCCTGTCATGGTGCACCATTCGCCTACCTTGGTGGAACCCGCTACACCCACCTGGCCGCAGAGTATGGTGTTGGCACCGATTTCCGAGTTGTGCCCCACTTGTACGAGGTTGTCGATCTTGGCGCCCCGGCGGATGATGGTCTGTCCCATCATAGCACGGTCGATGCATGAGTTCGCGCCGATTTCCACGTCATCCTCAATCAGGGCGATGCCGATCTGGGGAATCTTGTTGTAACCGTTCTGGTCGGGAGTGAAGCCGAAACCGTCAGCTCCGATGACAGCACCTGCGTGGAGAACGCAGCGATTGCCCACGATGCAGTCGTGATAGATGGTCACGTTGGGATAGAGGATGCAGTCGTTGCCCACCTTGGCGCCGGTGCTGATGGTCACGTGCGAGTAGATCTGTGTGCCGTCGCCCACCTCCACGCCGTCTTCAATCACGGCGAAGGGTGCAACATAGACGTCTTTGCCCAGCTTGGCTGTCGGTGCGATAGATGCCAGAGGGTCGATACCTGTGCGGCGGGGGCGGGTCATCTGCTCGTAGACCTGCAGCAACTGGCCGATTGCCGCACGCGGCTCGTCCACACGGATCAGGGTGGGCTTCAGGGGCTGTGCGGGTTGGAAGGTCTTGGGCACAAGGACGACAGAAGAACGGGTCTGGTAAAGGTATGGCTCGAACTTGGGGTCGTAGTAGAAGGAGATGGCTCCCTCCACGCCTTCCTCGATTTTGGCAAAGGTGTGCACGCTGGCTTCCGGGTTCCCTTCCACGGTTCCACCGAGAAGTTCTGCTATCTGTTGGGCTTTGAATTCCATAATTGATTGCGGGTTGGTTATTATATTGCGGGGCAAAGGTAGGGATTTTATCAGAGATAACCTAAAAGAAGATGTTAAAATACGTTCTGAATGCGTTCAGGAGGTATAATTGGGCACTATTTGGACAATACTTCCGATAAAAAGACTACTTTAATAGCGGTCTTAACAAGTAAAGAGGTGACCCATTGGATACGGTTTTGCGCACGTGCATCGCCCTGGCTTCGGTGGTCAGCCAGCGTCCGAGGTAGTTGAACGCCTTGTCGGAGTAGCTGAATCCTGTGTGGCGCCGGACAGCGTCTGCTATATCCGATAGTTTCAGACGTAGTGTGGTGGCATCGCTCTCGGTGGCCAGCTCGAAGGTGTCCAGGAAGCGTAGCACCTCCATCCGGGCGTTGGCGTAGCGGCTGTTGTATGCTTCCAGCTCCGCCACCAGCTCGGGGGTGAAGTAGTGAAGGGGCTCGCCGGCTTCCAACTCTGCCACCGCCTGGGCAAAGACTTTGGAATAGGGTAGGGGTGAGGAAGTGTCGATGCGTTCGCCGTGGCGAATCTCTGCTACCAGGAAACGGCGCGAGCTGCTGGGATCTGCCAGCACGTCGGTCGTGTCTGTCGTGGCAATGAACGAGGCAAAACGGGGTAGGCTCTGCACGACACTGCTATACGGACGGCGTCCTTTAATGCTCGTCTTCTGAATCATGTTCTTGAGGACGCTCTGTTGAATGTTTTCGCTGATTTGATTGAACTCGTCGAGATTGATGAGCAACGAGGTGGTCAGCAGACGTTCTGCTTCGTTCTTCGATGAGAAGTGCACGAGTTCACGGTAGCCGACATCGCGCAGCTCAGGCGGAAGCAGCAACTGTCCGAAGGTGCTCTTGCCGCAGCCTCGGGGACCGATGAGCAGGGGGACAATGCTGTTGCCGTGCATCAGGTCCCAACCCTCCCATTGTGAAACCATTCCCAGAAACCATGTGTGGAATCCCCTGCGCCACAGCGGGTTGGATGCTGGAATCCGGTCGGCGAGCTGGCCGATATAATCTGTCTGCCCGTCCCAGCGGTCCTCAATGCTGCGCAGGTAGGCGCGGGCAGCGTTGTAGTCACGAACACGGGTGGATCCAAGGTAGCGTTTCATGTCGCGGTCGAAGACTTCAAGGCCGCTCTCGTGCGCCTCCTGAATCATCGTGTTCATCACGCGTGAGTCCAAAACCTGGAAAAGGAAGGATGCCGAATGGTTGCGACGCCACTCCACACCATTTGTCAACTCGTTGAATCGCAAGTCATATCTCTGTCGCATAAATTCCTGCAGCGAGAATGCTGTTTCCTGCATCCCGTGGCTACGATTTCTACCAGCTTTTGGGGCATTCTCGAGGTAGACGCTTTCCACGGTCGTACGTACCTCTTCGCGATCCATATCGTGGAAAAGCCGATTCCGGGTGGCTTGCCTCACGGCTTCCTCCTGAGGAATGCTCAGGCGAAGAGCTTCCAGAGCCGCTGCTTCTAATAATGTTTCTTGTGGCGCGTCTGCCGTCTGTGCCTCCTTGGCTTGTGCTACGGCAATCGCAAAGCGCCTGCGATAGAGGCTGTTGGCCTCGGCTGACGGCTGTGAGCTGCCAGGTCCGTACTCCAGAGCGTCTGTGCCCAGGGCTCCTTCTGCATCGCTGGTGCTAAGGACGTCGCGTCGAAGGATGCGGATAGGGGCTGCTGTGGTGTTCAGGAAGGGGGACGCATCGTACGTCCAGCGGAAGGTGTTGTCGGGCTGGGCGTTCTTTGCCTGGAGCGGTCGCCCGATGACGCTGGCATAGGCTTGTGCACTCATGTCGTACAGGCGGCGGTGGAAACGTTCGATGCCATCTGGCTCTTTCGGCAAGGTGCCGTCGTCCAGAGTGCCGCTGACGAGGATCTTCACGCTCTGTCCGCTGGCGCCGGTGAAGGCTGCTAGGGTGGTAGGCCAGCCGGCAGCGCGTGCTTTCACGCGGTCGACGTCGCCAGTCTCTGTGAGACCGCCGACTTCGAGAAGCACCACGCCCGTGTAGGTCGTCTGCACCTCGCCGTTGCGACGCTTGCGTTGGAGCAGTCCAGGGCAGACCAGAGGCAGGCGTTGTATGTCTCGCCAATGCAAAGACGGTGGAAGCGTGGGCAGTTCTGCCCTCAACGCCTCCACCGTTCTCCTTCTTCTCTCGTCGTGTTGGAATTGAGCACCAAGCTCTTCCAAATCCAAGATGCTGGTCTTTTCTTTCTTACTCCTTATCGTCTTACTGTATATTGTGCATAGCATAATTCGGTAAGTTTATGCTCTTTCTTCCTGTTTCTGGGGGCAAAGGTAGACCTTTTTTCTGATACATGCAAATTTTTTGCAAGAAAAATGCATCATTTCTTGCAATTTTGTGTAAATTTTCTGTTTTGTATAATTAGAACCTCTACTTTATATACATAACATCTACTATTATTAATCATTGTTTTTCAGTAATATATATGAATTTGGTAGATAAGTGATGTTTTCCCTTATACTATTTCTTCAATTTTTGTATTATTGCCATAATTATCCCTTTCATCGGCATAGAAATCATTTTCCATCTAGCTCCAACCGATTATGCAGCCTTCTTCTTCTCCACTTGCAGCCTTCTTCTTCTCCACTTGCAGCCTGCTGTTCCTCCACTTGCAGCTTGTTGCTCTCTCCCCAACATCAGGTCGTCTTCCAGCAGACGTCAGTATCCTTAGTACAGAGAACGTCCTGATTTGATAGTCTTATATCGTTTTTGTCAATACCATTTTTATCACTTTGGTCGAAAAAGTTTGCCAAGTTTCCGGCACGAGGCAAAAAAGGCCCCTTGCCACTTGTGTGACAGGGGGCTTTATCTAATGTGCTGCCGGAGACTTGGCAAACTTTTCTGAGTAAAATGATTTTTTTTAATCCAACTCGGTCATTAGAATTTATGTCAGATTGGTATTCAGATCATTCCATGCTGCTGGAGGACTTTCGCCATCTGCTGTTGAACCTCGCGGGCGCGCTCTCCGGCGACGTCTGCAAATCGCTCAGTGCCATCGGCGTAGATGATAGCACGGGAACTATTGACGATGAGGCCGCAGTGGTCGTTCCATCCGTAGTTGCAAACCTCTTCCAAGGAACCGCCCTGAGCGCCGATGCCGGGAACGAGGAGGAAGTGGTCAGGAGCCAGACGACGGATGTCAGCGAAGGCGCTGCCTTGTGTGGCGCCGACGACGTACATCATTTGTCCTGCATCTGCCCATTGCTGGCTTCGTGTCAGTACCTTCTCGAACAGGCGTTCGCCCTCGGCATCCTGGGTGAGCTGGAAGTCCAGACTTCCCTTGTTGCTCGTCAGCGCCAGCAGGATCACCCACTTACCCTCATAGCCGAGGAAGGGAGTGACGGAGTCTTCGCCCATGTAGGGAGCCACGGTCACGGCATCTACGTCCATCTCTTCAAAAAAGGTACGCGCGTAGAGCTTGCTGGTGTTACCTATGTCACCTCGCTTGGCGTCGGCGATGATGAACTGGTCGGGGTACTGCTCGCGGATGTACTTCACCGTCTGCTCGAAGGCAATCCATCCCTTCACGCCGTGTGCCTCGTAGAAGGCTAGGTTGGGCTTGTAGGCGATGCAGTAAGGTGCCGTTGCGTCGATAATCGCCTTGTTGAACTCGAAGATGGGATCAAAGCTGTCATCCTTGGCTGCTTGATCCATTAGGAACTGCGACACCTTCTTCAGGTCTGTGTCCAGTCCCACGCACAGGAAGCTCTGCTTTCTGCAGATGTTCTCAAATAACTCTTGTCTGGTCATGGTTATGTTGTTTTTTTGGATGATTATTCCTTTTGACTACTCCTGTTGATTAATCCTTTGTTCCTTTTGTCAGCAGGTAGCCGTTGATGTCCAGCTTGGGTGTGCGTTCGCCTTCGTCATTGACAATGCCGTTATAAATGTAGAAGCGCTGGAGGTAGAAGAGGTTTTGGGAGGATTTGGTGGGCAGGGGAACGAGGCTGTCCATGCGCTTGTCCAGACCTCTTAGTGCCCGTAGGCTGACGATGATGGTGTCTGAGACTTCATCACAACGGACCGGCACCTCGATGGTGTCTTGGCGCAGGTCGATATGATAGTCGTCGCATAGCACGTATCCATATAACTCAGTGTAGCCCTCGGGGAGGTGGAGGTGAGTGAGGTCGGCATTGTTGCTGAAATAGGTATTTGAATGGAGTGCTGTACTGTCTTCTGCATCGCGGATGAATTCCCGGAAGTAGATGGTGCCGTTCTGTTGTGTCACCAGCGGTTCTATGGTCTTGGTGTTGAACGTGCTCTCGAGATAATAGAGTTTGGAGTTGATGCGGTTCTGCTCCTCTTGCGGAAGCTTCTGCATCAGTGCATAGTAGCGGTCGGCGTCCAGCGGCAGGTCAGTAGCTCCCGACTGAGTCAGCGCGCGTTCTACTTCTTTCATGAGTGTGCGCCGCGTGAAGCTGGTGTAGTTCAGCGGCAGCGCTGACGTCAGCAGGAAGAGTGCTGCAAAGGAAATTGGTATCCAACTGATGCGACGGGCGCGAGTGAGGAAGAGGCCGAGGCAGACCGCGTAGAACCAGATGTTCAGCGTAGCGAGGTAGAGGCGGGCGATGGTGACGCCGTAGTCCGAGAAGCGACGCACGATGCCCACCGTCATCAACAGCAAGAGGGGCGTCAGGATGAGCGGTAGCAGGCGCGCCACCAAGTGGTCGAAACGGCGGTTCTCAGCGTGGCGTGTGGGGTAGAGTCCGAATTCGATGCCGATGAGGCCGACTATGGAGGCAATGACGAGCCACGAGACCTGACCGTTCGGCAGTTCCCAGCGCACGAGAATCTGCAGGGCGTAGATGAAGAGCACCACGATGTACAGCGCTTCCAGCGTCAGGAAGAGGTAGCGGAACACGCCCGCGAGGAAGTCGGAGCGCAGTGGCTGGGTGTCGTGTTTCTCCTCGTCGCCAGGGATGCGGCCCAAGAAAAGCAATGCCGGCAAGTAGCCTGCGACGAGCACGCCTGTAATGCCATGCCACTTCCAATCCAAATTGATGCCGAACAGCCAGTTCATAGATGCCAGCAACAGGTGTAGCCCTCCCCAAAGTACTAAGCCAATAAATACACAGACGACCGCACTGAGGATGACGCGCAGCGTGAAGTTCCACGAAGGGATATCGTCGCGCTCGCGGCTGAACGACAGGAAGAATACCGTCAGCGTCAGCGCCAGAATCGCGGAAGCGTGCATGAGGAACGTCTCGTAGCCGCGACCGCCTTCGCCGAAGTTGATGTGGTAGAGGTAGATTGCATCGGCCAGAAGGAGGAGGTATGCAGCGAAGTGAACATTCATCACCTTCTTCGTCCATGTGCGCTCCTCGCTCCATAGCGTAAGCGACAGCGCGAGCACGAAGCCCACAGAGAGGAAGTAAAAAATGGTGCCTATGAGCTGGTCTGCCTCCGGTTCTGCCAGGATGACGAAGATGCCGAAGGCCGTCAGGGCGGTGGCGAAGGCTGCCGGCGCCGGAAAGCGCTGAAAGCAGGAGCGGACAGCGCTGGAGAGGATTTCTGTGAGTTTCATGAAGCGTCTTAGTCTTTAGAGTGCGCTTTCCTTCAGCCGCTCGGCGTTCTCTGCCACGATGAGGCGGTCGATACATTCCTGGATGTCACCGTCCATGAAGGCGGCGAGGTTGTAGATGGTATAGCCGATACGGTGGTCGGTGATGCGCCCTTGCGGGTAGTTGTAGGTGCGGATTTTGGCAGAGCGGTCGCCAGTAGAGACCATCGTCTTGCGGCGGGCGGCGATGTCGTCGATGTATTTCTGGTGCTCCTTATCATATATAAAGGTACGCAGGCGCGCGAGCGCGCGTTCCTTATTTTTAGGCTGGTCACGTGTCTCGGTACATTCGATGAGGATTTCCTCTGTCACGCCCGTGTTGGGGTTTGTCCACATATAGCGTGCGCGCACACCTGATTCCACTTTGTTCACGTTCTGTCCGCCGGCTCCCTGGCTGCGGAAGGTGTCCCATTTGATGGCACCTTCGTTGATTTCCACATCGAATTCCTCGGCTTCGGGCAGTACGGCGACGGTGGCTGCTGAGGTATGCACGCGCCCCTGTGTCTCTGTGACCGGTACTCGCTGCACGCGATGCACTCCGCTCTCATACTTCAATGTGCCGTAGACCTTCTCGCCCGTGACGGAGAAGATGATTTCCTTGTAGCCTCCGGCTGCGCCTTCCGTGAAGCTGCTGACGGCAATCTTCCAACCCTTCGTCTCGCAGTACTTGGAGTACATACGGAAGAGGTCACCGGCGAAGAGAGCTGCCTCGTCGCCGCCCGTGCCGCCACGGATTTCCATGATGACGTTCTTGTCGTCCTCCGGGTCGGCGGGGATGAGCAGCAGCTTGATGTCCTCTTCCAGTTGCGGCAGGCGTTCCTGGGCAGAAGCCATCTCCTCGCGCGCCATCTCCTTGATGTCCGGGTCGTCCTCGCCCATCATCTCCCTGGCGTCTTCAATGGTCTGTAGTGCTGTGATGTATTCCTTGCGCTTCTTGACGATGGCGCCCAGGTCTTTGTATTCTTTCGTCAGCTTGACGTATCGTTTCTGGTCGGCGATGACGGCGGGGTCGGTGATGAGCGTCCCCACTTCCTCATAGCGACTTACTAAGCCTTCCAGTCTGTCTAACAGTTCGTTGTTTTCTATTGCCATATATTAATAAGGTGTCTAATTCGTGAAAGTTTAGCGTTGCAGGCTCGAACAGTTTGTCGAAAAGAAAAAGAGGCGGACTTCCTTGCTTGGAAGCCCGCCTCGCATGTGGGTGGTAGGAACGATCGGGCTCGAACCGATGACCTCTTCAATGTGACTGAAGCGCTCTGAACCAACTGAGCTACGCTCCTATCCTTCTTGTTTGCGGCTGCAAAGGTACAACGCTTTTTCGGAATGACCAACAAAAATGCGATTTTTCTTCTTCGTGAAGTCGCTTTTTTTGTTTTTTATCGGTTATTCGTAGTTGAATTCACCAAATTCGCTGCGGATGGTGAGGCTGCGCGGTCCTTCTTCTATGTGCCCGACCACTTGAGCGTCGATGTTGAAGCTCTTGGAGATGGCTATGACCTGCTCGGCATCCTCGGGGCTGACATATACTTCCAGCCGGTGGCCGCAGTTGAAGACCTTGTACATCTCGCTCCAGTCTGCACCGCTCTCCTCGGCGATGATGCGGAAGAGGGGCGGCACGGAGAACATATTGTCCTTGATGACGCGGCAGTTGTCGCCCACGAAGTGCAGCACTTTCGTCTGTGCACCGCCCGTGCAATGCACCATGCCGTGGATGCGGGGGCGCAACTGGTCGAGCAGCACCTTGACGACGGGAGCGTAGGTGCGGGTGGGGGATAAAACCAGTTTCCCGATATTGGCACCGGCGGCACCTATATCGGATAACTTGTATTTACCGCTATACACCAGTTCCTCAGGTACGGCATGGTCGTACGTCTCAGGGTATTTCTCGGCGAGGTACTTGCTGAAGACGTCGTGGCGGGCGGAGGTGAGTCCGTTGCTGCCCATGCCGCCGTTGTATTCCTTTTCGTAGGTAGCTTGTCCGTAGCTGGCGAGACCAACGATGACATCGCCCGGTCGGATGTTCGCATTGTTGATGACATCGCTGCGCTTCATGCGGCAGGTGACGGTGCTGTCCACGATGATGGTGCGCACGAGGTCGCCAACGTCTGCAGTCTCACCGCCAGTGGCGTAGATACCGATGCCCATCTCGCGCAGCTCGCTGAGTAGTTCGTCGGTACCGTTGATGATAGCAGAGATGACTTCTCCGGGGATGAGCATCTTGTTGCGTCCGATGGTCGAGGAGACGAGGATGTTGTCCACGGCGCCCACGCAAAGGAGATCGTCGGTGTTCATGATGAGTGCGTCCTGAGCGATTCCCTTCCAGACGGAGAGGTCGCCCGTCTCGCGCCAGTAGGCATAGGCGAGGCTGGACTTGGTTCCGGCGCCGTCGGCGTGCATGATGTTGCAGTACTCGGGGTCGCCTCCGAGGATGTCAGGGATGATCTTGCAGAAGGCCTGCGGGAAGATTCCCTTGTCGATGTTTCGGATGGCGGCGTGGACGTCCTCTTTGGCGGCAGAGACGCCACGCGCCATGTAACGTTGCTTGCTTTCCATCAGAATTCTACGGTTGGTGCTTTCTCTGATCCGGCGTCGGCTTTGAAGTTACCCTTGACGCTGAAGCCGAACATATTGGCAAAGAGGTTGGCAGGGAAACTGCGGACGGAGACGTTGTACTTCTGAGCGGCTTCGTTGAAGAGACGGCGCGACTCGGCGATGCGGTTCTCGGTGCCTTCGAGCTGTGCCTGGAGTTCGCTGAACTGCTGGTTGGCCTTCAGGTCGGGATAGTTCTCCGTGATGGCGAGCAGACGTCCCAGTGCCTGGCTGACTTCGCCCTGCGCAGCCTGGTATTCAGCCAGCTTCTCGGGAGTGAGGTTGGTGGGGTCGACGGTGACTTGGGTGGCCTTGGTGCGCGCTTCCACGACGGCTTGCAGCGTCTCGCTCTCATGTGCAGCGTAGCCCTTGACGGTGTTCACGAGATTGGGGATGAGGTCGGCACGACGCTGGTACTGAGCTTCGACGTCTGCCCAGGCACGGGATACGTTTTCGTCCTGCGATACGAGTCCGTTGTACGTGTTGCAGCCATAGAATCCGAGGAGGACAACCACAGCAGCGATGATGAGGTAGATGGATGACTTTTTCATAGTTGTAATGTTTTTATTAGGATTATGAATTGTATTGGCGTTGTGAGATATTATCAGAAGTGTCCACCGGCACCTCCTCCTCCGAAGCTGCCTCCTCCGAAGCTGCCTCCGAAACTTCCACCAAAGCCTCCGCCTCCCCTGCCGAAGAAGCTGCCGCCAAGGGCTCCGCCTGCAGCAGCGCCACCGCTGCCGCTGTGGAGGTCTTCGTCCCAGTGGATTTCCTTTACAAAGAAGCAGTTGGAACATTTATAGGTGTCGTGGTGAGTGCGGATGCCCAGACGGCGGTTGGTGGAGGTGTAGCCTGAAACCTTTTTCATTTTATGCTGCTTGCAGCTAGGGCAGTAGGATTTCTTGTAGTTGTCGTACCAGACGCCGAATCCGATGAGTCCCAACCCGAGAAGCATGCAGATGAGGAAAGCTATGAGAGCTCCCGTGTCGTCTTCATCATCGAAGTCCGAAGAACCTACGAGGGAGTCGTCACCATCGACGTATTTGGTGATGGCGCGTACGGTGTTGAGCATAGCTTCGTCCCAGTCGCCTTCGCGCAGGGAGGGCAGCATCTGGTTGTTCTCGATGCGCTTGCAGATGGCATCGGGCAGCGTGCCTTCGAGTCCGCGTCCAGTGAGGATGTAGTATGTGCGGTCGCCAGTAGAAAGCAGGATGATGAGTCCGCTGTTCTGGTCCTTGCGTCCGATGCCGTATTTGCGTCCGAGTTCCATGCAGAAGTCGTATGCTTCGCCGCCTTTGATGCGCTCGACAACGGCCAGTACGGTCTGCACGCCATGCGAAGCCTCCATCTGTCCCAACCACAGGTTTAGGGAATCCACGGTCTCCAGGGAGAGGATGCCGTCGGGGTTGGAGACATACTGCGTCTTGTCCTGCAGGTAGGGGATGGGCAGATTGTCGGGGGTGTAGGTGGCGGCGAAAAGGGAGGCTACCGCGCAAATATGCGCGGCACACAACAGGAGGATGATGCGGAGCTTTTTCATTGGAGTGGTGTTTGTCCTTTAATGGCAGGGAGGTGCCGTTTATCTTTTGATTGCGAGCGGGGATGTCGTTTATCTTTTGATGTCGGACGATGCGAAGACGTGACCGTCATTCACATTATTTAATCTTTCCCGTTCCAGAACTCCCAGCTGGCGATAGCCTGGCGGTGTAGCATCTCGAGACCTCCCTTGACGGTGGCGCCGAAACGGCGACCTTGCTGCATGAATAGGGTGACTTCGGGATTGTAGACGAGGTCGTAAAGGAGGTGACGTGGTGAGAGGGCAGCGTAGGGCAGGGGAGGGGCGGCATCTATTTTGGGGTGCATGCCGAGGGGAGTGCAGTTGACGATGACTGTGTAGTCGGCAAGCAGCGATGGGGTGACGTCGGAGTAGGTGAGGGGGGGGAGAGTCGGCGAATACGCCGAGCACCCGACCGGGAGAACTTGGTGGGCGGAATGCTGATGGGCGGTAGGTTCTTGGGGGAGGGATTGCTGCTGGGAGGGGCGGGTGCGGCTGACGTAGCGCCATTCAATTCCGAGCTTTTCGAGTCCGTGGCAGATGGCCTTGGAGGCACCGCCGGTACCGAGGACGAGTGCTTTCGTGTGGTGTGGCTTCAGAAGGGGACGGATGCTGTCCACAAAGCCGATGATATCGGAGTTGAATCCCTTCAGATGGACGTTGCCGTCGTGGCGCGTCACTCGGATGACGTTCACGGCGCCGATGGCTCGTGCTTCGTCTGATAGGTCGTCGAGCAGAGGAATAACAGCCTGCTTGTGGGGCAGGGTGACGTTTAGACCACGCAGGTCGGGATGTCCGGCAAGCACTTGTGGAAGTTGGTCTGCCGACGGAAGCTCGAAGTTGAGATAAGTAGCGTCGATTCCTTCGCATGCGAATTTCTTTAAGAAGAACGCGCGCGAGAAGGAATGTCCGAGTGGATAGCCAAGTAGACCGTATTCTTTCATTTTGTTGCTAAATACATGGTGCTGAGTCCGAAGGTGAATCGCCTGAACTCTACTTTGCTGAAACCGCAGCTGAGCATGAGTGGTTGCAGCTGCTCGGCCTGTGGGAAGGCTGCCATGGTCTCAGGCAGATAGGTGTAAGCGCTGTCGTCGTGGCTGATGTATCGCCCGATAAACGGCATCACGGTGTGCGAGTAGACATGAAAGAGCTGCTTCATTGGAAAGCGGGGTGGTGTGGTGAGTTCCACCAGCATCAGATGCCCGCCCGGAACGAGCACCCGGCACATCTCTCTGATACCGGCCTCGAGATTGTCGAAGTTGCGTGCGCCGTAGGCTACGGTGACGGCATCGAATGTCTCGTTGCTGAAAGAGAGGCTCGTGGAGTCGTCCTTCATGAAGAAGATGACGTTGTCCAGTCCTGCATCTTTCACCTTCTTGCGCCCCACGTCCATCATTCCCTCGCTGATGTCCACACCGATGATGCGGTCGGGATCCAGACGTTGTGCAGCCAGTATGGCGAAGTCACCCGTACCTGTGGCAATATCTAGAATCGTCTGTGGTGCGAACGGCTTCAGCGCATCGATGGCCTTCCGTCGCCAACGGCGGTCAATGCCGAGGGAGAGCGAATGGTTGAGGCGGTCGTAGGTGGGAGCGATGCGGTTGAACATCGTCTCTACCTGCTCACGCTTCGGACCAGACGCCGCGGAGTAGGGGGTGATGGGTTCTTGATAATACATGGTGTGAGGACAGTATATCCAGCGGATTCAGCGAACGGACCGCTGAAAACAAGGAGAACGTTAACGATGCTCAGCGAGCCATGCACAGACGTTGCGCTCGATGCGTGCGGCCACGTCGGCTTCGGTGGCAGCTCTCTCGAACTTCTCGCCTACGATGTGCTCATAGAGTTCGATGTAGCGGTCGCTGATGCTTTCGACGAAGGCGTCGGTCAGTTCGGGCATGACATCGCCTGGGCGGTTCATGAAGTTGTGGTCGATGAGCCATTGTCTCACAAACTCCTTCGAGAGCTGGCGCTGAGGCTCGCCCTTGGCGAACTTTTCCTCGTAGCCTTCGGCATAGAAGTAGCGGCTGCTGTCGGGTGTGTGGATTTCGTCGATGAGGATGACCTTTCCGTCGCGCTTGCCGAATTCGTACTTGGTGTCCACGAGAATGAGTCCCTTCTTGGCTGCAATCTCCGAACCGCGCTGGAAGAGGGCTCGGGTGTAGCGTTCCATGACTTCGTAGTCCTCGGCGCTGACGATTCCCTGTGCGATGATTTCCTCGCGGGAGATGTTCTCGTCATGTCCCTCGTCCGCCTTGGTTGTGGGGGTGATGATGGGCTCGGGGAAGCGCTCGTTCTCGCGCATGCCATCGGGCAGCTTCACTCCGCAGAGTTCCCGGCAGCCGTTCTTGTACTCTCGCCAAGCGGAACCTGTGAGGTAGCCGCGGATAATCATCTCCACGCGGAAACCCTCAGCCTTCAGTCCTACGGTGACCATCGGGTCGGGAGTGGCCAGTTTCCAGTTGGGAACGATGTCTGCGGTGGCATCGAGGAAGGAGGCTGCGATTTGGTTCAGCACTTGCCCTTTGAAGGGAATGCCTTTGGGCAGGACGACGTCGAAGGCAGAAATGCGGTCGGTGGCGACCATCACCATCAGGTCGTCGTTGATGTCGTACACGTCGCGCACTTTACCATGATACACACTCTTTTGTCCATCGAAGTGGAACTCAGTCTTTGTTAATGCTTTCATTGTTAGTATTGTTTTCGTTGTTATGTCTTTCGGTTTCGTATTTCTCGTAGGCGTTGACGATTTTTGTTACCAGCCTGTGGCGGACGATGTCCTTCTGTCCCAGTTGTATGACAGCGATGTCATCGATGTTCCCGAGTATGTTCAGCGCCTCTATCAGTCCGCTTTTCTGTGAGCGTGGCAAGTCAATCTGGGTCATGTCGCCCGTGACAATCATTTTGGTGTTCATGCCCATACGTGTGAGGAACATCTTGATTTGTGCTGGCGTGGTGTTCTGCGCTTCGTCTAGGATGACCACGGCGTCGTTCAGGGTTCGTCCGCGCATGAATGCGAGCGGTGCAATCTGAATGATGTTCTGTTCCATCATCTCATTCAGCTTCTGGCGCGGAATCATATCCTCCAGCGCATCGTAGAGCGGTTGGAGGTACGGGTCGATTTTGTCCTTCATGTCTCCTGGCAGGAATCCCAGTTTCTCTCCTGCTTCCACGGCGGGACGGCTGAGTATGATTCGCCGCACTTCCTTGTTCTTCATAGCCCGCACGGCCAGTGCGATACTCGTGTAGGTCTTTCCGGAACCTGCCGGACCGATGGCGAAGAGCATATCGTGGGTCTCGAAAGCCTCCACCAGCTTCTGCTGATTCTCGCTTCGTGCGGTGATGGGTTTGCCGGTGACGCTGAAGACAATGGCGCCCTGTATGCTGTCGCGCTTGGTATGTTCTCCCTTGGTGATATGAAGGATATCCTCTTCGTTGAGGCTGTTGTACTTGGCGCAGTGAGCCTGGAGGCGTTCCATGCTTTCCTCAAAGGCGCACAATTCTTCCTCATCGCCCATCACCTTGACAACGTTTCCTCGTGCCACGATGCGCAGTTTCGGATAGAGCGCCTTGATCATTTGCATGTTGGCGTTGTTCACGCCATAGAAAATGACGGGGTCAGCTTCTTCAAGAATGAGATGTTTTTCGGTCATTCAGACGTTATTTGCTTATTTCGGGGGCAAAAATAGTGAATTTTGGTGGAAAAGCATGCGACATTTGGAAATTTTATGTTACTTTTGCACCACAAATTGACAGAAGTGGCATTTCGCAGACTCAAGAAGAAGGTTTTTGTGCAGCTGATGGCCGTCCTTGTGATGGTTTTGTTCATCATTCGGCTCATTTTTCCCAGTGTCAGCAGACTTGGGGACGAGGAACGTGTGCCGATGGATTCGGAAGTGCCCGAAAGTGCCGCTCTGGCTACGACGCCCGATTCCTTGCAGATGCCTGCTCTTGCCACTCTTCCGCCTCAGCCCGTGCTGCGCCAGAATCCCCGCGACCACCTCCATTCGGAGTTCCCCGCTATTCCGGAACTGGATTTCGGTTTCAAGCACCGCATCTACAGTGTCTCTTCCTATCGGGACTGCTTCCCCGACGTACAGGATGTACACTATCCAGCCGCCCGGGCAAATGGTGTTCGTCCGGTGGCCAATCGCCGTGAGGCAGAGGCGCGTAAGCGCGAACTGCTCTACGTTGGCAACAATCCCTACTATTCCATCGACCCCTCCATGCGCAGCAGCATACCTTATTTAATACCGCGCGCGAGTCAGCTCCTGCAGCACATCGGTCGCCGTTTCCTCGATTCGTTGGCGGTGAAGCGGATTCCCCTCCACACCATTATCGTCACTAGTGTTCTGCGCACGGAGGAGGATGTGGCACGCCTGCGCCGTATCAACGGCAATGCATCTGAGCAGAGCTGCCATCGCTTCGGTACCACCTTTGATATCTCCTACAACCGCTACCACACCGTCAGTCCCCCAGGTGAGACTGAGCGCCGTGCGGTGCGCAACGACAGCCTGAAGTTCGTGCTTTCCGAGGTGCTGCGCGATGCCCGTGCCGAAGGACGCTGCTATATCAAGTACGAGGTAAAGCAGGGCTGCTTCCACATCACGGTTCGATGAAGTTTCAGTTGCCGAATGTTAACGAATCTAAAAAAATGCATTTGGCTTAAACCATCTGCGTCTTCGGGTGTCATATTCATGTGATCACGCAAAAGTAACTGACACATTCATCCAATTAAAAACCAGAAACAATGAAAAAGTATATAGTTCTCACCGCTATGGCAGCCTTATTATTCGGCTCCATCTGTACCATAAGCGCACAAAATGATAACGACCGTTCCGCACGCCGTCAGGAAATGCAGGCTCGCATGACCGAGCGCCTGGTCAAGGACCTGAAGCTGGAAGGCGAGAAGAAAACCCAGTTCGAAGCCATCTACAAGCGCTACATCGAAGAACTGGCAGCCACCCGCACCCAGCAGAACCGCGACCGCAATGCAGACCGTTCACAGAAAGACCTCACCGACGAGGAGGCCACTGCAAAGCTCAACGAGACATTCGCCCGCGAAGCCGAGCAGATCCAGCAGCAGCAGCTCCGCCTGGACATCCAGAAGAAGTATTGCGCAGAGCTCTCCTCAGTCCTCACCCCGCAGCAGCTGCTCCGTGTGTTCCAGCAACAGGGCAATCGCCAGGGTAACCGTCAGGGCGGCCAAGGTGGCCGTGGCGGCTTCGGCGGAGGTGGACCGCGCGGCGGCTTCGGTGGAGGCGGCGGCTTCGGCGGCGGAGACTTCTGAAATATAGAACTGCCCAAACACTAAATAACACACACATTAGGAATAAAGCATTGCATAAGTTAAGATTAGTTTTAGATTGATTAGTTGATTGAGTGTGCAGCGCAAGCTGCATGCAAAAAAGAAGACCGCCGCCCGTGAGGGTAGTGGTCTTCTTCTTTCTGTTACTCCCTTTTCTTCTTCTATTTTGCGCTTTATCCGAAAAAAAGTGCCGCCAAGTTTTGTTGTTCCGACAAATAGCAGTAACTTTGCAGCCGTATTCACTTTAAACCTTATTTTATATGAGAAAATTCTACTCTTTGTTCGTCGCCTTGCTGGCTGTATGCGGCCTGGCACAGGCACAAGTTACATTCGACATTGCCTCGAATCCTTGGGACCTGCCCCTCGGTTCCGGTCAGGGAGAAACGGCTGAAGCGGGCAACGTGACTCAGATTGTCCAGGATGGCGTTACGCTCTACCTGGCTCTGGATGCGGAATCCGGAACACCTCCTAGAATGTGGACTGGTAATCAATTGCGTATCTATACCAACAACACCATCCAGGTGAGTGCCGGTGATAATAAGATTACGGGTGTCGTGTTTACCTATACGGAGAGCAACACCACCGCCAGTTATTTCACCAACGACGTGGACGACCAGCAAACCACTTCCGGAACACCCTGGACGGGTGACGTCAAGACAATCACTTTCAAGAGCGCTACTGCGAAAGGACATTTCCGTATCTCCAAGATTGAAGTATATTTGAATGGCCAGACGCCTGCTCCCGTTGATCCCGTGGACCCCATAGACTGGACCAGCTCTGCAGAGCAGCCCATGGATGTTCCTACTGTTCTGGAACGCGCCGAAAAGCTGAACACGGGCCAGGAAAGTGATGTCGATGTCTATGTGGTCGGCATTATTTCCAGTATCACATACCAGTTCGACGCTCAGCATGGTACGGCAACCTTCAAGATCTCGGACGATGGTGCCGAAAACGAGGAGTTCCTGATTTATGGCTCCTATTATCTGGGCAACCGCAACTGGAAAGACGGCGATAAGGAAGTGAAGGTCGGTGACGACGTCATTATCTGCGGCCGTGTTACCAAGTACTCCGACGGCACGCTGGAGATGGCAAGCAAGAAGAATTATATCTACTCCCTCAACGGCGAAGTCGGCGAGCAGGTGGTGGCCAAGGAATATTCTAAGATTGCCGACATGAAGTCCGGCGCCACAGCTTCCAAGGAACCTGTGGTGTACAAGGCCACGGAAGTCCTCGTCACCTTTGTCAGCGGCAGCAGCGTCTATGTCTTCGACGGCACGGACGGCATGCTCCTCTACGGCAAGAACAGCGGCATCAAGGCAGGTGACAAGGTGTCCTTCACCGCCAAGGGTAATCTCTACCTCTACAATGGCCTGACGGAAGTTGCCGACATCGAGTACAGTGATCTCACCGTTGTCAGCAGTGACAACGAGGTGGTTCCCCAAAAGGCTACCATCGCCGACGTGACCAACAACTACAAGCAGTACGAGAACGAACTCGTCACCATCGAAGAACTTACCCCTGCTGCAGAGGCCTGGGAGAGCCGCAATGTCACCTTCACGGACGACAGCGACAACGAACTCGTGGTTCGCGACAACTTCAATACCGCTGCAGCCGTCACCTTCAAGACTAATGCTACCTACACCGTCACGGGCTTCGTCGCCATCTATGCTAAGGATGATGCCTCCACCGTGCAGCTCTTCCCCCGCTCGGCCGAGGATCTCGACAACGGCGAGACTCCCGATCCTTTTGTCGCTGAGGGCGAAGGCACCATGGAGAAGCCCTACACCGTCAAGGACGTGAAGGGCATCCTGGCCAACAACCTTGCCGTGGAGACACCCGTCTGGGTACACGGCTTCATCGTGGCCAGCGCCAACGGTTCCATCGACAAGCTGGTGTTCGAAGGTGGTGAAGAAGCCACACCCTCCAACATTATGCTGGCTTCCGCCAAGGATGCCACGGACAAGAACAACATGATTCCCGTGGCTCTGCCCACAGGCGAAGTGCGTGCAGCCCTGAACCTGAAGGACAACGCAGCCAACGTCGGTAAGGAAGTCTGGCTCTACGGCACCATCGAGAAGTATTTCTCCGTGGCTGGCGTGAAGAACGTCTCCGACTTCAGCTTCGACGGCAAGACACATGTCACCGACCTCAATGCAGCCGCTGCAGAGGAAGCCGTCTACAACCTTGCCGGCCAGCGCCTGCAGACCATCGGCCGTAGCGGACTCTACATCGTCGGCGGCAAGAAAGTTGTGGTCAAGTAAGCGCAAAATAGCGTGCGCGCCACGCGTGCAAACCTTAAATATTAGGAGCCAGGGCCTCGGTCTTGGCTCTTTTTGTGCTCAGAATTTTGCTGGTCGGCGAAAATGCTGTAACTTTGTCGCCAAAACAAAGAAATCAGGCTAATGAAACGAACTATTCTCACCTCATTCGTGCTTGCGGCGCTACTGTCCGTCGCCCCGCCGCTGCATGCCCAGTCCGTGGATCTCAAGACCTACTATGCCGCTGCCGACGGCAAGAAACAGGCAGAGCTGAAGAAGGCGATGTACCAGCGCATCACCAGCCACACCACCATCACCTACTCCAAGCTCTGGGATGCCTACAAGACCAGCGACCTGCGCCCCGACGGCCGTATCCGCGACTGGTACTCCAATGCCACGAACTTTGACCCAGACACCGACCGCGCGGGCACCTACTCCAAGGAGGGCGACTGCTTCAACCGGGAGCACAGCGTGCCGCAGAGCTGGTTCAGCAAAGAAAGTCCGATGAAGAGCGACCTCGTGCATGTCGTCCCCACCGACGGCTACGTCAACAACCGTCGCGGCAACTATCCCTTCGGCGAGACCCGGGGGGAGGTCTATAAGTCTGCCAATGCCTACAGCAAGCTCGGCGCATGTACCGTCAGCGGCTACAGCGGGCAGGTCTTCGAGCCCAACGACGAAGTCAAGGGCGATTTCGCACGCATCTATTTCTACATGGTCACCTGCTACGAGAACCGCATCCCGAACTGGAGCGGTGGAACCGTCTCGCAGGTCTTCGACGGCAAGACCTATCCAGGACTGAAGGAGTGGACGCTGCAGATGTTCCTCCGCTGGTCGCGGCAGGATCCCGTGGACGAGGTGGAGCGGGCGCGCAACGAGGCCGTCTACCGCCTGCAGAAGAACCGCAATCCCTTCGTCGACTATCCTACGCTCTGCGAGTTCATCTGGGGGGACAGCATCGACTACGCCTTCGATGTCTCCCTCCCGCACGGGCAGTATCAACAGGACAATCCCGGCAACCCAGATAATCCTGAAGAGCCCGATGTTGTGGGCTCTCTCCCCGAGGCGCCTTCCTTTCGGCTCATCTTCGACGAGCAAGGACGCTATCTGGGTCATAGTTATCCTCCTCGTCGTGGCGTTTTCGTGGTACGTGAAGGCCAGAAGACGAAAAAAGTAACCATCAAATAGTCTTCCCTCCGCTCCGCAATGCGTTATTTCATCTACTTGAGCTACGACGGTACCGCCTACCACGGCTGGCAGATTCAGCCCAACGGTGCCAGCGTGCAGGAGACCCTCCAGCGTGCGCTCTCCACCTTGCTGCGTACTGAGACCCCTGTCACCGGAGCCGGCCGTACTGACGCCGGAGTACATGCCGCGCTGATGGTTGCACACTTCGATGTAGAAGCACCTCTCCCAACCCCTCCTGTCAGGGTGGGAGGCGTAAGGCAGTCGGCATGCGACTATCTTGTGTATAGGTTGAACGGAGTCTTGCCCGCCGACATCGCCATCCAGCGCATCGAGCCTGTGGCCGAGGATATGCACGCCCGCTTCTCCGCTTGCGCGCGTACCTATTATTATTATGTCCACACGTGCAAGTCGCCCTTCCTGCGCGACCGCTCGTGGCGCCTGGTCGCCATCCCGGACTTCGAGGCTATGAACCGTGCCGCAGCACTGCTCCTGGACTACGAGGACTTCACCAGCTTCTCACGCACGAACACCGATGTGAAGACCAACATCTGCCACATCCGTTCGGCGCGCTGGGTGCAGCTCTCCGAGTCAGAGTGGCGCTTCGAGATCACGGCCGACCGCTTCCTCCGCAACATGGTGCGCGCCATCGTCGGAACCCTCATGGAAGTAGGCCGCGGACAACTCCCCCTCAACGGCTTCCGCCAGGTCATAGAGCAGAAAGACCGCTGTGCTGCCGGCGACAGCGTGCCTGCCCGAGGGCTGTTCCTGCAAAATGTTGAATATTAACTATGTGGCTACTCCTTGCATTTGCTTCTGCCGCATTGCTCGGCTTCTACGACGTCTTCAAGAAACAAGCTCTGAAGGGCAACGATGTCGTCGTGGTGCTCACGTTGAACACCCTCTTTGGGTCGCTCATCTTCCTGCCCTTTGTCCTCCTCTCGGCCGCCGGGTATCTCGCGCCGGGCTCCCTGTTCTACGTTCCCGTCTGCGGATGGGACGTCCATGCCTACGTCGTCCTCAAGGCCGTCATCGTTCTCGCCTCCTGGCTCTGCGGCTATTTTGCGCTGAAGCAGTTGCCGCTGACCATCGTGGGTCCCATCAATGCCACACGCCCCGTGATGGTGCTCCTCGGAGCCGTCTTCGTCTTCGGCGAGCGGCTGAACCTCTGGCAGTGGGTGGGTGTGCTCTGTGCCATCGTTGGATTCTATTTCCTCAGCCGCAGCGGCCGTAAGGAAGGCATCGACTTCCGCCACAACCGCTGGATTGTCCTCGCCGTGATGGCCTCCGCCTTCGGAGCTGTCAGTGCCCTCTACGACAAGTTCCTCCTCGCCCCAGTGGAAGCTGGAGGCCGGGGCATAGACCACATGGTCGTACAGAGCTTCTTCTTGTTCTATCAGTTCCTGATGATGAGCGTTGTGCTCCTCCTGACGAAGCGACAAAGAGGGCGTGAAGCCGCCGCTGCCGAACCTTCCCCGGCGCTTCGTGCTGCGCGGTCTGCTTCTTGCCTGTGCTCTGCGTCCATCCTCGCCATCCCCCTCGTATCCCTCTTCCTCGCCGCTGCCGACTTCGTCTATTTCTACGCCCTCACCCTCCCGGACGCCCTCATCGCCGTCGTCTCCATGATCCGTCGCGGCAGCGTCCTCGTCAGTTTCTTCGTCGGAGCCCTCGTCTTTCACGAGAAGAACCTCCGCTACAAAGCCGTAGACCTCGCACTCGTGCTCCTCAGCATGGTCTTCCTCTATCTTGGCAGTAAGTAACCTCACCCCCAAAAACGCTCATTCTCACTATGAAACGTCCCATCGCCCAGCACCTCCTCCTCTTCCTCCTCTGCTCTGCCTCTGCCACCCCCGCTTTGGCGCAGCTGCCACTCATGCGCGACGTCTTCGCCGCCATGCCAGACTCCGTAGTTCCTATGGTCACGAAGAACAACCGGCTGGACTGCATCGACTTCATCGAGAACAATATGGAGGCCAAGGTGCGCAACGTCCTCGAGGAGTACGTCACTCTCGAAGCCCTCACCTCCGACTACGCCCGCTTCCGCACCAGCGCCGCCTCCCTGCTCGAGATGAAGCTCCTGTCCGTCAGCGACTCCACCTCGGTGCTCTGTCTGCTCCGCACAGCCCAGACCGGCGAGCCCGATACTCCTCGCCGCCTCGAGGACACCGTCGTACGCTTTCTCCACCCCGACTGGACTCCCCTCGACAGCGCCGCCCGCCTGTCGCTGCCTGCCGTGTCGGCCTTCATCTCAGAGCCCGCGCCAGACAGCCTCCGTTCCACCTTCGACCAGGCCCTGCGTTCCCTCGATTCCTTCCACCCCGTGCACCTCACCCTCGCTGCCGACGACGTTACGCTGACCGTCACCCTCCAGCCAGCCTACCTCGCCAAGGACGAGCGCGAGGCCATAGCACCCCACCTGCGCCCGCTTCGTTTCCGCTGGAACGGCCACCGTTTCCTCCCTGAGTAATTCCTCCTTATCGCAATGTCCATCAGCTTTTCCATCTCCAGTACCCCAGCCTCGGACGTGCTCCGCCATCTCTGTCGCAACACCCTGCCGCTGCTGCTCTTCCTCCTCTTTCCCCTCACCCTCACTGCCCAGGCCGAGCAACTTGCCACCCGCCTGCACCTCGACAGCACCCGCACCTCGCGGCTCCTACGCGCCGACAGCCTGCTCGGAGCCCGCTACCGGCGCCTCTCCTACGACACTCTCTACCTCGCTCGTCCCGCCTACGACTTCACCGCCAAAGCCCGCATGAACGTTTCCGGCAACAGTATCAACACCAGCGGGACCTTCCTCGGCAAGAAGTACGATACCCAACTCAATTCCGACAACAACATCACTACCAGCATTGGCATCTCCTACCGCGGCATCGGATTCGCGCTCTCGCTCAATCCCGCCAAGCTCTCAGGTCGCAACCACAACTCCGAGTTCAACGTCAGCATCTACAACAACCGATGGGGCGTCGATGCAGCCTACCAGGACGCGCGTGACTATCACGGCAGCACCACCGTCGACGGCCAGAAGCTGGAAGTACCCTCCGATATCGTCACCACGCGTCTCGTCTCACTCAACGCCTACTTCGTTTTCAACCGCCGCCGCTTCTCCTTTCCCGCCGCCTTCACCCAGAGCTACATCCAGCTCCGCAGCGCCGGTTCCTGGATGCTCGCGCTCTCGGCCGTTGGCGGTGTTGTAAACACTCACGCCGAAGCCACGCTCGGTACCGAGGAACTCAAGTTGCGCCTCTGCGACATCGGCATCGGAGGTGGCTACGGCTACAACTGGGCCGTCAACCGCCACCTCATGTTCCACATCTCGGCTCTTCCTACCATCGTCGTCGCGGCCTTCAACCGCCTCACCGAGAACGGCCAGTCCCAGCACGTGCCTTTCTCCTTCCCCGAGTTTATCCTTACAGGCCGCACCGCCGCCACCTACTACTTCAACGACCGCCACTTCGCCAGCCTCACCTACGTCATCACCACCAGCATCTTCCCCAACCGCCAGGACCTCAGCCTGAGCTACGACCGCTGGCGCCTCCGTCTCTGCTACGGCTTCCGTTTCTCTCTCTTCCGTCCGTGACGGGCACTCCGCATACTAACTCTAAGGAGTATTAACATAAAAAACACACGAAGGGTAGACCTCTCGTGTGTTTTGTTATGGGACTCGGACTGCTAGGCGGTCATCAGTTCACCCGCAAGAAACAGTCATCTTTTTGTTATCGCACAGCTGGCGTATTTTGGAAAAAGGCGGTGGTCAGATTACTCGTAAGAGTAGTGCCGCAGCTGGCGGTGGGGTCAGTCGTCGTAGTAGCACTCCTGGCGCTTTGGGTAGCCCCAGAAGAAGCCGAATTTGCGCCAGTAGAGGACGTGGCTGCGGACGAAGATGCGTGCATAGCGGAGGTTGGTGCGGGCGCGGCGGGTGCCCTTGTAGGTAATGAGGGCGCGGGGGTAGTAGACGACTTCGAGTCCAGCCTGACGGATGCGTGTGCACCAGTCGAGGTCCTCGGCGTACATAAAGAGGCGGTCGTCGAGGCCGCCGGTGAGTTCGTAGGCGCGGCGGCTGACCATAATGAAGGCACCGATGAGCCAGTCCACGGTCTGAACGCGGGAGTAGTCCATCTGGGGGTTGAGGAGCCGTCTGTCGCGCAGGACGACTCGGCGGAACTGGCGGCGGAGGTAGCTGGAGAGTGACACGTAGGGGCGTGCGGTGTCCTGTATGTGGCCTTGCTGGTCCTGCATCTGTGGTGCTATGGCTCCTACTTCCGGGTGGTGGCGGAGGAAGTCGGTCATGGCGGTGAGTGGGGTGCGCAGGAGGCAGTCGGAGTTCATGATGACGAGGTATTCTCCGCGGGCTTGTTGGAGGCCGCGGTTCATGGCGTAGGCGAAGCCGCCGTTGCGGTCGTTGAAGAGCCAGCGGACGGTGGGGGAGGAGGAGGAGGCTGGGGAAGAGGAGGGGGGAGAGAGGAGGGCAGCGCGCTCGGCTTCGGAGTAGCAGGAGTTGGAGCTGACGATGATTTCGAAGGGCTGTGTGAGCTGCTGGGCCAGGGCGGTGATGCACTGGCGGATTTCGTTGGGGCTATGGTATTCTACGATGATGAATGAAAGCATGTCAGTTTTCGGAGATTAGGGATGGAGAGAGGGAGGGGGAGGTAAAAGGAACGTCAGTAAATGTTTTTGAGGGGCCGGAGAATGGTTCTGGCGAGTTTGTAGTTCAGGGCGAGGAGTATGGCCAAGAGCTTGCGTTTCCATCCTATGGGTGCCTGTAGCAGCAGGGGCAGGTTCTTGCGATGTTCGGGCAGCAGTCTGGCTGCCGTCTCTTTCTCGTTGAGTTCTTCTTCGCGGACTCCGTACCGTGCCATTCGTCCGAGCAGGGTGAAGGGCGTGCGTGCCTTCTTCACGGCTCCCATCTGGCGGACGATGGGGTTGAGGTCGTTGCAGGTGAGTTCGTAGATGATGGCATCGGACTCAATGATGTCGAAGTTTTTCAGTCCGAGCCGACCGGAGGTAGTGCTGTCGCCGGTGACGAGGTAGTAGTATTTGATTTGGTTGGATACGACGATGGTTCGGCATGCGCGGATGAACTTGAGCTTGAAGTCCTGGTCTTCGTAGATCTTGCCTTCGCGGAAGCGCAGGCTGCCCAGGATGGTTCTGCTGTAGAGGCACAGGCACGGGCTGTAGAGCCTTCCCTGTCGGGTGGACTCGGTCATGAAGTAGGGGAGAATCTGTTCGCCCTGCAGGCACCGGAGTTGCTCGGGCAGCGTGGGTGCCTGGCGCTCCGGGTCTTCGCTCATGAAGCAGTCGAAGAGCACGGCGTCTGCCTGGTGACGGAGCATGAGTCGCAGGCAGTACTCGTAGGTGTCGGGGTGTATGCTGTCGTCGCTGTCCACGAATCCAATGTATTCTCCGGTGGCCATGTCGAGTGCAATGTTGCGTGCCCTGGCTTGTCCCTCGTTGGATTTGTGGATGACACGTATGCGATTGTCTGCTGCAGCATAGCTGTCGCAGATGTCTGCGCTGCCGTCTGTGCTGCCGTCGTCCACGAGTATGATTTCCAAGTTCTTGTGGGTCTGCGCGGTTACGGACCCGATAGCCTTCCGGAGGTATGGCTCGGCGTTGTAGACGGGCATGATGACGGATATCTTGACCTCTTGCATGTGAGTTGGGTTTGTTAGTCAGCGATTACGTTTCTGATAGCCTCGAGGAATCCGTGTCCGTAGCGTAGGTCCGGCTCTACGTAGTTTCCCTCAGCCCATTCGTTCCACGATCGGAGGAAGATGATGCGGTGGTCCATGTCCTTATGCTCCACGAGCCGGAGTGCCTCCCGGAGGTGGTTCTCGAAGTGCTGGGGCGTGGCGTTGACGTAGACTCCGTCTGCCTTGCCTACGCGCGGGCTGCGGTCCCATTGAGGGAAAACCGTTGGGAAGACGTTCTGCCAGCTATCCTCGGGTGAGAGGAAGTGGCGTATGACGCGCGGGTAGTTGAAGCGTGTGGCGGGCACGAAAGGGAGGTACTTGCGCAGTCCGATGAGTGCCATGTTGACGTATTTGTTGTAGTATGCCATCTCTGCCTTGACCTGTCCGATGGAGTTGAGTGCATCGTAGCCCTGTGCGAGCATGGTTCGGTAGTCGTCAGCGCTGCTCTGGAGGTTGGGCATGACGCGTCCCACGGTGCCGTCGGGGAGGAAGCGGTTGAAGTTGCCGGAGCGTGTGATGGCGTAGAAGTAGATGCCCTTGAGCCCGTTGTCCTCGGCAAGCTTGCGCCAGCAGTCCATGAACTGCCGCGCAGCGGGGTGGAAGAAAGGTTCGTAGATGCCGAAAATGGGTTTTCCCTCAACGGTGATGTAGCGCGGGTCGTGGAAGGCCGGGAGGCAGTAGTTGAAGTGCGCGATGTCGTCCTGCTCTCCGGGGTATAGCTGTTCAGCAATCATGGTGTCCTCGGTCTTGCTGCCGTCTTTGTTCCAGGTCTTTGTGGTCCAGCTGTGGTTGGCCCAGCAGAGGCAGAACGGAAAGTCGGGCTTTCCGCTGCTGAGCACTTCCTCGAAGGGCCGCTGCAGGAGCATGCGTCCTCCTCCGAACCAGTAGTGCCAATAGCAGAATCCCTCGATGCCCGCCTCGCGCGCCAGTTCCGCCTGCTGCTCGCGCACCTCCGGAAGGCGGAGGTCGTAGAAGCCCAGGTCGGCGGGGATGCGCGGCTGGTAGTGGCCTCGGAAGAGGGGGCGTGCCTTGGCGACGTTGGTCCATTCGGTGAATCCTTTTCCCCACGCAGCGTCGTTCTCTGGGACGGGGTGGAACTGTGGGAGGTAGTATGCTAAGACTCTTGCTTTCATCTTGTAGAGAGGGGAGTTAGAATTGGGCAGTTCGGAGTATTTGAGTGATCTCGCGGGGGCGCTGGCAGTAGTCGGGGACTACGCTGGCGAGGTGCTGGCGTATGGCCTCGCGGTTGTCGGTGAGGTAGCAGAATGCACGGAGAAGGTCTCCCTGCCGGAAGTCCTTGCTGTTGACGACCAGTCGTGTGTCAAGACCCAAGTCGCGTGCGATGCCCCGTGACTTGATGGAGTAACCCAGGGCGATGGCGGGCACACAGGTGGAGTATGCCGAGATGACGGCGTGGGTTCGGGCTCCGACGAATGCGCAGCAGCGGGAGATGACGTGGCGTATCTGGCTGTAGTTCAGGCCGTCGATGTCCAGCTGGCTGATTCTGGGGTTGTCGCCGAAGTGCTGCATGATGAGGCACCCCATCTGGCGGTCGTCCTGATTCTCGTCCGCGCGCACCCAGGTGACGTGGGGCACGAGCAGGATGTGGAGTGCGGTGTGGCTGAGGATGTGTTCGAGCAGTCCGAGCACCTCGCGGGCGAAGGGGCTCAGGAGGCCGACGCCGCCCATGACGTAGCTGCTGATGTTGATGCCGATGACCTCAGCGCTGTCGAAGCAGTCGGGCAACTGGCAGTGTTCTGGCTGTAGCACGAAGGCGGGGTCGGGCAGGAGCACGATGTTGCTAAGCCCCAGCGACTGGAAGAACTCGCAGGTGAGAGACTCGCGGGCATAGATGAGTGAGAAGTGGTCAAGCGTGCGCCGCTTCTCGGGTGTGAGGTTCTCAGGTCCCATGGAGCATCCCCAGAGGATGGTGGCCACGCCGCGGCGGTGGAGTTCGTCGTTGAGGGTGATAATCTCGTTGTTGCCGTAGCAGAGCATGTCACCGCCCGTGAAGAGAACGCGGTCTCCAGGGCTGATGAGGCGGAGCAGGCTGCGGTAGGGGTAGTTCTTGCGCCAGGCGAAGGTGCGGCCCGAGGGGAAGAACTTGCAGAGCGCCGCCAGACTGCGGTCTGCGAGGTAGGAATCCAGACGCGCGGGCATCAGTGTGAGGTAGCGTGCCAGCCCCAGCCGTGTGTCCAGCTCCACATCGCGGCAATAGGCAATCTGGTCGGCTGGTTGCAGCCCTACGAGCTGTGCGGTGCTCCGTGCGATGGCCTCGCAGCCCCTGTTGCCGCCATCGAAGTGTATGGGGTAGAAGTATTTCATTGCGTATCAGTCGTTTCAGCGGTGTTGAGGATAGCCTCCGGGATGTCTTCTTCACTGTCCGTTGTGGATGCATCCCCGGTTCCCTCGCCCCAGACGAAGTCTATCTTGGAGTAGAAGAAGAGAAGGATGGCGGCCACGTAGACGGCGGCGGTGGCGATGGAGTAGTAGCGGTAGTAAAAGATGCCGAAGGTGGGCACGGCTCCGAAGATGAAGATCATGAAGATCTCGGCGATGTCGAACTCCGTACGGTCGTACTGCCTGATGACGGCGCAGCAGAGGAGTGCGAAAGCCACGGAGATGATGATGCTGCCGGGCAGTCCTCCGTCGAGGAACCAGGAGCCGATGTGCGATGCGAAGACCCCGATGAAGAATCCCTCCTTGGCGCGGCGCTCCTCTTTGGTATCGGTGTACTGGGTGTCGAAGAGGATGTAGGACGTGAAGGGGAACTCGCGCTCGAAGTAGTAGAGGTCGGGGTTGTGGTTGTCGTAGACGTAGCAGAAGTTCAGGAACGACTGTCCGGCGTACTCGATGAGGCTGCCGTGCGTGCCCTCGTCGGACTCGTCGAAGCGCGATGCGGAGACGGCGAATATGTAGACGGAGGCTGCGAGGACGACGGGTATGCTGGCCGTGAGCAGGAAGTTGCGCACCTTGCGGACGATGAATTTCTGGAATAGCACGACGCAGAAGAGGAACATCAGTCCGAAGTGGATGATTTCCGTGCGGTCGGCACCGAGAATGCCCCTGAGCACGGGGCTGACGGAAGCCACCAGCAGGGGCGCGGTGAGCCACAGGCTGTGCTTTTCCACGCAGGAATAGTAGAAGAACAGGGGGATGCCCAGGAGCGTGATGGTGCAGAAGAGGTACATCATCTGCACGGGCAGCGGCATGGTCATCATCTTGGCGTCGGCGGGCGTGATGTCGCCGTCGTAGACCGAGTCCTTGAGGTATTTGAAGTCGCCGCTGAGTATGTCCTGGATGGAGTCTGCGACGAGGTAGAAGACGACCAGCCCCTGGAGCATGATGAAGATGGCGAGTGCAAAGATGACGTAGCGGTGAATGTTGCCTATCTTCCGGAACTGCTCCGGGCGCAGCAGCGAGAAGGGGAAGATGGTCAGCGTCACGAGTGCGCAGTAGAGGAACGTAGGTGCGATGCCGCATTCCACTTCCCATCCGTCGATGAGCACACCGCTTCCCTCCGTGAAGCCGCCCAGCACCATGACGATGCAGAAGAAGGAGGTCACCGTGAAGAGCAGGGAGATGTAGACGGCGATGTCAAACACCCTATGCTTCTGCCAGAAGTAGTAGGTGAGCGCGCTGAAGTATATGAAGGGAACGAAATGCATGGGCGTTGGGGGGCTCGGGGGGCTATGAATGGTAGATGTTGGTGGCGGCAATGGGCTTGCGGGTGGAGATGGCTACCTTGACGTTGTCGGTCATCAGTCCCGTGCCGATGATGACCACCATCACTTCGTTCTCGGGAATCTGGAACCGGCGCTGCATGGGCAGCAGCTGGTCGCTGAAGAATCCGCAGGAGAGGGGTATGTCGCCCAGTCCCACGAAGTGCAGGGCGTTGATGAGGTTCTGTGCGTAGAGTCCTCCGTCGATGAAGCACTGGAAGGGTTCGTGTCCGAGGAATCCCTTCATGTCCGCGGTGACGACGATGCAGCATGGGATGTCGTCGCAGAATCCCTTGCATCCTCCCTGCATCCGCAGCAGCTCATGGGCTTCCTCGTCGAAGTAGATGTGCGTGTGCCAGGCCTGTCGGTTGCAGGCCGAGGGGGTTCGTGCGGCCAGCTCGAGAGCCCGTTCCAGCAGTTCTCTGGGCGGCAGTTCCGGGCGGAAGTAACGGATGGAGTGGCGGCTCAGGAGCAAAGTCTGGAAGTCTGCGGCGGCAGCCTGCTGGAGGTCTGTCCGGCGCAGTACCTCTATGCCTGCGGGAGTGCTGAGCTGCCCGGGGCTGATGCCCACCTTGGCGCAGAGCTGGCTGAAGGCGGATTCGATGTCGGGAATGTCCACGCCGTCGCGGTGCTGGTAGTCGATGTAGGCGCGGATGGTGGCGAGGATGTAGAGGAGGAAGGTATCGGGCTCCGAGCCGTAGAGCTCGCAGTAGCGCCCCATGCGGGTAGTCAGCGACTGTACCTTTGCCTGGCCGAATCCGCGGCGGGGGTTGGGCATGGACATCCCCTTCTCGATGATGTGGTTCTCTCGCAGCAGGGTGTACTGCATCTTCTGCCGGTCGCGGTCGGTGCGGACGCTGGCGTTGTAGCGGCAGAGCCTGCGCCAGTAGGAGAGCACTTCCAGCAGGAACTGCAGGGAGAGGGGCAAGTGGTTCTTGACGCGGCTGAGGATATCTGGGAGTTTCATCGCAGCAGGTTTTTGATGTGTATGAGGTCTTTCCACCCCAGGAAGAGGGCGGTCAGTTGTTTGCGGAAGATGTGGCGGTAGCCGGGGATGAGGCAGTCCGAGAGGGTGCCGGAGACGAAGATGGTGGTGATGGCGGAGTAGGCGGCGCCGTGGATGCCCAGCCGGGGTATGAGCAGCAGGTTCAGCGCCACGCAGACCACGCAGCCGATGACGTTGCGGACTGGGGCGTACTGCTGGATGCCCTCAATCAGGATCAGCTGGCCGGAGGTCTGCGAGAGGGCATCGCCGATGACCCGGAAGGCCAGCACGGCCAGCACGGAGGCAGCACCGATATATGCCTGACCGAAGGTGAAATGCACGATTGGGAAGGCCAGCAGACTCGTAGCTACGGCCAGGGCAATGCAGATGGCCACGGTGATGTTCATGAACACGCGGGACTGTGCGTCGTAAAGCGCGGGGTCCTGCTGGCGGGCTTCCACCAGCATGGGGGCTATGGTCTGCGAGATGATGGTGGGCACAAAGATGAGCAGTTCGGCAAAGCGCACGGCCACGGAGTAGATGCCCAGGTGGGACTGGTCGATCATATTGCCGATCATGAGCTGGTCGATGCGGTTGTAGACGATGATGGCGGCACCGGAGAGCAGCAGCGGGAAGGACTGCCGGAGCAGGAAACGTGCCAGCCGGGGTTCGAAGCGCCACTTGCGCACGGAGTCTATCTTCTTGATATAAGATAAGGTGTAGCCCGTGGCCAGCAGCAGGGAGTCCACAAGCAGCGATGCGATGAACCACACGAGGGGGAGCTTCAGCAGTACGAGGACCACCTTGATGAGCACTCCCACGAGGGTGCGGGTGATTTCCGTCTTCACCACGTATTCGTTCCAGACGATGGAAGTGAAATGGTTGCGCGAGACCCAGGTGGTGTTCAGCAGGATGGAGAATGAGTAGAGGAGGATGTATGTGCGGATGCGGGCGTCGGTCTCGAAGAGGAAGGTGGTAACGGCGATGGAGGCGAGGGTGATGAGTGCGAGGATGACCTTGAGCCCGAAGACGGTGCCTACGATGGCATCGCGGCGGCTGGGGTCCTTGGATTCCTCGCGCACCTGGATGAGATCCAGTCCGAAGTCGGCGAACACCTGGAAGATGGCCACGAAGCTGACGACGTAGTTCATGATGCCGTACTGCTCCTCACCGAGATAGCGGGCCACAATGACCGCTACGACAAGCACGCTGAGCAGGCTCACCGTCTTGCCGCCGAGTGCCCATGCAATGTTCTTCAGGGCTTTCGCTTTCTTGCCAGACTTGTTCGCTAAGTGCATAGCCTGTTTATTCCTTTTCTCCCGCATGCGTAGCACCACGTTTGTGCATGATGATGTATGCGATGGTGCCCATTGTGGACAAAATGAGCATGGTCAGCACGAAGATCATGCGTTTTGGGGCTGCGGGTTTAGCGGGAATGGTGGCGTTCTGGAGGATGGTGAATGCGGGAGTGCGCTCCTGGACCTTTGCCTTTGCGGCATCCAGCTGGGTGCTGATGATGTTGTAGGTCTGGAATTTCATCTGCACCTCGTTGGCCAGTTCGTCCTGGCGTGACTGTGTGGATTGTAGGATGGCGTTGCGGTGGGTGTCGCAGAAGTTGCCGTAGGCTACCACGGCATCCTCGTAGGCCTGGTACGTCTCGGCGGCCATGCGTGTGTAGTACTCCACGTCGTTGCGCGCCTTGCTGGTACGGTAGCTGATGATGAAGTTCTGGAGACGTGCTCGCACGGAGTCACAGATGGTGGCGCAAACCAGCGGGTCCTGGTCGGTGACGTTGATTGTGATGACGTCTGTCTTCTTGTCCACGGCACACTTGATGGTGCTGCGCAGGGATTTAACGAGGCGTTCCTCCTTCATCGAGAGGCGGTGTGGGTCTACCTGGCTTGCATCTCCGATGGGTCGTCGTTCGTCCTCGGACTTGAAGTTGTCCATCATCCGCTTCAGCCAGATGGATGGGTAGCTCCAGAAGCTGCTCTTCTGGTGCTTTACCAGATAGGTGAGGTAGTCTGTGCTGAGTTCGCCGTCGGCGGTGTGGATGGGGATGGTGAAGAGTCCCACGATGAAGTCATTGGAACTGATGACGTCGGGGTAGAGTAGTGGGTATATGGCATCGTTGTTGGTCATGTTGCCGATGTTGATGCCGAAGGATGAAGCGAGGTTTCCGAGGGAGCCTCCTCCGAGTTCGCCGTTTGTTTCTGGTGCCAGCATGACGGAGGTCTCGTAGGTCCGCGGTTGCGGGAAGATCCATGCCACCGCGAGAACGAAGGTGATGGCCCAAACCTTGTAGAACAGCTTTCTGCGCTGCCACACCTTCTGGAACAGGAGGTGCAGGTCTATGATGTCTTTTTTCTCTTCCATATTAGCTTACTTCAGGAGGTTGATGAGAGCCACGACCATGGTGGTCAGTGAAGCGGCAGAGGTACCGAGGACAGAAATTTCGGCCGTGGACATGCCTTCCTTCTTCGGTTTCGTCGGCACCACGATTTCGCATCCCGGTTGTATCTCGTCCTTTCCGGCCCGTCGTCCCAGTTTGTTCGTGGCGCCGTTCATGTAGATGGCGTAGGTTTTGGACTTGTGTGCCTTGTTGCCGTATCCGCCGGCGTTTTTGATGTAGTAGCTGAGTCCCTTTCCCTTCTTGTAGTTCACGCTGATGGGGTACATGACCTCGCCGGAGATCTTCACGGTGTTAGAGAACTGTGGCACGATGAGCTGGTCGTTGGCTCGCAGTAGCACGTCGGCCGATTCTCCGGGATGTGCCAGTGCCTCGTCGAGGTCGATGGCGACGGGGTAGTTGTATCCGAGGTCCATCTTCAGCGATAACAGTGAGTCGGCGAGGTGTCGGTCGTAGTTCTTGTCGGACTCCAGTGCCTGTTCGTATAGTGCAATCTGCGAGGTGCGCAGTGATGTCTCCTGCTGCTCTCGTTCCTCAGTGGTCATCTGTCGTATGAGTCGTGCGCCCTTGGAGTATGCCAGTTCGCTGAGTCCTCCGGCCATTTTCACGAGGTCGCTGAGTCGGAACTCCTTGCTGGTCATAGCGTACTCGCCCTCGAAGTTCACGGAACCGTTGATTCTGACATTCTGCTGCTCGGCGTAGATGGGGCTCTTGCGCACCTGCACCTCATCGAATGGAAGCAGAGCGAAGAGTGTGTCCTCTACGATGAACCCGTGGTCGAGGTTGAAAGAGTAGACCTGTGCGATTTCCTTGGATGCGGACTTGGCTCCTGGTTGGTAGTATCGTCGGAAGACGTCGATTTTGGCGGTTGATGCAGCGCGTGTGAGTCCTCCTGCCAGGAGAATGAGGTCCTGTATGGTGGTGTTCTCGGCGTACTGGTACGTCCCGGGGTAGTTCACCTCTCCGTTGATGCGCAGTGTCTGTTCGCCGGTGAGGTCGCTCTTGCTGGGAACGAAAAGCACGTCGTTCTTCTTCAGTGGTATGTCTGCGAGTGTTCCGTCCATGATACCCTTGACGTCCACGCTGATCATCTCCAGAGTGAGGTCCTCTTTCTCTCGGTGCATGACGGCTCGGTCCGTGAATGCATCCTCTCGGAGTCCTTCGGCAGCCATGAGGAGTTCGCGTACGCTCTGTACCTTTCCGTTCATCTGGAACATACCTGGATGCATGACGGCTCCGCGGATCTCCACCATGTTGCTGAAGCGCGGTATGACGCTGTCCACGAAGAGCGAGTCGCCGTCGGCGAGTGTGAAGCCGTTCATTTCGAATTCCTCGATGGTGTGTATGCTGTATTCCTGTCCAGCCTTTCGCACGAGTCGTACGTTCTTGGTGTAGGCGTCGCCGGTGAATCCTCCGGCAAATGCCAGCACGCGCTGGACGCTCTCGTTCTGCTTCATCTCGTAGAACATGGGTCTCTTGACCTTTCCGCGTACTTCGACGAGGCAGTCGTATGTGCCCACTATGATGACGTCGTTGTCCTGGAGCCGGACGTTACCGGCCAGTGTGCCGTTCATGAGGTAGTCGTAGACGTCGATGCGTGCGAGGAGTTTGCCGCTTCGGTAGACCTTGATGTCGCGCAGTGTACCCACGTCGCTGATGCCCCCAGCGAGGTATAGTGCGTTGAAGGCAGTGGCGAGGCTGCTGATGGAGTAGCTTCCGGGCATGACCACTTCGCCGAGCACCTGCACCTGTATTGTTCGTGTCTCGCCCACGCTGAGTGACACTTGGCAGTCGTCGTAGTACTGTCCGAGCTTAGCTTTCAGTCGGCTGGTGGCCTCGCCGACGCTGAGTCCTCCGAGTTTGACGGGCCCAACGCCCTCGATGGTCACGGTGCCGTCGGGTGAGATCACGCTCTCGAAGGTCTCCTGCGAAGCCCCCCAGACGTCGATGATGACCACGTCGCCGGCTCCCAGATGGTAATTGGCGGGTGTTGCCATGTTCAGGTTGGGTTCGAAACTGAGGTTGGGTTGGTTAAAGATATTACGTCCCCAGACCTGCTGGTCCTTGGGGATGAGGCTGCTGTAGTATTCCAGCGAGTCGAGGTCGAAGTAGTTGGACTCCTCCTCGATCATCTGCTGTCGCTGTTCGCGGGTCATGTACCGCCATTCCTGTTCTTCGCGCTGTGAGCGTATCATGTAGTTCTGCTGTTTCTGGCGGTTGTCCTGCTTCTGTTCCCGTTGGGTGCGCAGGCGGTTGGTTCCCAGCCGCTGTTGCTGCGCTTTTCCGGTGAGGTCCTTGGCGCCGAGGTTCTTCTGCTCGGCCTCGACCTTCTTCTGTACTCTGCGTAGCTGCTCGATAGTGACGCCGCGTTGAGCGAGGTTTCGGACAATGACTTGTTTGTCAGTACCTTTTTCCTTCTCCTGAAGGATGTAGCTGACGATTTGGTCGTCGGTCATGGATTGTGCCATCGCCGGTAGGTTGATGGCGAACGTCGCGAGGACAAAGAGGAGTAGTATTTTCTTCATGTCGAATGTATGGTTTCTAATTTCGAATCTCAAATGTGATGTTGCATCGTGCCTGCGCACGTACCTATATCTATATATATTAACTCCGAAACCGCAAATTTATTGCAAAGTAAGGTAAAAATTTTCATTAGCGCAAGAAAAATAGTAAGAAATGGCAATTTGTGGGTCCGGATGTCATTTTCTTTGGAAAAAGTTTGCAGTTCCCGAAAAAGAGGTGTACCTTTGCGGCCGCAAAAGTATCACACTCATGGGGCTGACATGGATTTGACAGCAGGATGAGACGTTGTGTAAGCACGCAGAGAGTCGTTGGTCGCTCTCTATAATCAATGGTCTTCAAGAATTATCTGGCGAAAACACTTACGCTCTCGCTGCTTGATTGAAGTATAGTAGATCAGCTTATCTCGGCACAAGGTGCTGAGACGGGACATCACTCAGAGGCTACTCCGCCCCAAAGCTCTCTGGTTCAGTGGTGCAGCAAAATTGGGGATAGCCGTCAGCGGCCTCGCGCAGGCGGTGAGACTTCAGAGGATAAGGTTCCGGTCGGTGGCCTAGGTCTTGCCGTTACTCGAAAATCTCAGTCTGGGATAAGCGTGTAGAAAGCACAGGGTGTCCCTGTTTGGACGAGGGTTCAATTCCCTCCAGCTCCACTTCGTGTCGTTGAGGAAATTGAACCATGCAGGTTCTTCCCTCACGCGCTTTTCTTCGACTGCTTCGATAAGATAAACCTATCTTGCATTCTCTGAGCGCTGAGAAGTCTGCTTTGATGACAACACTCAGTTGTCATCTTCGCATCCACCCTCCAGCTCCACTTCGTGTCGTTGAGGAAATTGAACCATGCAGGTTCTTCCCTCACGCGCTTTTCTTCGACTGCTTCGATAAGGTAAACCTATCTTGCATTCTCTGAGCGCTGAGAAGTCTGCTTTGATGACAACACTCAGTTGTCATCTTCGCATCCACCCTCCAGTTCCACTTCGTGTCTTTGAGGAAATTGAACCCTCGGGTTCTTTAATAATCTCTTACGCTTCCATATGCGGCAGTATGCGGAACTGCATGGGTGTCACCTTGTACTGTTTCTTGAAGAGGTTAGAGAAGTAGGACGTGTCGTCGAATCCGCATTCGTATGCAATGGTGCTCACGGACTTTTCGGTGTCTTTGAGCAGTCGGCATGCTTTCTCCAGACGTATGCGATTGAGGAAATTGCTGGCGGGCATACCGGCAGTGGCGGTCAGTCGGCGGGTGAACTGCGAACGGCTCATGCATAGTTCTGAAGCCAGATCGTCGATGCTCAGCCTTCCATTTTTCAGGTTCTGCTCATACAACTCTGCCACCTTTGCCAGGAATTCCATATTTTCCTTCTTCAGGCGAGGATTCTCCTGTGACGACGTTGCCTGTGCATTTCCGTTCTCTGTGTTGTGTGCCAACTCAGCTGCCTCGTCCGTAGGCGCGGAGAGGTCAGCTGTCTCAGTGAGCAGGTTCTGTTCCGAGACTGCAGCCTGGCGTTTTCTGGCCAAGAGCCATCCGCCAGCCATTCCAATCAAGACTGCAACCAAGGTCAACAGCGCATAGCGCAGCCACGAGTTTCCCTCCGCAGCATTAGTTTCCGGTCCGCGTAGAAGTTCGCGCTGGCTGCGTCCCAGCTCCGCTGAGAGTTTGTCGGCGCGTTCGCTGTGAATGCTGTCGGTCAGTACCAAAGCCTCATTCAGATAGGCTACCGCCTTGGACGCGTTGGTGCCGGCGTAAGCTTCTGCCATCAGTCGGCATACCTGCTGGAGGGTGTACCGGAATCCCATCTGGCGGCACCGCTGCTCACATTCTTCCAGTACTTTCAGGGCCTTTGTCTTATCGCCACGGCGGAGGTACAACTGTCCCATCTGCTTGAGGTTGATGGTCAGCGACTGCTGCTCTCCGGCAGCCCTCAACAAATCCGCCGCCCGGATGTAGAAGGATTCTGCACGCACGTCGTCGCCCGCGGCAGCATAGATGTCAGCCATCTGCGAGAGTCGTCGGGCGGCCTTCACTTCGTTGCCGGCCGTGCGCTCCAGTTCATAAGCCCGCTGGGCATAATGCAGCGCACGGGGCGTGTCGCCTGCCTTGGCATATATTTCCGCTGCGAGACCGTAGCGCACACCCAGGTGCGAGCTGTCGGGCAGTGTGCGTTCGAGATCTATCGCGCGCAGGACATATCTTTCCGCGTCGTCCAGCGCACCCGCCTGCAGGCACAGGCCCGCTAGCGTGTTGTAGGCACGGGCGAGGTTGGGAATGTTCCTCGAGATGCTGTCCAGTCGCAGTTCTTCCCTTGTCGCTTCCAGCGCTGCGTCCATCTGCCCCATGCGGCTTGCTGCTACCGCCTGATAGGCCAGTGCCTCCGTCGCTGCTGCTGTATCATTACAGAGCAGGGCTGCCGCTGTGGCCTGACGGCCCGCAACCAGCGTCGCGGGCATGTCTGTGCTATTAGCGTAGTAGTATGCCGCCAGATTCAGGTGGATGGTCTTCATCCGCTCGTCGTGCCCGGTCTGGCGTGTGAAACGTATGAGGCTGTCAGTGATTCCTTCGGCATCCAAGAGAAGCATCAACTCGTTGGAAGCTGCTATGGCCGACGCATTGTCGGACTTGGTTGCCAACTGGTAGAGGCTGTCGACGGAATCGCCGATTGCAGCCGATTGAAAGAAAAAGAGTGCGGCGGCTGCCACAGGGATTTTGAGGACTATTCTCATGCTTTTTCCTAATTTGATGCGGCAAAATTACGACAAAATTCATTCTCTACCAAGAAAAAATGCAAAAAAACGGCCTTTCTTGGGCCTTACGACGAATTGTAAGTACAAAATGCTATTTTTCAAGCATCTAAGTCGCTTGTCTTATTTGAAAATTACAATTCATTACAAGAAAAACGCCCGAATATTACAAAATATTGGCCTAAAAACTCAACGGAGTTTTCGCCCCTGGCCGTTATCTTTGCCCCCAGATAATGGCAAATTTTATCATTTAACCATAATTTTACCTGCTTATGAAACGTTTTACTTTACTCCTTTCATTGCTGCTTTCCAGCTTCCTGTCACTGTCAGCAGCAGGCATTTGGACGCCTATGGCTACAGGTTCTGCCGAGACTCCCCTCTACGTGCGTGTTACTGTAAATGGTATTCCAACTACTTCCGGGTTGGAGGTTGCCGCATTCATTGATGGTGTCTGCCGTGCCGATGCCACCAGTGCCAATTACCTTGGGAACAGCGCTTACCAACTGCGTGTAAACGGTACCCCTGAGGATATGAACAAGACCATCACCCTCAAGGCTTTCTACAACAATTTGGTCTATGTCTTCACGACGACCGAGATCTTCGACAATGAGACCTCCACGCACTCTGTGCCTATTGACCTCTACCTCGATGCCGTGGTGGGCGTCACCCTGAACAATCCCATCAACATCGTTGCAGCCCTCCCCGCCGTTCGGGATCTCACGGCTGATGTCACGGTTAACTACGACGATGCCACAAAGCAGGGCAAATCCACACTCGAAAGCGAACTCGAATATATCTGGACTCCAGCATCTGGAACAATGACGGTTGTTGGTAATTCGCTGACAGCCACAACCGTGACACCTGCCGACGGCTACGCTTTGAACCTGAAGGTACAGGGCCCGAACTACGGATCCAGTGTGGCCAAGAAGCAGTTCTCTGCAACGACTTCCACGCAGGTCATCGTCACAGAGCCCGTCGTCGACGTGACTTCCATCACCCTCAGTCCTACGAGCATTACCGCTACAGTCGGCGACAACTATCTCACGAAAATCTCGGAACTGGTGACGGTCACAGTCCTTCCCGGCAATGCCACCGACCCAAGCTGGACAACTTCGATCGACCCCTCCAGCACAGCTGCACTGGAGGGTTATGTCATCTCGGCTCCTGGTATGCTGAAGGTCATCATCGCCTCCGCTTCCAATCCGGAGATAACCGCTACACTCACCATAAACATTCCTACGCCCGTCAGCTTCAACTATCCCGCAGATTTGGTATTGTCCAAGCTCCATGCCACACCTGTCACATTCACGAACCTTGTGGGCGACGACTTTGACAAGAGCTTGATAACCATTGTTTTCAACGATGCTACATCGGGTCAGCCCTGTGCCACGGCAGCCATGTCCGATGCTTCCGGTATGAACTGGAACTTCACCGGTCAGTACGTGGGTACCTATAATTATCGCGTGTATTACAACGGCAATCCCATGCGTAGCACTACGGATGCCATGGCCGGTGTGGTCCACATCCCCGCTGAGGTAGCCCTGAACAATACCGGTTGGGACTGGATTTCGCTCTATGCCTTTGGTGCAGGCCAAACAACTTATCCCCTACAAGGTGGTGGCGGGGCCTACCTTCCTTGGATGAATCTCGATGCCAACAACAAAATCATCGAAATCCGCTCCCAGTCCGCTCTGCTCTACAACGATGCCACATGGGGCTTCATCGGTGACATCACAGAACTCACGCCCGCTGGTGGGATGTATAAGGTGAAAGCCGCATATGCCGATGCTGGTTCTTGTGTCATTGATCTCGGTGTGGACTGCGTGCCCATCACTTCCACCACCGCTGTCTATAACACCATCCAGACGGGCTACACCTGGATTAGCTATCCTCTGGAGACAGCCACGACAATCTCTCAGACCCAGCTGGCCACCAACGCTCAGGCTGGCGACATGATTATCGGTAAGACGACTTCCGCTACTTTCAACGGCACCGCCTGGCTGCCTGCAGATTTCGCCTTCCAACCTGGTAAGGGTTATATTTACTACACCGCAGGTGGTGGCGGTTTCCGTCCGAACTTCAACGCTCCTGCCGGCGGTGGTGTCAAGGGTGCTTCGCCTGCTGTCCGCCTCGATGAACAACCCGCAGAACCCAGTCCGTGGAAGTACGATGCCAGCCCCTTCGCCGACAACATGCCCGTCATTGCTGCCCTCGAAGGTCTCGAGACTGGCGAACGTTTCAGCATCGGTGCCTATGTCGGTGACGAGTGCCGTGGTGAGGGCGCTGCCATCGACGGCAACCTCTTCATTATCAACGTGGCAGGCAAGGCCGGCGAACTGGTGCACTTCCGCCTCTATAACAAGGCTACCGCCGAGTTCTCCGAACTGGATCAGTCCATCGTCTACACCTCCATGCAGGGTTCCCTGCGTTCTCCGGTCAAGCTGAGCGGCAGCGGTGTGGTGGATGGCATCAAGAGCACTACCGGCACACCGACTTCAGGCGAAGCCTATAATCTCGCCGGACAAAAGGTCGGTCGTGGCTACCGCGGAATCGTTGTCACCAACGGACGCAAGGTGGTGAAGTGAACCTCAATAAGTGAACAATGAAGTGTGAAGAGTGAAGAGTGAAGAATGAAAAGCCAGAGACTCCATAGAATTTTCAGCAAAGGCAGACTTGCAGGTTTGCTGCTACGGGGCGTCTTTTTATTGTTCACTCTTCACTCTTTCATTTCTCCTTATTCTCTCTCTGCCCAGAATATCTCGGAGATTGCCAAGTCCGACCCGCTCATCATTTCCGGAGCCATCGGCACACGCAACACCTACCGCTATACCTCGGGAAGCAACAGCTATTCTTCGCCGTTGAGCAATGCACTGTTCCTGGACCTGAACATCTCGCTCTACGGTTTCAACATGCCCTTCTCGCTCTACTATAGCAACTCCAACCTGGACTTCTCCTATCCTCAGTTGTCACTGAGCATGACGCCGCAGTACAAGAACTGGACGGGTTACCTAGGACAGAACAGCATGCCGTTCTCCAATTACGTCATGAATATGTCGTTCATGGGAGCAGGCGTGGAATATAATAGCAAAAGCTGGCACGCCGGAATCTTCTATGGCCGCCTGCACAAAGCCGTCAACGACGACCCCAATGACCCGTTGGCTCGCAGCCCGCAGTATAAACGCATGGCGTGGGGCTTCAAGGCGGGCTACGGCAATCGCAAGAACTACATAGACCTGTTCCTCCTGAAAGCCTACGATGTCGACGGTTCCGTCAACGACTACTGGCGAACGAAAATCAATGCCAAGGACAACATTATCATTGGCTTGAAAGGCGCTTTGGCACCGCTGAAGTGGATGTCATTCACCGCCAATGCCGCGATGTCCGTCTTCAGTACCGACATCACCGCCGACCCTGTCAAGACCGGTGAAGCCACCAAGTGGGACAAGGTCTTCGATGTCCGCTATTCCTCGCTGATGCGTTTCGCGGGCGATGTGAGCATGAACCTTCGTTTCGCCGGCATCGCTGCGCACCTCTCGTATAAGATGGTGCAACCGGACTATACTTCACTGGGTCTCAACTACATGGCCAACAACTACCATAGCTTGGGAGTCAATATGAGCACCAGCCTCTTCAAGAGAATCTCCCTTTCTGCCACCTTCTCAGGACAGGCGGACAACCTGACCAATCGTCAGATGTACACCACGCGCGGTTTTATATATGGAATACACGCGAACGCGCGCCTGAACAATAATTTTAATATTGGAGCCAACTACAACGGCTACACGCAGGTGCAAGGCAACGGCACCGCCATTGTCCCCGACAGCACCCGTATCCATCGTCAGATGTCCAGCTACAGCCTGACACCCTCCTATTCCCTGGACAGGGAAACCTTGACGCATACAGCATCTCTTTCGTTGAACCTCACCCAGAACCTCGACCGTAATCCCCATGCTACGGGCGAGAGCGATGTGACGACACGTGCCCTGGGTGCTTCCTACTGCATGGGGGTCAAGGACTGGGGCGTTGACTTCACCCTCAGCCTCAGTGACCAGCAGACCCGCGGCTACAATACCCGTTACCGCAGCGACATCGCTTCGCTCTCGGCCGGTCGCTCATTCCTCGAAGAAAACAACCTGCACGTCTCCTTGACGGGCAATATCGTATATAATGAGGTGTGGCATCAGTCCAAGAGCCTCTCTCTCGGCGGCAGTGCCTCTGCCAGCTATGTCCTCAAGAAGAATCATGCCTTCTCCGCCGCCATGAGTTTCAATAAGTATGGCGACGTCAACCTCTCGCGGCTGCGCAGCGACCTCGGCAACATAGACTTCTCAGCCAGCCTGAACTACACCTACACCTTCGAGTGGAAGGCGATTACGCGAAAAGGAAATAATTAGTCAAAGACCCTATGATGTATCCAATGAAACTAGTCCGACGTCTTCTTCACAAGTATATACTCCCCTCCACGACAGGTGGTCTGAAGAGGGAACTATTACGTGTTCCTTCTGGAAGAGCTGGCAGGGGAGTGGGTCTGTTCTTTTTCCTCCTCATTCAACTGTCCACCTTCACCACCCGTCTTTCCACATGTATGGCTCAGGAAGTGATGGTGACGGTGACGCCTGTCCAACAGGTGTTGCCGCCCCAGGTCTTCCTCTATGTCTTCAACACTGGAGCCTACTTCAATATCACCCTGACGAACCTGACCGACGAGGTGCAGGATGTTTATCTGGGTTTCCAGATCGACCAGACGATGCCGGACAACGGTCTCTCCATCTCCACGCCTCCCAAGCGCCAGCCAGCCCGCCCGTATTCCATCCCTGCCAAGGGCGCCTGTCAGCTCTCGCTGGTCGAGATGAACGAGATGTTCAAACACATACCCCTGAGCGAGGTGAATGCTCCGCAGGATCTCTTCACGAACTACACCAACGGTTCCTTCGGCCTGTTGCCCGAAGGCCTGTACCAGGTGCATCTGACGGCGTATAAGTGGCACCAGCCCGCCTTCGCCACGCCGCAGGCTGCCAGCAGCCCAGAGGATGGCATCGGTTTCTTCAATATCTGCTATAATGCCCAGGCGCCGAAGTTCCTGACGCCCGTGAACATGGACTTCGCCAAGGACGACAGCGACATCGCTGACGTAGATCCCCTGTCGCCCATCTTCACATGGACTCCTCCCGTGGTGGTCTGCAACCCCACGGCCACCACTTTCGAGTACAACTTCACCGTCGTCGAAATGCTTCCCATGCAGGATGCCGACGATGCCGTGCGCAAGGGAGCCACGTTCTATAAGGCTTCCGGGCTCACACAGCCGCAGTGCGTTATCCCGCAGGATTACATCCGCAACATGAATCCGAAGAGCACCTATGTCGCTTGGGTGCAGGCTGTGAACAAGAACAAGTCCGGTGGTGAGATTACCTATTTGCAGATTGAGAACAACGGCCGCAGCGACCTGAAACTCTTCCGCATCAAGACCTCGGACCAGGTGGATGACAACAAGAAGCAAGATGAGGACGACGAAGAGGATGACAAAGAAAAGGAACAGGATGAGGAAGATGATATCGAAGGTATATTCAGCTTCAGTGACATCGAGGCTGCGATTGACCCGACGAAGGAATACACCTACCGAGTACCCCAGATTACGACTCCTTACTTCTCGGATCCCACAATTGTCCGCAAGCTGTTTGTGAACGAGGACATCAACGTGGAGTGGGACGGCGTCTATCACCTCGGCGGTCCTGGTCAGGAACCGGACACGCTGGAGTTCGCCTATACGGTTCAGCTCTTCAACGGCGGACAGGTGGCGGACAAGTCTGCTGCGTTGGCTATGGAGCCTGTCTTCAGCAAGGAGATAAAAGAAGATGAGGACTATAGCGTGACCATTCCGTGGGAAGACATCGAACAGGTCGTGAATCTCGGTGACTACGTCGTTCTGCGTGTGGAACCCAAGTGCGTCAACGGCGACCAGGTGGCGTTCTCCACCGACACTATCAACGTGATGGACTTGGCGATGGCGGAGCATCTGGCAAAGAAATACTTCCAGTGCTCCAGCCAGATTACCATCGATAACCTCAAGCCGACCTACGATGCAGCGAGTGGACTGAGGGACAAGGTGGTCGATATCGGAGAGTACAAGCTGACCATCGACGAGATCAAGGGCACCGCAGAAGCGGGCTTCGAGGGCAAGGGACGTGTGGAATGGAGCCCCCTGGGTTTCCCCATCATGGTGTGCGTGCAGTTCAAGGGGCTGAAGATTAATACTGATAACCGCGTCTATGAAGGCGTGTGCGAGAGCTATTCCAACGATGAGGGCAGCGACATCGGTTGTGTGGATAAGCTGTTCAGCGACTGGGGCATCGACAACCTGATCGGCGACGGCAAGATTGCGAATGCGCAGTACCTGCAGGGAGCCAACGTGGATGCAGCCCGTGACCTGGCGAAGAAGATCGACTTGAAGAAATACTACGGCTACGTGAAGGTTGGCAAGAACCTGCTGGACCTGGCTCGCAAGGGGAGTGTGGACCGTCTGTATATGCCTCTGGCGCTTCCGAAGGACATCAATTCCTCGCCCGTGGATATCCAGATTGCGGGGATGAAGTTTGCTCCGGACCACGCGACGATGAACATCATCGGCGAGTTCGTGCTGCCAGAGAGCGACTATCTGGAGAACGACATCCTGGTGCTGGGCTGTCCTCGGGTGTGTATCTCTCCGAAAAGCCTGCTGCCTGAAGGGGGCACGCTTGCGCTGCTCTCGGACTTCACCATCAAGGATCCGAACACGACATACAAGATGACTTTCAAGGCTCCGCAGAACTTGTTGCAGCCTACGGACGGCTGCTATGTGGCCTGGAAGGACAACAAGCTGGAGATCTTCGGGGTGGATATGGAGATGACGATTCCGGGTTTGGTGAAGGACGTGAACGGCATGCCCACGGACGAGGCGGCAAAGATGCGTATAGCAGCCAGCGTGGAGAGTTGGGACGAGTTCATGGTGGACCGGGTGACGATGGATCCCTTCCAGGTGGAAGACCTGCCGGGATGGACCTTCACTGCACAGGACATCGTGGTGGACTTGGCCTCGAAGCGGAACTCGCCGTCGATGGGGGCCTTCCCTAAGGACTACGACAAGAAGAAGGCGGGCATCGTTGGAAACGACGTGGCATGGACGGGTTGCTTTTTCAAGGAGATTTCCGTGCAGTTCCCGACGAGCATGGAGTTCAGTAGCGGTCCCTCGGTGGACGACAAGAGTACGGGGGCTGGTGTTGAGGGCCGTCGCCTGAAGATCTCAGCCACGGATATGTTCTTCGACAAGAGCGGTGCCACACTGACGCTGACTGCCGACCAGATACTCTCTGCTTCCGCAGAGGGAAAGTTGGGCGGCTGGTCGTTCTCCTTGGATCAGGTGGGACTCAGCATCCTTCAGAACGACTTCAAGGACTGTCATTTCAGCGGCACCTTTGGCGTGCCGGTGGTGGAAGGCAAGATAGGCTACTCCTGTCAGGTCATGAAGCTGAACAAGGTGGATGAGAAGTCCAAGCAGGCGGGGAAGCAGTTTGCTTATATCTTCAAGGTGCAACAGGTTGACAACCTGAATTTCGACTTCTTCCTGGCGAAGGCGGACATCAACAAGAAACAGACGTACCTGCTGGTGGAGGCCGTGCCGGAGAAGGGTGAGCTGAAGACGCGTGTCGAACTGATGATGGGCGGCGTGCTGGATATCGGCAGCGGCGGTATGCTCGCGGACAAGAAACTGGACTTCCGGCTTCCCGGCATTGTCTTCAGTCAGTTCCGCATTGCCAACTGCAAGGCGTGGAAGTCCCAGTTCGAAGACGTGGCACAGATGCAGAAGGATGCCCAGGAACAGGTGACTCAGGTGAAAATCAACGGCAAGATGGAGAAGGTCAGTTACCTCATTTCTAATAAGGAGTATGAGGTGAAGAAAGACCGATGCTACATCAGCCGTGGTACGTGGGGGCTGGCGTCGCCACCCAAGAAACTGGGACCGTTCGAGCTCACGCTGAACAGTTTCAACATGGAGTATAACAACGACCTGCTGAAGCTCGTCGTCGATGGCAAGGTGGCCATCGTTCAGGGCATCGACCTGAGTGCTCAGGCGAAGCTTACCATCCAGGCGGAAGTGAAGAACCTTGATGACTTCTCCAACCTCAGTATCAAATATAAGAAGACAGACCTCAACGACCTCGTCATCAAATCCACCTTCGCGGGTTGCACCTTCGACGGCTCGTTGCATCAGGAGACCGGCGATGATGCGGGCTACAGTGGCAACGTGAAGTTCGTGCTGCCGGGCGAGTTCCTGATTGTTGAGGCGAGTGCCGCTTACTACGACTACGACGACGGCAAGGGTAATGCCTACACCTGGGGTTTCTTGAAAGCCAAAGTGGGCAGCAAGGTGGGTATCGAGATAACCCCCATCAAGATTACGAGCATCACGGGCGGTTTCTACTTCAACTGCCGTCGCAACGATCAGGACGAGAAGGGCGCTACGCGCGAGAAGGGACTGATAGGTGTGGTCGTCGGCATCGGACTGAGCACCACGGCAGGCGACAGTGCGCTGAAGGGCGACTTCGAGATGACGTGTATTTACGACAAGAACCTGAATAACGGCGATGGTGGCCTAACCTCCTTTGTCTTCAACGGACACATGGAGGCAGTCGATGGCATGGTGAACGCCGATGCGTCTATCGTCTATCACCACGACAACACAGACCAGTACTTAGCACTCAATGTTACGGTGGATGCCAAGGCAGATGCTTCGGAGTTGGCTGATAACATTCAGGCGATTACGAATAAATTCCAGGGAAAGCTCGACAAACTGAAGGAGAAAGGCTACAAGTTGGTCAAGGACGTGAAGGGCAGCCTGGACGATAAGATTGGCGATAATGACGGCGAGACCGAGGGGCATGAATCCAAAGCCAAGAAACCCGCAGAAGTCAAGGTGGGTGCTGAGGTTACCTTGGACTTCCGCATCACCATGAAGGAGAAAGGCAAGAAATGTTCGCCCGTGAGGTGGCACGTCTATTTGGGTAATCCGGAAAGCGAGCAAAAGCGCTGCCGCTTCACGCTGATAGATTTCCAATCTCCCATCGTCAGTGTGAACATCGGCGCCAACGCCTACTTGTGCGTCGGCAACGAACTGCCGAACAACGGCAAGCTGCCAGATATACCCTATAAAGTAAGGAAGTTCCTCGACGGCAAATCCGCTGGTGAGGGCGTGCTGAGTGCCAGCAAGAGCGAGGCCGACATAGCCCGCCAGAAAGCCAGGGAAGAGGTGCTGAACCAGGCAGCCTCCGGTTGCGGCGTCATGCTGGGTGCCACGGCCTACGGCTACATCGACCTCGACTTTGGACTCCTCTACGGCAATTTTGGTGCCACCGCAGGCTTCGACATTGCACTGACCAAGTTCAAGGAACCACAGTGGTGCGCGAACTACAAGAGCAATATGGGCTTCCACGACTGGTACGGCAACGGTCAGCTTTATGCCTCCTTAGAGGCAGACCTTGGTTTGCGCCTGAACCTTGGCTTCTTCAACGATAGCATCAGCATCCTGAAGGGAGGTCTTGGCGGTTGTTTCAGGTTCCAAGGTCCCCGACCCAGCTACTTCAGCGGTGAGGCACGCTGCTACCTCTCCCTCTTCAACGGCCTTGTCGATATCGACCGCACCTACGAATTCGAGTGCGGCACGTTCTGCAAGGCCTTCCACGGCAACCCGCTGGATGACTTCGAACTCTTTGGCGACTGCATTGGTTATGAGTCCGGTGGTGAGGGATGGAACGACGAGGAGAAGTACATCAACGCCAAACACATCCATAATCCCATTCTGCAAACCAATGCTGGCATCGGGCAACACTTCCGTCTGCTGGATGAGAACGAACTCGACCGCATCGAAGAGAAGAGCGATGCCAGCCGCAGCCAGTTAGAAACAATGGCTACACGAACCTTTGTCTTCTATCTCAATTCGGCAACGCTCTACAAATATACGCTCAACGGCTATAGCGAGAAGTGGCCCGACGGCTACTATGGGAAGACCATCAAGTTCAAGGGCAACGTGTCTGGCGTGAAGCATGTGTTGGATATCTGCGACTTGGACCCCAACAAGAAATACCGGCTGTCAGTGAGGGGGTATGCTATGGAAAT
>CACXXT010000007.1 GCA_902771725.1 uncultured Bacteroidales bacterium
GATCCTGGACATCATCGCCAAGGCGTACCCCTCCGTGCACAAGAATGCATCCACGCGCGTGCAGCTGGGTATTGCGCTCACCCGTCTGGGCTACGAGCGCAAGGATGGTCAGCGCAACCACAGCTATTATGTGGTGGTGAAGTGAGGAGCGAAACAGAAATAATGGAACTAAAAATGTAGAAAAATTAGCAAGGTTAGTAGGGTTAGCATAGTTTTTGAATTTCTGTTTTGCATGCAAAAGGGGGGCGCGAATCACTTCGCGCCCCCTTTTTTTGGTTGGTATTATTCAAGTTTAGCAAGTATGATCAGGCTGGGAATAAGCCGGCCGGTGGGTTTACTTCGTTTCGAAGTCCACGTCGGCCTTGTTTTCGTAGTTGATGTCGAATCCGCTGCGGGCGTAGTCGTCGTAGTCCTTTGCGTCCTGGTAGATGCGTCCTTCCCACTCGTTCTTGACGGTGTTCAGGCTCTTGTCGTATGTGAGCGATACGGTGTAGGGCGCCATGTTGGTGGTGTAGCGCTCACCGTCTAATTCATAGACGACGTAGGGTGTGAGCTTGATGTCGCGCTTGCTCTTCTTGCTCTTGACGATGGACCACTTGACGGCGATGTCGTCCTTGACAGGCGGATTCTTGATTTCGTACTTCTTGCCGTTGACCAGGAATCCGAACTCCTTGATTTTCTCGCGCCCCTCGAAATGGAGTACGGTGATGAAGTCGTAGTCGTAGTAGCAGGTGTAGCCTCCGTTGCGCATCTGCTTGCACTGGTGCTCCCACTGGGCGGTCTTCTTCCAGTCGTTGATGAAGGCGGTGGGTGAGGTGCTGGTGAAGGGGAACAAACGGCGGTACATGACATTTTCCCCGTAGAGTCCGGGTTTGACCATCGCCACTTCGAGGTCATAGACTTCATCGCGCGATAGCTTGCTGGAGACGATGGGGAAGTTGTAGTGAAGCCCTTTTCGGTAGGTGGAGTACTGGAAGGGGTCGTATTCCTCGATGGGCTCATAGGAGGTGACGTTGTGGGGGAAGATGCGGAACACGGGTCTGAAGCCTATGTTGTCGCCGGTCTTGGTGCCGTTCTCGAGGACATCGAAGTCTACATTGAACTGGGGCACGCTGCCGGACTCGGTATTGTTGGCACAGACGATGCGCATGTTGTCGATGGAGGGGTAGAAGCGAAAGTCCTTCTTGGCGAATTCCCATAGGGTGTTCGATCCTCCCCAGAGGCCCATGAGGTACTTGACGACATCTACTTCGAGTGGTGGAAATTTCTTGAAGAGGTCGATATAGACCTTTCCGCTGAGGGTCAATGGTATGCCGAAATGCCAGCTGTCATTGTAGTCCGGCTCCTCGGTGTTTGCAATCTGTGTCTTCAGGTTCGGACCGGCTCCTAAGGTGAACTTGAGGCCAGTCATGGGTTCCTCTCCCAATGCGCTGAGGTTGAGGTCCACCGAGCCTCCGAAGGTGAGTCCGGCTTCGAGGCTGGCACTGGCATAAGTTTCCTTTTTGGCTTCTGGCATAGCCTCCGCAAACTGAATCGGTTTATCGATTCTGTTGAAGTGTACGCCGTCTGTCTGGCCTGGGGCATTCAAGGTGGCTCTCACATCTATGTAGAAGGTCTTGGTTACCTGATATCCGACCGTTCCGCTGATGGACGCCGTGACCAAGCATTCCGGATTGAAGGTTACGAAGAAGGGCACCCCAACGACTTCGCCCACTGGGACGTTGATTTTGAGGAGGTGCTTGATTTTCAAGAATTCCAGGACGTCCAATGTCAATGTCCCCGTGGCAGTGCCCTCTATGAAGAACGTGGCTACAGCTCCTGCGGTGGCCTTGATGTCGTAGATACTCTTGTCGGTGTTGATGTAGGCATAGACCTTGAATATCGGATCTATTTTCACTCCGAGGGAGATTGTTCCAGTGCCGGTTAGCTGGACTGCATTGTCGCCTCCCCAAGTCATCCCGAAATCGATTGTTTGCCGACTTTCAATGGTGGATATCTTGAACTCGTTGTCGTAGAGGCCGCGTGTGGGCAGTGGCATTGGTGCGGCGTTGGCGGCGCTGTCTGTGGCCGCGGAGTCTGCTATCTCTCCGAACTCGCCATTGAGTTCGAGGTGGGCGAACACCTCGTCGATGTATGCCCGCTTGATGCGGACCTCGTAGAGGGTGTTCTGGTGGGTGACGGCTACGACGTGGTGCGAGAGGCCGTAGGGGAGCTGGTTGCAGACGGGTCCGGCGAGGATCTGTCCGGCCACGGGCAGGAGGGCGTCGGGGGTGTAGTCCTCGAGGTAGAGGGTGCCGAGGGAGTAGTCTATGCCTGCGACGTAGGAGAGGAACTGCTCGTCGAGGACGCGTGTCTGGTCGGAGTACTGGTAGGAGGCGGTGTACTCGTCGGTCTGCTCGTGGATGACCTGTGTGGTGTCGGGTGCGGCAGCAGCCTGCTTCTCGCTCTCCGGGCGCAGGTCGTTGTCGAGGATGGTGCAGGAGGAGAGGAGGGGGAGGCAGAGGAGGGCGGCCAGCAGGAGGAGGGACCCGGCGGTGACCCGCCGGGAACTGGGGCCGGGGGTGGAAAGGAGGGACCCGGCGGTGACCCGCCGGGAACGGGGGCCGGGGGTGGAAGGGGGGAGCAGGGGGGCTCTGCCGGCTGGTATCTTATGAGAAATGTGCTCTGCCATGTGATTTGGTGTTTCTATTTAAAGTTCACGTGGATGAGGTTGGAGAGGGTGCCGTGGGTCTCGCCGTCGAAGGTGATGGTGTCCGGGGATTCGTAGAGGCGGAGGGTGTGGCGGTCGTAGAGGCGGAGGACGAAGCGCTCGGGCGCCTGTTCCTCATCGTCGGGGTAGAGGGGATCCTGCGGGTTCAGGGCTGGGTCGAAGGGGCCTCGGGGGTTGTTGTAGCTGTGGATTCGCAGGACGGTGTATGGGATGCCGAAGGCTTCCTTGCTCTCGCCCACGCCGCGCACTTCATTGTCGCAGAAGGCACCCAGAAGCTGGTGGGGCTGCAGGGGCTGTCCGTCGAGGGTGGCGTCGAGGTAGAGGAGCATCTCGTAGGCGTACTGCCCCTCAATCACGCTCCATGGCCGCTGCACGGTGACGTGGCAGGTGTCGTAGATACGCATCTCCATGGAGATGGCCGTGACTACGGCCTCGCCCTCGCCCATGGCCACGATCTCATTGTCCTCGATGGTGACGATGTCGGGGTCGCCGGACATCCAGTAGAGGGTGGTGTTGCGGACGGTGTCGGGGTCGAAAGTTGGCGTCAGCGTGGCACGGTCGCCCACCATGAGCAGGAGTTCGTGGCGATCCAGGGTCATGGTGGCTGGCGGCACGGTGGGCTCGAACGTGAACAGCTCTCCGCAGGAGTTGAGGAGTACTGCCAGCAGGAGCGCCAGCAACGGCAACGTTCTATGTAACTTCAGGAGTTTCATTGAATGGGGTTTATGGGGCGGATGGGGGGATTATGGGGGGATTTTTGGGAAAATGGGGTTTATGGGCTTAATGGGCTTAATGGGGGGGATTATGGGGTGGAGGGTGCGGGGTCTTCCTGGGGGCGGCGGATGGTGACGACCTCCGAGGGGCGGCTCTCGCGACCGTCGCGGGTCATGAGTTTGATGTAGAACTGGGCTTCCTCGCCCGGCTTGAGGAGGACGTCGGAGTAGGAGGTGTCGTCCTTGGTGGTGGTGGTGACGGCGCGGAAGAGGTCATCGCCCGGTGCCAGGCGATAGACGCTGAAGTAGTAGTCCTTCTCGCTGACGTCGCTGACTTCCCATGCCAGGCGCGACTCGCCCTTCTGACGGTCGAAATCGCCGATGAGGCGGATGGTGCAGCGCACGTTGAGGGGCGGGCGGCGCTTGACACTGTAGGCCAGGCTCATGCCGCTGCTGATGGCCGAGGCGTTGAAGGATTCCACGGCGTAGAGGTAGCGGTGCTCGCGGTTGTAGGGCGGCTGGTCGGTGATGTTGACGAGGTTGGCGGCCGCCTTGACGGAGTCTGCATCGAGGCGGGCAACCATCGTCCAGCGTTTCTCGTTGTCCAGGCGTCGCCAGAGCAGGTGGTAGTCCATCAGCTCGTCGGCTCCGGTGACCCAGCGCATGTGGATGCCTTCGCTGTCCACGTAGGCGCTGTCGAGATGTGCCACGGTGGGCGGCACGAGTGTGGGACGCTTCACCTGGAGGATGTCGCTGTAGGCACCCTCGTTGGTGGAGTAGTCCACCGCGCGTACCTTATAATAGATGTACTTCTGGTTGACGTCGAGTGCGAGGGTGTCGGTGAAGAGGGTGTCGCGCAGTCCGGCGGGGCTGAGGATGTGCCATGCGTGGGTGGTGTCGTTGGCGAAGGCTACCTGATAGTAGTCGATGTCGTCGGAGGGTGCGCTCCAGTGGAGGACGACGCGCCCGTCGGGGTTCACGTCGGCACGCAGGTTCTGGGGCGGTGCGGGTGGCACCATGTCTTCGATACGTATCTGCACGGGCATGGAATGGCGCATGTTGCCGCTCAGGTCCACGGCGGTGACCACGAGCAGTCCGGTTCGCAGTCCTGTAACCTCCACGGTGCAGACGGTGTCGGTGGGTGCTGCGAGGGAGTCCTCGGGCAGCAGGGGCAGCCACTGGTCGCCGGTGAGCTGCTGGTGGTGGTAGAGGGGTAGGAAGCCTGCGAGGTCGGCATCGAGGGTGTCGGTCTGCCAGGTGATGTGTGCGAAGATGCGCTCGCTCTCGGTGCGGTCAATCTCGATGTGTGCCACGGTGGGCATGGATGGCGGAATGCGGTCGCCGATTTCCACGCGCACGGAGGGCGAGGGCTCGGTGAGGTCGCCGAAGGCATCGTGGGCGCGAACGCGGTACTCATAGGTGCCGGGCTGGTGGACGAAGTCGGCATAGAGGGCGATGTCGCGGGTCTGGTCGTCCTTGAGGAAGGGGACGAAGGGGAGGTCGTTGGCGCGGTGCCAGGTTCCGGCGGGAAAACCGCCGGACACACTGCCGGGGGAGGTGGCGGAGGAGCCAGGAGCAGAGGAGCCCGGGGAGGTGGCGGAGGAGCCAGGAGCGGAGGAGCCGGGGATGGGGGAGATGAGGCGGCGCTCGATCTCGAAGCTGGAGTAGTTGCGCTTGTCCCATTCGAGGTCCACTTCGAAGGTGCCGACGATGGAGTCGCTGATGGTGACGTCGAAGGGTTTGGGGGTGTAGCGGGTGTTTTCGATGTCCTGGATGAAACCGGGCTGGAAGATGAGTATGGAGTCCTCGTCCCAGACGGTGGGCTGGAGGATGTACTGGTAGTGCTCTCCGCGCTTGACGCCGCGGTCCACGAAGCGCATGGCGAGGTCCTCGGCGAGGTCACGGCGCCACTCGGTGATGAGCACTGCCATGCCGAACACCATATTCTGCTCCTCACTCAACTCCACGAGGGCTCCCATGGTGCCGGGGCGGTTGCGGGTCTGGTCGGGCTTGGTGCGCCCGTCGCCCCAGGTGAGTTCTACCACCATGCCCGCCAGGGAGTCGGCGGGATTGGTGTACTTGTCCAGCATCTGTTCCTTGGAGAGAGGCTTGAAGGCGTAGGCGAGGGTGTCGAGTCCGTCGGGCGAGATGCGCAGGAGGTTGACACCTTTCTCGTTGAGGTAGCGCCATGAGACGAAGTCCTCCGCCGCCCATCGCAGGACGATGCTGTCGCCATAGGCTCGTGCCATGAGGTTCATCTTCGAGCGTACGAGGGGGCGGTAGGTGGAGTCCTCGAGGCTGTCGGGGGCTTCTGCCACGGCATCCTCCGGCTCCTCGCCGAGGGGCTCTTGGGCGGCGACTGCCAAGGGGAGGAATAGCAGGACTGCCAGGACGGATAATATATGTCGTTTAGCGATACTCATTGCATGTCTGTTTTGTTATTCAGCAGTATTGTTCAGTTCATAATCCTTCTTCCAGGACTTCAGCGGCCAGTCGTTGTCGGATCTGTTGAAGGTTCTCTCCAGCACGTTCTTCTTGTAGCTTTCGCTCAGGTCAATGCAGTCGTAGTTCATCGTCTCGGTGTTGAACGCATTCACGCGATAGGCACTGAACGTTATCGAAGCGATGCGTTCCATGGCCTCCTGCGGTGAGTACCTGTCGAAGGAGGAACTTTCGATCATTTCACTATTCGGATAATAGTTGCTCTTCTCGCGGGTGAACATATACCACATCTTTGTTGACCATTCCTGGTTGGTACGTGAGTTGCCTTTCAGCGACGGCATGGACTTGTTCAGTCCCTTTTCGTTGTTCGGGTCGAAGATAGAACCGAAGACCAGCGGATACTGATATACAGGAATCTCGATGCTGATTGGTGAGGTGTCATGGTAGTACATGTTCTTGTAGGAGAAGCGATGTGTTGCGTACACTCCGCGGTAGCTGTTGTTGTATGCCTGAAGTGTTTTTTTCAGGGTATTGTTGCTGCCTCGTTGGTACAAGTAGTAGTACCATGACCCTGGGTGGTATCCGCTGGCAGTTGGTGCACCGCTCAGGTCCCACCGACGGATGAGTTCTTCTCCCGCTCCTTCCACCAGATAGTAGACACCTATGAGGTTGAAGATGGCATTGAAATACCTGCGATTCTCAAACTTGGACGGAACGATCTGCGATGTGAGGTTGCTCTGTCCGCCGAGGATCTTGTTGTTGCACCACTCATCCTCCTTGTCCTCGAAGAATGGCAGCGGATATTGATGCCCCTCAGCTCCGAATGCCGAGCAGTCGGGATTGTAGGATAGCTTGCGGATGGGAGCTATGCCCTTGGAGATATTGTAGGGTTCCCATAGCTTGAAATTTCCGCTCCATACGCCGCCACGGTCGCGATAGACGAGGGATTCGCTGACGGGAACGGCATCGCCATAGGCATCCTCACCTGTTTCGAAGGCGTAGTTCTTGATGGGATGACCACCGATGAAGAAGTAGTTGCCCAGATACGACATATAGATGTACGGGTTCAGCACGCGTACGGCTCTTCCGTCTCGTTTCTTCGTCTCCCGTGCGATCGATATGTCTGTTCCTTCGAGGTCGTTGTCGCTGTCCAAGAAGGTCACGTTGGATGGCCTGATGCCTATGAATGGCTTGGAGTATTCCGGGAAGTCACGATCGGTGAGATACTTCGATATAGTGTTCTTATATCCTTTGAGCCAGTCGCCATCTACGGTCTTGACGGCAACATCCATGAGTTCGGCAATGGTGTCGATGACTTCTCGTGTGCGTGTGACGTCTTGATAGGTGGGCACGGTCTGCTGTGAGGACTGACTGGCCGAGGGTGCTTTATTTCTGCCGAGGAGCGAACCGCTTTCCAGAGGCTGGCGTAAGCCAAGTCCCTGTTGATTGCTCACCGTCTGGTAGCCCGTCTGCACCCGTTCGGTGTATTCCTCCGTGTGGGAGTTCTCGTAGGTGATGCTGATTCGGAACTGTTTGTTGCCCTTGGTTATGGCGTCCTCCGCCTTCTTCTCCCATCCGCTGGCAGTGGCGGGCACCATGTTGATGCAGTTGCCGTTCACCAAGTAATCGTTCTCGGCCTCGCAGACGAGTGTGGACAGCGTTTCATTCTCATTATCTTCGGTGGAGAACAGGCGCCAGACGAGTCGTCCGTTCTGATAGAGGTTGCCACGAATATCGCTGTTCAGGGCGATGGTCGGGTGGACGACGTCCTCGGGATAGGCATTGACGTAGTCGTACTTGTAGACGGTCTTTTCGGTCGTCTTCATGGCTGCCACCTTCTGGGATACCGTCATGTTCTGGCCGAAGCCGGAAGCGATGTTGATGTCGGAGCCGCTTGAGGATGAGGAGGAGCGCGAGGTCGTGGTCGTTCCGCGGGCTGCGCTGCCGGTGGTCGGGGAAAGGGAGGAGGTGCGGACCTTGACCTGCGAAGCGGTGCGGTTGCTCTTCAGGTTGTTGCGTACGGAAGGATAGGCGATGGCGACATAGTCCTGCAGCGGAGCGGCATCGTCCACCTCCTCTCCCTGACCTGTACGGAAGAAGTAGCTCTGGGTCTGTATCCACGGATCCTCAGTCCATCGGGAGCCCTGCCAATCGGGTTCGGGATGGAAGGTTCTGGGATTCTGCTCCACACCCTTCACGATCTCCTTGGCCGTTCCCTTGACGACGATGGCGTAGTATTTGTTCTTCTTCAGGCTGGTACCTGCAATGGACAGCCCGTGGGACGTCTGGGAGAAGTCCTTCACGGAAATAGTCTTCCTGGTCCACCGTGCCCCTCTCTGCGGTACCAATCCTGAGATGACTCTCTTGTACTCGGACGAATCCGGGCGGTAATCGAATTCATAGAGTTGTACACTGCCCTGGCGGCGGAAGACGAAGGTACGCTTGGCCTGCATCTCCAGCTGTTCGCGGTCGAAGGCATTATCCCTGTTGTAGCTCTCGAGGAGTTCGTTGAGGGAGTTCTCGTCGAGCACGCGGAAGTTGGCATCCAGGGGAGCCTGGCTCTCGAAGCGCGGCTGAGCAATGAAGTCGGGATCCACGATGTCGGCTTTGTCTGCCCAACCCTCTTCCATCTCCGGCACACCGAGGGTGCAGTCGCCGAAGAGTTCGAAATTGTCCAGCGGGTTGCCGTAGAAGATGCTGCATCGGGTGCCGCACTCGAAGCTGAAGCGGCGGTTGATGTTGATGAGTCCTCCCAGCAGTTTCAACTTGATACGGGCATCGCCGATGAAGTAGTTCGGGTGGGGCAGTCCGCAGCGGAGCACGCCGCCGATGCCGGCGTTGATGATGTCGAAGTCATGCTTCCAGAATCCGAGGTTGATATGAATGCCGAACTTGGCAGCCAGGTAGGCGTAGAGCTGTCCCTCGCCGTACCATCCGTTGTATCCCATGCGTCCGTCGGAAGTCTGGGGGCATACGGGATAAGCCAGTTTGCGGATGCTGACATCGAAGCCGGCATCGACACCCAGGCCGCCGTAGAAGATGCCCAAGTCGACATCGACGTAGCCGTAGACCTCGGCACCCATCATGAATCCGCCTCCCGAAGCGGCGTCGGCAGCGAACATCTTCTTCGCGGCCTCGCGCGCCTTCTGTGCCTTGTAGATGTCGGCACCTTCCATGCCGCCCTTGCTCTCGCCGTTGAGGAAGTTGGCGATGTTGGTCGGTATGGGCGGCAGCTCGCCGTCGTTGGGCAGTTCGTTGCCGATGCAGAGGTACATGTTGGCCCCCACCTTGACGCTGACGATGCCCGAGTCGAAGTCGATGAGGGTGAGCTTGCAGCGTTTCTCGAAGTCCGGTTCACCGAGGTAGACGTGCCATCTGCACTTATCCAGTTTCTTGCCGTTCTCCATGAAGGTGATCTTCAGGTCGAGGCTGATGCTGGCGCTGACGCCGGTGTTCTTGGTCTCGAAGTTCTCGGTCTTGTTCTCCTCCTTCTGCGGTTTGCTGGAGCCCTCGCCGGCTTTTACGCCCACGGCATCCTGCAGTCCCGCCTTGACTCCGCTGACCGCCTCCTCGTAGTCGGCGTTCAGTTTCTTGAGTTCCGTGGTGACGTCGCCTGCGAGCTTGCTGACCTCCGCGGTGAGAGCCTTGTCCGCCTTCACGTCGGCGGTGACGTTCAGCTGGAAGTATTTATCCTGGTCGGTGTGGACCCAGGCAATGGTAGCCTTGGCCTGCACCATTCCTGCTGCTGCGTCGAGGTTGCCGGTGAAGAGCATGGAGGTGAGGCGGTCGTTCTTGCGGTCGTAGACGGCGGTCATGTCGAAGGTAGCCTCCTTGACGAGCTCACCGTCGGTGGATTTCATGCCCAGTGCAGCCACGACACCGATGATGCCCTCCTGCGGCGTGGCCTTCTGCTCCTTGCCTTCGGAATCGACGTTGCGTGTGCAGTTGAAGTAGAATCCAGCCTCGATCTTTGTAATCTGTATGGGGTCGAAGCGCAGCGCCTCGCCACCGGCATCGGCGTGGAACCATCCGTAGGTGAAGTCGCCGTCGCTGCCCTTGTGGGTGTAGTAACCGCCGTCGCACTCGATGTGGAAGAGGTCGCCGGGCATCTTGAAGTTCAGCATGCCGCTGTAGCCCTTCTCGTCACCGTCGGACGCCGTGAGCTTGCCGCTGATCTCGATGCCGGCGGCGTTGATGTCGAGTGTGGCCTCGCGGAACTCCGTCTTCTTATAGCTGAAGTTGAAGTTCTTGATGTCCGCCGTGGCCATGATGGCGATGGTCGTCGTGGCATCCACGAGCGGTGAGTCCTGCCCCTTCATGAGGAAGCCGATGCGTCCCTTCAGTTCCAGGGCGATGTCGTTGCCGCTGTGGTCGAAGTGGTAATCTTCGAGTGCGAACTTGAAGGGACCAATCTGCTTGTCGAAGCTCGCCAGCGACCAGTTGCCGCAGTCGAAGTAGAAGTCCTCGCTGAGCTTGAAGGTGTCGTTCTTGAAGAGCACCTTGATGGCCTTGGTCGTATCCGCGGCGATGGCTGCCTGGTTCTCGTCGCGCGTCTTCTGTCCGTGGGTCCATTTCTCGTCGCGCGGGCAGTTGGCCAGTCGCATCTGTGTGAAATGGATTCCCGGAATCTTCAGCTCGAACGGCAGGTTGGGAACGTAGTGCTTGATCTCGCTGTTGTAATGTGCCAGCTGCTGGTTCTTCTCTTCGGCGGCGCTGATGGTAAGGTCGCCTCCCAGGCACAGCTCCACGCGCGTCTTGTAGTCCTGATCCTTCCCCTGGTCGATGGCCTCGAGGAGGAAGTAGGTCTGCTTGTTGTCCAGAGTGAGGTCGGCGAGGAAGAAGTCGAACTTCAGCTTGCCGTCGAGGGCATTCTTGTCGCCCTCCTCGTTGGCCTGTATCTTCAGCAGGAAGTCGAGTGCCCCGGGATTGTCGAGGTTCTCCTGCGGAATCATGTTGCACTCGAAGGCGATGAAGTCCTCGGCAGCGGTCAGCGGCACGTGGACATCGCCTTCCATGCGTCCGCCCTTGATGGCGTTCTGCTGCAGTTCGAGTGCAATCTTCTTCAGGCGCATGGCCCATCCACCGGCGGAGCAGTCCACGAGGTTGTCGAGTCCGAAGCTGCCGGTGACGCCGCTCTTGTCGAAGATCATGTCGGAAGCCGCAATCTCGAAGCGCTTGTCGCCATTCTTGAGGAAGCCCTCGGGCATCTGCATGGTAACCTTTCTTATAAAGAGGCCCTGCCATGCGTTGGGACCGTACTTGCTGGGCGGCAGCTCGTAGGCGTTCTCGTTCTTGGCGGCATCGAAGTAGTCGGCGGGGAAGGAGAGACCCTCGAGGTTACGTCGCTGGGAGTGGTCGTACCAGATGTCCTGAGCCGTGAATGTCCATCCCGGGAGGTCTTCCGCCTCGAAGGGATCCAGGCTGACCTTTCCCCACCAGTCTTCCCAGTCGCGCACCTGTGCTTCGATGATTGCCTTGGGCTTCTCGCCCTCGATCTTCTTTCCCTTGTCGTTGCACTTGACGAGGTCGGGCAGCAGCATCTCGGCTTTCAGGGAGAGTAGGGAAATGGTGTCGTTCTCCCAGGTCATCATACATCCGTCCGAGGGGTTCTCGGTGTCGGTCGGCGCCTTGAATGTGAATTCGAATCCGCTGCTGCTCTCCTTCAGGGTGATGTCCTCCAGGAGGCAGATGTTGCCTCCGGCGGGGAGCACGCGGTCCGGGTCCATACAGATTCTGGGTGCCCCGAACATCAGGATGTTGTTCTCCGTGACGTCGTTGTCCGGGAGGGAGAACATACCCAGCAGGTTCATCCACGCCCAGGTGGGGTGGAACTCCATGGAGATGAGCTGGATGTCGATGGGCGACTGGTTGATGCTCTCGGGCAGCTGCAGGGGCATGAAGACTTCCACGTCGGGCATCTTGCCGCCCTCCATGGTCTTCAGGAAGTTGTCGTAGACGGCGTAGCCCTTGCGGACGTAGTCGTAGTATTTGGAAGCCTTGACCTTCTGCGCCAGGTTGTTGAGCTCGTTGCCGCCCTGGTCGGTGTAGGGCTTGACATAGGGCTTCAGTGCCTCGGGTGTGGCGTAGCCGACGAGGTTGTTCAGTCCCCACTCGGTGTAGATATCATCGGGCACCCATTCGTCCACGGGGTTGTCGCCGTCCATGGTGGTGGCGCGTTCCTTGAGGTGTTCCCAGTTGGACTGTGTCTCGGTCTTCACCACGCCCTCGTACATGATGTACTTGTCGTTGATGAAGATGTCGTCGAAGCGTACGCCGACCTTCACGGTCTGTCCGAGGGGTTTCCAGATGATCCATCCCTTGCCGCTCCAGGCCTTGGTCTTCTCGTCCACCACCAACTCGTCGCGCAGCTGCATCTCGTAGTTGCCGACGTACACGGTCTTGCCGCGCATATCCTTGGCTGTGGCTTCGATGGGTATGCGGTTCTCCTCGATGATGCCTCCGGAACAGCCGTTGCCGTAGAGCTCGCTGAGTTCATCGGTGTAGTGGAACGCCATCTCGTTCTGGTCGCCGTAGAAGCGCACGCTCTTCTCGTTGATGCACTCCGGTACGACGCGCAGCAGCAGTGCCTGTCCCACATAGACCTGATTCTTCAGGGTGTCCCAGGGGATGTAGTCCTCCAGCAGGTCCACGCCGTTCTTCTGCTTGTTCAGCGCCTGCTGAGCCTCGTCGGCTCCGATGTCTCCCTTGGCTACACCTTTATATATAAGGCCCTGCTCCAGCGCCAGTTCCTTGGTGGCGTACTTGGAGAGGTCATAGAGTTCTGCCACGTAGCGGAACTTCAGGGAGTCCTGGCGCAGTCCCTTGCCGCCCACGAATCCCGGGCGCTCCCAGGCGGAGCGGACGCTGCTTTCCCAGAAGAGCGCCTGCTTGGTGTTGCCGTCGAAGTCAGGCTTGGTCAGCTGCGGATTGCGGAAGACGTAGAGTGAGTCGTTCTCGCCCACGACGTCTTCCACGCCCTTCATGCGCAGGTCGTAGCTGTCATCGTCTGGCTTCTCCTTCTCTTCTTCCGGAGGAGTATAGTCATCTTCCTTTTTCTCCTCTTCCTTCTTTTCCTCTTCATCCACGACGATGGGATCCTCAGGTTTCATCTGCGGGGTGAAGATGAGCACCTGGCTCTTGCCCTGGTTCTCCACCATGAGGTAGGACATGGCGTCGGCGTTGCTACGTGCCGTGACCTGTGCCACATAGACGTGCTTGTCCAGCAGTCGCTTGATGGCACTCTGGTCGAGCATACACTGCGGCGTGGTCAGACCCTTCACCTCGTAGATGATGGGGTTGTGGTTCATGGCATCGTCCGGTGCCTGCTGCGAGAGCACTTCCTTGATGGTCAGCGTGTAGGTGTAGTTGACAGCAGCACGGCTGCAGTTCACCACGGGTTCCGTCCACGCGAAGAGGGGATTCATCAGCGGCAGCTGAACGGCCTTGAGGCTCTGCAGCTCCGTGGCGCCCTGTATGTCGGTGGGCGAGGAGAACTGCGGTGCCTGGGCACGATAGCAGACCTGGAAGGTGTTGAAGCCCGTGTCGTCGGGATTGCTCAGGCCTACGGGTGTGTCAATTTGACCGTGCTGGTTGATGAGACCCTGGTCCCACTTGTAGGCAGAGATGCTGATGCGGTAGGTGCCTTCGGGCAGAAGACCATAGTCAGAGGTTCCTATGGTGGTAAACAGGTCGGCGGAGAAGCGCATGGCCGAGAGCGGCACATGGTTGAAGAAGCGCTTCATGTCCTCCGAAGAAAGGGCCAGCGTCTGCTTGCCACCAACGACGAAGGGCGTGCCGGGGTATTCAGGAGGCGAGCTGACGGAGAGCGAGGCGGGAAGCCCTGCCACGTCCGTCTGCTGTTCCAGCTGGATGCAAAGATAGAAGACTTGGTTCTGGTCGGTCTTGTTGGTGACGGCGATGTGGAAGTACTTGCCAGGATTCTGCAGGTAGTCGCCCACCTGCGGCGGCAGCACGGGTTGGGTCGGCGTCACCGAGATGGAGAAGAAGTCGTTCTGCGCCACAGCAGCCAGCGGCGCGAGCAGCCACAGCAGGCTGCACAGCCACAGACCGACGGGTGCCAAGGCAGACAGACGTAGGTTCCTATAGAGTCTTCGTTGTTTCATCTTTGATCTTGCGCTTTATTTCGAAGAGGCTGAACGTGTAGGTGTAGCTCAGTCCTATCTGGGTCTCCGTGATATTGTACATCTCGTCGTTGCCGGTGAAGTTCACGTCGTTGGAGCGTGCCACACTGGCGTTGAGGCTGAAGGTGTGGTACTGCTTCAGCGTGTAGCCTGCAGAGAAGTCGCCGCCGAGGGACATGTTCTCGCGTACGTGCGACATCTTATTATATATGACGTTGAGGGAAGCCTGCAGGTGGAGGTTGCCTTCCTCGAAGAAGGAACGTCCGGCGGTGAGGGTGAGGATGTCGCTGGTGTAGCGGGTGTTGTAGCCGCGGGACTGCTGGTGGTGGAGGCTGGCGCCGAAGTCCGTGCGCCAGGGTTCCACGGTGAGGGAGTAAGTGGCACCGGCGGAGTTGGTGCTGACGTCGCTCATGCCCATGGCAAAGCGGTTGAGATCCTTGTTCTTGTTCCAGCCGCCGGAGAGCGAGATGGAGTGGCGCAGGTCGTCCTCGCCAAAGCTGTAGCCGGCGGAGGCACCGATGCTGTGCATGATGCGGTTGACACGGGTGGTGTCGTTCACGCGGGTCATGCCGTCGTACTGACGCTGCAGATAGCCGTTGTAGCGCAGGTTCAGCGACACCTTGCCCAGACGGGTGCTGGCGTTGGCGTTGTAGACATAGCCTTTGGTTGTATAGAGTTGCTTGCCGGAGAGGTTGTCCGATTGGAGCGAGAAGCTGCCGGACAAGCTGATTTTGCGGAAGAGGTGTGTACCTGCCGTGATGCCCAGCGACTGGTAGTTGTTCGACATATAATAGGTGCCGAGCGAGGTGTAGTCGGGTTGCACGACTCGGTAGCTGAGGGAGGCGTTGATGCCGCGCAGCGAGAAGTTCAGGTTGGCGTCGCCGGCAAAACGCATGTTGGAAGTGTACTTGGCGTCGAAGACCTTGTCCCAGCGCTGCAATTTGTCGCTGGGAACGCTCTGGGCGCGTGTGTCGGAAGTGAAGAGGGAGGTGGCGGCGTTGGCAGAGAGGCTCAGCCACTTGGTGATGCGTGCGTGACCGCGCAGACCCAGCACAAGGTTGCTCTGCGGGTTCACCCTCTGGCGCCAGCTCTCGTCGATACTCGAGAGTGCATCGTAGGCGCGCAGGAAATAAAGGTCAAGGTAGTGGTCGTTGGAACCGTAGCCGACCTTCAGGCCCCATGCCAGACGCTTGTACTGAGGCTGACGGGCGTGGGGATCTTCGGGATTATCATTGATGGCGTTGCGCAGGCGACCATAGAAAATGCCTCCGCGCAGGCGCTTGCCCTGGTATTCCACGCCGACTCCGTTGAACGACATATTCATCACATAGGGACTGAAGGCGATGCTGCTCTGCCCGAAGTAGCCGTGCCACTCCTTGTAGGTGGGCGAGAGGTTCAGGGAGAAGTGAGGATAGTCGAAGCTGAAGTCGCTGTTGGAATAGAAGAGCGAGAAGGGCATGGCAATTCCATAGACGGACACGTTCAAGTTCGCCCAGATGGTGCTCTGGAAGGGCGAACTGTACTGGTAGCCCGTGGAATGGTAGAAGGTGTTGGTCGTTCCGATGGCACCCGATATCACCAGCGGATCGCTCTTGGCAATCTGCGCAATGTCCTGTGCCATGGCTCCCGTGAGGGAAACCATGGACAGGGCAATGGATAGGATGAGGCGTCGGAACGGCTTCATTTGTGAATTGACGATTGATTCATTTGATCACGGATTACGCAGATGAACAAGGTCTTCTCTCTTTCTTTTCTGCAGGATAGTTTTCTCATTCATGCGGATTTGGAAAGGCTTTCCCGTCAGGTCTGCGTAATCCGTGTCTTACATTATTATTATTTACGAACCACCTTGCGGATGGTGCCGTCGGCCATGCGGAGGATGTTGATGCCCCGCAGGCTGCCACTGATGCGGCGACCGCTGAGGTCGAAGGTCTCTGCCGGAGCGGCTTCGGTGTCGAGGCCCTGGACGTCGGTCATGATGACCTTACCCTTCTGCATCATCAAAGGCTCGCGCACGGTGCCGAGCATCGTCTGGAATTTCACGCTTCCGCTGATTTCGCTGAGGTCGCGGGTGGCGGCGTTGTAGAGCTTGAAAGTGACGGTTTCACCGGGATTTCCGTGGACCGTGATGAAGAGTTTACCCTTGACGGCACGTCCCTCGCCGCGGCACTCATCGCCGACGAATGCACTGACGTAGCACTCGTCCACGAAGGGCTCGTTCTCCAGCTGGGCAACGATGGTCATGTTGTCGCGGAAGCGAGAAGGATCGTAGCTGAAGAGAGCGTAGTCGGGCAGACGGCGGGCAGGAGCAGTGTAGGTGATGCGGTCGTGGTCGTCGGGCAACGTCAGTTCGTTGACAAACGGCAACGTACGGCCTTCACTGCCGGCGTTGTAGAACATATAGCCCTGTCCGCACTTGAACTCCTCGAGCGTTCCGATCCAATCGCCATCTTCGAATTCGACAAAGCCGTCTGCAAGGGATACGATGCGGTCGCCATTCTCAAAGGCCATCTCGGTGAAAGCCAGATTCAGCCAACGGTCGAAGAAGAAGGGGTTGCCAATCCAGTTCCAGCCAGCACGCAGGGGGGGCAGGATATCCGAAACTGGACTCAGGGTGCCTTCGGTGAAGACATACGATTCCGGCTCGGTCAGATTGTCCATCTTCAGCTTGAAGCAGGTATTCTGGAAGACAAGATCGTTGTCGCCGAAGTAGCCATACTGCGGGTCGTTGTAGAGCTGCTGGTTCTGCGTACGGATCTCCACAAGGTTGTCGCCGAAGATGTTGTAGAGACCTGCATCGACGGGACTGCCAAATGGGATGGTCTGCCACTGCCAACCGCCGGTGAAGCTGTGGCGATAGCCAATCTGAATCGGGTCGCTGGTAATAGCCAGACCGTCGGCTGTGCCGTCGTCGTAACGAACTTGGACGAGGACGGAACCGGGGATGCGAGGATGTACGTCGCAGACGACATTTCCCTGATTGTCGAAGGCGAGGTCGCAGTCGTCCTTGATGCCAAGGGGATCCCAGGTCTCGTTGCCGCTGTAGATAGCAGTGACCACGAACTTGCTGAGGTCGGTATCGAAGGAGGCTCCGGAGGGAACGGGCTTGATGGTGAAGGTGGCATCGTCGCCTGCCACGAAGTTCGTCGGGAATTGCAGCGCAAGGCCAGAGAGACCCTCGGAGATAATGAAGTCGAAACTGGCACTCTTCATCGTGACGTGGTCATCACCCGTAGGATCAAAGGTGGCTGCGAGGTAGTCCTTTACTTTGATGGTGGCCGTGATGGTTGCGGTTCCAGCCTTGTAAGCGAAGAAACCAGCGTTCTCCTCGGTTGCGGTGGTGGGGTCGTCCGGCATGAGATAATTGACCACGGTAGGATCGCTGGACACGATGGAGAAATAGAGGTCGTGCATATAGGCCGCGGTGGTAGGAAGCATCACGAAGGCCTCGTCCATGTTAAATAATGTGGTGATATTCTTGGGAAACTCCGTTACGGATATATTATAAGAAGGAGTCGGAGCCACAATATCCGTATAAGCCGAATATACGCGGACATAGACGTTGACACTCTTGGTCGGGTCTGATAAGGAAGTGACCTTCAGGACTTCTGTAATGGCGTTGCCTGCAAGAGCTGTAATCTTCCCGTCGGTACCTATGGAGACAGCTCGAGTTTCAGACTCGGGAATGGCATATTCTATCTTCACCGCTTTGTTCGTGGCGTTGGCCGGCTCAATGTTGAAAGCTAATCCGTCAACGAAATACGGCGTGAGGTCATCACCGGGAAGACATTCAATGTAGGTGATGTCGGATGATTCAGGATGGAAGATGAATTGCGAAGTAATACCCGTTACAGGTTGGGCAACATGCACTGTCACGTTGATGGGGGCTATGGCCTCGCGAGCCGTACCCGTATGATCTACGATGGTACCTGTCAGAACAGCATCGCCCACGGCATACGCTTCAGCGAGCAAGACCTTGGCATTGATGCCGACAATCTCCTCGTTTGCAGAGGTCCATACAATCTTATCGGTAGAATTGGAGGGGGTGAGGGAGAATGCAGCACCCAGCTGGTTGTTCAGTCGTTCGTTGTCGCCGACGTTGACCGTTATTTCAGTCAGATATTGCTCAATAGCGGTGGCAGGTTGAAAGATACGAACCGTGTTATAGGTTGATATGTTACCAACTGTTGCTGTCAGGGTAAAGCCTTCGGCGTTGGGAGCCACCGCTTCCATCACACTGCCGTTCAGCGTGACGCAGGTGATTCCATCGGGCAGTTGGAAGGAGATGTTGGATGGAAGGGAGGCAGTGGAAGGATAGGGATTAAGGTAGTTCTTCAGGTCAACCTCATCTCCTACGTTCAGGTCTATGTTATTCAGGGATAAGCTGGTGAGGGGATAAAGATCAAGGTGGAGAGGGTTGGACGGAATACCGGGGTCGATCGTTTCTCCCGTGAATACGGGAATTTCTTGCTCTACAGAGAGCTCGTACTCGATTTGGGTGGTCTTGTCAAATGCCTTGAAGGAAATAACGCTGCCGTTGTCTTGAGGAAGCGTGCCCTCGATACGGAAGCGAATCAGATAAGCTTCTGCAGGGGAATTGGTATTCTGGACCAGCTCACCTATGCCACGGAGCTGCGGGTCTCCCACTTCTCCTTGAACGAAGGCTGCAAATTCATAAGCATTCAAGTCTGAAAATGCGTTGATGGTCTGATTGGCATCTGGAGTGACCACAATCAAATCTGAATAGACAAAAGTCTCGTGTTGATACTGGCCTCCGGTATAGGTCCAGTGAGGAGATTCCTGTGCCTGAGCTCCTAACACCAGTGTCAGCAGGGATAGTGTAAAGAGGAAAAATCGTTTCATACGCATAGTGTATTAAGGTGAATAATCGTTGCTTTAAGGTCTCGATATGGGGTTTCCCGCTGCAAAAATCGTCATTTTGTCCCAAATGAAGGTTGTCAAAAAGCGGCAAAAAGTTGTCGAAAAGTCCCATCGAGGGCTTAACAGCACAAAAAACATACAAAAGAAAGCCGCATGACCACCCCAATCGGGGAAATCATGCGGCCAAAAGTCGTTCGAAATATACAATTACCGACGTACGTATTCGGATGGGGTGACTCCGAAGGTGTGCTTGAAGGCCCGGGTGAAATTGGACTTGTCTTCGAAGCCACAACGGAGTCCGACTTCCTGTACGTTCAGTTCCGGATGGGTGTCCAGCAGCAGACGTGCTTTCTCCATACGTAGTCGCATGAGATAGGCCTGCGGCTTCTCCTGGACAACAGCCGTGAAGCGACGCCGGAAGGTGGTCGTGCTCATGCACATCTCCTGTGCGAGTGCTGCGACATCGATGTGTCCCTCGTCGATTTGGCGGTCGACGATGGCCTTGACCTTGTCCATGAATTCCTGATCCTGCAGGCTGTGGTGGGCAGGTCGTGGGGTCTGCTCTTCAGATGGTTGTCCTTCGGCTGGCTGTGAAGGATTTTCGTCGGTTTCATCGAGGTTGCTGCTGAGTTCATTGAACTGTCGTTCGAACTCGCGTGTGCGTCGGCACTGCCTCAGGTACATTGCCAGTCCGACGAGCAGCAGGAGCAGCAGGATGACACCTAAAATAAGATACGCACGTGCGCGAGCCCGGTGCTGTTCGTTCTCGGCCTGCAGTTCTGCATTTCCCAGCATAGCACTCTGCTGTCCCATTGCTGTTGCCGTCTGATTACTGTAGAGGCTGTCACGGAGGTGGTTGTATCGCTGGAAATGCACTTCGGCATCATCGGGCAGGCTGTCCTTCAACGACTTGTAGAGTCCGAGCTGGGTGTGGAGCTCGTTGTAGGTGTCGCCCATAGCCTGGAAAATCTGCAGTGCAAGCTGGTAGTAGCGAGCAGCCTCGGAGTGGTTGTTCTGGTGGTTGCAGAGTTCTCCCATCTTGTTGCACGCGATGCCAAGGGAGTGGTAGTTGCCGGAGGATTGCAGAACGGGAATGGCTTTCTGGAGGCAGTCCTTGGCTTGTGTGAGCGAGTCGAGTCCGATGAACGCTGCTGCCATCTGCATCTGCCTTACTGCGACGCGTTCGTTGTTGCCCAACTGGAGGTCTATGTCCCGAGCCCTGGTGGCATAGTCGAGGGACTGTTGCTGTTGGTCCAGTGCGTGGTAGATGTCAGCAGCAGTGCTGCAGAGTACTGCTAATCGTTGCAGGTTCCCTGTCTTATCGCAGTATTCGATTCCCTTGAGGGCATACGGTTCTGCCTCTTTCGGCAGGTTGGCTCCTACGTAGATGCCCGCGAGCGTGTTGAGGCTGGAGCTGATGCGGTCCGGGTCATTGCTCTTGAGGTCAAGCTCGTAGCATTGGCGAGCGTAGTCGATGGCCTGCTTGTAGTCTCCCATCCGTACATAGCAGAGGGAGATGAGGCTGATGCAGTCTGCTGCTGCATCGCCGTGATAGAGCGGCAGTGCCTGCAGGCAGCGCTCTACGGCCTGTTGGTATTGCTGTTGGTCATAGAGCAGTTCTCCGGCCCAGTAGCAGACCTGTTGCTGCACGGAATCGGGCGGTACGGCGGCGGAGAATTGTATGTCCTCGTCGATGAACCCGGAGTCGTGCAACTGGCGAAAGAACCTGTTGGCGAGTTGCAGGCGGTTGTCGACGTTGGCGGAGTCGAACTGCTGTAGAAGCTCGAGCTCATTAAAGTTGTTGGCCTGCGCTGCTGCCCAGGAGAGCAGGCCGCAGGCCAACAAGGAAATTAGTTTTTTCACTTGACGGTGAGAGTTTTAGAGGTTGGGGTTGTCCTTTCCCCAATCGTTGACTGGCGGAATGATGCCGAGGCCAATGATCTCGTCGCGCATCTTCTGCAGGTGTTCGTAGGAAGCTTGGAGTGCTGCCATCTCTTCAGCAGTTCCCTCGGGAGCGGTGAAGTGTACGCCGTCCTTGTCAATGACGGAGGGCATAGCCATCATTACATTCTTGAATCCGAAGGCGTTGACATAGCAGCCGGCAGGCCAGGTGAAGGGTTCGCCGCCCATGGCGCCCTCGATCATCTTGACAGCCTGGTAAGCGGGGCTCTGGAAGGAACTGCGGCCGCGCAGCTTGATGATGTTGCTGCCACCCTGGGTGGTCATGTGCTTGATTTCAGCCCAGCGCTCGGCGGACAGGGGCAGTTCGGAGAGGGGCTTGCCATCGATGAGTGCCTTGCTGGCGAAGACGGCCATCTGCTCTCCATGACCGCCGTAGGTGTAGGCGTTGGTGACCTTGTCCTGCTGGACGCCGAACTCCTGAGCGAGCTGTTGCTGGAGGCGTGTGCTGTCCAGTGCGGCGAGCGAGGTCAGCTGGTTGGGCTTCAGTCCGGAGTGGATGAGAGCGGTGAGAGCGGTGACGTCGGCGGGGTTGAAGATAACGACAACGTGGTTAACATCGGGACAGTACTTCTTGATATTCTCGCCGAAGTCGGCAGCAATCTGGCAATTGCCCTTGAGGAGGTCTTCGCGAGTCATGCCTTCCTTACGCGGTGCACCACCGGAAGAGATGATGTACTTGGCACCGGTGAAAGCGACGGCGGGGTCTACAGTGTAGGAGATCTGAGCCCCGGGGAATGCGCAGTGGCACATCTCATCATAAACACCATGTACGCCGGGTTCGTAGATATCATAGAGGCAGATGTTAGGAGTGAGACCTAACATGAGCACACTCTGAACCATGTTGGAGCCAATCATGCCGCCAGCTCCAACGATTACAAGCTTGTCGTTGGTTAAGAATTTCATTAGTTTTGAGTTTTAATTGTTAATAAGTATAGTAATTTTGGGGTTATTGCAGGGCAAAAGTAATCTTTTTCTGTGTATTAAAAGAACAAAAAAGGAAAAAACTTTTGAAAAGAGTGTGGAAAGGCGTATTTTTGCCAAGCGGAAAGAGCAATCCGCCCCTCAGGAACTCACAATATAGACTTTTCGATATGTCAAAATCAGAAATCATCACACAGCGGGTGGAACACTTACGCCGTTGGATGCGTGAAGCAGGCCTCAGCGCCTTTGTCTTCCCGAGTACAGACCCTCATGCGAGCGAATATGTGCCAGACCATTGGAAGACCCGAGAATGGATTTCGGGCTTCACGGGTTCGGCAGGCACAGCCGTTGTCACCCTCACGTCAGCCGCTTTGTGGACCGACAGCCGCTACTGGCTGGCGGCCGAGGAGCAGACTGCAGGCACCCCCTTCGAAGTTGTCCGCTGCGGACGCAATGTGGCCACGGCCGAGGAGATGACAGCCTGGCTTCAGGCAAAGATGACGGCGGGCACTGGGCAAGTAGACCTGTCTCCCGTGACCTTGGGCATTGACGGCTGGTGTGCTGCTCAAAGCTATGTTGCCAGCTTGCACGCTGCCGTCAACAAGGCTGGAATGGTACTGCGTACGGATCTGGACCCGGCTGCCGATCTGTGGGAGGAACGTCCGGCGGTGCCAGAAGCGCCCATAGAATTGCAGCCCCTGGAGTTTGCCGGAGAGGCAGCCGGAGAAAAGCTGCGCAGGATTCTCGCCTCTGTGGAGTCCGAAGGCGCCAACGCCATCATCATCACACAATTGGATGATATCGCGTGGACGCTGAACCTTCGGGGAAGAGATGTCCACTGCACGCCCGTCTTCGTGGCCTATCTGATGCTCACCCCCGACGGGACAACCCTTTATACCGACCCGGTAAAGCTGACACCCGAGGTGCAGACCTATCTGCGAGATTTGAAGGTGCGCACGGCTCCCTACGATGCCATCACGGATGAGCTGAGCCAGAGCCGCGATTTGCGCGGCCTGCGTTTCCTTGTGGATCCCGATACGACAAACAGTGCCATCTACGACCTGCTCACGATGATAGAGACGCCCGAGATGCGACCGACCTTCCCCGATGATTTCCTGGCCAATGCCATGCATTTCACCTTGGCGAGTGCGGAAGCGGTGAGCCCGGCAGTGGTGGAAGGCGAAAGCCCGGTGGCACAGATGAAGACGCTGAAGAATGCTGCCGAGGTGGCTGGTCTGCGACGCGCTATGCTGCGCGATGGCGTGGCCATGGTCAAGTTCCTGAGACGCCTTGACGACTTGACAAAGAATGAATCCACGGGCAACGGCCTGACGACCAGCGGCCTGACGGAAATGGGCGTCGACAGGATGCTTACCGGCTTGCGCGCCGAGCAGGATGGCTTCCGCGACATCAGCTTCGACACGATAGCGGGTTATGGAAGTCATGCCGCCATCGTCCACTACGAAGCAACCCCCGAGACGGATATCCCGCTGGAGGCGCATGGCTTGCTGCTGCTGGACAGTGGCGCACAGTATCAGGATGGCACCACAGACATCACCCGTACCATAGCCCTTGGCCCATTGACCGACGACGAGCGGAGGGACTACACGCTGGTGCTGAAGGGTCACATCCGTCTGGCCACCGCCGTGTTCCCTGCTGGCAGCAGCGGTACGCAACTTGACGTGCTGGCGCGCTATGCCATGTGGCAGGATCACAAGAACTACGGCCATGGTACGGGGCATGGTGTGGGCAGCTACCTCAGCGTTCACGAAGGTCCTCATCAGTTCCGCATGAACTGGATGCCCGCCCCGCTACGGGCCGGCATGACAATCACCATCGAACCGGGAATCTACATCGCGGGAAGTCATGGCTGCCGGACGGAGAACACGATGCTCATCGTGGAGGATGGAGATGAAGGCTGGCTGAGACTGGATGCACTGACGCTCTGCCCGATAGACACTCGTCCCATCGTCTGGGAGATGATGGCCCGCGACGAGATAGAATACCTTAATAAATATCACGCGCGTGTGCGAGAAGCATTGTTGCCGCTGCTGGGCGATGAAGCCGACAGGGAATGGCTTATCGCTGCTACGCAGTCCATATAAACGACTTAACGGATTATTGTTATCATGGCTATAGTAAAAGTAGTAAAGGGCTTGAAGCCCAAGTTCGGAAAACATTGTTATCTGGCGGACGGTGCTGTCATTGTAGGCGAAGTGACGCTGGGCGACGACGTCACCATCTGGCCTTGCGCTGTGCTGCGCGGTGACGTCCATTATATTAAGATTGGCAACCGTTCGAACATCCAGGATAATTCCTGTGTACATACCCTCAATGGGAAGGCTCCCGTGGAAATCGGTGAGGACGTGACGGTGGGGCACAGCGTGACCTTGCACGGCTGTACCATCTTGGACGGCGCCCTGATAGGCATGGGAGCCACGGTGCTGGATCATGCCGTGGTGGGCAGGGGGGCCATCGTGGCTGCCGGTGCGCTGGTGCTCAGCGGAACACAGATTCCAGACGGGGAACTGTGGGGTGGTGTGCCGGCGAAGTTCATCAAACGTGTAGATCCAGAACAGGCGCAGGCCTTGAACAAGACCTACGCCTCTCATTACATTGAATATTCAGACTGGTACCGCGAGGCGGACCGCAATCCGGCGAATACGCAGAACGTCCTCAACGGCGAGGACTACATCTGAGTAGTTATCGGGTTCTTTTTATAGACCCCACTCTTACATAGCAAACACATTGAAGCCGCCATCCACCACGGCTACCGTGCCCGTGACGAAACGCGAGGCCTCTGAGATGAGGTAGTGGATGGTGCCGCACAGCTCCTCTGGCTCGCCCATTCGTCCGAAAGGTGTCTGTCGTATGACATCTTGACCGCGTTGTGTATACGTTCCGTCGGGGTTGGTCAGCAGTGAGCGGTTCTGCTCTGTGATGAAGAATCCCGGTGCGATGGCGTTGACACGGATGCCCTCACCGAATTTCTTGGCACACTCCGTGGCCATGTAGGCCGTAAAGTTCGAGATGCCAGCCTTGGCAGCAGCGTAGCCGCAAACCCTTGTCATGGGGCGGAAGGCAGCCATGGAGGAGAAGTTGACGATGGCGCCTCGTCCCTGTTCTGCCATGGGACGTAGGAACACCTGAGTGGGAATGACCGTTCCCGTCAGGTTCAGATCCAGAACCGTCTGGAACTGGGCGGGGTCGAGGTCGAAGAACGTCTTGTCGGGTGCTATGGTAGCACCGGGCATATTGCCTCCGGCAGCATTCAGCAAGGCGTCGATTCGTCCGTAGCGGGCAAGGATGTCGTCGCAGTTCTGCTGCACTTTGGCGATATCCAGTACGTCGGTTTCCAAGAACATGGCTTCACCTCCATCCTGGATGATATCAGCCACGATGGTTTCGCCTACCTCGCGCTTTCGGCCGAGGATGACCACCTTTGCGCCTTCGGTGGCGAGATATTTGGCAATAGCACGACCGAGCACGCCTGTGCCGCCCGTGATGACCACCACGTGGTCTTGGATGTCAAAGAGATTCTGTTTCATAGTTAGTAGTTTGAATCTTAGTGGATTAGCGGGAAATGTTTTGCTCATTTAGGCATCGATGCTGATAGCGTCGATGCGCAGACGAAGGAGCCCTGCGGGGACTTGGACCTCCACCACGTCGCCCACGGTCTTGTTCAACAGAGCTTGCCCGATGGGCGACTTGATGGAAATCTTGCCCTCACGGAGGTTAGCTTCGTGAGGGCTGGCAATGGTGTAGGTCATGTGGGCATTGCTGTTCAAGTTCGTCATTTCCACTCGGCTGAGTAGCTGCACGCAGTCTCCGCTGAGGCGTGAGGTGTCGAGGACTCGTGCGTGGGCCAGCACGCGCTGCTTGAAACGTATGCGTCCGAGCAGACGTCCCTGTTCACGCTTTGCGGCGTGGTACTCGAAGTTCTCGCTGAGGTCGCCCTTGTCGCGCGCCTCGGAGATGGCATCCTTGACCCGCTGCAGCTCTACTGTCTCCAGTTCGTGCAATTCAGCGACGAGCTTGTCGTAGCATTCCTTAGACAGGTATTCCATAGAAGATGTGTTGTATTACTTCACTTCCCAGATGTCGTTGGTCTCCAGAAGTTCAGCAAAACTGTGGTACTTCTTTTGTGCAGAGACTTCGGCGAGCTGTGCTTCTACGGCTTCGTCGTAGGTGGGAGCAGGCACATCTCGGATGACGCCAAGGGCGATGGGGAATCCGTCGCCGTCACCCATGAGAGCGAGCTTCAGCTGGAGGGTGTTGTCCTCGCAGTGTGCGTCGTGGATGAGGATGTCCTCGAGGGTGTAGCCGTCCTTGCCGATTTCTACGATCTTGAGGCCGAAGCCCTCCTGCACGAGTCCGAACTCATCGTTTTCGCCGAAGACCAGGCGCTCGCCGTGGCGGACGTAGATGGCGTTCTTCTTGCGGCCTGCGGGTGTATAGACGCTCTCGTGGGTGCCGTTGTTGAAGATGACACAGTTCTGCAGAATCTCGGTGACGCTGGCTCCCTTGTGTGCGTGGGCAGCCTTCAGCACCTCGATGGTGCCGGGAGCATCGGTGGCCACGGCGCGTGCAAAGAAGTGACCGCGTGCGCCGAAGCAGAGCTCAGCGGGGCGGAAGGGATCCTCGACGGTGCCATAGGGGCTGGACTTTGAGACGAATCCTCGGGGCGAGGTGGGGCTGTACTGACCCTTGGTGAGACCGTAGATGCGGTTGTTCAGCAGGATCATGTTGAGGTCGATGTTGCGTCGGTTGGCATGGATGAAGTGGTTGCCGCCGATGGCGAGACCGTCGCCGTCGCCGCTGACCTGCCACACATCGAGTTTGGGATTGGTGACCTTGCAGCCGGTGGCGATGGCTGCGGCACGACCGTGGATGGTGTTCATGCCGTAGGTGGCCATGTAGTGGGGCAGACGGCTGCTGCACCCGATGCCGCTGATGACGGCGATGTTCTCTGGTGCGGTACCTATTTCAGCCAGGGCTTTGTGGAAGTTGGCCAGGAAGAAGTGGTCGCCACAGCCGGGACACCAGCGGGGCTGACCCTTCTTATAATCTGAAGCCCCCCACCGACTCCCCCCAAGGGGGGAGGGATTGGAAGTTACCTTTGTTTGTTCCATATCTTAAGATGTTTCTTTATTTCATTAATAACATTATCAATATCAAATAACACTTGCTCGTTAGTAAACCGAATGACTTTGAAACCATGCCCTTCTAACCATTGTGAGCGTTGCTCGTCATTTACTTGCTGAGTCGGCAACTGGTGATAGCCACCATCCACTTCAATTATTAGCTTTTCATTAAGGCATACAAAGTCAGCGATAAACTCACCTATTATATGCTGTCTCCGGAATGATACTCCCAGCTGATCCGCTTTCAGAATATGCCACAGTCTCTTTTCAGCGTCTGTTGGACATGTCCTCAAACGTTTAGCGAAATCCTTTAATAATGCATAGTTTATTGGATCTGCGGTTTCGTAGCTGTACGGCATAAGTAATTATAGCGTCAGGAATGGGATTCCTCCCCCTTGGGGGAGGTTAGGAGGGGGCCAGTAGTCGCCTGAATGCCTCCGCCAGTTCACTGACCACAAAGGGTTGGCCTTTGACCTGGTTGAACTGGGCAGGCACGAAGTTGTCGACCTTTGTGCGGAGATAAGCGGCGAGTTGACCCATGTTCTGCTCTGCAACGACTACTTTCGGGTAGCGTTTCATCACTTCTGCGGTGTTCGCAGGCAGGGGATTAAGGTAGCGGAACTGTGCGAGGGCCACCTTCTTGCCTTCGGCTCGCAGTTCATCCATGGCGGCATGCAGGTGTCCATAGGTGCTTCCGAATCCGACGATGAGGAGATCGGCATCAGCGACGTCACCCTCCACCTCGAGGTCGGGTACGGGGATGCGGGCCACCTTCTCGGCACGCAGGCGTGTCATGAGGTCGTGGTTCTCGGGATTCGTGGAGATGGCACCAGTCTTGTTGTCCTTCTCCAGGCCACCAAGGATATGGGTGAAGCCTTCGCGACCCGGCACGGCCCAGTAGCGGCTGCCCGTCTCGGGGTCGCGCTGGTATGGAGTCCAGCTGCCACGCAGTTCCTCGGGGACGTACGGCGGACGGATTTCTGCCATCTTGTCCAGTTCGGGGAGCTTGAAGGCACCGGAGCCGTTGGCGATGAAGGCGTCGGTTAGCAGCACGACGGGTGTCATGTGCTCCAAAGCCATCTTGGCGGCATCATAGGCTGCGTCAAAGCAGTCGGTGGGGGAGAGGGCAGCCAGCACGGGCATGGGGCTCTCGCCGTTGCGACCGTAGAGGACTTGCAGCAGGTCGGTCTGTTCGGACTTTGTGGGCAGGCCCGTTGCGGGACCGCCGCGCTGTACGTCGAGAACCACGAGGGGCAGCTCCATGATGACTGCCAGGTTCATGGCTTCGCTCTTCAGACAGATACCAGGACCGGAAGTGGAGGTCACTGCCAATGCGCCGGCAAAGCTGGCACCCACGGCGGAGGCAGCACCCGAAATCTCGTCCTCGCACTGCACCGTCTTCACGCCCAGGCTCTTGTGCTTGGACAGCTCATGCAGCACGTCCGTGGCGGGAGTGATGGGATAGCTGCCCAAGTAGAGCTGCAGGCCAGCCTTCTCGGCAGCAGCGATGAAGCCGTAGGCGGTGGCTTTGTTGCCCGTGATGTCCATATAGCGGCCGGGCTTCTTCGTCTTCGACTCGATGCGATAGACGTTCATGGCGCTGGAGTGGGTGTTGTGGCCGTAATCGTAACCTGCCTGAATCACCTTGATGTTGGCCTCAGCAATGGCAGGCTTCTTGGCGAACTTCTCGCGCAGGAAATTGAAGGCCACATCGAGGTCGCGGCTGAAGAGCCAGCAGACCAGACCTAGTGCAAACATATTGCGGCACTTGAGAACGCTCTTCACGTCCATACCGCTGTCGGCCAGCGCGTCCTTTACCATGGTGGTGAGGGGACAGGCGATGACACGATCGGGATCCACGCCCATCTCGGCGATGTAGTCGGCAGTCTTGAACTCTGCCTTGTCGAGGTCCTTCTGCGTGAAGGAGTCCGTATCGATGATGATGGTGGCGTTGGGCTTGGCATAGCGCAGCTGCGTCTTGAAGGCTGCTGCATTCATCGCCACGAGCACGTCGCAGAGGTCACCTGGGGTATATACCTTCGATGCTCCGATGTGAACCTGGAAACCCGAGACGCCCGTCAGCGAGCCCTGCGGGGCACGGATATCAGCAGGATAGTCGGGGAAGGTGGAGATACTGTTGCCCACGGTAGCAGAGACCGTGGAGAAGATGTTGCCGGCGAGCTGCATTCCGTCGCCGCTGTCACCGGAGAAGCGGACAACCACTTGCTCCAGTTCTTTGATTTCTAATTGTTCTGCCATGTAAAATATTTAGAGTTTGATGTTTATAGTCTACTGATGGAATCAGTGGAAAAGCTGTTTCTTGCCGTCGGGGGTGATATAAATCCCATTGCGCGGGTGCTTCACGCGCTGCCCTTGCATATTATAATAGGTGTCGCCGGCAGCCGGTGTTGTGGCGGCCGGAGCCACAACACCGTCTAGGTCGCCTGTGCGACGCAGCTGGATGTAATCGATATTGGGGGCGAAGGCCTTGTCGTTGGCCAGACGGATGGTGTTCTTCCCGGGCTGAAGGGTGATGTTGACGGAAACGCTGTTCCAGCTGTCGCCCCAACTACCGTTGTTGAGACCCTTGAAGGTCCGCACGAGTTCGCCGTTCACGTAGGCGTCGAGGTTGCGGCTCTCAGCCGAAGCATAGAAGATGGAGAGACGGTACTTGCCACCCTCGAAGCTGTGGACATCGCGCCATTCCATGTAGTTGGCGGGGTCATCGCCCAGCCAGGCAGCATAGCCTCCGCAATCTGCTTTGTCATTGGACTCATAGCGACCCGTGGGCAGACCGGATATCTCCTGATAGAGTGGCATCCATGCTTCCTCGCCCTGATAGCGGGTGCGCTCCACGCGGGTGCCGGTGACGAAGTAGGCGGCAGAGCCGTGGGCGGGAATCGTGATGGTGGTGCTGCCGTCGATGGTGGTGTTCTTGCCCGTTAGGCAGTCGTGCATTTCTGCGGTGCCTTCCATGGCAATGGAAGAGAGTTGGAACTTCACCGATGCTTCTTTGTCGCCCAGGTTCATGATGACCACGGCGCGCTTGGGGCCGTGCAGTTGTTCTACGTCCTTGGCCACGGTATATACGTCGCCCTTGCGTGCCACCACGGGAGCTCCCAGTCCCAGCGTGTCCTGGTTCATGGCGATGAGGTCGGCGTTCTTCAGCAGGTCTAGCGATGCCTTGGGAATCGACGTCAGGTCGCAGCCGATGAGCAGCGGCGAACTGCAGATGCACCAGTATGCCATGTGGGTCACCTCTTCGTCATGAGTGAGGGTGCGCCCGATTTCGAGCATGTCCATGTCGTTGTAGTGCCCGCGGCTGGTATACGCCTGAATATTCAGATTCTCCTTGATGATGGCCTTCACGGATTCCCAAGCACAATAGATATCACCTGTGGTGCGCCACGAATCGCAGATGCCATCAACCCACGTGCCGGGGTATGCCCATCGGCAGATGTTGAAGACGATGGGTTTGCCCAGTTCCTGTGCACTCCGATTGATGGCCTGGCTGATGTGGGTATACTGTACGCTGTCCACGAGGTTCAAATGCGCACCACCGCAGTAGTCCACTTTGATGAAATCGAAGTCCCAGTCGTTGAAGTACAGCTGGCAGTCCTCCTCTTCGTGACCGTAGAACCCCACACCGAGTCCATAGGCCCGGGTGTTGCCAGAGCCGCAGGTGTTGTCGCCGGCGTCAGAGTAGATACCTGCCAACAGCCCCTTTTTGTGGATGAAGTTTGTGAGGTTCTTCATTCCGTTGGGGAAGAGCTGGGTGTTCAGCCTCAGCTTGCCGTCGGCGGCGCGTCCGTTCCAGAAACCGTCGTCGATATTGATGTATTTGTACCCCGCTCTGGCCAATCCTGTCGAGACCATGGCATTAGCCTGACGCTTGATCAGGCTCTCGCTGATGTTCAGCCCGAAGGTGTTCCACGAACTCCAGCCCATGGTGGGTGGGCGGTCGTAATCGTTGACGTAGGTTTCGGGTTCTTGGGCCCAAAGTATCGTACTCAACATAGTTGCCAATGCAAGGAACGTCATGCGGTGGTTCTTCAGAATAAACGAGCTCATAGAGGGTTGGTTTGATAGATGAACAATCGAATTTGGCTGCAAAGTTACTTAAAAATCCCCAAGAGTCTTCACAAAAGACCTCCTTTTTTCGTTCTCTTGACGGAAAATGACTATCTTTGCGCCGCAAATCAAGAAAATGACTTAGAAAACATGATTAAAAACATCACCACTGATATCCGCTACATCGGCGTCGACGACCCCGATCAGCTGCTCTTCGAGAGCCAATACGTCACCCCCGACGGCATGTGCTACAATTCCTATGTCATCATGGACGAGAAAATCGCTGTTATGGACACCAGCGACAGCCGGACGATGGAAACTTGGAAGCAGAACCTGGTCGGGGCTCTCGACGGCCGTCAGCCTGACTACCTCATCGTGCACCATCTTGAGCCCGACCATGCCAGCGGCATCGCCGAAGTTTGTGCACTCTATCCCCAGATGCAGATTGTCTGCTCCGCCAAGGCCAAGCAGATGATGCCGCAGTATTTCGAGGACAGCACCCTGGAAGCACGAGTGCTGGCCGTCAAGGAGGGTGACACCCTCTCCCTCGGTCGTCACACGCTGAAGTTCATCATGGCTCCCATGGTCCACTGGCCCGAGGTCATGGTGACCTACGACGATGCAGACTGCGTGCTCTTCTCTGCCGACGGCTTCGGCAAGTTCGGTGTCTACGATGCCGATGCCGATGATTGGGCTTGCGAGGCTCGCCGCTACTATTTTAATATATGTGGCAAATACGGTACTCCGGTCTCTACGCTGCTGAAGAAAGCTGCAGCACTGGATATCCAGCAGATACTGCCCCTCCACGGCCCCGTCCTCGAAGGCGAGAAGCTGGCTGAGGCCCTGCGCCTCTACACCATCTGGAGCGCCTACGACGTGGAGACCGAGGGCGTCTTCGTCGCTCACGCCAGTATTCACGGCAACACCGCTGCTGCCGCCGAGAAGCTGGTAGAAATCCTGAAAGCGAAAGGTTGTCCGAAGGTCGCCGTCAGCGACCTCTGCCGCGACGACCTGGGCGAAGCCATCGAGGACGCTTTCCGCTATGGCAAGATGATTTGCATGGCCAGCAGCTACGACGCAGGCGTTTTCCCGCCTATGTACGACTTCCTGCATCACCTCGAAATCAAGGCTTATCAGCGTCGCCGTGTCGGTCTCGTGGAGAACGGTTCCTGGGCACCCAGCGCCGCCAAGACCATGCGCCCGATGCTTGAGGGCATGAAGCAAGTGGAAATCGTGGAGCCCGTCGTCACCTTGCGCGGCCGGATGAAAGACAGCGACCTGCCTCAGCTCGAAGCCTTGGCCGACGCCATTCTTGCCTGAGGAGCAGCCTTCACTTTCCATAAGCTACAACCATCGCGGCTTATAGCCGCATAGTATTCACCTCTATATTATTACTGACAACTATGAAGAAGTACGTATGCGACCCCTGCGGTTACGTTTATGATCCTGAACTGGGAGATCCCGACAATGGCATTGCTCCCGGCACCGCTTTCGAAGACCTTCCCGAGGACTGGGTGTGCCCCATCTGCGGAGTAGGTAAGGAAGATTTTAGCGCCGAAGAATGATTCCCCTCTGACTGCAGTCAGTAGGTTCCAAAAGTCACAGCAAGGTTGAAGGGGACAGCATCCAAGAAACCATTGACCTTCGAAGAGGCACTCAGCCGTATGGCGGCCTTCTGCAGCCTTAGTGAACATTGCGAGAGCGAGGTTCGCGAGCGGTTGCAGAAGGCTGCTGTGTCGGCGGATGACGCCGATCGCATCGTGGATTACTTATACGATGAACAGTACCTCGATGCTGCGCGCTACTGCCACGCCTTCTCGTGCGACCGCTTGCGTTTTGCCCATTGGGGACGCGTCAAGATCCAGCAGGCCTTGCGCTTGAAGGGATTGCCTGATGGCGACATCCGTCAGGCGCTGGACGAACTTCCGGAGGACGAGTATCGTTCCGTCCTCCACAATACCCTTCAACAGAAGCTTCGTAGTCTGTCTGATGACGAAGACGACTACACCCGTAGGGGAAAACTCATCCGCTTTGCCACGGGTCGGGGCTTCACGATGGATGAGATCCTCGACGTTCTAGATAATCTATAGGCGAGGAGTCCTCTCTCTTCTCTTTTTATCGAAATCTTATTTCTTTGTTTCCCGGAATTCGATCTCAACGATGCGGAGTTCGCTTTTCGCATTGTCGCCGTCTTTGGCCTTGAAGAGATCCAGCTCTCCGGCTGCAGGCTCCGTGACCTCCACGATACCGCCAAAGGCATCTTCGTCCTTACCGGCTCCCTGCAGTCGGATGGTAATCTCGTCGGCCGTGACGATATTGGTGGGCTTCAGGTGGATATATCCCAGGCTGCGCGGTGTCTCTCCGCTCCAGATGGGGAACTCCCGGGTGGGGTCGTTCAGGTTCGTGGCAAAGATGTCCAGCTTATAACTGCGCTGGCGCCATCCTGTGAGTTTCATGCAGATGTCGTCGATGGCGGCGCGCCGTGCCAGGTGGTAGGTAATCCATGCTGTGGAGCGTCTGCCGTCGTTTTTCCATTCCGAGAGTTCGTTGTCGTCAAAACTGCGGGCGGCGTGTTCGTTGTCGAAGCCCGCAGTGGCAGCAGCGATGGGAACGGTTTCGACATGATCCTGGTAGGAGGGGGTAAGGGGTGTCTCGCCCCGTGAGAGGCGGCCTTTCAAGGTTAGCGATGGCAGGTAGTGGAACTCGTCGATGGGGAAACTGCGAACGCTGATGTGTTCGGCTTCGCCCAGACCATCTGCCGCAGCTGCCACGTGGATAGTACCGGCGTGGGTGGTGGTGCGCACGAGCACCCTGCATACTCCGCACTCCACTGGCAGCGAGGTTGCTCCGACGTAGTTGTCCGAGGTGTTCTTGGTGGCTGCGGCATCCAGCAGACCTGGGTCGAGGTTGAGGTTGGCGTGCTGGAACTGGCGGTTGTTGCGCGTCCCGATACCGCCAATCCACTCTCCTTCGCCGGAGAGCGAGAAGTGGAGGATGCGGTCGTCCAGGGGGCAGCGGCGTCCCTGCTTGTCTACGACTTCGGCCTGAATGAGTACCATGTCCGCTCCATCGGCCTTGGTGCCTTCGGGGTTCTGGATGGCCGTCAGCTGGATGTGGTGGGGTTCGCCCGCCGTGGTGAGCTGGTGGTCTGAGGTACGTCGGCCTTCCACGTATCCCACGGCGCGCAGAGCCCCAGGCTCATAGTGCACGCTGTCGAAGGTGAAGAGGTAGTTGTATTCCCGTCGCCCGTGCCCCAGGCTTTGGTCGTTCAGGAAGAGTTCCACGTCGTCGGCGTTGGAGATGACATAGACTCTCTTGATGGTTCCTATCGGGTAGTTCCAGTGGCCTACGATGTAGGTGGCGGGAACCTCGTCGTCCACCCATCCCGTCCACATCACGCGGTGGGCGAAGAAGGCATCTTTGGGAATGCGCATGGCGTCTGTCACGCCACTCATGCGGAAGTTGGATTCGCCGCGGTGGTGTGTGTTGGTGTCGGAGAAGATGATCTTCACTCCTCCGGAACTGACGCGGGTGCCCGTGCCGGGGCGTTCCAGCCAGTAGTCGTACCAGCGCCGGACCATCTCCACGGCAAAGGCGTCCATATTGTGGTTGTATTCGATGGCTGGCTTGCCCCGGTAGAGTGGACCGCTGCCCTCGCGGTGGTAGGGATAGCTTTGCTCGTCCCAGTACTTGCGCAGTCCCTCGTCGCGGCAGTACTCCATGGCCCACATGGGACGGCTCTTGCTCTTGTTGATGTAGAGCATCTCACCTCCGTAGTCCGCCTCGGGGATGTCCAGCATCTCGCGGCTGCCGATGGCTCTGCCTCCGTGTGGGTCGTACTGATCGCGCAGCGCCTTCATTTCCAGCATGTGTTCGCGGCTGATACTCTCGTTGCCGCTTTCGTAGAAGATGATGCTTGGGTTGTTGCGGTTGTAGATGATGGCATCGCGCATCAGCTGCGTACGCTGCTGCCACCGTGCTCCGTCCACGTCCTTTTCGGCATCGCCGGCGGGCATCGCTTGCATCAGTCCTACGCGGTCGCATGATTCAATATCCTGTTTCCAGGGGGTGATGTGCATCCATCGCACCAGATTACCTCCGGAAGCTACCATCAGTCCGTTGCTGAAGTCGCTGAGCCATGCGGGCACGCTCAGCCCCACACCCGGCCATTCGTTGCTGGTGCGCTGGGCATAGCCGTGGATCATCATGCAGCGGTCGTTCAGGAAGAACTTGCCCTCGGCAAAACGGGTCTTGCGGAAGCCCGTGCGCGTGACGACTTCATCTATTATCGTGCCGTCGGCACCTTGCAGACGGGTGGTCACCAGATAGAGGTAGCCATAGCCCCACGACCAGAAATGCAGTCCGCCGATGTCTTGCTGGACGTGCACCGTACCGCTCTGCCCGGGTTGCAGGACGAGATATTCACTCTGGAAACTGGCGACTTCGTTGCCGTCGGGGTCTTGCACGCGCACGTAATAAATAAAGGAACGCGCACGCGTGTCGTCGTTCTTCACCTCCGACTCAGCATGAATGGTGGCACTGTGATTCGGGATGTCAAAGTTAGTGGCGTAGATGTAGGTTCCTGTCGTTCCGAGATTGGAGTAGAGCGGAAGGGTCTGATAGAGGCGGTCGGTCTGGTGGAGGTAGGCGTTCTTGGGAATGCCACCGTAGTTGGCATTGAAGTTCCTGTCGTTCCACTGGTAGCGGCTGTTCAGCACCGGGTCGCGGTAGTTCCAGCTGTTGTCCACGCGCACGGCGATGACGTTCTCTCCCTCCTGGGCATAGGGCGTGATGTCGAACCCGCAGGCCATGGCGCCGTTGGTGGACATTCCTAATTTGTGACCGTTCATCCAAAACTCACCGCCCTGTCTTACTCCTTCGAATTCTACGAAGAACTTCTTGTCTGCCAGGTTCTGCAGGCGGAAGTGTTTTCGGTACCAGGCAATGGTGTCCGTGAGATCCACGATATCACGCGCAAATGCTTCGTGCCCGTTGAAGGCACGTGGCAGCGTGACCGCTTCCCAGTAGCGGTCGTTGTAGTCCACGGCTTCTGCGCCCTCGAAATCACCCACCGCCATCCGCCAGTTGGCATTGAAGTTCTGGCGTTCTCGGTTGACGGCTGTGGCTTGGAGGCAACAGACGAGGGTCAGCAGAAACAGGATTCTTCTCATCTCGGAACGTATTGGAATTTGGGCTTATCTTGTGAGGGCAAACTTCTGACCGCCTTGTACATAGACACCGGCATGGTCGTTCTGCAGCTCACTGCGGCCGGCGGCCACCTGGCGTCCCGTGAGGTCATAGACGGCTTTGTTGCCTTGAGTTTTTGTGGCATCGCTGCGCAGGTTGCGAACGGCATCGTCCGTGCCCAGGGTTACCACGTAGGTCGTCCCCTCGCTGGTCTGCAGTTCTATGCGGTTGTCGGCGAGTTTGGTGACTGCCACATCCTGTCCTTCGGCGGTCTTGATGGTGGCTGCGGCGATGCCCGGATAAGCCAGACGCAGGGGCTGTCCCTTCAGGCTGCGGATGGTGGCGACGGTAAGTTCGCCTTCGTCCCATTCTTCGCTGACCTCGAATCCGCCTACGGCTCTCAGGCCTCTGATACTGCCCTTGGGCCAGATAGTGGGCAGGGCGGGCAGCAGTTGAAGCGTGTCGGTGTGGCTCTGCAGCAGCATTTCCGCCATACCGGCACAGACACCGAAGTTACCGTCGATTTGGAACGGAGCATGGGAGTCGAAGAGGTTGTAGTACACACCGCCCTTGGACTGGTCGGTGCCATAGCTGGTGCTGTGCTTAAATTCCAGCTGCAGGAGTCTCACGCATTGCTCGGGCTTGAGAGCACGTGCCCAGAGATTCACCTTCCAACCCATGGACCATCCCGTCGAAGCGAGTCCGCGCAACATCAGACTGCGCACTGCCGGCTCATAATAAGGATTGCTGGCAGGGAGGTTGGCAAAGGGATAAAGAGCCATCATATGGGAAAGGTGCCGGTGTCCGGCTTCGCCTCCGTTGCCTGTCGCGTAGTCGGTGTATTTCCATTCGCGCAGGATGGTCTCTCCGGTCTTCACGCCTTCACGGGAGGCTCCGAAGTTGCCGTTGTAGGTCTCGGTGTGCAGGCCGGTATCGAGCTTGTTGAACTTGTTCTTGAGCTGCTTGAGGAAACTCTCGGTGACTCCGGCTTCGGAGGTGCCCAGAATCTCAATAGCTTTGATGGTCTGGTCGAAGAGGTTCCATACGATTTGCTGCGAGTGGGCTGTGGCGTTCTCGGTGGGACCATGCTCTGGGGAGAACTCGTTGGGGCATTCCCAGGTGCCGTCGGTGGCTTGCTTCAGGCGTTCCATCCACATCTTGGTTGCCGAGAGCATCACGGGCAGTGCCTTGTCACGCAGGAAATCGCGGTCCAGCGTGTAGCGGTAGTGCTGCCATAGGTGGTCGCAGCTCCAGGCTCCAGCCTCCGGATAGTTGGCTGCCATCCAGTCGGTGCAGCAGCCGAAGATGTTGTTCTCCGTGTAGCAGGCCCAGCCGGTGGAGTGGTGCAGGTAGCGTCCGTCGCTGCCGTTGCCGGTGGCGTAGTCGCGCCAGACGGGTTGCACCATGGCCATGTTGTACAGATAATTAAGGTATTTCTCGTGCATCTCGGGCAGGCCTGTCAGTTCGGCGGGCCAGTAGTTCATCTGGATATTGATGTTTGCGTGGATGTCCGAGCACCAGGGGGCTGCGTTCTTGTGGTTCCAGATTCCCTGCAGGTTGTTGGGTAGGTCAATACCGCGGGAACTGGCGATGAGGAGGTAGCGGCCATAGGCGAAGTAGAGCTGTTCCAGCTGGCGCGCATCGGCAGAGCGACGCAGGGCGGTGGTTGTGGTCAGCTTGGCGTAGGCATCCACGAGTTTGTCGGTGGTCTTGCCGTTCGATGCCCCGTCGAGATCCAGCCGGCAGCGGTCGAAGAGTGCTGTGTAGTCAGCCAGATGGTCGGCCAGCAGTGTCTCCCACGACTTCTGGGCTGCAGCATCGATGATGCTTTTCACCTTGGCTTCCAGCTTGTCTGTGCCGCTGACGAATCCCTTGGCCACAGGGTCGTAGTCCGTGGCTGCCGAGAGTAGCACCAGTACCTCGTCGGCTCCCGTGACGTTCACGCCTGTCTCGTCCATCGTGGTCTCGCCGCCCTTGGCGATGATCTTCATGCGGGCGGCATAGCTGACGACGTTGAGCTTGCCCGTGAAGCTGAACTCACCGTCGGCACCTTTCGGTGGCAGGTTGTGGGCGTTCCAGAGGCGGAAGTGGTTACTCAGCTTGCCCGGTGCGGAGGCTGTCAGGTGAACCGCCACGACCTGATCGGGGAACGAGGCGATGTACTCGCGGCGGTAGGTGACGTCGCGGTCAGTGTTCTTCCATTCTGCGGTGGCCACGGCTTGTTCCAGATCCAGGGTGCGTACGTAGTCGCGCACGCCTTTGGCACTGGTGGTGCCGAACTGGTCAGAGCAGTCCTCGATGATGATCTCACCGAAGTTCTGGTAGCCGCCGTCGCGGTTATAGAGTGTGCTGGAGCCTGTCCAGAGGGTCTTTTCGTTGAACTGCACGATGTCTTGTCGGATGCCTCCGTAGATCATGGCTCCCAGTTGTCCGTTGCCGATGGGCAGTGCGTACTCCATCCAGGGGTCGTCCACGGCCTGTTTGGTCACGGGCATCGTGTACCAGAGTGTCAGCGGGTGTTCCGTCACGTATTTGGAGTTGGCCATCACAGCCCACTCGCCGAGTTTGATGGGGTGTGGGTCGGTGTCGGGCAGCGCGGCGGGATTCACGAAACGTAGCGGGTTGTTCACATCGCCGGCGTTCCAGGATCCCAGCTGACGGCCTGCTCCGTAGCCACCCCATTGGTTCATCGACTGTCCGTTCACGGATTGTGACTGGATTTCCCAGGCGGGTGCGAAATCCGTGTTGGTAGTCTTCTCGAGTTTCAGGCCTCCGACCTTGTCCGATGAGGCAGCATAGCGTTCGCCGTTGTAAAAAATGTGCCGACCGGTCTTGCTGATGATTTCACAGTTCTCTTGTGACCCCACCAGCTTCCACAATTGGGCATCGTTGTTCTTGTCTGCGTCGGCAGTCTGCAGGAGAGCTGCTTCGCCCATGTCCATGAGAACGGCGCTGCCCCGGCAGAATTGAATGATATACCAGGTCTCAGCGTTATCGGTGCTGAAAGTCGGTAGTGTCTGGGCGCACAGCGTAGTAGCTGCACACGCTACAAATGTAATGAGGGCAGTTAGTTTTTTCATAGATAAAAAGGTGTAAAGGATTAGTGCCCGGAACGGGAATCGAACCCGTACGACCATCACTGGTCAAGGGATTTTAAGTCCCTCGTGTCTACCAATTCCACCATCTGGGCTGGTTTGCGGTGCAAAAGTAGGCGAAAAATTTGAAAGTTCCAAGTTTTTGTGCTATTTTTGCACCAAAATATGAAAGTCCTGCTAATAAATACCTCCGAAACAGCCGGCGGAGCGGCCATTGCAGCCTCTCGTTTGTGCGATTCTCTGAACCGTCATGGTGTCCAGGCGAAATTATTGGTGCGTGACAAGCATACCGACCGCGTCACCACCTGCCGGATACCTTCCGACGGTCTTCATGGAATCTTGCTGAAGGGTGCTTTCCTTTGGGAACGCTTCCGCGTGTGGTGGGCCAACAGGTTCCACCGCGAAGGGCTTTTTGATGTCGATCTTGGGGTGGGAGGGGCCAGCGTGGTCAGCACCCCGGAGTTCCGCGAGGCGGACATCATCCATCTGCATTGGGTGAATCAGGGGTTCCTTTCCCTTTCGGAGTTGCGGCGCGTCCTCGCCAGCGGCAAAACCGTGGTGTGGACCATGCATGATTTGTGGCCTGCCACGTCCATCTGCCACTATGTCCGCGATTGTACGTATTTCCACACCCATTGCCACGATTGTCCCCAGTTGCGCTATCCCTCTGCGCACGACCTTTCCTGGAAGGTCTTCGACCAGAAAGCGGCAACCTATTCCGAGGGGCGCATCACTTTCGTAGGCTGCAGTCGCTGGATTGCGGATCAGGCCCGTCAGAGCCGCCTGCTGTGTGGCTTCGACATCACCAGCATACCCAACACCTACGACCACCATCTCTTCTGTCCAGGTTCCAAGGAAAAGGCCCGCCTTCACTTCACCCTTCCCAAGCGTCTGCGCCTGCTGCTCTTCGTCTGCCAGAAGGTCACCGACCCTCGCAAGGGTTTGGATTACCTCTTCACCGCCCTGCGCAGTCCGCGTCTGCATGCCTGGCAGGGACAACTGGCGGTTGTCGTCGTGGGGCAGATGGCCGAGGAAATCGCCGAGCGGATAGTCCAGCCCATCTACACCATGGATTATATCTCTGATCCCGCAGATATGGCAGAGCTCTATCGTGCCGTGGATCTCTTCGTTACGCCTTCCCTCGAGGACAATCTGCCCAACACCATCATGGAAGCCATGGCCTGCGGTACGCCCTGCGTGGGATTCAACGTGGGCGGCATCCCGGAGATGATTGATCACGAAGTCAATGGCTATCTGGCTCGCTACCGCGATGCCGAAGACCTCGCCCTCGGCATCGATAAGGTCCTCGGCGCTCCCAACTACTCCGAACTCTCCGCAGCGGCAGCCCACAAAGCCGCCACCTGCTGGAACGAGGAACATGTTATCAGCCAATACATCTCCCTCTACGAGCACCTGCTGCCAAATCTTGATTAATCGGAATCTCGAAATCCCGAAAATCATTAAATCATTAAATCCTCAAATCTTTAAATCCCCCTCATGTCTCCCGCTCTCATTGACGTCTCCGTCCTCATCCTCTTCTTCAACCGTCCAGACCAGCTCTCGAAGGTGTTCGAGCAGGTGCGCCTCGCGCGTCCCGCGCGCCTGTTCCTTTATCAAGATGGTCCTCGTGGCGAGCGCGACCTTGCAGGAATCGAAGCTTGCCGTCGTGTGGTCGAGCAGGTGGATTGGGAATGTGAGGTTCATAAGATGTATCAGGAGAAGAACTACGGCTGCGACCCCTCCGAATACTTGTCGCAGAAGTGGGCTTTCTCCCATGTCGACAAGTGCATCGTGCTGGAAGATGATGATGTGCCCGACCTCAGTTTCTTCCCCTTCTGCAAGGAACTGCTGGACCGCTACGAGAACGACCAGCGCATCACTCTTGTCTCCGGCTTCAACCACGAGGAACACACCACGGACTGCGGCGACGACTCCTACTTCTTCACTTCCCATTTCAGCATCTGGGGCTGGGCCAGCTGGCGCCGTGTCGTCGACCAATGGGACGAACACTACACCTTCCTCGACGACCCCACGGAGCTGCAGATGATGCAGAACCTCGTCCGCGAGCGTGGCTTCCGCGACGACTTCCTCCTCACCTGTCAGCGTCATCGCGAACTGGGCAAGGCCTACTACGAGACCATCTTCGAGAGCTGTATGCGCCTAAGTTCAGGGCTTGCCATCATGCCGCGGGACAACCTCGTTAACAACCTGGGTGTCACCACAGACAGTACCCACTTTGCCGGCACCACGGCCACCCTGCCCCGAGCCTACCGCCGCATTTTCACCATGGGACGCCATCCCATGCAGTTCCCCCTGCATCATCCGCGCCACGTGATTGAGCATGTGGCCTTCCGCCAGCGGGTATATCGCATCCTTGCCTGGAACCATCCGTGGATCAAGGTCGGCCGTTCCTTCGAGGAACTATGGCTGAACCTGCGTCACGGCGAGTTCGGCATCATCCGCAAGGCTATCGGGAATCGCATCCGCAAGTGGATGAATCCCAGCCAGTGCATTCATTAATCTATATTTAACTCGTTTTTGTGCAGCAGAGCACGGGCAGCCTCGATGAGGGTGTCTGTTCCTCGTGTGCGGTCCTCGTCGCTGAGGGCCACGCTGATGTCGGGCTGTATGCCGAACTCTATCTGCCTCATCTGAGCGTCGAACATGGGGCTTGCGGAGAAGCGCACGCTCCATCCGTTCGGCAGCTCGCTGTTGAAGGGCAGCCCGCTTCCGCCGCCCGTCTGGTCGCCGAGTACGGTGACAAGTGGACACTCCTTCACGTCACGTACGAAAGTGTTTGTGGCGCTGTAGCAGCGGCGGTTTGTCAGGACCACGGCGCGCTTCTGCCATCGCACGCCGTCCGAGGGGTCGAGGTATTGGGCTTGGGGAGTGGCGAAGTCTGCGTGTCCGCGCCCGTTCTTATGACTGATGTAGCCCACGAGGCGTCGCTCGTTGGTGAATCTCTGGGCCAGCCTCTCTGCATTCGTGAGATCGCCGCCGCTGTTGTCGCGGACATCCACGATGAGGCCGTCGCAGGTGCGGAGGTAATAGAGCACCTCGCTGAGGTTGCCTTCGCCGACGCCGGTCTGGAAGCTGCCGCAGACGACGTAGCCGATATTGTCTGGCAGGATGCGGTATTTCAGTGCAGAGGCTATCTTGTAGTCCGTGCCGAGGTAGGCATCCTGCAGTTCCTGCGAGAAGTTCGAGGGGTAGTCCTCATACCAGCTCCAGTTGCGCCCGATATCGTGGGCGGCATAGAGGTTGACGTGTCCGTCGCGCAGCTCGCTGAGCATCTCTGCGAGCACTTCGAAGAGCTGTTCGCTGTTCATGGATTTGTTCAGGCGCCGGCGGTAGGTGGATCGGATGGCATTCCAGTCCAGCCCGATGGTTTCGTGCTTGTAGTCGAGGAAGCAGTAGTGCTCGTCGATGATGGTCCAGAGAGCGTCAAGGTTCCCCTCCGGCGTATCGTCGAAGTCGGGTTCCTGAACGCAAGCGGCCAGCAGCAGCACGAAGACGCACTTCCAGGCCCCTCCCGTGAATGAGGAAATTAGGCTACGCAGAGTTTTTATTGAATTCATGTGGGTCTTTATCTTGGTCTTTCGATACTGAGGTGTCGCACCCATCCGATGAGGAAGGCGTGGGAGTAGGTGTGGCGGCGGATGTCATTGACGTGGCTCTGCCGGATGTCTGCGAGGTAGCCGAACCGGAGGGTGCAGCGGCGCAGCGGCAGGTCCACCGTCAGCTGGTTGCGGACCGACGGGGCATTGAAGGGTGTGGTCAGGCAGACGTTGTGGTCGCGGTTGCCCAGGGTGAACAGTTCGTAGTAGCTCTGTCCGAAAGCCGGCGAGAACATCACCCCCACCAGGGGAATGTCGATCTGGTCGCGGAGCAGCACCGGCTGGCGCCAGAGGCGGAAGGTGTATATGGCTGCAGCGGAAGCCGAGAGATGGAGCTCGGCCGTGGCCTGTGCCGGGTTGTTGCCGTTGCGGGTGTTGTACAGACCGCCTAAGGTGGCGCCGATTTGTGGACCGAGGAGCAGGCTGAATGGCGACTGCCCACTATCCGTCCTCCTGGGAACCGCAGGCTGGAAAGAGCCCGTCAGCCGGTAGTGCCAGGCGGCGTCGAAGTGAACGTATCCGCCCAGGTCGTTGGCCTTTTCGGGCTTGTTGTGGGTGTAGGCGAGGTCTGCCTGCAGCAGGGTCTGGAAGCTGACGCAGGAGTCCATGAGGCGTGTCTGGCGCAGGGTCTCGTGTAGGAGGTGGAGCTGCATGCCGCGGTAGCTCAGGGGCGAGAGGTAGCTGTCCATCTGACGGGCACCGCCGATACCAAACATCGTGGAGTGCGCCGTGCGGCGGAAGGAGGTGGCCTCCTGGGCGGCTGCGGCGTGGCAGCAGAGCGCACAAAGCAGGGTGAGGAGCAGGCGCATCATTGGTCGAAGAGGTTAAATTGGCCGGTGAGGGGGTCTATGCTGCCTTCGCGTGCGGGCTCCGGTGAGGAGAGGTCCTCAGCATCGTCGGCGCCGTCCGGCGTGTCGGGATCCTCGGTGTCATCGTCCGTACCTTCTGAGCCATCTCCTGAATCCGGAGTGTCGGGCCAGCGCGTGGGCTCCAACTCTTCTACGGAATCCACGACCAGTGTGGTGATTCGCTTGCCGCGTGCCTTGAAGCTCTTCTGCCCAATGAACTGTTCGGCGTCGATTTCCATCGGGTCGCGGAAATCGTCGGGCGCTCCGTAGCGGACCAGGAGCCGTGCGTAGACGGTCTCCGTCAGCAGCAGCAGGCGGCTGGCGGGGTTGTCGCCGAGGAAGTTCTGGTGACGGGAGTTGGATTCGAGGGCAAAGCGCTTGAGGTAGGGGAAGCCCTGGTCGGCGTCGAAGAAGGCGGCAGTCCACACCTTCTGCGGGTCGAACTTCTCTATCCGGAGGATATTCTGCTCGTAGTGGTTGTTGAGGTCGAAGTTGGTGGTATAGAACTCGCCGTTGTCGAGGATGACGAGGATGACTTCGTCCGAGTGGAACTCGCCGAGGTATTGTCCGTGGTCGTCGTAGTTCAGTCGCTTGACATCGTGGTCGAACCACACCTTGCGTCCTCCCAGCGTGCTGCTTCCGTGGCTCTTCAGTCCGATGCGCTCCACGTCGAGCTTCGTCAGCAGGTTGCCGATGGAGCCGCGCCCTTTAATGATGATCTGGCTGAAGTCCTTGTCGAAGAAGGCGCGCTTGAGTTTCGGGTTGGGCTTGAGGCTGACCTTGATGACCTCCGCCTCGCCGTTGGGGTTGGCGGTGAAGTAGGCCACGCGGCTGCCGGGCTTGCCCTGTGTGAGGTCGTACTCGCGGTCGCGGGTGACGCTGGTGACGTTGAAGCGCTTGATGAAATAGGCCCCGTCGCGGCCGTCGCGGTAGACGCAGTTGTAGATGGTGCGCGAGTCGCCCTTCTTGAAGATGGCCACATGGATGATCTGGCACTTGCGCTTCTCGGCCTTCGAGCGTTCGGTCTCGCCGACAAACACTTTCTCTCCCACGCGGATAATCTTATAGGTACCGTCCTTGTAGAAGATGATGACATCGTCGATATCCGAGCAGTTGCAGACGAACTCGTCCTTCTTCAGCGCTGTACCGAGGAAGCCCTCCTCGCGGTTGATGTACAGTTTCTGGTTGGCTTCCACCACCTTCGAGGCCTCGATGCTGTCGAAACTGCGGATTTCGGTCAGGCGCGGGTGCTCCTGCCCGTATTTCTCCTGGATGTAGCGGAACCAGTTGGCGGTGACCTCGATCATGTTGGCCAGGTCACGGTCGATGGAGGCAATCTCGTCCTTCATGCGGGCGATGGCCTCGTCGGCCTTGTCCTTGTTGAACTTGGCTATGCGCTGCATCTTGATTTCCAGCAGCCGGAGGATGTCGTCCTTCGTCACCTCGCGCACGAATTGCGGATAGAAAGGCGTCAGCCGCTCGTCGATGTATTCACAGAGTTCGTCCGTGGAGTTGGCGTTCTCGAAGGGCTTGCCCTTGTAGATGCGCTCCTCGATGAAGATGCGTTCCAGCGAAGCGAAGTGCAGCGCCTCCATCAGCTCGCCCTTCCGGATGAGCAGTTCCTTGCGCAGCAGTTCCTTCGTGTTGTCCACCGAGCGTCGCAGCACCTCGCTGACGGTGAGGAAGCACGGCTTGTTGTCGTCGATGACGCAGCAGTTGGGAGAGATGGAAATCTCGCATTTCGTGCAGGCGTACAGCGCGTCGATGGTCTTGTCGGGGCTGGCGCCGGGCTGCAGGTGGATCAGGATCTCCACGTCTGCGGCGGTCATGTCCTCCACCTTGCGCACTTTGATCTTCCCCTTCTCGGCGGCTTTCAGGATGCTGTCGATGAACTGGCTCGGGTTCTGCGGCGAGCCCGTCGTCAGTCCGTAGGGCAGCTGGGTGATAGCCAGTGTCTTGCTGTCTCGTTTCTCTATTTTAGCCCGCACGCGCACGCTGCCTCCGCGCTGTCCGTCGTTGTACTTCGCCACGTCGATGCTGCCGCCTGTGGGGAAGTCGGGGAAGAGCTGGAAGGGTTCGCCGTGGAGGTAGGCGATGGCAGCCTCGCACAGCTCGTTGAAGTTGTGGGGCAGGATCTTGGAGTTCAGCGTCGTGGCGATGCCCTCCGTGCCCTGTGCCAGCAGCAGCGGGAACTTCACCGGCAGGTAGATGGGTTCCTTGTTGCGCCCGTCGTAGCTGAGTTTCCACTCCGTGGTCTTCGGGTTGAAGCAGACGTCCAGCGCGAACTTCGAGAGTCGTGCCTCGATGTATCGGCCGGCTGCCGCGTCGTCACCCGTGAGGATGTTGCCCCAGTTGCCCTGGCAGTCGATGAGCAGTCCTTTCTGTCCCAGCTGCACCAGCGCGTCCTTGATGCTGGCATCGCCGTGTGGGTGGAACTGCATGGTATGTCCGACGATGTTCGCCACCTTGTTATACCGGCCGTCGTCCATGCGCTTCATGGAGTGCAGGATGCGACGCTGCACGGGCTTGAAACCATCGCCGATATGAGGCACGGCACGGTCGAGGATGGTGTATGAGGCGTAGTCCAGGAACCACGTCTGATACATTTGTGCAAGATGGTGTGTGATGCTGTCCGGCATCATGGTTTTATCGTCCATATATAAGCTTATAATGATGATTTTGCGCGCAAAGATAGTGATTTTTTGCCACCGATAACGCGGATTACGCAGTTTTTTATTCTATTTTTGGGGTTTTCCATAAGAAAAACCATGGAATCAGCGTAATCCGTGCCAAATTTTCCGTAACTTTGCGCCCGCAAATTCAATATACATTAAACTTTAAACCCTAAACTTTAAAATCCGCGGCATTGCCGCGTCAAACGAACATGGCACAGCAAGAAGACGTTTTCAAGAAAATCGTTTCCCACTGCAAGGAGTACGGATTCGTGTTCCCCTCAAGCGATATCTACGATGGCCTCGGCGCCGTCTACGACTACGGACAGAACGGCGTAGAACTCAAGAATAACATCAAGCAGTACTGGTGGCAGTCCATGGTGCTCCTGCATCAGAACATTGTCGGTATCGACGCAGCCATCTTCATGCACCCCACCACCTGGAAGGCCAGCGGCCACGTCGACGCCTTCAACGATCCCCTCATCGATAACCGCGACTCCAAGAAGCGCTATCGCGCCGACGTCCTCATCGAGGACCAGATGGCGAAGTACGACGAGAAGATCGACAAGGAAATCGCCAAGGCCCGCAAGCGCTTCGGCGACGCCTTCGACGAGGCTCAGTTCCGCGCCACCAACGGCCGCGTGCTCGAACTTCAGCAGAAGCGCGACGCCCTGCACGAGCGCTTCCAGAAGGCCATGAACGCCAATGACCTCGATGAACTCAAGCAGATCATCATCGACGAGGAAATCGTATGCCCCATCAGCGGTACACGCAACTGGACCGACGTGCGACAGTTCAACCTGATGTTCAAGACCGAGGTAGGCAGCACCGCCGAGGGCACCAGCACCATTTACCTCCGTCCCGAGACCGCCCAGGGTATCTTCGTCAACTACCTCAATGTTCAGAAGACCGGACGCATGAAGCTCCCTTTCGGTATCGCCCAGATTGGTAAGGCTTTCCGCAACGAGATCGTCGCCCGCCAGTTCATCTTCCGCATGCGCGAGTTCGAGCAGATGGAGATGCAGTTCTTCGTCAAGCCCGGCACTGAGCTCGAGTGGTTCTCCAAGTGGAAGCAGACGCGCATGGCCTGGCACCAGGCCCTGGGCTTCGGCGCTGAGAACTACCGTTTCCACGACCACGACAAACTGGCTCACTACGCCAACGCTGCCACCGACATCGAGTTCCACATGCCCTTCGGCTTCAAGGAGGTGGAAGGTATCCACTCCCGCACCAACTTCGACCTCAGCCAGCACGCCAAGTACAGCGGCAAGAAGATTGAGTACTTCGACCCCGAGACCAACGAGAGCTACACGCCGTTCGTCATCGAGACATCCATCGGTGTGGACCGTATGTTCCTCAGCGTCATGTGCCACAGCTACTGCGAGGAGCAGCTGGAGAACGGCGAGACCCGCGTCGTGCTGCGTCTGCCTGCCGCCCTGGCTCCCGTCAAACTCGCCGTGCTCCCGCTGGTGAAGAAGGACGGACTGCCCGAGATTGCTCAGGAGATTGTCAACGACCTCCGTTTCCACTTCAACTGCAAGTACGACGAGAAGGACACCATCGGCAAGCGCTATCGCCGCATGGACGCCATCGGTTGCCCCTACTGCGTCACCATCGACCACGACACGCTCAATGACCACTGCGTCACCCTGCGCGACCGCGACACCATGGAGCAGCACCGCGTGCCCATCGCAGATCTCCAGTCCATCATCGAGGACAAGGTCAGCATCACCAGCCTGCTGAAGAAACTGTTGTAAAAAGACCCGCCCATGACTTCAACTAAAATCTTGCGCCGGCTGTTCCCTCTTCTGATGGGAGGTGCGTGGGTCTTTGCCTCGCTTCTCTCCTCATGTAGTAAGGACACCGCCGAGTACAATCCCTACTACGACTGGGAGTCGCGCAATGCCGCCTGGTACCTGCAGGTCGCGGACTCTGCCCGCACCGCCATTGCCCAGGCTCGCCGCCAGTATGGCGACGCCTGGGAACAGCACTGCAACTGGCGCATGATCAAGTCCCTGCAACTGAGCCAGACTGCGCAGAGCGGCAACACTGAAGACAGCATTTGCGTGCGCATCATCCATCGTGGCACGGGGGACTCCTGTCCTACCTATTCCGACAGCGTGCGCGTCAGTTTCCGCGGCTGGCTCATGCCTACGCCCAACGAGTTCGGAGCCATGCAGGAGACCACCTTCACCCAGACCTACTACGGCGAATATGACCCCGCCACGGCAGCACCCCAGCTGGCTGCCGTCGGTGGCTTCAAGGACGGTTTCTCCACCGCGCTGCAGTATATGGTTGTGGGCGACGACTGGATGGTCTACATCCCCCAGCAGCTTTTCTATGGCAGCCTGAATCAGGACGCCATCCCTGCCTATAGCGCCGTCCGCTTCCGCATCCAGCTCGTTGCCATATATCCCTCCGGAACGAAAGTTCCAGAGTGGAAGTAAACGACTCCGCACAAGTTCGGCCAAAAGAACGGAGCATACCATCCGAGTGGGTGGATATGCTCCGTTTTCCTTATTTGCTGAAAACGGGCGATATCCACCCACCCAAATCGGGGATATCCGTTCATCAATTCCGCTCTATACTGTTCACTCTTCTTCCGATTTTAGCCTTTCTCGGGCATCAAATTTATCACTTTGGTCGAAATAGTTTACCTAGTTTCCGGTGGATTTCCAAATTTGCCGTAAACTAGGTAAACTTTTTCGACCAAAGTGATATTTTTTATGCTCGGATGATGGGGCAGTCATGAGGTGGAAAGGGTGGGGGGCGATGCAGCAAGGTGTATGGAGGAATGCAGCAGGGTGTATGGAGGGATGCAGCAAGGTGTATGGAGGGATGCAGCAAGGTGTGTGGAAGGATGCAGCAAGGTGTGTGGAAGGATGCAGCAAGGTGTGTGGGGGCGTCTCTCTGGTGAGCTGACGAAAAGAGGGGAGGCGCTGAAGGTGTGACCTCCGCATCCTCCCCTCCAGCCTGAGGGAAATTTGGCTTTATAGCTTGAGGGAAATTAGTCTAAGATTGCACTGGTGCTCGGCGTCGAAGTCCATTTGACATCCTTATCATTGTACCCGTAATTTTTGAGGTATTCTGGACCGACGGACGGAAAATCTATGCGACTGCCTTTTGTAGTGATGGCGTAGGGCTTAAATGATACGTATAAATCGGAGGTGCTCTTTGTGATAAACCTGAGAACTATTGTTTTCAGACCATCTTTCTTGGTGATATCCACGAAGTCCTCCCCGTCATAGATATTTTTGGCTTTGACATCCTTGGTGTATACGACATCTTTCCCCTCATGTTCAGATAGCTTAACATTTATTCCCCATTCTTTGTACATACTCAGATTCTTTATGTCGTAGGTGACACCGAATTCGTAATACATCCAGTTCTTTTCTTCGCCTTTTTTAAGGTCATACGTTTCTCTGAAAAACGCTCTTGTTTCTTCTGCTTCTTCCTCAGAACTCAATTCACTGGTAATATAGCTAAGATATGCATTTGCCCGCAATCCATACTTTTGTTTGAATTTCTTAAAGGTGAAGGATGCTCCGGTGCTGCCAAAAGTCTTTGCTGCATCCCTGAATTCATATGTTATGTTGGTATTGAAGTCATAAATACACGGTACGCAGATGTACTTGGCAGCCTGTCCTAACAAGTCATCATCCGTGAAGTTGAACTCATATTTTTGAAAACGTTCCAGTTCTATATCTTCCAATTCATTGACTTTGAAGTCTTTGTAAATAGATTTATAATTACCGTGATAGACCCTGAGGCGGGGAATCAAAGTATGTGAAAATTTCATGAGAGGATGTATTGGATCCCAGATATACTTGAAGCGATAATCCATATGGAAACTCCGTTTATCATCTATTGTTTCAACGGTGTTATGCACATTATTCATATCAACGAGTGGAGAAAAAGGTACGTTTAGTAGAAGATAATAGGGATGCCAAAATACGAACTTTGCTTCAAAGAGGTTTTTCCCGAGAGGAGAGAAGTAGGCGGTTGCTGCCAATTCGCCTGATAGATAGGCTTCAAATCCATCCGCGGCATTCGGGATTTGAATCGTTTTGGACTGTTCGTATTGCCAGAAATTATATTTCAGCTTGGCACCGAGTGCCGCTTTAAAACCTACATCGCACCCCAGTCCTAGTTTTGTTCCAAGCTCCACGCCCACAGCGGCTCTAATCCATACTTCACCAAGAAAGTCACCGGCAATATCTATCTCATCTAAAGTGGTGTACCCTTTCTTCTTTGTGGCTTTTTTTTCGGCATCAGGATCATTCCGGTCGGGAATGGACGTTTCTTTGCCTTTGTCGTAAATGTATGTTGTTTCTATCACGGGGTCGTGACTTGTGAACTTAACATGTCCTGTAAGGCCACCTTCGTAGTCGATACCACCTTCGAATTTGATGACTAGGAAGAAACCGGTAGTGCCTATCGGAACATGGATGTTGACGAAAGAAAGTGGGTTTTTCTGTCTTTTCTCTTTATCTGGCAGGGATTTTATCTTTTCCTTCAGCGATTTCATCATGTTCTTCAAGTCTTCAAGTTCCCTTACCGTCATGTTCTTGGGACTCGGCTTTTTTTCGGGATCCCTTTCTTTCGCCATGCGGACATATAAGTTGAATGTTGTGGTACTGGAACTTGTCGTAACTTGCTTCCTGTAGTCGTCTTTTTTATTTTCATAGTACCAAACATGCTCTGTGTCCGTCTTATTAAAATCTCCACCTAGACTGAGATAGAAGCCCTTGCCAAAGCTAAACTTGAGATTAAGGTTGTCCAGATTGATATCGATTTTCTTCTTCTTTTCGTCTTCAGTCTGTTTGGGGTCGTCGTCAGCACGTGTTGCTCCAGCGCTGACGATTCCAGCTTCCCGCAGTTTTTTCAGTGCCGGCGTCTCCCTCCATCGTATTGGGGAATGTATACCTGCACGTGTCATGGCCTGTTCGCCATAGTGCTCCTCTAAGAGGGAGAGGTCTTCTATGATTAGGTCGTTGGGGTCGATGCCGAGGCTGTCCAAGGTGAGGCTGTCGTAAACGGCCACGCCGGGAATTTCATAGTCTCCGTCGAATTGGAAGACAAGATCCTCATAGACCTCCTCGCGGGTGGCGGGTTCGCATTCCACTCGATACATACCCCCGATGTTCTTCACATCGGTCACACGGTGGTTCAGGCCGAAAGGCAGGGTGGGCGTACACATTGCGGATACCAGATTGCCCGTCTGAGGCAGCCAGTCCTTGGGCGTATTGTCCATGAAATAGACGATGGTATTGTCGCCCTCGTACTCATACCGGATGATGTACTTCTGCACGTTCTCTGTGATGGAACGCACGCCTTCCTTGTACTGGTAGGTCATGGTGCCGTACTCGAAATCTACGGTTTCTGGCTCGTCGAATCCTTTCTCCTCCTCGGGAACGGCCCACTCTTCCATGGAGAGGGTGCAGGAGCCCAATCCAAAAATAATAAATATAAGATATGAAATATAAAATATAGGGCGACGCAATTGGTGCTTACGAGCATCCTGTGACCTCGTATTCTGCTTGCTATGTTGTAACTTTGTATTCATAATCTTAGATTTTATATTTCGTATTTTATATTTTATATTTTATATTTGATATTTATATCCGTCTCTACTTAAAGTCAATCTTGTAGAGCTTGGAGAGGGTTCCGTGGGTGGCTCCATCGAAGCCGGCGGGAAGGATGTATTCGTAGAGTTTCAGCTTCTTCTTGTCGTAGCAGCGGAAGATGATGTCCTGCGGCTCGGTGGGTAGGGTTGGGGTGATGTCTTCTTCCTCTTCTTCCTCTTCTTCTTCATCATCGTCTCCTTCCTCCCCTTCTTCATCGTCGTCTCCGAAGATTTCCTGATTGCCGAAAATGTCATCATCATCTTTCTTGTTTTCCTCTGGGGGTGCTACGGCGAGCGTATTTCCATAGATATCCTCTCCTCCCACGCGCATCTGCATGAGGCTGATGCCGTGGAACTCGAGTGCTTCGCCGATGCCGCGGCATTCATCACCCACGAAAGCGGCCACAACCATGTTGTCGTTCAGGGGCTCGCCTTTGACGGTCATGTCGGCGTAGAACACGGTCTCATAGGGGTACTCTGCCTGCGTGACGTCCCAGGGCTCCATGACACAGACGGTGCAGCTGTCCTTGATACGTGCCGACACGGACTCCGCATACAGCTTGGTCCATCCTGCTCCCACAGCCACAATTTTACCCGTCAGCATATTCACCTCCACGACGGTGGAGTCGCCCGAGGTGTAGTAGAGGTCGGTGATGTTCAGCGAGTCTGGTTCGAAGACGGGTATGACGTTCAAGGTGTATCCTTTGTAGACGTAGGCCGTGTCGAAGTTGAGCTTCATCTGGGCGGCTATCTGTGCCAGGTCGCTGTCCACGTCGAAGTCCAGCAGCTCGCAGCTCGATAGCTGCACGAGCAGGAACGTGCAGCCAAGCAGGTGGAGTATCTTAGAAAGCTTTTTCATAGGGCGGTGTCTTATTCTAGATGTTCTAGAGTCTCTAGGTTTTCTAGGTTTCCTGGTGATTATTCATTCTTGGTTGCTACGACGCTGACCGCTTCGGAGTCGTTGCTGCGTCGGCCGTCTTCGAACTGCAGGCGGATGTAGTAGTCAGCCTGTTCGCCGGACTTCAGGGTGTGCTCGATGTAGGTGCGGTCTTCCTTGGGCACGGACATATAGTATCTGTACTTCTTCTCGTCGGGGCCGCGACGGAAGATGGCCCAGTACCAGTCGCCTTCAGGCAGCTTCTCGTCGTTCACGTTCCAGTTCAGGATGGCGCAGTGGTCATCGATGTTGTACATGCTGGTGAGTTCGATGTCGATGTCGAATGTCCGGGGCCCGGTGTGGCGCCAGCTGACGGCCAGGCTCTTGCCGATGAAGGGCGAGGCGTTGGTGCTCTCCATCCAGTAGTAGTAACGTTCCTTGGAGGTGTAGGGCGGGTTGTCGTCCACGCGGATGATGCAGCTGTCCAGTTTCACGGAGTCTGCGTTCCAGGTGCCGATGGCCTCTGGCGCACCCTTCTCGCCCAGGCGGCGGTAGAGGGTGTGCTCCTGCATGTCGACGTCGTTACCTACAATCCACTGCATGTGCATACCCTTATCATCGTGGCTGGATTGGCCCAAGTGGGGTTCCGTGGGCGGGGTGATGTGTGGACGCAGTACCTGAATCCAGGGGCTCCACTCGCCGACGTTCGTGGACCAGTCTATTGCGCGTACCTTATAATATATATACTTCTGGTTGGCGTTCAGGGCCACGGAGTCGGTGTACGTCGTCTGCCGGATACCGCCCGTGTTGCGGACGAGGAAGTCGTGGGTGCTGTCGTTGGCGAAGGCGATGTCGAAGTAGTCGATGTCGTCGTCCTCGGGCCAGGGCTGCCAGGTGAGGTCAATGTATGCCCACTTCGATGCCAGGATGGCGCTGTCCTTCTCCAGGTCTATCTTCCGCACGTCGGCGCGCAGGTTGGCGGGCACTTTCGGAGCCTTGAAGTCTGTCAGTCGGATCTCTTGCATGAAGGACTTCGACTCGTTGCCAGCGTCGTCGTAGGCGGAGATGTACATCATGCCCGTGCGTTTGCCCGTCATGTCGAGGCTGAGGATGGTGTCGGTGGGCGCCAGCAAGTTGGGATTCATCATCTGCCAGAGCCCTCCCTCGCCGTCGCGCAGGGGGCGGTAGAAGATGCGGTAGCCCGCGAGATCCTGCTCCAAGGTGTCCTTCTCCCAGACCACATGGGCGATGACCTTCGCCATCGGGTCGTTGTCATCCGGGCGTTCGATGAGGATGTACTTGATGTTGGCCGGCACGGGCGGTTGCACGTCGCGTACGAAGATGCGGCGTTCTGCCGGGCTAGTGAGTTCTGCAAAGGGGTCGTACCCCCAGATACGGTATTCCCACAGTCCCAGTTCGGGCACTGAGTCGTGGATGACGCAGTAGTCCTCGCCTTCGGGCTGCTGAACCATGGGCACGTAGGGTTTCATTGTCACTCGCTTCCAGGTGTCGCTGACACTCTTGCCTTCGAGGTTCGTCACCTGGCGGCGTTCGACTTCAAAGCTGCTGTGGTCCTTGTCCCACCATCCGATCATTAACTTGAATGGTGTAGAGAGGCTGTCCACCATTTGTGGATTGTAGTCTTCGGGTTCGTAGGGTTCGTTTTTCACGTTTTCCACTACTCCGGGTTCGAAGATGAGCTTGCCGCCGTTCTCCCACACCGTAGGCTGGATGTAGTAGTCGTAAGTCACTCCGCGTTCCACCCACTTGTCTGTGAAGCGGACGGCGAGGTCTGTGGCAAGATCCTTGCGCCAGTCTGCCACCAGCATGGCGAAGCCGTAGGTGATATCCTGGTCGCTGCTTCGGTTCTGGCTCTGGTCTGCGAATCCTTCGTCGGTCTTGTGGTAGTTCTCCTTGTCGCCGTAGAGCAGTCCCATGGCCACGTAGGCATTGCTGTCGTTCTCGGCATAGGTGCTGCGGAACTCTTCCAGCGTCTTGGGCACCAGCTTGTAGGCGAGGGTGTCAATGCGGAAGTCCTCAAAGGGTGTGCCGTCTGCTTTGGTCTTGGGCACGCGAAGTACGTTCACTCCCAACCGCGCCAGGTAGTTGTAGGAGGCGAAGTCCTCTGCCGCCCATCGCAGGACGATGCTGTCGCCGTAGGCGCGGGTCATCAGATGGATCTTCGAGGTAATCAGCGGTTGCTGCCACGGCTCGGCCACGGTGGTGTGGGGGTTCCCGGTGAAGGTGCTGTCCACCCCCTGTGCCGCTGCCGGCAGGGCAGCGGCCAGGAGAGCTATACTCAGTGCTATTGACTTCAGTTTCATATCTGGTGCTTTCTTCATTATCTTAAAGTGTTTACTTCATTCATCAGTTCTCGGTAACCGTTATCTGCGCCCTTTTCTCCATTGTCATGCTCGTGCCGTACCCGACATATTCCTTTAACCACGACATCTTGCTGCCGGAGCGTCCGAGATTCTTCATCGTGGTGACCATGTTGGTCTTGGGCGTGCCGCTGTTACAGTCGGTGATGACAACATACTTATTACCAATGCTGGAATTCTTGTTGTTCGTTGTTACGCGAACATTGTTGTTCATCTGGATAGTGGCTTTGTTGCATCCGCTGAACATGTAGTTTGCCTTGCTCGCCTGGGGCGACCACTGACTCTTCATCCGCATGTCGATATCGGTCAGTTCGGAGCAATTGTAGAATGCATAGGCCACGTCGGTAGAGGCCGAGAGGGTGAAGTTGCTGATGTTTATTTCCTTCAGTTTTTTGCACTCGTAGAACATACTGTTCATGTTGGTCAGGGCCGATGTCTTCCACTTGCTCAGCTTGAGCCACTTGATGCCCGAGCAGTAGGCGAACATGCTGGACATGTTCGTCACCTTGGACACATTGAAGTTCTCCACGTTGAGCAGGGCGTAGCGGTTCGTTGAGGAACTCTCCTTGATGCCCTCGCATTCGTAGAACATACGGTACATCGTGGTGACGTTCGAGGTGTTCCAGTTGCTGAGGTTCAGCGATGAGATCTTCTTGCAGCCCTTGAACATGGCTTCCATCGTGGTGACGTTGCCTGTATCCCAATTCCAGGGCGAGTACTCGCCAAAGCTGGCCTTCCACACCTCGCATCCTTCGAACATGTGGGACATGTCTGTCACGCTCTGGGTGTTGAGGCTGGTGACGGGGATGGAGGTCAGGGCCTTGCAATTGTAGAACATATAGGACATGGTCTTCACGTTGGCTGAATTGAGGTTGCTGTTGATGGAGAGGCTGGTCAGATTCTCGCAGCCCGAGAACATACTGTTCATGGCCGTGCAGTTGTCTGCCTTCCACTTACTCAGGTCGAGCCGGGTCACGGCCTTGCAGTGCCAGAACATGTGGGCCATGTTGCTGACGCGTGCCGTCTCGGTCCATCCACTGACGTCGATGGTGGAGAGGCTCTCACACTCGTAGAACATACAACCCAGGTTGATGGTGAGGCTGGAGTTCGTCGCGTAGCCCCAGGAGGTGAGGAACTTGCTCACGTCGGCGCGTGTCAGAGCCTTGCAGCCACGGAACATATTGTAGTAGCTCAGGCAGCTGCTGGTCTTCAGGTTCGTGAGTCCGTTGACGGCAGTCAGCTTCGCGCAGTCCTTGAACCAGTTGGCACAGCTGCTGACGCCGTAGTCGGCCATCGACTCGTGGATAGTGGCAGCGGTCATGGAGCCTTTGACGGTGTCGATCCAGGGCGTGCTGCTGCCGCTGACAGTCCATACGTTGGTGATGGTGTAGCCGTTCCATTTGCCTCCGGCCTTGTACTGCTTGCCGTAGTAGAAGGTCAGTGTCTTGTTCGAGGATGTCCAAATGGCCTGCACGTACTTTTTGTCCGAAGCCACGAAGTCGCCGTTCGTGCCATCGGTCACCTCTACGAATCCTAACTTGCTGACGATGGGGCTCTTCACCGTGTTGAGGACGGATTGGGTGGCAGTGATCTCGCACTTCGACACATTGTTGAATACCGAAGTCGCCTTGCCCGAGACTTTCGGGAAGTTGAAGCCAGAACCTACGATGAGTGTGCGCAGGTTGGGCATGTAGTTGAACAGGTTGTTGGCATTGGTAACCTCGGCGGTATTGAACGAGCTGATGTCAAGTTTCTGTATGTTGTAGCATGACGCGAACATCCGCTCCATACTGGTCACTTTGTTCGAGTTGTTGAAGCGCGTCAGCTTGAGTTCCTTCAGGCCCGAGCAGCCGTAGAACATATAGGCCATCGTGGTCACCTTGTTCACGCCCCACAGCGGCATGGCGTTGCTGAAGTCGAGAGCCGTCAGGCCGGAGCAGCCGTAGAACATATAGGACATATCCGTCACGCTGTAGACGGTGCAGAGGTTCTCGAAGCCGTTGATGGTAGTGAGCTTGGAACAGTTGTAGAACCAACCCTTGGTGGTGGTGGGCCGGGCGTTGGCAAAAGTCTTGTCGAAGGTGACGGTGGTGACGTCGCTCTTCACAGTGGAGGTCCATGGTGCCGACGTCGCAGTGTTGTTGAGCACGGCGTTGCCGGTCCACTTCTGGGTGACGGTCTGTCCGTTGAAGGTGGTACCCACAGGCATACCGTAGAAGAAGGTCAGTGTCTTGTTGCCGCGGGTCCAGATGACTTGTGGGGTCTGAGCGGCGTTCTCGTCGTAGAAGTCACCGGTGGTGCCCACGCGGAAGCCCAGCTTGCTGGTAAAGTTGCTCTTGATGGTGCTCAGCTTGGCGGAGGGCACCATGACGGCCACGTCATGGACATCCGTGAAGGCGGTGGTGGAGCCTGTCACATTGCTCACGTCGAAATTGGTGCCGAGGGTGAGCTTGCGCAGCTCGGTACAGCCCTTGAACATACCATTCATATTCGTCACCTTGGCAACATTCCACGACGACAGGTCGAGTTCCGAAGCCTTTGTGCCGTAGAGCATAGATTGCATATAGATGACGTTCTTGGTATCGAAGTCCTTGATGCCCTTCAGAGAGCTATCCCCGAGTTTGCTGCAACCAGAGAACATGGATTGCATGTTGGTTGCGCTCGAGGTATTGAAGCGCGACAAGGGAGCACTGACGAGGTTCGAGCATCCGTAGAACATATAGGACATATCCGTCACATTGGCTGTACGGGGATAGTTGGTGCTGCCTATGGATGAGAGCTTCGTGCAGTCCTTGAACATATAGCTTGTATTCGTCAGGGTATTCGACGTGCCGAAGACGATGGGCAGGCTTGTCAGGCTGGAGCAACCGGAGAACATACTCTTGGCTACCGTGGCATTGTCGAGGTACAGCAATCCGTCGGTGGTGGCCAGTTTACTACAGCTGGCGAACATCATGCTGACGTCCTTGGCCGCACTGACATCCAGATAGTTCAGGCCTTTGATTTCGGTCAGTGAGCTCATGCCGCGGAAATAGCTCTTGGCGTTCAAGAGCTTGACGTTGCTGAACGAGCTGTGGATGTACACCTTCGTCACATTTGACATCGTGATTGGGCTGTATGCATACCAAGGCGGTTCCTCTGAACTGTTCTGTATTGTGGATCCCGTAAAGACACGTTCGATGGTGTAGCCCGAGTACGGACTGATATTGCATCGGTCACCATTCTTCAGGGTGGTGCGACCGCCGTAGAGCATCAGTTCGTAGTAGGAACCGGAGCGCAACAGGAAGGCACAGCAAGGAGTGATGAGTACGCGGTTGGGGAAGGTGGATGCAGAGCAGGCGCTGACCACGCGCGTGGCATCCGAAGGAATATAGATGTAGCACGGCCGGTTGACGTTGTAGAACATATTCGAGGCAGACGTCAGCTTGGTGAATTCGTTGGTGCCCAGATTGAGTTCCTCCAGCGCCGAGCAGCCGTAGAACATCCGCTCCATAGTGGTCACTTTGGCCGTATTGTACTTTGTCACGTCAGCCTCCTTCAGGGCCGTGCAGCCATTGAACATATAGGACATCTTGGTGACGTTGGCCGTGCTGCTGAGCGTGGGGATATACTTCATGCTGCTGCAGCCGCTGAACATACTGGTCATGTCGGTGACCTTGTCGGTGTTGATGCGCAAACCATAGGTCGGGTCGTTGCTCAGCAGGCTGGAGCAACCGTAGAACATGCGTTCCATGTCGGTGACGGAGTTCGCCTTGTTGAACACGGTCTGTAAATGTTCAAATGTCAGACTGGCACAGTTCTCGAACATACGGTACATGGTGGTCACCTTAGAAAAGTCCCAATTATCCAGCTTCAGCGTCTCAAGTTTGGAGCATCCGCTGAACATAGCGGTCATTTCGGTAACATTCGACACCTTGAACTTGGTGCTTCTCGTACTTGAGCCAAAGACGAAGTCACCAAGGCTAAGTCTCGTCAGGTTGCTGCACCCGGCAAACATCTCTCGCATGGAGGTGACACCCTCGGTGTTGAGGTGCGGCAGGCCGTGGATGGCAGTGAGCTGGCTGAAGTTCTTGAACCAGTAGGCAGTACTCTTCGGCAGGGTCTTGACAAAATCCTTGTCGATATAGATGGTGCGAACGGAGGACGCACCAGTGCTCCACTTGGGTGAGCTGTAAGTGTCGGTGACGTCCTCGCCCTTCCAGACGCCCTTGACGGTGACGGTGAGTTTCGTGGTCTGATATTCGGACCAGATGACAGAGCTACCTGACATGGAACCGTCGAAGTCCAGATAAGACGTGGAGATGGTGTAGGTGTTGCCCGTCTTGTAATTATCCGGCTTATAGACAAAGAGCAGTACGTCCTCGCCGCCGCTGGTACGGCCATAGATGACCTTGGCGCGCTCGTCGGGCTGTACGACCTTGCGGCCGGGAATCTGGTTGGCCACTCTCGTCACCAGTCCGGCGAAGTAGTAGCACGTGAGCGAACTGCCTACGCCCTTGAACATATCTTCATCGTAGCTTCCCCATGGGTGTGGGTCGAGGGCATCCATGTGGAGGGTGCGCAGGGCGGTGCAGCCGTCGAACATGTGTTCGCACATGTAGTAGTCCTCCGTACCGATGATGCCGCTGATGTCGATGCTCGTGAGTTTCGTGCAGTCGGCAAACATACGGGTGGTACTCATCAGGGCTTCGCCCGTGAAACTGCTCAAGTTCAGTGAGGTCAGCGACTTACAGCCCTCGAACATGGAGGTCATGCCTTTCACCTTGGAAGTACTGAATTTGCTCAGGTCCAGCGAATTCAGTTTCTGGCAGCCTTCGAACATGTGGGACATGGTAGTCACGTTCTGGGTATTGCATCCGGAGAAGTCCAGGCTGGTGAGGCTCTCGCAGCCGGAGAACATATAGGACATGTCGGTGGTCTGATCCGTAATCAAGTACCTCAAACCAGAGACTGATGTCACATTCTTAAAGTCCTCGAAGAATCGTTGTAGGTTCCGGAAATCCTTCTTGGCACTCTCGAGGAATTCGGCGGTGATCACAATATTGGTGCATTTCTCCATGATGGAAGAGGTCCTCCAATTATTCCCCTTTGCTTTTTCACCGATAAAGATGCTGGTGATTCTGCCGTAAGTTTTGTTGTTGGCTCTGTAAATCTCACCTGCCTTGACAATTCTGTTGTTGTAGTGGAAGATGAGGCTCTGGGTAGATGGACACCATATTACTTGCGGTATCTCCTCGTCATAGTGGGTGTAGAGGTATATGTCCTTAGCCGTAACTTCGGAGTACATCTTGTCCATATTCGGTGCAGTGGAGTTCCCTGCGCCGATGTTGACCGTCTTCACCCACGGACCGCCACCGCAGTCCTGGTTGGGACTGACGGTGTACTGGCCTGTCTGCACGTCGTAGGAGTCCACGCGGTAGAGGCGTGCCTTGAAGCCGGTGACGGCCTGCAAAGCCTTGTGGGCGTCGAACTGGTCATGTTCGATGCTGGCGGAGTTCTTGTAGCAGGAAGAATATGAACTCCAATCGTTGCCTTCGAAGTATTTGAAGGGCAGGGGATTGTAGCCATAGGCATCACGACTCTGATCACCGCAGTCGTTGAGGCGGAAGAAGAGCAGGTTAGACGCGGCAGAGGGCCAGCGCAGGCTGAGGTTGGAACTTGCGGGATCGCCGGAGGACATATCGCTCTCACCGATGCTCTTGTTGAAAGTGCGGTCAGAACGGTTCAGGCTCGTGTAGCCGAACTGGGCGCCATTGCCGAAGCAGTCGCCATAGATGAGCGGCAGCTGGTAGAAGGGCACACGGACGCTGTAGCCGCGGTCGGAGACTTCGATGTACTGACCACGGTGGACACCGTTCCACCCCTTCACGTAGTTGTTAAGGGCATTGTCGAAGTCGTCGTTATTGAAGGAGTCATAAATGGCACCATAGTAGTAGAACCGTTCTGCAAGTTCGTTGGAATAGATCTTCAACTTAGAGCATAGTTGCTGGGCTACGTTGTAGGCACCGATGTAGTCCTTCACCAGGTCGCCGAAGACGTAGGTGTAGTCCGTGTAGTGGTTGATGTTCAGGGGCTCAACGGTGCTGGCCTTGCCGTCCTGGTTGGCGGCAGTGAGTCCGCCGATGGTGCCGCCGACAGAGGGCAGCGGGTACTTGGGATGGTTGGAGTCGTTGTAGTTCCAGGTGTTCCAGACATTGTACATTTGCTTGCGGAGCTGCAGCAGCGACTTGTTGGACTTGTCCTTGAGGAACTCGGAGTTGACGACGGTACCGTTGTAGTTGAAGATGAGGCTCTCGGAGCCGAACTTCACCGGCACGTCGTCGAAGCCGTAGTTGCTGATTTCGCGGTCGCCGATGAACACCCACTTGCCGAGATAGGCGAAGTAGAGGTACGGGTCAATGAGGCGATAGGGCAGGTTGTATTCGTTGGTGACACGGCCCTGGGCGTTCTTGATGCCCTGGAACTTCACGTTCTTGAAGACGAGGTCCTCGTCAGTGAAAAGATCGCCACCCCGTGAATTGTAGTAGTCCTTCTCGTACTCGATGGTGGGTGCCTGGTCGATGCTTCCTCCGACGAAGGGTTTGCTGTAGGCCACAGGTTCTGTCTGGCTGCTGGTGGTAGTGATCAGCCAGTTGTCGGATTTATACATTTCACCGTCCACAGTCTTTTCCATGATGTGGTGAGGCAGTGGGGTAAGGTAGAGATCCACGAGGGCGAAAGTACTGTCCTTGTCATCAACGAGTTTGTCAACAATAACCTTTTCGACATACTCCCCTTTATTGTTGTATTTGGACACCAACTCCTTTTCCTTCTTCTTATGGAAATAGGTGTAGAGGAGCTGTAGGTGGTATTGTTCTGTGCTGAAATCGTAGTTCTGCTTATTGGCATTTCGCCTGGAGGAGTACTGATAGAACTCGCGGAAGGCTTGTTCTGGTTCGAGGTTGTAGCAGTTGCCATTGACCTTATAGACCGCATTGCGCTCCTGGCGCAGGGTATCGCCGTCGATCACAGCACTGAGCACCCATGTCATCTTCTCCGTGGGTAAGTTGTTGCGGATGTCGCGGTTGAGGGCGATGGTGGGGTGCATGATGTCTGTGAAGTAGGACGGGACGGCGCCTTCGCCACGGTTGTCCACCACACGGGTGCCGTTGGTGGAGGGATAGGCCAATGCTACGTAGGGCTCCAAATTGCGGATGGAATCGGTGACAATCTTCTCCTCTTCCTCGCCCTTGATGCGGAAGAACCAGGCCTTGTTCTGCTGCCAGTGGATGTTGTAGGGCTTACTGTCCTTCTCGCTGTAGTATGAACACCAGACGCGTCGTCCGTTTTCAATCTCGTAGGCATCGGCACTCAGGATGAGCATATAGCTGTGGCCGGCCTTGAGGTCCATGTTGGTGAGGTGGAAGGTGCTGCCCTTGTCCTCGCGGAAGCTGACGTTGACCTCGCCTGATATGTTGTTCCGGTTGAGGAAATCCTGAATATCAGAAGAATCATGGCTGGTAAGTCTCTTCTTGCGGTCAGTGGTGACGCCGCTGGTGATTTCCTTGCCCTGCATGATGTAGGAAGCTTCGTTGACGGTCTCGCTCCTTGACTTTTTCAGGAAATTCGAGGCGAATGCGGTTTCGTGGCCTGTGTTATATTTTTGTATATCGGTCCGGTCAATGGCAAAGGCGGTTCCACCTCCATAATTGTTCACAATCACGACCTCGCCATTCCAGAGCTTTCTCAGGTCATTCTCTGTCCAACCGGATAAGAGGCCTTCGTCGTTGAACTTCTCCATCCACTTGGTGGGACCTTCTCCGAGGTCGAAGAGGCGGACACCCATCTTCATGCCGTTGAGGTTCTTGTCCTTGTTGATGTCGAAGACATAGGTGCGGCTGGCGTTGAGTGCATAGGACTTCTCCAAGTCTTCTTGCTTGACCTCATCCTTGTCGGCCAGCTCACTCTCCCAAGAGGGATCCACCAGACGGTAGTGGCTGCCGATGGAGGACTGGGTGGTGAAGGTCATGTTCTTCGCCTCGTTCAGGGAGATGGCGAAGGTGGGGTCGATCAGTGCCTGGGCAATGCTGTCGGAACCGTGGCTGACGCCCTGGAACATCTCGAAGCCGTCGAGGGCGTTGCCCTTGAAGGGCACGCAGTGGTCGCCGGCAGAGAATTCGAACTTCTTGTTGATCTTGCAGAGACCGCCGAGGAGGCTGATCTTGATGCGGGCAGAACCTTCGACCCAGGTGGGGTTCGGCAATCCGATTTCGAGGACACCGCCAATGCCGGCATCGAAGATGCTGACCTTCTCGTTGATGAAGGAACCGATGTGGATATGTATGCCCAGTTGTGCTGCCAGGTAGGCATAGAGCTGGCCCATGGCGTACCAACCCTTGTAGCCCATGTGCGAGCCGGAGTTGACGCAGAAGGCGTTGTTGCCGTAGTTGACGAGGGCTGCATCGAAACCTGCGATGGCATCGAGGGAGCCGTAGAGAAGGCCGAGGTCGATGCCGATATGTCCCCAGGCGCTGGCACCGACCATGATGCCGCCGTTGCAGGAGTTGGGGTCGAGGAGTTTCTTGGCAGCGGCCTTGCGGCTGCGCTCGGCCTTGCCGAGGTCGGCACCCATGTCGGCCTGGTCGGCCTTGTGTCCGCTCAGGAACTCGGTAATCTTTGTGGGGATGGCAGGAAGTGCACCGCCATCGGGCAGTTCGTTGCCGATGCAGAGGTAGGCGTCGGCACCGATGTCCACATTGACGATTACACCGTCGTACTTCAGGAACTGGAAGAAGCAACGCTTGTCCTTGGCCGGCTCGCCGATGTACAGATGCCACTTCGGCGTGGAGTATTCCTGTCCGTCCTTGGCCCAAGTGATCTTAAATTCCAGGTTGATTTTGGTCTTCAGGGCAGTGACACCAGCCTTCTTCTCTTGCTTTTTCTTCTCCTCTTCGGAGAGCTCGGGGGTGTCGTTGTCGGGAGCTTCGCCATCCTTGTTCTTGTTGTAGTCGCCGGAGAGACGGTTCAGACCTGAGGAGGGATTCGTCACCCGCTGGTAGATTTTCTTCGGATCCAGTTCTTTCTGGAAATCATCCAGTTTGCCTTTCAGTGCATCGAGTGCTGCATTAGCCTTGGTGACCTTTTCGATGAGTTCTTTGGTATCTGCTCCAGCCTCCACGGTCACGTTGAGGCAGAGGTAGCGGTTCCGGCTCTTGCCACTGACCATCTGGTTCTCATAGATGAGTGAGCAGTCGGCCTTGATGAGTTCCGCCACAGCCTGCACCTTACCATTGAGCATGAAGGTGGAGAAGCACCTGTTCTCGGAATCATAGACCACGAGCATATCGAGGTCGGCACTCAGGGTCTCCTTGCCTGCAGAAGAGGACAGGCCGAGGCCGAAGGCGATGCCGACGCAGCCTTCCTGAGGCGTGGGGTCACCCGTGAACTTGCCGTGTTCTCCTTGACCCTGGGTGGGTCGGCAGTTGAAGAAGAAGCCGCCGGAGATGCGGTCGATGACCACGGGGTCGAAGCGCAGGGCGGCGGACTCCATGGTGGCCTTGAAGTATCCCCAAGTGTAGTTGGAGTCTTCGTCGTTCTTCTCGTCCTTCTTGTGCTCGAAGTAGCCGCCCTCGCAATCGAGGTTGAAGAAACCGATGATACCGACGTTGAGCGTACCTTTGTAACCCTTGTTGGGGGCATCGGTGGCTTTGAGACTACCTTCCAGATGAATGGCGGTGAAGTCAACCTTCAAGTTGAGTTCCCGGAATTCCACATCGCCATCTTCGATGGACCAGTCCTTGAGGTCGCCCTCAGTATTCAGCTTGGCAGAGATGAGCACGGCTGCATCAACGTCAATCTTGTCCTCAAAGAGTTTTAATTTGCCGCCGATTTCCAGCGTTACTTTACCTGAATTGTATCCCGGTGAGAACTTAGTCAGTCCGAAGGAGAAGGGGCCGAGGTGTTTCTCAGCGGAAGCCGTTGACCATTCGCCAAGGTCGAAGTAGAAGGGTTCCTGGGTGGTGCCGATGTTGATCTCGTTGCTCTCCATGAAGATCTTCAGAGCAGCATCGTGGATTTCCTGTTCTTTCTCTTCGCGAGCCTTGCGCTTATCGGCAATCTTCTTGGACTCGGACTTCCACTCACCGCGTCTGACGTTGGAGAGGCGCATCTTGGTGAAGTGGATGTCGGGAATCTTCAGTTCCAGGGGCAGATTCTTAGTCTTCTCCTCTAG
>CACXXT010000008.1 GCA_902771725.1 uncultured Bacteroidales bacterium
AGCATTTTTTCTCCCCTCTCCACCCTCCTGCCGCCACTTTCGTACTCCCTACCCCATGCGCAAAAAAACTGAAAACTGAAATCTGAAAGCACCTGCCGCCGCGCGTTTTTTGCTGAAAACTCCCTAAGTCCCCCCCTGCGATGGGCCGCGCATTGTGTTCTGAAGTCCCCCCCGCGATGCCCGCCGCGTTTTTTGCTGAAAAAACACCCTAAGTCCCCCCTCGGATTTGGTCGCCTCGCGGAAATGTAGTATCTTTGCACCGTCAAAGGAACGAAAGGACGTGGTGGCCAACACGGACGGACGCAACTGCTGACACGTACGTACGAGTAAAAAAAGACCCCCGCAGAACTGCAAATGAGAGTCTGCGGGGATTACCGAGGCCCCAGCCGTGATGGCGGGGTGTTGAGTTCCGGCCGCCGTGATGGCGGGATGTTGATTTCAAACCGCCGTGATGGCGGGAACGGGCGGTGCTCAGAGCTTCACGCGGTAGACTTGGAAGGTCTTGGCAGGGATACGACCCTGGAGGGTAGCAGCCTTCTTGTCCGAAGCGATGGTGGCGGCAAAGGTCTTGGGACTGACGACCTCGGGGCGCCCAGGCTGGTTCTCGGCATCGTAGTCGGCACAGTTCAGGCTGATGATCTCCACATCGCGCTTGATGGCCTCCAGCTGCTTGGCTTTCATGCCCGTGAGTCGGATGGTCAGGGACTGGGCCTCGCCGGTGGTGTTGATGACCTTGACGATGATTTCCTGCTTCGGGGTGTCGATGACGCTGGATGCGAAGACGCCGTCCTGACCCTTCGCCACTGGGTTCACGCTGGCCTGGCCGCCGTCGATGCTGAGCGTGGTGGGCAGCACGTTGGTGCCCCGGTTGAGCATATAGAGCTGCTGGACGTAGTAGCTGGCGGTGCGGGCGGTGTGGAGGTTGTCGTACCAGATGAGGTCAGGGCGCCACTGCCATCCCTCGACGTGTGCGAAGAGAGGCGCATAGGTGGCCATGTGAACGAGGTCGGCGTTGCGCTCGATACCCGTCATGAAGGCTGCTTCGTAGATGCTGGCTCCGGCGTGGTTCCATTTCTTGCCGCGGTCGTGGCAGGCCCACTCGCCGGCGAACACACGCGGTCCGTCCTTGGTGTAGAACTCGCGGTCGTCGTAGCGGTTCATCCAGTTCTGGTACCACTTGACGTCGCGGTAGTAGTGCTCGTCGACGAGGTCAGCCTTGAGCTTGCGCATGGCAGGCCAGCCGTTCTTGAAGTGGTCGTCCTCGGCGTTGGGGCCGCTGGTGCCGATAAGCTTGATTTCAGGACGTGCCTTGCGCACCTCGGGGGCGATGATGGCCAGGCGGTCGAAGTAGGGCTGCTCCCATTGCTCGTTGCCGATGGCCAGGAACTTGAGGTTGAAGGGTGCGGGATGACCCATGTCGGCACGGAGCTTGGCCCACTGGTTGGTGGCGGGGTCGCCGTTGGCGAAATCGATGAGGTCGATGCAGTCGTCGATGAACTGCTGCAGGCCTTCGCGGGTGCAGGGGGCGTGGGCGTCGTCGCCGTTCTGGAACTGGCATGCCATGCCCACATTGAGCACGGGCAGGGGCTCTGCGCCGATATCCTCAGCGAGCTGGAAGTACTCGAAGAAGCCGAGGCCGTAGCTCTGGAAGTAGTCGGGGAAGTAGCGGTAGGTGAAGGTGTAGTGCCAGCGGTTCTCGTTCAGGGGACGGTTCTCGACGGGACCTACGCTGTTCTTCCACTGGTAGCGTGTCTCGAGGTCAGTACCCTCGACAATGCATCCGCCGGGGAAGCGGAACACGCCCGGATGCAGGTCTTCCAGCGCCTGGGCCACATCCAGTCGCATGCCGTTCTCGCGGTTCTTGTAGGTCTTCACGGGGAAGAGGCTGACGTGCTCCACGTCGGTGGTCACCTTGCTGTCGCCCCAGAGGCGGAGGTGAGCCTTGGCGAAGGTGCGGTCGGCCTTGACGATAGCGGTGTATTTCTTCCATTCGGCGCCGCTGACTTCCACGCTTCCGCTGCCCATCTTCTGGTCTTCGGTCATCGTGGCGTTGTCGGTGAGGTCGATGTAGAGCTTAGATTTGCCTCCGTCCGGCACACGTGCCCAGAGGGAGAAGCGGTACTCCTCGCCGCCGGTGACTCCGATGCCGAAGAAGCCGTGGTTCTCGATCATGGTGTGCTTGTCGCGATGGCCGGAGGGAGCCAGGCGGACGTAGTGAGGATTGCGCTCGAAGGGGCCGTCGTTCATGAGGGTGACGCGCCCGCTGATGTCCCAGCCGCAGAAGTGGTCGGGGAACTCGAAGGAGCGGTTCTTCAGGAGCTCGCCGTAGAGTCCGCCGTCGGCGGCGTAGTTGATGTCCTCGAAGAAGATGCCCCACTGAGTCGTCTGAATGGGGGCGCCGGGTTTCTTGGCGTCGACGGTGATGACGTTCTCGGCGGCGGCAAGGGGTTGCAAGGCTGCTGCAACACACAGGGCAGAAAGGATGTGTCTGAATCTCATAAGTTGTTTTTTTTATTATTAGTTAGTAATGAACTTTTTACCATTGACGATGATGAGTTCTCCCTGCCTCGGCTGGGCTATGGGCTTGCCGCTGAGGTCGAAGGATGTCGTGGCTTTGCCCCCGGCAGACCTGCCATTCTCAGATTCAGGATCTGCCATCTCCAGGCTGCCCACGCCGGTGGGTATGCTCTCCCGGGTGACGTAGTACTGGGACAGGGCAGGTGCGGCGGCGGTGCCCTTCACGCGGAGCCATGGCGTGCCGGCTTCCACGCGTGTGCCATCAGCCACGCGGACGAATGCCACGCCGCCGGTCTCGGCCACAGGCTGGAGGGTGTAGAGGAGCTCGTCGGCGGCCTCGTCCGAGGTGAGCACGCTATCCACGGGCGCTCCCTTGAGGTAGGTCTTGTTGACGGAAGCGGGGGACTTGGCGCTGGGCACGAACTTCACCTGGTCTCCCGGAGTGCCGAGGTAGAGCACGGCGGCGCCGGCGGGGATGACGGCTCCGGCGGCCAGACGCGTAGTGCGAACGGTGTCAGCTTCGGCATTCACGCCCGTGACGTTGTAGGCCTTGACACCTGCGGGCACGATGACAGGATAGGAGGTGTAGAGACCATCCCATCCGCCCTGGGGCACCTGGCGCTGAATGGTGTAGCGCGCACGGAGGTCATAGGAGAGATGGGGCGGCTGGTTGTAGACCACGTTCTGGCTGATGAGCTGTGCGCGGTAGGCCGCGTCGTCCATGAGGTGAGGAACGGCGTAGTCCGTCAGGTGGTCGGTAGCGTTGATGACGAGCAGGAAGTCATTGCCCGCCTGCTGCCAGGTGACGATTTCCTCGCGCCAGTCGCCGAGGAGGTCGCCGCTGACGCATGGGTTCTGCTTCGAGGCGTTGTTGTAGTTGCCGATGACGTAGTTGGCTCCGTTGACCTGCATGCGCCCGAATCCTCCGGAATTGGGATTCCAGGCCTCGAGGACGTTCTTCCCGTAGAAGTCGTCGGCAAGGTCTCCGTTCCAGTAGATACGGAAGCTGAGTCCCGCTCCGCCTCCGTGGGTGACGTTGTTGGCAATGAGCTTTCCGGAGGTGTCGTAGAGACCGTTGTCGGCGCTGAACTGCCAGTAGGCGTCCTCTGCCTCGGAATTGAAGTGAGCCATGATGCCGCGGCCCGTGTCGTCGCCGGCGGTCTTGTGGAGCAGGAGCTCGCCCGTGGCGGCATCGCGCAGGTCCATGCCGTAGGGCTTGTGTTCGTGAACCATGAAGCACTCCTGCCCTGGTCTCGAGGGGATGAAGTCGCTGAGGTGAAGGGCGTCGCCGTGGCCCAGTCCGGTGCGGTAGAGTGTGGTGCCGTCGTGGCGGAGTGCTCCGGAGCCGTAGTGGATTTCCTGACGGCCGTCGCCGGTGACGTCGCCGATACTGATCCAGTGGCATCCCTCGCCATAGACGGTGGTGGAGAGGTTCTTCACGGTGCCGTCGGCATAGCGCACGGTGCCCTTCGTGGGGCTCTCGCCGCGATGCAGCCAGCGCAAGGTGAGGTTGTCGCCGTCCCAGTCATAGGCTCCAATCTTGCATCCGCTATAATATCCTCGGGCGAAGATGGCCGATGGGTTGGCCTGCTCGCCGTCGAGCCAGGCGATGGCGGCCAGATAGCGCTCAGAGCGGTTCTGGTTCGAGTCGCCCCAGAAGGAGGTGGTCTCGTCGGCGTAGGCGGTGTGGTAGGGGATGGTCTTGAGCTCGGCGCCGGTCATGCCGTCGAAGACGGTGATGTACTCCGGTCCGTGGTCTTGTTTGCCGCGTCCGCTCTTGAGGTTCGCGTTGGGATCATCGCCGTCCAGGAGGACGTAGTTGCCCTCGCCGTCGATGGCACCGGGGGCGGTCTTGACCATGAATTCGCCGTAGCCGTCGCCGTCGAGGTCCCAGGCGATGTAGGGTGTGGTGTGGGCGGAGTTGAACATATTGGCGCCGGTATGGAGTATCCAGAGGCGCTGGCCGCTCATCTTGTAGCAGGCGTAGAAGGCGGGCGAAGTGGTGCCGCTGCTGGCGGCGTCCTTCTCGTTGGAAGGTGCCCACTTGAGAATGAACTCGTACTCGCCGTCGCCATCCATGTCGCAGAACGAGGCGTCGTTGGGCGTGTAGGTGGCTCCGGCCGTGGTCGGGTCGGTGGGAGCGCCGCCCTGGAGGGTGATGTATTTCACCTGGCTATCCCAGGCCTTGATGCCCTCCTGGCGGTCTATGATGTGTCCCTCGCCGTCGAGGACTTCGAGGGTGTAGATGCTGCTGGACGAACCACCTGCGTCGAGGTAGTTGGTCTTGCCCACGACGGGCGTCTTGGTGATGAGTGTCTTTCCGCGATAGATGCGGAAGCGGAGGTCGCGCGGGTTGTCCGTCGAGCGCAGGCGCCAGCTGACGAGAACTCCGGCTCCGGTCTTCACGGCCACGAGGCCTCGGGTCAGGGGCTTGGCCTCGCCGCGAGGCTGGCGATAGCTGACCACGAAGCGGAGAGTGATGCTGAAGACCTCGCGCCCGTCCTTCTGCGCCGAGAGGGTGCACACCTTATTATTATACGCGATGGCGGCGGTGTAGCCCTCGGCGGCGGTGACATGGAAGTCCGTGGGGTCGCCGTAGAGTTTGGTGGGCCAGGTGACGCTCTCGCCGTTCTTCAGGTTTCGGACGGCCGTCAGCAGGTCTCCGGCAGAGCAGGTGGCCGAGGCGAAGTAATGGCTGGCATCGAAAATAGGCTCGTCCGTCTCGCCGCCGACGACGATGTTGCGGAAGGCGATGGACTTCGGATTCTCGTTGTCCTGACCGTTGAAGTTGTAGACGTAGAGGATGAGTTGGAACGCCCTGCCCGATTGCACGAGCTGGTCAGGAAGCAGGTAGGTGTGGTGGCTGCATCCGTTGGGGTTGCCGGCGGCAACCTTGTTGCGCAGGGGAGCCACGCCGGTCTCCAGCGCCCGCTCCGCCGAGGTTCCGTTCTTGATATACACATCGAAGTTGCCTCCGTCCGTGCCACACTTGACGGCATCGAACTCGATGGTGGTGGGCTTGAAGGTGTGTCCCGTCTGGGGTTTCAGGGTGAAGGTAACGGTGTGGCCTGCGGTCTTACCCGTGACGCGCGTCTTGGGAGTCAGCTGCACGAAGGGGGGATTGTAGGCGACGGCGGTGTAGCCCGCGTCGGCATTGCTGGAGGTCATCACGCCGGTGGCCACGAGGTTGGAGCCCAGGGCAAAGGACGGCGTGAGGTAGTCATCAGCGCCTGCGGTCATGGTCTGAGCGCCGAGGTCATCCTGATTGCTCAGCGGCCAGGTGATGTCCACGTGGTCGGCCAGCAGGGGGAGGGGGAGTTGCGATAAAATCGCAACGAAAAAAACGGTACGAAGGAGTTGCTTTATCATTTGTGATGTAATGGAGGGGAGGAAGAGGGATGAGGGGGGAGCGGAGGGATGTTATTCGTAGTCATCGAAGACTTCGTTGAGGAACTTGTTGAAGGGAGCCATGGTGCGGAACATCTCCTCGATGCGGTCCTGCCCGTCGGGCTCCGCGACGAGGGAGTCCGGAATAGGTGTCCAGACGGTGTAGAGGCGTGGACGCAGGTACTCGGGGTAGGCGAAATCGCGAGGAAATCCCTTGGGAAGAGTCTTCACGGGGTCTTCGCCCACCACGGGGTATAGCTCATGGAAACGGGGAGCCTCCACGATGTCGCGGAAGCGGTCTATGTCATCGACGATGGCTTCGCGGATGTGCTTCAGCAATGGTGCCGGCGGACACCACGAGCCTCCAGCCACCATGGAGTTGCCTGGTTCCAGATGGAGATAGTATCCTCCACGATAGCTCTTGCGCCCATGCGAGCAGATGAAGGCGCCGAAGTGGCGCTTGTAGGGAGACTTGTCATTAGAGAAGCGGGTGTCGCGCGCAAAGCGATAGGTGCACGACTTGGGAGTCTGGTAGGCCACGCTGGCATCGAAGGAGGCTATGCGGAGGATGACTTCCTGAACGTAATGCTCGAAGGAAGCCCGCGCAGCCTTGTATTCCACCTGATGGGCGTGGAACCAGTCGCGGTCGTTGTGCTCGGCTATCTGGCGGAGAAAAGTGTAGATATGATTCATGGGGAGAATGCGCAGATATTACTTTGTGGGTGCAAAGTTATGAAAAAGTTTCTAATCTACACGCATCCTCCCCATTTTTTCACATCGGGGTAAGCTAAAAAGTAGTTTTTTAGGTTTCTGAGGGATGTGGTATGTCGTCCACGGTGAGTGTACTGAGTTCCTCAGGATCGCTGATGTCCTGACGCTCGCACCTGACGCCGTGGCGGACGTAGATGCTCTCCAGCCAGTGCGTGACAAAGCGTGCGTTGGGCCAGTTCTCATCGCGCTGGTCGTAGGCCTCGCGGAGGAACCAGCTGTACTTGGCCCACGCATCGTGAGCGAAGGTGTAGCCGTAGGACTTGACGTGGCTGAGAGTGATCTGCTCCAGCGTGGAGACGTCGAAGTCCTTGAACTCGAAGTGGTGCGGGAAGCGGGAGACGAGACCCGTGTTCTGCTCCAGCAGCTTGCGCATCGGAGCGGGATAGCCGCAGAGCACTACGGCCACATCCCTCCACTCGGGGTCTGCCAGGTAGTTCATCATCAGCGGCAGCACCAGTCGTCCGGGATCCGTGGGATGGCCGTCGCCCAGCAGCTGATAGGCCTCGTCCACCATGAGCACTCCTCCTCGCGCCAGCTGCAGCAGGGCTCGCACGCTCTTCTCCTCGTCGCCCCAGCAGTTGCCGATGAAGGAGCTGCGGTCGACCACCACGACATGTCCGAACTCGAGCACGCCCGCCTGGCGCAGCTGGGCTCCGTAGAGCTTGCAGACGGTGCTCTTTCCCGTGCCGGGGTTGCCGGTGAAGAGTGCGTGGAGCGTGACGCGATGCTCCTCGGCCTCCGGGTTCAGGCGCATGCGGCGGCGGTTGTAGCTGGACATGAGGGTCAGCGACTCGATCTGAGCGCGGATTTCCCCGATGCCCACGAGTCTGGAGAAGGCGTTGTTGGCATCCCGTGCAGACATGGGAGGCACAATCTTCACGCGCGAGGGGATGTTGCACGTGCCCGAAGGACCGCTGGGGTACTGCTCGTTGAGCGCCTCGCGCACGCGCCTCATGTGGCGCTCGAACTTGCTCTCGAGCCGCGCGTCGTCCACGGGCTCCTGAGCCGAGGCCCGATGCTCCTCTGGAGGCGTGTCATGGGATTCAAAAGAACCGAAGAGTTCCTGGAGGTCGTGCTCAAAGTCCCCCAGTTCCTCTCCATCGAGGCCGGGCAGCACGAAGTCTGGCGTCTCGTCCTCCTGGTGGGTGGGTTCCTCCTGCTTGGGGATGTAGTCGTCGAAGTGCACCAGGTCGGGCAGTCCAACGAGATAGTAGCTGCTGAACAGGTCCTTGAGCACTTTCTGCGTGCTGTTGCCGTCCACAAAGTGCTCGCGCAGGAGAAGGTAATCCTCCTTGGCGTTGAGCTCGTCGAGGACGCAGATGTTCAGCTGGTCAAATAAATTCTCAAAATGTCCGGTGTCCGTCAGGGCGCTGAACGAGAGCAGCGTCCCTCCGATTTCAATGTTGCTCATGTCCGCTTTCCTATAGCACAGTTCCAGCAGACTCATCACCTGGCGCATGAGGTAGATGGGGCTGACACGATGGTTTGAAGTTGAGAACCACTGGGGTTCTTCTCCGTGGAAGGGGCACTCGTCCACGAGCTCGTCGGTATCTTCCTGACGGGCATCGACGGCAAGCACCACGGCCTCCTTGTCGTTGGCCACGATATACACGCCAGTCATCTCGTTCATCTCCTTGATGAAGTTGCACTTCTGAATCTCGATATCTTTCCGCTCACTGAGCTGACGCAAGAAGCCCCCAATGCTGGAGACCGTCTGCGCCTTGAACTGTTTCATCAATTCCATGGCGTACGTTTTTAATAAGGTTGTTAGACTTCCTGTTGTGTTCTCTCTTCTCGCCCACCTCCGTTTCCAATAAGTGGGCGAATCGGCTACAAAATTAGTGCTTTTTAGCGAGACCGCCAAGAGTTTTAGCAGAAAAAATTGCCACTTCATGCAGAAAACACCATTTTATAGACAAAAAGCAACGAATTTTGCCACGAAATATGTACCTTTGCGGCATCAATAACGCAAAGAACCTCATGGAAAAAATGAACGTAGCCATCTTCGTGTCGGGCAGCGGCACGAATTGCGAGAACATCATCCGCCACTTCAGCGGCTCGGAGAGCGTCTGCTGCAAGCTGGTCGTCAGCAACCGTGCCGATGCCTATGCGCTGGAGCGTGCACGCCGTCTGGGCGTTGCCTCCTGCGTGGTTCCCAAGTCCGACTTGAACAATCCCGACGTGATGCTTCCTCTGCTTCGTAGCAACGAAATCCGCTTCATCGTCCTCGCCGGCTTCCTGCCCATGGTGCCCGACTACCTCATCGATGAATATCCTCGCCGAATCGTGAACATCCACCCTGCCCTACTCCCCAAGCACGGAGGAAAAGGCATGTGGGGACACCACGTGCACGAAGCCGTGAAGGCGGCGGGCGATACAGAGACGGGAATCACCATCCACTACGTCACCCCCGTGTGCGACGGAGGAGAGATCATAGCCCAGTTCAGCACGCCGCTCTCGCCGGAAGACACTCCCGACACCATTGCCGAGAAGGTGCATCTGCTGGAGATGGCACATTTCCCTGAGGTGCTGGAGCAGTTGTGGAAAGAACAGGACTGAACTGGAAAAGAAAAGACCTGGAAAGAAAAGACCTGAAAGAAAAGACCTGAAAGAAAAAGGCTTGGAAAGAAAAGGCTTGGAAAGAAAAGGCTTGAAAGAACAGAGCTGGAAATAAGAATCAGCGCACCCCCGAAGTATGGAGAGGTGCGCTGACTGCTATTTTGTACACTTGGAATGTCGGACTACTCGGCGCGGAAGCTGGCGAGGCTTTCGGGCTGGAAGTTCTTGATGTAGGCAGCCTTGCCGAGGACATCCTCCTCTGCCATGCCCACGTAGACGACGGCGCTCTTCCCGAAGAGGTCGGGAGCCTGAGCTGCATCGCGGATGATGAGCAGCGACATCACGATCTCGCAGGTCATGTCGTAGAGACGGCGCGAGAGGAAGTCGATGGCCTCCTGATCTTCCAGAGCCTTGACGGTGGCGAGCGCTTCCTCGTAGATGGGGATGAGCGCTTCGACGCGCGCCTTCAGAGCAGCAACAGAATCGCTGCACACCAGGCCTTCAGCCATCTCCTTGATGTTCTGGAGCATAGTTCCGTTGATGATGTAGCGGATGGCGGCGACTACCTGGAGCTGCGTGGTGCCTTCGTAGATGGAGAAGATGCGTGCGTCGCGGTAGAGGCGCTGGCACTTGTACTCCATGATGAAGCCCGATCCGCCGTGGATGCTGATGGCGTCGTAGGCGTTCTGGTTGGCGTACTCGGAGTTCATGCCCTTGGCCAGCGGCGTGAAGGCGTCTGCCAGTCGCTGGTACTTCTTCAGTTCCTGTTTCTCTTCGGGCGTGAGCTTGCGGTCGCGCTCGATGTCTTCGAGGCACTTGTAGACGTCGACGTAGGCAGCGGTCTGATAGAGCAGCGAACGTCCGGCGTCGAGCTTGGCCTTCATGCGGCTGAGCATATCGTAGACGGCAGGGAACTCGATGATCTTCTGTCCGAACTGAGCACGCTCGCGGGCATAGGCGAGCCCTTCGTTGTAAGCCTCCTGGGAAAGACCAACGCTCTGTGCGGCGATGCCCAGGCGTGCTCCGTTCATGAGCGACATCACGTACTTGATGAGTCCCAGGCGAGTGCTTCCGCAGAGTTCCGCGCGCGCGTTCTTATAAGTAAGTTCGCACGTGGGCGAGCCGTGGATGCCCAGCTTGTGTTCGATGTGGCGGACGTTGACGCCACCCTGACGCTTGTCGTAGATGAACATGGAGAGTCCGCGTCCGTCCTTGGTGCCTTCCTCGGAGCGAGCCAGCACGAGGTGGATGTCGGAGTCGCCGTTGGTGATGAAGCGCTTGACGCCGTTCAGGCGCCAGCAGTTCTCCTGGGCATCGAAGGTGGCCTTGAGCATCACGCGCTGGAGGTCAGAGCCTGCATCGGGCTCGGTGAGGTCCATGGACATGGTCTCTCCGGCGCAGATGCGGGGGATGTACTTCTGGCGCTGTTCCTCGGAGCCGAACTCATAGAGAGTGTCGATGCAGCTCTGCAGGCTCCAGATGTTCTGGAAGCCGGCGTCGGCGGCGGAGATGACCTCGGAGAGCATGGAGAAGATGACGTTGGGGAGGTTCAGGCCGCCGTAGCGACGGGGCATGCTGACTCCGAAGAGTCCTGCCTTGCGCGTGGCCTCGATGTTCTCCACGGTCTTGCTGGCGTAGATCATGCGTCCGTTCTCGAGATGCGGACCTTCGAGATCCACGCTCTCGGAGTTGGGAGCGATGATGTTGGCGGCCACGTCGCCCGTGATGTCGAGAATCTGCTTGTAGTTCTCGATGGCGTCGCCCAGGTCGACGGGAGCGGCCTCACCCCCGACCCCTCTCCAAAAGGAGAGGGGGGAGGCTGGCGCGTTGTTTGCGTCAGTAGCAGATAGGCTGGCGGAATAATCTTTTGCGGCAGCAGAAGATAAGCTGGCGGAATATTCTTTTGCGTCAGCGAAACCTTTTTCCTTCAGCTCGACAATACGAGCCATCAGAGGATGGTTCAGATAAAATCCAATTTCAGGATGGTCTGTATAGTAATTCATATTATACGTAAATTAATACTTGATTTATTCTCTCTAAAACCCCATTGAGGTTATTGTTTATTTCTTCGTTGCTGAAGCGAAGTACCATGTAACCCATCTTCTCAAGAAAGTCTGAGCGCCATTGGTCTTCCTGCTGCTGTTGAGGTTGATCATGATAGCCACCATCTACCTCTATGACCAGTTTCCTTTTCAAGCATACGAAATCCACGATATAATCTCCAATCGGATGCTGCCGTCTGAACCTATAACCACCTGCCAGTTCCCTTAGTGCATTCCAAAGTATGGTTTCGCTCACCGTCATTGCCCGCCGGTTCTTTTTCGCAAAATCCTTTAGTAGCAGGTATCTATCAGGAGCAGAGGTCTTTATCCAATCGTTCGACATTTATCTTTGTGTGTTCACCCTCCTCCCCCCTCTCCTTTCGGAGAGGGGGCGGGGGTGAGGCTTTATTTACTATTCTGCTTATAGTACTTTATCAGCTTCGGCACCACCTCTTCCACCGTGCCGACAATCACGTAGTCGGCGATGCGGTTGATGGGAGCATCGGGGTCATTGTTGATGCTGATGATGATGCCGGAATCCTGCATACCGGCGATGTGCTGAATCTGACCGCTGATGCCGCAGGCGATGTACACCTTCGGATGCACGGTGACGCCCGTCTGACCAATCTGACGGTCGTGGTCGAGCCATCCGGCATCCACAGCAGCACGAGAGCCGCCGACTTCGCCGTGCAGCACCTTGGCCAGCTGGAACAGCATATCGAAGTTCTCCTTGCAGCCCATGCCGTAGCCGCCGGCGACGACGATGGGAGCACCCTTGAGGTTGTGCTTGGCAGCCTCCACATGGTGGTCGAGGACCTTCACGACGAACGCTTCGGGAGAGACATACTTCGAGACTTCGGGATAGACCACTTCCTTGCGGCAAGCGCCTTCGTAGATGGCCTTCTGCATCACGCCTGAACGGACGGTAGCCATCTGCGGACGATGCTCAGGATTCACGATCGTGGCTACGATGTTACCTCCGAAAGCAGGACGAATCTGATAGAGCAGGTTCTCATAGACCTTATTGTTCTTCTTGTCCTCATACGGACCAATCTCCAGCTCCGTGCAGTCGGCGGTGAGGCCGCTGGTGAGGGAAGAGGAGACGCGGGGACCGAGGTCGCGGCCGATGACGGTAGCGCCCATGAGGCAGATCTGTGGCTGCTCCTCCTTGAAGAGGTTCACGAGGATGTCCGTGTGGGGAGCTGAGGTGTAGGGGAACAGCTCGGGGGCATCGAAGACGAAGAGCTTGTCGACGCCATAAGGCAGAATCTGGTCTTCCACCTTGCCCTTGATGCCTGTGCCCACTACGACAGCATGCAACTCCACTCCGAGTTCATTGGCGAGCTTGCGACCCTTGGTCAGCAGCTCCTGAGATACTTCCTGTACGAGGGTACCTTCAATTTCGCAATATACAAATACGTTGTTCATATCTCTTAACCAATGATTTTCTCGTCCAACAATTCTTTGATCATTCCCTCGATATCAGCATCAGAAGCCGTCAAAGTCTTCGACTCCTTAGCCTGGAACACGATGTTCTTGATGGCCTTCACCCATTGTGCGGGGTCTCCGTCCACGTCAGCCACGCTCCACTGGTTCAGCGTCAGATAGGGGCGCTCCTCGTAGAGGTAGTCGTAGGGTGTTCCCTCTGCGGGACGCTCCAGCGGACAGGTAGCGCGCTTGTACTTCATCACCAGTTTGGCGTTCTGGGGGCGGCAGGGAGCGGCGCTTCCGTTGACGGTGATGACGACGGGCAGCGGAGCCTCCACGGTCTCCACGCCTCCGTCGATGACGCGCTTGATGGTAGCCTTTCCGTCCTTCACGGAGAGCACTTCCTCGGCGTAGGTCACCTGGTTCAAGCCCAGTTTCAGCGCCACCTGGGGACCCACGTGAGCGGCGGCGCCGTCGATGACCTGACGACCTCCGATGAAGATGTGCACGTCGCCGATCTTCTGGATGGCGGTGGCCAGGGCGTAGGAGGTGGCGAGTGTGTCGGCGCCTGCGAACAGGCGGTCGGTCAGCAGCCAGCCGGTGTCGGCTCCACGATAGAGTCCCTGGCGGATGATTTCACCTGCACGGGGAGGACCCATGGTGAGCACGCCCACGGTGGAGCCAGGGTTCTGCTCCTTCAGTCGCAGCGCCTGCTCCAGGGCATTCAGATCTTCTGGATTAAAGATAGCGGGCAGGGCAGCACGGTTTACGGTGCCTTCTGCAGTCATGGCATCCTTGCCCACATTGCGGGTGTCTGGCACTTGCTTGGCCAGCACAACGATTTTCAAACTCATATTTCTATTTCGTTTCAGTTGGTTTCGATACTGCTTGCGGCAGGTTGCCGCACAAAGCGGTGCAAAGGTAAGTATTTTCCACGACATAGCCGCACATTTTCCAGAAAAATGTGCACGCGCGTACCTTATTTAATACAAAAAGCCTACTTAACGGCCACCTTTCGTGCAAAGCGGACGTGTTTTCCGGCAGCCTTCAGTACGTAAACGCCAGGCTGCTGCACGGTGATGGTGACGTCCGTTCCGCTCTTCCTTGCCACGCGCATGGAATCCGTGCGCAGGAGCTCCACGCTGAGTTTCTCGGCGCTGCGCAGTCGCAGGGTGTGCCCCACGACTTCGAGGTCCACTCCCATGGGCAGGGCATCCACATCCGTGGGTGCCTGTTCTGCATGCTCGCCCAGGTACTCCGCCTTGAAGGTGTCGCGGAAGACGTTGACCGTCAGTCGGTAGACTCCGTCGCGGTCGATCTCCCACTTGGTGTCGTCGCCTTCGTGGCGCATCTGCGTGGAGGTGAGGCAGGACTCGTCCTGCATGTAGGGATGCAGGCTCTTGGGGTTCCAGGTGTTCTGCCCCTGCAGCTTGAAGCGTCGCGGCTCCACGTTCTCGTTGCGCTGGCGCAGTTCTCCCGTCCATGTGAAGACGTTGGGGTCCTCGGCATCCTGCGTGAAGGGGAGCATGACAAATGCCTGCCAGCCAATCTCGCAGGCACCTCCGGCGATGTACACCTCGCGCCAGGGCACGAAGAGTTCGCCCGTCAGCGTCTGCGCCTTGGTGTCGACGGTGAATTTGTAGCGGTCCTCGGTGAAAGGCACGATCCAGGCAGCGTCCTCGGCGCTGCGTGTCTTGGTGTAGGCCAGTCCTTTGTTGACCACGTAGGACTCGAAGCTGCGAGGCGTCAGGTACTGCGTGGCAGCCTGCTCGCCGTCGGTGGTGATGACCTTCAGTTCGCCGGCATTCAGCGTTCCTGCGAACTTGAATTGTCCGTCGGGGAACGTCTCCAGCTTCTGCGTTCCTCCCGGCACAGCGGAGCCTGTGATCCAGAGTTCCTTCTGTGCGCTCATGTTCAATGTGCCCGCGAGGGCAGCCAGTATGATGATGCTCTTTTTCATGTGTGTGTCCTCCATTCTGTTTTATTTGACGAATTTGCGTGCCACGGTCTGTCCGTCGGCCACCAGCCGGCAGACGTAGGCTCCCTGCGGCAGCTGAGCCAGGGGCAGAGTCATGCGGTCAGTATTGCGCACGCTGCCGCTGGCCACGGCTTTGCCTTCGGCAGACAGCACCTGCATACGCACGTTCTTAGCCTTATGCGCCATGGAAACGACCATCTCCGAGGCGCGTGCGTCGTAGAAGAGGTCTATGGCGTTGTCCATGTTTTTCGCGCTCACAGACGAGGTATTGCGGCTGATTTCAATCTTCACAGCCTGGACGCAGCGCGTCTTGGGAACGCGCACGGCGACGCTGCCCGCCATCTCGTCGTAGCTCCAGTCGTCCGTAGCCACTCCGTTGAGAGTCACGCCCTCCGGCTTCTGCTCGGCGAGGAAGACGACTTCATAGCTGCGCTCCTGAATCATGCCTGGGAACGAGCCCTGGCGGGGATCTATGGTGAAGAGAATCTTGCCGGACGTGCGCTGCTGCGCCATGCGGGTGGTGGCACAAGCGCCCTGCGTGTAGCCGTCCGTGTCGCCCTCGTCCTCGTAGTAGTGAGTCTCGCCGTCGGCGCCAGGTACCACCTTGACAATCAGCGATTCAGGCACGGTCTTCAGGTGCATCAGCGGCGGATTGCACACCAGGATGCTGCCTCCGCGGAGGAAGTAGGGAATCTCCGTCTGCGAATAGCTGTCCGTCTGCTCCACCCCACCCTGCACGAGGCGTCCGCGGCAGACGTCGTACCACGTCCCCTGCGGCAGCCACACGGTGCGGCGAGCCATTCCCGATGCACCGGCAGCAGTCACCACGGGAGCCACCAGGATGTCGTCTCCGAAGTAGTATTCGTCCTCGTAGCGGTAGGCGTTGTTCTCCTCCGGCCACTCGTAGTACAGCGGACGGCAGATAGAGATACCCGTGTCGTAGCCCTCGCGCGCGGCCGTGTAGATATAGGGCATCAGTTCGTAGCGCAGAAGCACGGTCTCGCGCAGCTGCTGGAAGTTGGAATATTTCCAGATGCGGCGTTCCAGGTCGGGGTGGTTGCTGGCGTGGGTGCGGAAGATGGGTGTGAAGACTCCGAACTGCATCCATCGCAGGTACAGCTCCGGGTCGTTGTTCTTCGTCGGAGCGTAGTTGTGGCCGCCCAGGTCGTGGCCCCAGTAGCCGAAGCCGACGTTGGAAGCCGTGGCGGTGAAGTAGACCTCATAGGCCAGCGTGGAGAAGGCGGGGTGGGTGTCGCCGGAGAAACCGATGGGATAGCGGTGGCTGCCCATGCCTCCCCAGCGGTGGTAGATGACCGGGCGCCGCTCCGGACGCGCGTATTTCATGTCGTTGTAGAAGACGTGGTTGCACCAGAACGTCTCGCTCAGCCCCTTCATGCGGGGATTCGTCAGGTTCTGCTGCCAGTCCAGCCACCAGAAGTCCACGCCGTCGCTCTCGCGCAGGCGGATGATGTTGCGGAACATGGTCTGGTAGAACGAGGAGTCCTCCAGCGTCCAGGGCACGCGGTCTGCGCTGGAGTCCAGGTGCATGTCGTCGCGCACCTTGCGGAAGTTGTCCTCCCACGATGCCACGCCGTCTGCCGGGTGCAGGTTCAGCGACACCTTCAGGTTCTTGCGGTGCATCCAGCTGATGAGTCCGCGGGGGTTGGGAATCTTGTCCTTGTCCCAGCTCCATCCCGTCCACTGGTCGCTGCGGTGCCAGTCCATGTCGAAGATCATCACGTCGATGGGAATCTGGTGGCCCTGGATCTCATTGACCAGGTCCGTGAAGTCCTGCTGGGTGTACTGCTGGTATTTGCTGTACCAGTAGCCCATAATATAAAGAGGTGGCATGGGTATGCGCCCGCAGACCTTGATGAAGTCGCCCAGGGCGCGCTTGTACTCGTGGCCGTAGCCGAAGAAGTACCAGTCGTAGGCCGACTTGTCCACGGGCTCTGCCACCCAGTCGAAGCCGTTCACCTTGCCGTCGAAGGCGAAGGTCGTGGAGCCGTCGCCGCGCGTGGTGCGGGGGCTCTCGTCGAGGATGGCCCATCCGTCGCGCGAGAGGATGCCGTCCTCGAGGTCGCCGCGGTTGCTGTCGCCCGTCACCTGGTCCAGCGTGCGCAGCGTGCCTTTCAGGTTCAGCGCGTTGTCCTTGCCGGGGTACCAGGTCACCTGGCGCCCTGCCACCTGGAGCTTGATGGTCAGCGAGCTGGTGTTCCTGGCCGCAGGCGAGGGCACGGAGCCGATGCGGTAGCGCAGCTCCAGCGCGTCGGTGGTGATGTAGAGGTAGCCGTCCTCCTCGCGCGTGCTGAAGGCAGGCACGGGCAACCGGCGGTTGACCACGGCGAAGGTGGCGCGGTCTTCAAATTTCTGCTGACGGCTGTACTGGATGCGGATGAGCTGCGGGGTGAGCACCGTGAAGCGCATGCCGCCTGACTGCACCACAGCGGCCTCGTCGGCCACGGGATTCCAGTTTTCCTGAGCTGCCAGTACGAGCGTGCAGAGCAGCAGCATCAGCAGGGTTGTGATTTTTGTTTTCATCTCTTTCATTTTGTGGTTCTTAGTGGTTTTTTGTGGTTTTATTGGAGTTATAGTTTGTTGGGGTCTTGAAGGTTTTGCAGCTCCTTTTCGGCTACAAAGGTACTAATAATTTTTCATACCTGCAAATCTTTGAGGGAAAATTTTCCCTGAGTGCCTCCCTTCTTGATTTTTCGCAAGAATAGGGGCAATGCCAGTATGTCAGTATACCAGTATATCAGTATATCATTTGCGAAATCGAGCCTCGGGCCATGCACACATGTCGCCGCCAATCTTACAATCTTACAATCTTACAATTGAGATTTTGGGGTCTGGGGAGGGGAGAAGGGGGAAAATGTTGAATTTATATATTATATATTTATATATATATATAAATATATAATATATAAATTTAGATAACACATTATTGTAAGATTCGTTGATTATCTTTCAATCCGTAACCACCACTACGCCGCGCCACCCCGCCGACACCGCGTCTGGAGGCGAAAAAGTCAATTGTAAGATTGTAAGATTGTAAGATTGGCAAGAACGGAAGCGGGGAAAAACGCCGCCGACCGCAGAGTCCGATTTCGCAAATGATATACTGATATACTGGTATATTGACATGCTGGTGCGCTTGTCATGCCGCCCGCCACGCACCCCCCGAAGCAGGCCGCTGCAGGCGCGAAAGGAGGCTGCTGTGAGCGCCGGAGGAGATAGCTGTGAGCGCCGGAGGAGATAGCTGCATGCGCAAATACAGCAAGCTGTATTTTTTTGCCCAAAAATTTGGCTGTATGGAATCTTTTCCGTATCTTTGCACCAAAATAAGAAAGCAACCAAGATTATGAAGCACACACTACTCATCCTATGCCTGCTGGGCTGCACGCTAACGGCCCTGGCACAGAACGACTTCCGCCCCATGGAGGATGTCAACAAGGTCGTGGACCTGACGCTGGATTCGCTGGAGAAAGTGAAGACGGCACGCCCCGTGGCAGGCAGCAGCCGCCGCGGACAGAACCCCGTGCTCTTCCTCGTCGGCAACTCCACCATGCGCACAGGCACCAAGGGCAACGGCGACAACGGCCAGTGGGGATGGGGATTCTTCGAGCACCAGTACTTTGACCAGAGCCGCATCACCGTAGAGAACCAGGCACTGGGAGGCACCAGCTCGCGCACGTTCTATAATCAACTATGGCCGGACGTGAAGGCCGGCATACGCCCGGGCGACTGGGTCATCATCGAGCTGGGGCACAACGACAACGGGCCCTTCGACAGCGGACGCTGCCGAGCCACCATACGCGGAATCTCTGCCACAGACTCCATGGTGGTCACGCTCAAGGAGGGGCCCAACAAGGGCAAGACGGAGACCGTGTACACCTATGGAGAATACATGCGCCGGTTCGTGCGCGAGACACGTGCCCTGGGAGCACACCCGATACTCATGAGCCTGACTCCCAGAAAGAGAGAGGCGGAAGGAAAATGGCAGGCGGTGCGCGTCGCAGAGACCTTCGGCGGCTGGGCACGGCAGGTGGCAGAGGAGCTGAACGTGCCCTTCGTGGACCTCAACGAGATCTCCGCCTCGAAGTACGACCAGATGTCCTCCTGGAAACTCTGCTACCACTTCTACCTCGACAACATCCACACCTCCAAGTTCGGAGCCGAGCTGAACGCTCGCAGCGCAGCAGAGGGCATCATGGCATGTCAGCATCCCGAGCTGGAACCGCTGAAGGCAATGATGACCAACCTGGAGCCACCCACCACGGGCGTGAAGCGCCAGCTGGGCAAACCCGTGGTCTTCATCACCGGCGACTCCACGGTGAAGAACACCGACCGCGACAGCACCGGCATGTGGGGATGGGGCTCGCAGGCTTGGCGCATCTTCGACGAGCAGCGCATCACACCCGTCAACTGCGCCCAGGCTGGACGCTCGCTGCGCACCTACCTCCGCGAGGGACGCTGGCAGAAGGTCTACAACGACCTCCGCGAAGGCGACTTCGTGCTCATTCAGTTCGGCCACAACGACATCGGCGAGCTGGGACGGGGCAAGCACAGGGGCGAGATTCCTGGCGTGGCAGACACCAGCATCGTCAGCCGCGTAACCCTCCAGGACGAAGCCTACAACGAGGTGGTCTACAGCTTCGGATGGTACCTGCGCAAGATAATCGACGACTGCCGCCAGAAGGGTGCCACGCCCATCATCGTCAGCCTGACACCCCGCAACGAGTGGCCCGACGGACGCATCGAGCGCCGCAACGACTCCTACGGACGCTGGTACCGCGAGGTGGCAGAGCAGACCGGCACCACCTTCCTCGACCTCCACAACATCACCGCCGACGCACTCGACGCCATCGGGCAGGAGGCTGCACGCGAATACTACTGCAGCGACCACACCCACACCTCCCTCCGCGGAGCACGCCTGAACGCCATCGGCATAGCCATCGGACTCCGCCGCACAGGCAGCGAGCTGGCAAAGTACCTGCAGTAGGGCACCATATTTTTCACCATCGGACAATAAAAATAGCCTTCGCGCGTTATTAAAGAGGTAACAGCGCACTGAAACTATGATAGAATACATACGCGGCATCATTGCCGAAATAACCCCCACGGAGGCCGTTCTCGAAGCCAACGGCGTGGGCTACGGACTGAGCATCAGCCTGAACACCTACACCGCCATCCAGGGCCTGCACGGCGACGTGAAGCTCTACGTGTACGAATCCATACGCGAGGATGCATACCAGCTCTGGGGCTTTGCCACGAAGGCAGAGCGCGAGCTGTTCCTGCTGCTGACGGGCGTCAGCGGCGTGGGTCCTGCCAGCGCGCGCGTAATCCTTTCTTCCATGACTCCGGCAGAGCTGTGCGACGCCATCTCCCGCTCCGACGAACGCCTGCTGAAGTCCGCCAAGGGCGTGGGAGGAAAGACGGCACAGCGCATCATCGTGGAGCTGAAGGACAAGATCACGGGACTGGGACTGGATGCCGCCGTAGCCACAGCCGGCGGACAGCAGCCTGCCGTGGCCAACAAGGAGGTGCTGGACGAAGCCGTGGCCGCTCTGACCATGCTGGGATTCTCCCCTGCCCCGTCGCAGAAAGCCGTGCTGGGAATCCTCAGGGCTGAGCCCGACGCCAGCGTGGAGCGGGTGATCAAACTGGCGCTGAAGATGCTGTAAAAGGAACTTGAGTTAACATTAACGAGTAAGATTTGAGAAGATATTTTGCACATAGTATAGTCCTGCTGACAGCAATCATTTTTGCTGCCAGCAATGCTATGCTGTCTGCAAAAGTTTTCGCCCTACCCCTTGAGGGAAAGCCGGGCGAGGCCCAGGACTCCCTCCGCACCACACCACAGAAGACCGTGCCGGAGACCGTGGAGGATCTGGACACGGCAGCCGTCAGCATCCGACGTCCGGACAACCTGCAGCAGGTGACGGAGCTGGACTCCCTGACCGGAGACTACCGCGTGGGCATGAAACTCGGGACGGGCAAGCTCGGAACGGGAGGATGGCTGTCCACACCCATACTGATGTCGCCAGACGAGTACCAGCAATGGAGCCTCAAGCGCTCCATGCAGCAGTACTACCGCCAGAAGAACCAGGAAGCTTACTCCACCAGCGGCAAGAGCAAGTTCGACTTCACAGACATGAAGTTCGACCTCGGACCGGCGGAGAAGATCTTCGGTCCTGGCGGCGTGCAGATCAAGACGCAGGGCGACGCACAGCTGAAACTCGGCGGCAACCACAAGAACGTCAAGAACCCCTCGCTGGCGGCCAACAGAAGGAAGACCTTCAGCTTTGACTTCGACATGAAAATCAACCTCAGCGTGACCGGTAAGGTGGGTGACAAGGTGAACATGAACATCAACTACAACACCGAGGCCACCATGAACGTCGACGCACAGCAGATGAAGCTGAAGTACGACGGCAAGGAGGACGAGATCATCAAGCTCGTGGAAGCCGGCAACATCAGCATGCCATCCAACTCCACGCTCATACATGGCGTCTCCAGCCTCTTCGGCCTGCGCACAGACCTGCAGTTCGGCAAGCTGAAGCTGCAGACCGTGGTGAGCCAGAAGAAGTCCGCCTCCCACAGCGTCAGCAGCAAAGGAGGCTCGCAGACCACGGAGTTCGAGATATCGGCCGTGGACTACGAGGAGAACCGCCACTTCTGGCTCGCGCACTACTTCCGCGAGAACTACGACCGCTGGATGCGCACCCTGCCCACCATCGCCAGCGGAGTGACACTCAAGCGCGTGGAACTATGGGTGACAAACAAGAACGCCTCCACGCAGAACAACCGCAACATCATCGCCTTCACCGACCTCGGCGAGACGGAGCGCATCAGCAACTCCATCTGGTCCCCCCTCGGAACAGGAAAGTTCCCCCACAACCGAGCCAACGACCTCTACCAGACCATCGTGGCAGAACATCCCGACGCGCGCGACATCAGCGCTGCCACCACGGAACTGGATGCCATAGACCCCGAATTCGACGGAGGCAAGGACTACGAGAAACTGCAGAGCGCACGACTGCTATCCAGCTCGGAGTACACCCTGAACTACGCCCTGGGATACGTCACGCTGAACTTCCAGCTGAAGCCCGACGAGGTGCTGGCAGTAGCCTTCGAGTACACCCTGAACGGACAGACATACCAGGTGGGCGAGTTCGCCAGCGACCTCACAGACAACACACAATGCCTCTACGTCAAAGCGCTGAAGTCCACCACAAGCTCACCACGAATGGGCAACTGGCCGCTGATGATGAAGAACATCTACAGCCTGGGAGCCACCAGCACACAGCGCGAGAAGTTCAGGCTCGACGTGAAGTACCAGAACGACACCGCCGGCGTCTACCAGACCTACCTGCCAGAGACCCGCCTGAAAGCCACGCCGCTGCTGCGCGCCTTGAACCTCGACCGCCTGGACAACAACAACCGCGCCAACGCCGACGGACAGTTCGACTACGTAGAAGGCTACACCATCAGCAAGGGGCGCATCATCTTCCCCGTGGCAGAACCCTTCGGCGACCACCTCCGCCAGTGGATTGGCGACAAGGACATCGCGGACAAGTACTGCTTCGACGCACTCTACGACTCCACCAAGACCATCGCCAAGCAGATTGCCGAGCAGAACAAGTTCATGCTCTCCGGACGCTACAAGGGCACTAACGGAGCAGAGATAGACCTCGGAGCCACTAACATCACGCCGGGAAGCGTCGTCGTAACGGCGGGAGGCGTGAACCTGACGGAGAACGTGGACTACCGAGTGGACTACTCCATGGGCATGGTAACCATTCTCAACCAGAGCCTCATCGACGCCGGCACCAAAATCGACGCACACGTGGAGAGCGACGACACCTACGCCATGCAGCGCAAGACCTTCCTCGGACTGAACTGGGACTACGAGTTCTCCAAGAACTTCGTCCTCGGAGGTACATTCCAGTTCCTCAACGAACAGCCGCTGACAACCAAGGTCACCATGGGAAGCGAACCTCTGAAGAACACCCTCTGGGGACTGCACATGGACTGGAAGAAGGAGAGCCAGTGGCTGACGAACGTGCTCAACGCCATTCCCCTGCTGAACTTCACGGCACCCTCGCACATCGCATTCAGCGCAGACTTCGCACAGCTCATTGCCGGACAGAACCACCGAGTGCAGGGAGCGGCATCCTACATGGACGACTTCGAGAACACCAAGACACGCTGGAGCCTGACGACACCCACGGCATGGATGCTCTCCAGCGTGCCCACACCCTTCGAAGGAGCAAAGCTGACAAACGACGTCCGCAGCGGTTATCAGCGCGCCCTGCTCGCATGGTACTACATCGACCCCATCTTCACACGCCGGGGAAGCTCACTCACACCCGGACACATCAAGAGCGACCTCAACCAGCTGTCCGACAGCTACGTGCGCGAGGTCTACGAGCGTGACCTCTACCCCAACAAGCGGCAGAACAGCTACAACGAAGCCTCCTCCCTGAACGTCCTCAACCTCGCATACTACCCCACGGAGCGAGGAGCCTACAACCTCAACCCAGACCTCGACCAGCAAGGACGACTAACCAATCCCAGAGAGAAGTGGGGAGGCATGATGCGCAAAATCGACAATCCCGACTTCGAGGCGCAGAACTACGAGTACATCGAGTTCTGGATGCTAGACCCCTTCCTCTACACAGGCAGCGACGCCAGCTACGGAGGAGAACTCTATTTCGACCTCGGAGAGGTCTCAGAGGATGTCCTCAAGGACGGCAAGAAATTCTACGAGAGCGGACTCCCCGTGGACGATGACCAGCGCTACTTCGAGCAGACTGCATGGGGACGAGTACCCACCAGCACCAGCAGCGTCACCTACGCATTTAATAATGAAGGAGGCGCGCGCGCACGACAGGACATCGGACTCAACGGACTCTCCAGCACACAGGAACGCACCTACCCCGCCTACCAGGAATTCCTCAACGCCATCCAGGGGAAGGTTTCGCAGGAGGTCTTCGACAGCATCGCAGCAGACCCCGCCGGCGACGACTACCACTACTACCGAGGCTCGGACTTCGACCGCGACCGCGTGGGTATTCTCGAGCGCTACAAGCGCATCAACCTTCCCGAAGGCAACTCACCCGACACAGACAACTCCCCGGAAAGCTACGAGACAGCCTACAAGACCACGCCAGACGTGGAGGACATCAACCAGGACTTCACGCTCAACGAGTACGAGAAATACTTCCAGTACCACATCAGCCTACACCCCCAGGACACACTCATCGGACGCAACTACATCACGGACATACGCCGCGTTGTCGCCACACTCCGCAACGGCGAGAAACGCCTCGAGCGATGGTTCCAGTTCCGCATTCCCCTGGAGGAGTACGAGCGTGCCGTGGGAGGCATCTCCGACTTCACCAGCATACGATTCATTCGCATCTACCTGACTGGATTCGAGAAACCCATCATCCTCCGATTCGCCACACTCGACCTCGTGCAGGCAGACTGGCGAAGCTACGAGCAGTCGCTCTACAGCGGAAAGGCACCAGCCGTCAGCTCCACACTCGAGGTGGGAGCCGTGAACATCGAGGAGAACAACGAGAAACTGCCCGTCAACTACATACTCCCACCGGGCATCAGCCGCGTCACAGACCCCAACCAGACGCAGCTCGTGGAGGAGAACGAACAGGCACTCTCGCTCATAGCAAAGAACCTCTCGCCAGGCGACGCACGCGCCGTGTTCAAGAACTGCAACTACGACATGCGGCAGTACAAGCACCTTCAACTCTTCGTACACGCCAACGCGCTGGCCAACGACATCACCGACCTGCGCGACGGCGAGACGAGCGTGTTCCTCCGCGTGGGCTCTGACTACAAGAGCAACTTCTACGAGTACGAAGTTCCCCTCCAGCTGACTCCTGCAGGGCGATATGACCAGTACAGCGCCGCAGACTGCCGCACCGTATGGCCGGCAGAGAACATGATCGACATCGAGCTCGAGAAGTTCACCATGCTCAAGCGAGACCGCAACCGCGAGAAGAGCCTCGGAAACGCAAGCTACAACCAGGAGTTCAGCAAGTTCGACTCCGACAGACCAAGCAACAAGATCACCGTCATGGGTAATCCCACGCTGGGAGAGGTGAAGACCATCATGATCGGTATCCGCAACAACGGGCGAACGGTCAAGAGCGTGGAAGTATGGGCTAATGAGATGCGTCTGCAGGAATTCTCCAACGACGGAGGATGGGCTGCGCAGGCGGCACTGAACATCCAGCTCTCTGACCTCGGCAGCGTAAACGTGCAGGGACACTATGAGAAAGCGGGATTCGGAGGCATCGAGCAGAGCGTCAGCGAACGCAGCAACGACAACACACTCGACTACACCATCACCACACAACTGGACTTCGGCAAACTACTGCCACCGAGCGCCAAGGTCAACATACCGTTCTACTACAGCTACGCCAAGGAGAGCGTCAAGCCTAAGTACAACCCCCTGGACACGGATATGGAACTCTCCGACGCACTCGACGCCACCGTCAGCAAGCACGAGCGCGACAGCATCTCGGACCTCACCACCAAGCAGCAGACGAGCAAGAACCTCTCGCTCACAGGAGTCAAGGTGAATATCCAGAGCCGCAAGCATCCCATGCCCTACGATCCCGCCAACTTCACCTTCAACTACAGCCACAGCCACACCTACAGCAGCGGAGAGACCACCGTCTACGAGCACGAGAAGTCTTGGAGGGGAGGACTCAACTACAGCTGGACACCAAACTGGAAGCCGTGGGAACCCTTCAAGAACATCAAGTCGAAGTCCAAGTGGCTGGATCTGCTGAAGGCGCAGAACTTCAGCTTTGCGCCGCAGAGCCTCACATTCAACACAGACATCGTACGCACATACTACGAAATACAGGAGCGCGACATGGAGAACCTGGAGTCGCCGGCTGCCATTCCCGTACGATGGACACCCTCCTTCCTCTGGAATAGGGAGTTCAGCCTCAGATGGGACTTGACAAAGGCACTGCACTTCACCTTCCAGAGCGGCACACAAGCCGAAATCGAAGAACCCTACACACCCGTCAACAAAGACCTCTACTACGATCGATATACGGCGTGGAAGGACAGCGTCATGCACAGCATACGCGGATTCGGAACACCTTTGGACTACTCGCAGAACGCACAGCTTTCCTACAAGGTTCCATTCGAGAAATTCCCGCTGACAGACTGGATTCAGGCCGACGGCAGCTACCAGGCCACCTACTCCTGGAAGCGAGGTGCTGAGCTCGACGACGGCAGCACGCTGGGCAACCGCATCAACACACAGCGTTCCATAAACCTCAACGGACGACTGAACCTCGAGACACTCTACAACCACTCCAAGTTCCTCCAGGAGGCCAACAAGCGCTTCACGGCATCCACCGTAAAGAGCGAGGCAAAGAAGAAGGAACAGGCGAAGAAGAAAGAACAGGAAGCCAAGAAAAAAGAGGAGGAAGCAGCTGCCAAGAAACGAGCAGAGGCCGAGAAAAAAGCCGCTGCTGGTGACTCCACGGCGCTGAAGGCGCTGAACACACCCGACGCTGGTCCACAGACCAACGCCAAGGGAAAAGGCGGACAGAAGGAGAAGCAGTTCAAGGGATTCGCCGGAGAGGTGACACTCAATGCAGACTCCGGAGTCGTCGTCAAGCACGGACAGAAGAGCAAGCGCATCCGCGTCACGGCCAAGGACGAGAAAGGAAAGACCTACGACATCAAGTACAAGCGCGTGGACGAGAACACCATACGCATACTCCCGCCCAAGGAACTGCGCGACCAGAAACGCAAGAACAAGAAGAAAGGCGAACAGCCAGACTCCCTGTTGGCTGCAGCAGACTCCATTGCTGCTGACTCCATAGCTGCCGACTCCATATCCGTAAAGCCAAGGGCAAGGAGAAAGAGCAAGGAGAAGCCTGCGGAAGACGTCGCACAGAACACGGAAGTGTTGGAGAAGAAGCTGCGCGTGAACGTCGTGGCACTGCCAAAGGTCGAGGATCAGAAGTGGTATCAGTGGGCACAGGCGGGAGCCAGATTCCTGATGATGCTCCGCAACGTCAGCGTCAGCTACCGCAACACCTATGCCCTCGGACTGCCTGGCTTCAAGCCCAATGTAGGCGATATGCTCGGACAACGCCAGACGGGAGGACTGATGGCGCCGGGACTGGACTTCGCCTTCGGACTCGTGGGCGACGGATACATAGACCGTGCTCAGGAGAACCACTGGCTGCTGAACAGCGACAGCCTCTCCGAAGCCGCCACGACAAACGGCATGGAGGACATACAGATCAAGGCTACACTCGAACCAATACCCGACTTGAAGATTGACCTAAACGCCAGTCGCACGATGAACAGGACGAAGAGCATTCAGTATATGTTCGCCGGCAATCCGACGACACAGACGGGAACGTTCAACATGACCACCATCAGCATCAAGACGGCCTTCAAGAGCCGAGGCAACGCCAACAACGGCTACGAAAGCCAGCCGTTCAAGAACTTCCAGAGTTATCTGGATGTGATGCAGCGACGCGTAGAGCAGCAGTACGTCGGAACGCAGTATCCGTCAGGCGTAGGCTACTCCGGCACCTTCGATCCTGCCAACGGAACGGTGGACAAGTACAGCTCAGACGTCATGGTACCGGCATTCCTCGCAGCATATACCGGCACCAATGCCGTTTCCACACCACTCGACATCTTCCCGGCACTGACGCGTGTGCTGCCCAACTGGAGCCTCAGCTACAAGGGACTCTCCAACCTCCCATGGATTCGAGACCACCTGAAGAACGTAACACTCACACACGCCTACAAGAGCGTCTACAGCGTGGGCTCCTACAACAGCTATTCCTCCTGGGTGGAGTACATGCACGGTTCTGATCTCGGCTATGTCCAAAACACCACCACCGGAAACTATATCCCCTCGTCGATGTACGACATCTCAACAGTCAGCATCAACGAAGCCTTCGCACCGCTCATCGGACTGAACGTCACGCTCCAGAACAACATGACCCTGAAGGCAGAGTATCGCAAGACGCGCGTGCTCACACTCAGCATGACATCGGCTCAGATCAACGAGGCATCCTCCTCTGACTTCGTCTTCGGATGGGGCTACAAGATTGATGACTTCAAGATCGGAAGCCTCTTCAGCAGCAAGAGCAGCAGCCAGCGAGCATCTGCCAGAAACAAGAACAGGAACAGCAAGGGCAATGCCAACGATCCCGACGCTCCAGGCCAGCGGGCTGGCAACAACAGCAGCAATTCGCGCAATGCCGGCAAGAGCAACTTCGCACATGCCCTGAACCTACGTTTCGACTTCTCCATCCGCAATCAGGATGCCATCACTCGCAATATCCAGACCAACCTCTCCGAAGCCACCAGCGGCAACAACGCACTCAAGGCAAGCTTCATCGCAGACTACTCAATGAGCCGCTGGGTCACCTTCTCGCTCTACTACGACCTCCAGCGCAACGAACCGTTGCTCTCCTCCTCTGCCTACCCCACCATCACGCAGGACTTCGGATTCAACCTCAAGCTCACACTCACCAGACAATAGCTCGCACAGGAGGACGGTTAGGATAAGAAACACCACCTTTTTCCACGTCTGACACAAATTGAGGCGAAAAAATTTGGAGATGTCAGCACCTTAGACTAATTTTGCACCGCTTTTCGAGAGAAACAGCAGACAACAGCAAGAACATTCTTGCCAGAACATACCACTACAAGAAAAAGCAAAGCAGTAAAGAAATAGCACATTTTCAGCCATGGAACTAAATTCACTGACGGCTATATCACCCATCGACGGCCGCTATCGTTCAAAAACAGAATCACTAGACCAGTACTTTTCTGAATTCGCACTCATCCGCTACCGCGTGAGAGTCGAAATCGAATATTTCATCTTCCTCTGCGAACTGCCTTTGCCGCAACTCGCAGCATTCCCCAAAGAACATTTTGCCCGCCTACGCGCCATCTACGAGAACTTCTCGCAGGAGGATGCACAGCGCATCAAGGACATTGAGAGCATCACCAACCACGATGTCAAGGCGGTAGAATACTTCATCAAGGAGCAGTTCGATGCCATCGGAGGACTTGCTGCATTCAAGGAGTTCATCCACTTCGGACTCACCTCACAGGACATCAACAACACCGCAACTCCCCTGTCCATCAAGGAGGCTCTGCACGAAGTCTTCTTCCCACAGGCAGAACAGCTCCTGAGCCGCCTCGAAGCCTTCGCCGACGAGTGGAAGGAAATCCCCATGCTCGCCAAGACCCACGGACAGCCGGCATCACCCACCCGTCTGGGAAAGGAGTTCATGGTCTTTGCCTATCGCCTGCGCCGGCAGCTCGACCTCTTGCGCGCATGTCCTGTGACAGCCAAGTTCGGCGGTGCCACCGGCAACTTCAATGCGCACCACGTGGCCTATCCCGAACTCGACTGGCGCACACTCGGCAACCGCTTTGTCAGCGAGCACCTGGGACTGGAGCGCGAGCAGTGGACCACACAGATTTCGAACTACGACTGCCTGGGAGCACTCTTCGATGCACTCCGACGCATCTCCACCGTCATCATCGATCTCGACCGCGATGTATGGCAGTACATCTCCATGGGCTACTTCCGGCAGAAAGTGAAAGCCGGAGAAGTAGGATCCAGCGCCATGCCACACAAGGTTAATCCCATCGACTTCGAGAACTCCGAGGGGAACCTCGGCATGGCTAACGCCATCTTCGAACATCTGGCACAGAAACTGCCTGTCAGCCGACTCCAGCGCGACCTCACCGACAGCACCGTCCTCCGCAACGTCGGAGTGCCACTCGGACACATGATCATTGCCATCCAGAGCACACTTAAGGGACTGGGAAAACTGCTGCTGAACGAAGACACCATCCGAACGGACCTCGAACAGAACTGGGCAGTCGTGGCTGAAGCTATACAAACCATACTCCGCAGGGAAGGCTACCCCAACCCCTACGAGACACTGAAGCAACTCACACGAACAGGCGCTGCCATTAATCCCCAGAGCATCGCAGACTTCATCGAGACGCTGGATGTCAGCGAAGCCATCAAGGCTGAACTCCGGCAGATTACTCCCAGCAACTACACTGGTATCTAAGCCTCATCAGAACCATGAGCGCATAAAACCAATACACCAATTACAATACCAATCACCATCAATTACAATTAAGAAATGGAAAACAACGACGATCAGTGGCGCGAGAAATTCAGCGCCAACGAGGGAAATGACGAACACCGCGAAGGTTTCAATCCCTCCAACAGAGAACAGAATCATGGCTATGGAAGCGGTCGCACACCCCGTCCGCGCATCCAGCGTCCCGTCTATGGCAGCAGTGCCGATGGCGAACGCCGCACCTATCGTCCCCGCTACGATGCAAACGGAAATGCTATGGAAGAAGGGCAGCAGGAACGTCCCCAGGGCTACCAGCCACGTGGAGGCTATCAGCCGCGTGGTGGCTACCAGCCACGTGGAGGCTACCAGCGTGAAGAGGGCTATCAGCCCAGAGGTGGATATCAGCCGCGTGGAGGCTACCAGCCGCGTGGAGGCTATCAGCCACGAGGCTATCAGCCGCGCGAAGGATTCCAGCCCCAGGATGGTTTCCAACCTCAGGAAGGCGGCTACCAGCCGCAGGAAGGTGGTTATCAGCCCCGTGGTTACCAGCCGCGTGGTGGCTACCAGCCCCGTGGAGGTTACCAGTCCCGTGGTTTTCAGCCCCGTGGAGGCTACCAGCCCCGTGGTGGATATCAGCAGCGTGGAGGAGGCTACGGTCCCCAGCGTCCAGGCTTCGGTCCTCGCAAGCAGCGTCCCGGATACAATCCCAACGCCAAGTATAGCTTTAAGAAACGCATTGAATACTCCGAGGCTCACATCGACCCCGAAGCTCCCATCCGTCTGAACAAATACCTCGCAAACGCTGGCGTATGCTCCCGTCGTGAGGCTGATACGTTCATCGAGGCTGGCGTCGTCAGCGTCAATGGCGTCGTCGTGACTGAACTCGGAACCAAGGTGAAGCGCTCGGACGAAGTGAAGTTCCACGATCAGACCATCAATATCGAGAAGAAGGTCTACGTGCTCCTCAACAAGCCGAAGGACTACGTCACCACCAGCGACGATCCTCAGAACCGCAAGACCGTGATGGACCTTGTCAAGGGGGCTTGCCCAGAGCGCATCTACCCCGTAGGCCGACTCGACCGCAACACCACCGGTGTGCTCCTGCTCACCAACGACGGCGAGATGGCAAGCAAGCTCACACACCCGCAGTTCCTCAAGAAGAAGATCTACCACGTCCACACGGACAAGCCCGTCACGGCTGCCGACATGCGACAGATTGCCGAAGGCATACAGCTCGACGATGGCGAAATCCGTGCCGACGCCATCGAGTACACTTCTGAGACAGACAAGAAGCAGGTGGGCATCGAAATCCACAGCGGCCGCAACCGCATCGTGCGCCGTATCTTCGAGCACCTCGGATACAAGGTGACAAAGCTCGACCGCACCTACTTCGCAGGTCTCACCAAGAAGAACCTCAAGCGTGGCGACTGGCGTTTCCTCACCGAGCAGGAAGTAGCCATGCTGCGTATGGGAGCTTTCGAGTAAACTTTCAAGAAGCGCTGGAAAGTCCAGAGCCTCTAGGGAATCTAGTACATCTAGATAATCTAGATAATCTAGAAACTCTAGATAATCTAGAAAGTCTAGAACATCTAGCTTAAAACCAAAAACAAATGAAAAGAACTAAAATCATAGACCTCCTTGCCGCCCAGCCGGGCGGCGAGGTTTGTGCCAAAGGATGGGTGCGCTCCCACCGTGGTTCCAAGAACGTTGATTTCATCGCACTCAATGACGGCTCCACCATCAAGAACATTCAGGTCGTTGCCGACCCCGCCCAGTTCGATGAGGAACTGCTGAAACTCATCACCACTGGTGCCTGCATCTCTGTGGAAGGCAACCTCGTGGAGAGCGTAGGCAGCGGGCAGGCCGTGGAAATCCAGGCAACGAAGATCGAGGTCCTCGGCACCTGTGGCGCAGACTATCCCATGCAGAAGAAGGGACAGACCTTTGAATATATGCGCCAGCACGCACATATGCGCCTGCGCACGAACACCTTTGGAGCCGTGATGCGTATTCGCCACAACATGGCAATGGCCATCCACACCTATTTCCACGAACACGGCTTCTTCTACTTCCACACGCCGCTCATCACCGCCTCCGACTGCGAAGGAGCCGGCAATATGTTCCAGGTCACAACCAAGAATCTCTACGACTTGCAGAAGGACGAGCAGGGACGCATCATCTACGACGACGATTTCTTCGGCGAGCAGACCAGCCTCACCGTCAGCGGACAGCTTGAGGGTGAACTAGGAGCTACTGCTCTGGGTGCCATCTACACCTTCGGTCCCACCTTCCGTGCAGAGAACAGCAACACTCCTCGCCATCTGGCAGAGTTCTGGATGATTGAGCCCGAGGTGGCATTCCTCGACCAGGAAGAGCTCATGGACCTCGAGGAAGACTTCATCAAGTACTGCGTGCGTTGGGCACTCGACCACTGCCAGGACGACCTGGAGTTCCTCAACAATCCCCGTCTTGACCCGCATCTCATCGAGCGCCTGCAGGGTGTGCTGAAGGAGGAGTTTGTCCGCCTGCCCTACACCGAGGGTATCAACATCCTCCAGGAAGCCATCAAGAACGGCAAGAAGTTCGAGTTCCCCTGCAACTGGGGCGACGACCTCGCCAGCGAGCACGAGCGCTACCTCGTCGAGGAGCATTTCAAGAAGCCCGTCATCATGACAGACTATCCACGAGCTTTCAAATCCTTCTACATGAAACAGAATGCTCCTGTCGATGCAGCCAACCCCGATGGCGCCTCTGTCGGCTACCACGGCTCTGTGGCTCCCGGTCCCACCATGCAGGGAACGGATGTCCTCTTCCCCTCCATCGGCGAGATCATCGGCGGCAGCGTCCGCGAGGCTGACTACGACAAACTCATGAACGAAATCGACCGACGCCAGATGGACAAGACACACCTCTGGTGGTACATCGACACTCGACGCTGGGGCAGCTGTCCGCACGCCGGATTCGGTCTCGGTTTCGAACGTCTAATCCTCTTCGTCACGGGTATGCAGAACATCCGCGACGTCATCCCCTTCCCACGTACACCAAAGAGTGCCGCCTTCTAATAGGCGGCCTCTTTTCTTTCACTACTTTCAGGAGCCAAATAAACGAAACTAATCATGCTTGCAAAGATTTCCAGCGCAACGGTCGACGGTATCAACGCTATCCCTGTCACTATCGAAGTTGACATCACCCCTGGCGGCAAAGACGTTCAGGTCATGAGAATGGTCATCGTCGGTCTGCCAGACAACAGCGTCAAAGAAAGCTACAGCCGCATCAATGCAGCCCTCTCCAACAGCGGCATCACGCTTCCACCTCTCAACGTCACCGTCAATCTTGCTCCTGGCGACATCCGCAAGGAGGGCACAGGTTTCGACCTTCCCATCGCTGCAGGCATCCTGAAAGCTAACGGGATTATCACACAACAGCCACGGCAGAATTTCATGGTGCTCGGAGAACTCAGTCTCGACGGCTCACTGCAACCCATCCGTGGCGCACTTCCCATCGCCATCAAGGCTCGTGAACTAGGTTTCGACGGACTTATCGTGCCTGAACAGAACGTCCACGAGGCTGCGGTCGTCAACCGCCTGAAAGTCTATGGTGCCAAGAATCTGAAGGAAGTCATCGCCCTCCTGAACGGTTGGGAGAACATGATAGAACCCACCGTCATCGACACCCGCGCAGAATTCTTTGCCCACCAGAACGACTTTGAGCTGGACTTTGCTGACGTCAAAGGACAGGAAAGTGTCAAACGCGCCTTCGAGATAGCAGCAGCTGGTGGGCACAACCTGATTATGGTGGGACCGCCGGGTGCCGGCAAGAGCATGATGGCTCGCCGTCTGCCCAGTATTCTCCCTCCCCTTTCGCTGTCCGAGAGTCTGGAAACCACTCAGATACACAGCGTTGCAGGACAACTGAAGGGAGGCACTGGCCTCATCACGGAACGACCTTTCCGCTCGCCTCACCATACTGTATCTCAAGTCGCCCTAGTTGGTGGCGGCAGCAACCCCATGCCTGGCGAGATATCCCTGGCACATAACGGGGTCCTTTTTCTCGACGAATTGCCAGAGTTCCCGCGAGCATCCCTTGAAGTGCTGCGCCAGCCACTGGAAGACCGCAAAATCACCGTCACACGTGCCAAGTACAGCATCGAATACCCCTGCAACTTTATGTTCATCGCTTCGATGAACCCCTGCCCCTGCGGCTATTACAACCACCCCACCAAGCCCTGTCAGTGTACGCCTGGACAAATCCATAAATACCTGAACAAGATCAGTGGTCCCCTGCTCGACCGCATTGATATTCAGATTGAAATAGCCCCTTTGAGTTTCGACGAGCTTAGTCGCACTAAACCCGGCGAACCCTCAGCAGCCATTCGCGAGCGCGTCATCGCAGCCCGTCAGATTCAGGAAGAGCGCTATCGCGAGCACCCGGGCATCCATTGTAATGCCCAGATGACCTCTGCACTCATGCGCCAGTATGCCACGCCGGCCCCAGAGGACATGGCCATGTTGCGCGAAGTCATCAACCGCCTGAAACTCAGTGCCCGCGCCTACGACCGCATTCTCCGTCTCGCCCGCACCATCGCAGACCTTGAAGCCTCCCCCACCATCCAGACTCATCACCTTGCCGAAGCCGTCGGTTATCGCAACCTCGACCGCGAGTCGTGGGGAGAGTGAGAGGAGAAAGGAGGTATTTCTTTACTGGTTGTATATCCAGAGTATCAATGCCAGCTGGGTTATCAGAATGAGAGGTACACCATACTTGAACTTCTTATGAAGGGTCTTATGATGCCAGACTTTCATTCCTAACCATGCTCCGATGCTACCGCCTATTATAGCCATCATGAGTAATGTAGCCTCAGAGATACGCCACCTGGACTTCTTCGCTTTCCACTTGTCGATACCGTACATGAAGAAAGTGACCACGTTGATGACTGCGAGGTAGATAAGAACGATATGAAGGAAAGTCTGGCCCATCAATTGACTTCTTCTAATGCTCCTGTCTCAGAGTCGATGATAAAACCTCTGACCACAATATCCTTCGGAACAAGTGGGTGGGTCTCGATTGTTTCTACGGTCTTTCTTACAGATTCAGGTGTGTCTTTGAATCCTTCCAACCAGTGATGTAGGTCTATTCCACACTTTTGAATGGTGTCAAGCGTTTCATCGGTCACGCCACGTACTATCATTTCATGGTGGAAGTGGTCGAAACTCATGTGGCAGGCTCCGCAATGAGAATGTGCCACCACCATGATTTCCTCAACGCCCAGTTCATAGATGGCAACGATAAGGCTGCGCATGGCTGAGTCGAAAGCCGAAATAACCAATCCTCCGGCATTCTTGATAATCTTGGCATCACCGTTCTTTAAACCAAGAGCCGCCGGGAGGAGTTCGGTCAGCCGGGTATCCATACAAGAGAGTACGGCCAACTTCTTGTCAGGGTACTTGCTGGTCAGGTACTTCTCGTAACCTTTCTGTTCTACAAAAGTCTTGTTAAAGGCAATAATCTGGTCTATCATATTCATTATTCTTTCAATTCGGCTACAAAAATACTCATTTTTCATTAGATAATAGCTGAAATAACATTCATTCTCTTGCTAAAGGCCGAATTAGCCCGCTTTTTAGTGTTTTTGTGGCCGAAATCCTCAAAACAATTATGATATCCTCTGCACCCTCGACTTCAAGACATGGGGGGGAGTAGGTCTATACGTTCAGACAAAGCCTTTCGTTCGCCATTTTCCGGAACGCCATCTACGAACGAGGATGACACCACGGATATTCTCGTCGAGTGCGAAACCTACCCACATGCCCACCAGGCCATAGCCGAGAGGAATGCCGATGACATAGCTCAGCCCAACGGCCACACTCCATTGGAAAATGACACCGATGACGAAGGGATAGACCGTGTCGCCCGTGGCCCGAAGAGTACTGCCTGCAAAGATATTCGACGTTCGCCCAATCTCCAGAAACACATCGACGACTAGCACCCAGACACCCATCCGGATGATTTCCTCATTATCGGTGAAGGCGCTGAAGATGGTAGGCCCGGCGATGGCGAGCAGAACGGAGCCCGTGAGCGTGATGATCATAGCCCAGCGGAAGAAGTAGTTGCCTAGGATATACGCTGCCTGATGCCTCCACTGACCCACGAGGTGTCCTACGAGGATGTCGCCGCCCTGAGTGATGCTGACGCAGAAGAGGAAGACGAACATGATCATGTTGGCGCAGTAAGTTCGTGCCGCCAGTGCTTCGTTGCTGATTTGATTAATAAAATAGGTGATGACCACCTGCGAGAGGCTGTAGCTGATGTTCTCGCTCATGGCTGGAATACCTATTTTCAGCAGATTGCGAAGCTCCTGCCAGGGCATCGGACGGAAGTAGTGCAGCGGGAAACGGCGGATGTGGACACGGAAATGGATTGCGGCAAGCAGCACCATGGAGACAGCCCGGCTCGCTGCAGTGGCTATAGCGGCACCCTCAACACCCAGCTGTGGACAGCCCCAGTGTCCGAAGATGAGAGCGTAGTTTCCCAGAATGTTCAGCACGTTCACTATGCCTGTCACAACCATCGGCCACACCACCTTGTCGGCACTGCGCAGCGAGGCAGAAAACGTGAGGGAGAGAGCCTGGAAGAACGACAAAGCACCCGTCAGGCGAAGATACACCAGCCCGTCGCCCATGAGTTCCGGGCGCAGCCCCATCAGCAATAGCAGGTCCTCGGCAAAGAAGAAGAGCAGGGCACTTACCGCCATTCCCAACAACAGGTTCACCACGAGGGCTATTCCCACCACTTGCACCAGTCGCTTTCTCTCCCCTGCTCCAATGTATTGGGCACAGAGGATGGCTGCGCCCATCGAGAAGAACTGATAGACGAGGAATATGAGCGACATCAGCTGATTGTCGAGACCTACCGCGGCCACACTGTTATCACTATAGCGGCTCAGCATCACGGTATCTACCGCGCCAAGCAACATGACCAGTGCTATCTCGATAAACACTGGTATGGTGATGACTTTCAGCTGTCGCTTCAGGGAAGTCTCGGACATAAGTTCTCTCTCTGTTGTTATAAAAACATTTAAAACTGGCCGCAAAATTACTAATTATCGAGGAATAATCCCTATATTTGCACCAAGTTTTAAGCAGTAAATCCCAAAAACGGCACATAATCTCCTGCCATGACACCGAATGCGTGCTATTCCAAGGCAACAAGAATAAACTAATTTTGCACATATACTTATGAAGCCATTCCATGCACTCATCGCCTGCTGCCTGATGGCACTGCCTTTTCAGACCATCGCACAGACAGCACCCGCCCCGAACTACAAAGGACTGAGCGACGGGAACCCCATCAGTGCTAGCGTCTTCTGCGCCGACCCTACTGCCCTTGACTACAACGGGCGGCTGTACGTCTACGGCACCAATGACCACCAGCAGTACATCGTCAACAAGAAGAGCGGTTCCAACGGCTACGGCAACATCAAGTCGCTCGTCGTCTTCTCCACCGACGACATGGTGAACTGGACGTTCCACGGCACCATCGACGTGGGCAAGGTCTGCGGTTCATGGTGTGGACAGTCGTGGGCGCCGTCTGCTGTGTGGCGCAAGAATACTGCGGGCAAGGACGAGTTCTTCATCTACTTCGCCAATGGCGGCGGCAGTGTGGGGGTCATCAAGAGCACGGCCTCGCCCCTCGGTCCTTTCAACTCGCCCAACAGCCAGGCCATGATTCGCCACGGAATGGCGGGCGTCGATCCCTGCAACTGGGTGTTCGACCCGGGAGCCGTCGTCGATAGCACGGGGCAGGGATGGATAGCCTTCGGAGGCGGCGACCCGCAGTCCACAGGTTCCAAGCTGTGGCCCGGCAATTCACGTATTGCCAAGCTGGCGAAGAACATGACCTCCATCAGCGGGTCTGCCGTCAACATGCCCGCTCCCTACCTTTTCGAAGCCAGCGAACTGAACATCATCGGCGGGCGCTTCGTCTACACCTACAACACTTCCTGGAGCGACCGCCCCGACTGGAACACCTACGAGAAGCGCGGCAGCAACCCCGCACCGTCGGCGTGCAGCATGTGCTACATGGTCTCCGACACCCCTCTGGATCCCGACTCCTGGGAGTATCGTGGCGAGTACGTCCCCAACGAAGGCACCTTCGGAATGGGCTACGGCAACAACCACACCCACCTGCATAAGTTCCAGAACAACTACTATCTGTTCTACCATTCCACGGTGCTGGAGTCGGCGATGAACACTGGCGCCTCCGGCTTCCGTTCCATCGGCGTCAACAAGGCCACGGTGAACGAGAGGACACAGAAGATTGGCAAGATGACATTGAACAAGACCGGCGTCAGCCTCATCCACAACCTCGACCCCTACCTGTTGCAGCAGGCCGAGACGATGGCCAACAGCGGCGGCGTCAGCTACGAGGATTTCTCCAATATCACCAAGGTCACAAGCAAGAACACCCTGGGCAACGACGCCTCGCAGAACCTGCAGGTGCAGATGCAGCCGGGTGCCTGGACTCAAGTGCGCAAAGTGGACTTCGGAACCGGGGCAGACTCCTTCACCATCCGCCTCAAGGGTGCCGGGAAGGTGGAGCTCCGCTTCGGCAAGAGCAGCGCCGCCAAGGCCACCCTCGACTTCGAGGCCAGGGCGTTCCAGGACTTCACCATCTCCGTAGACCCCACGCAGTTCAAGGGGATTCGGGACCTCTACATCTATTTCCCCGAAGCCAACAACGCGTTCTTCGACAGCTGGCAGTTCACTAAGGACGAACAGACCGTCGTCCGTAGCATAGCCGTCCACGGAACTGACGACGGCAGAATCTACGACCTCAGCGGACGGAGCGTCAGGAACACGAAGCCACGAGGGCTTTATATTTATAAAGGAAAGAAGGTCGTTGTCAAATGACAGCGACTTTTTTTGTATCATGTCCTTCACTTATATACATACAGACGCTGGAAACAGCGGGCTTTTGTGTGAAAGTATGCAAAAAAAAGAGGAGGAAAAGAACCGCATTGGAAAATAATATGTAACTTTACCGCGCAAAAAGCAAAAAAACCTATCGAAAACCCCTTATAAACAACCATGAACAGAAGAAACTTCATGAAGGCGATGGGAGCAGCAGGGCTGTTCACCATCGTGCCCCGCAAGGTTCTGGGCGGCAACGGTTTCATCGCTCCCTCAGACCAACTGACGAAAGCCGTCATCGGCGTTGGAGGCATCGGACGCAGCAGCAGCCACTTCTCCACTTCGGAGGCCTACCGGCTGCTCGCCGTCTGCGATGTCGACAAGAAACACCTCCAGAGCGCCGTCGATGCAGCTAAGACACAACTCAAGGAAGAGGTGAAGGCCTACGACGACTGGCGCGAACTCATCCACCAGTCCGGAGCCGACATCATCCACATCGCCACCCCACCCCACTGGCATGGTCTCATGGCCGTCGAAGCCGCCAAGGCTGGCAAGGACATCTGGCTCGAGAAACCCATGACGCGCACCATCGGCGAGGGCAAGGCCGTAAAAGCCGCCGTCGAGCGCTATGGCCGCATCCTGCGTCTGAACACCTGGTTCCGCTTCACCGACACGTTCTACGGCTTAGGCACTCCCGTCAAGCCCCTGAAGAAACTCATCCAGAGCGGACTGCTCGGATGGCCGCTGAAGGTGACCGTCTCCGGCGCCACGGGATTCGCATGGAAATTCTTCTGGGTAGGAAAGGACAACCTGACGCCTCAGCCCGTACCTGCTGAACTCAACTACGATATGTGGCTGGGGCCGGCTCCCTTCAAGCCCTATAACGTCCACCGCACGCACCAGACCTTCCGCGGCTACTGGGACTACGACGGCGGCGGACTGACCGATATGGGTCAGCACTACCTCGACCCCGTCCAGTATATGCTGGGCAAGGACAACGAGTTCCCCGTGAAGGTGGAAATCGATGCACCCCAGCAGCACTACGACGCTGTTGGTATCTGGCACAAGATTACCTACACCTACGCCGACGGCTGCCAGATTGTGCTCGAGGGCGAAGGCTACGAGAGCCAGGGCAAGCTCGCCTACATCGAAGGTCCGAAGGGCAAGGTCTACAAAGGATTCGAATGTACCATCCCCGATATCTGGAACAAGCTGAACGAGCTGCCTGACCCGGAACCGCAGCGCACCGACTTCCTCGAGTGCGTACGCACACGCCAGAAGTTCGCCCTCAACGAGGACAACGGACACCACAGCTGCACACTCGTCAACATGGGTGCCGTAGGACTCCGCCTCGGACGCCGCGAGCTGAACTTCGACCCGAAGACGCAGACCTTCATCGGCGACGATGCGGCCAACGCACTCATCGATCAGCCCATGCGTGGAGAATGGAAGATCTAGGAACCTCGGGTAAAATCGTCCCGACTTTTCCTCCGCGATTTTATCGCGGTTCCCGTCCCAATTACCAACCAATAATCCCTTAAAGCAATGAAACACCTTAAATATCTTATTCTACTTCTTTCATTCCTCCTGCCCTTCACCGCCACAGCCCAGGACAGCCGCAACCGCGTAGCCTCGACTATCATTGCCGACGGACTGGCACAGCTGCCCGCCCAGAATCTGGAGACTCTGGAGCAGGTGATGAGCGAAATCGCTGGCACAGGAGCCGAGGGCGTCGAGAGTCTGGCCGCCATGCTCGGTCCCTCTGCTGAAGGCAAGAACGCACCCTTCCAGTATGCCATCGACGGACTCACCAGCTTTGTGACACAGAAAGGTCGCGAGGCACAGTGCGCCGCCGTCAAGAAAGGCCTTCAGAACGCTCTGGCCAAATGCACCGATGAGGGCAACAAGGTCTTCCTGCAAGACCAGTTAAACAAGCTCACACCCGGCAGCATCGAGGTGAAGCACGCCGTGGAGAACCTCAGCACCGTTGCCGCCAACTCACGTGCCATCGCCGAGTTCCGCGACAAGGTAGCCTCCATGCCAGCCAAGAAGCTGACTCCGTTCCTGCTGAAGACCCTCAAGAAGAGCGACGACCGCCAGCTGCGCAACACCGCCCTCGAACTGGGAGGCGATGCCTTGGCTCCCCTCGCCGTCAAGGCGTTCCCGAAACTGAAGACCGACGCCCAGACCGACGTCGTCCGCTGGTTGGGCAACCGTCACGACACCGAGAACATCGAAGCTGTATTCAGGGCTCTCGGCTCGAGCAACAGCCAGCTGGTCGACGCCGCCCTCGAGGCTGCCGGCAAGATTGGTGGCGTCAACGCAATGAGCGCACTGATTGTTGCCCTCAGCGGAAATCATGCCGAGACAGCCAATGCCGCCCTGACGACATTCAACGGCGACATCAGCGAGGGTGTCCTCGCGGCCCTGAAGGGTAGTGGCACCCTTGTAACGCCCGCTCTCGTGGCTCTCGCCGGCGAGCGCCGCATCTACGAAGCCTACCAGCCACTGACACAGCTCATCGGCAAGGACGGAGTGCACTATGCTGCCGTCAAGAGTCTGGCTCAAATCGTGAAGCCCGACCAGTATGCCGACCTCCTCAAGCGCTTCGAGCCCTATCCTGAGAACTACTACGGACTCCTGGCTCAGCGCGCCGGCAAGGAAGACATCCAGCAGCTCGTGGCTGCCGCCAAGGAAGGAGCTGCCAAGAAGGAAGCTACTGCAGCACTGCTGAAGGTGAACAGCAGCGATGTCGTTGCGCCCCTGATGAGTCTGGCTGCCAGCGATGCCGCCGGTCGCGACGCCCTGCTCAGCCGTGCCCTCACCCTCATCCAGGGTGCCAACTGGCCTCGCATCGACAAGTACCAGCTTATGAAGCAGGCGCTGGAGATGAAGCCCTCGGCAGCCACCGCCAACAAGTTCATCGCCGCCCTCGGCACACTCAACAACGAGCCCGCCCTGAATCTGGCAGCAGAATATATGAACGTGAAGGCGAACGACCTCGCTGCCGCTCATGCCGTGGCAGACCTCATTGAGAAGAACGAGGCTCTGCAGCGCGGAGCGCATATCCGCGACATGCTCCTCAAGGCGCAGAACGTCTTCAAGAGCCACACCGAAAACGCCGATGCCGGCTATGCCGTGGATCAGGTGAACACTATCCTGCCGAAGATTGTCGACGACCCGAATGCCGTCACGGCAAAGGTCGTCAAGCTCTCGGAGGAAGAAGAGAAGTCCGGCTTCGAAATGCTCTTCGACGGCACCGACCTCGATAAGTGGCACGGCGGCAAAGCCAACTACCTGCCCATCGACGGTGCCATCTACGTCAGCGCCAACTACGGCACCGAAGGCAACCTCTACACCAACAAGAAATACTCCGACTTCGTCTTCCGCTTCGAGTTCTGCTTCGTCCGTCCGGGCATCAACAACGGCGTGGGTATCCGCACGAAGGATGGCGTCGACGCCGCCTACGACGGCATGGAGATCCAGATTCTCGACCACGACGATCCCATCTACAAGGGACTGCGCGAGTACCAGGTCCACGGTTCCGTCTATGGCATCATCCCCGCCAAGCGCATCAAGCACAAGCCCCTGGGCGAGTGGAACTACGAAGAAATCCGTGCCGAGGGCGACCACATCACCGTCACCCTGAACGGCGAAGTGCTCGTCGACGGCAACATCCGCGAAGCCTGCCAGGGCCACAACATGGCTCCCGAGGAGGGCAAGCCCAACCCCTACACCGTAGACCACCAGAGCCATCCCGGCCTCTTCAACCAGGAAGGATTCATCAGCTTCTGCGGTCATGGCGAAGGACTGAAGCTCCGCAACATCCGAGTACTCGACCTGGCTGCACAGAAGGCTGCCAAGAAGAGCAGCAAGAAACGCAAGTAATCACGAGCCTCCTCAAAACGATTGATACTGATAAAGAGAAAGGGACCTGCATGGCGTGCAGATCCCTTTCTCTTTATCTCTTTTGCCAGTGAGCAACGGTTCAGCGGAGCACCTTGCTCGTACGCAGGGAACCGTCGGCCAGACGCTGGACCCGAATCAGCAGTCCGCGCGCATCGCCACTCACCCGTCGGCCAGAGAGGTCGCGATATTCCGTGCCGACAACATCGGCATCGCTCTTCGGCAGCGAGACCCGGGTGCGGATGGGGTCATCCACGGGAATGGTCCGCATCTTCTTCTCGACCACGTCATACAGGATGATGTTCGAGCGATGCTCCTCGCCGCCACCGCGGTAGATGGTCTGAATGCCAGCGCACTTGCTGAGGGGGAAGTAGAAGTAGACCTCCTTCTCGCCTTCATAGACGGTGAAGTCATAGTCGTCATCAAACTCATAAGGGATTTCCGTCATCGGAGCATCCAGCGTTTCATGCATATCAGGCGTGAAGACGTGAGGCTCCGTCTCGCTGTCGAGGAAGACCACATACGACAACTTTTCTGGAAGCATGAAATTTCCGGCAATGTCCTTCGTGGGGATATTGAAACCGACTGCGGCATAGCCTTCCTCGTCGTCGTAGTTGTAGAACATCGTGATGCTCGGATCGGCAGGACAGGCAGGCACTTCCTTGAACGCTACCAGCTGCGGAGCCACAAAGGCCTCGGCCTCGAGGACGCTGTCGCGGGCGCCGTCGTAGGTGATGGCATAGGACGTGGACATCGCGCGAGTCGCGGCGTCGTAGTCCATGTTGATCTCTGCCAGCGCATCGCCGTAAACGCTCATCTCCGCGATGTCAAAACCCATGTCTATCTGCTCCAGCCACGTCTCGCAGACGTGCTGGTAGACATGCATTCCATAGTATTCGTCCACGCCCATATATTGTCCGCCCTTGATGTTCAGCTTGTTGCCTTGCAGCGTTCCCTTCACCCATCCGGGCACTTCCTCCCGCAGGCGGAGGTACACGTCCTGGCCGGTGAAAGCCACATTCACCATCTTCTGTTCCTCCTCGCCGTCTTTCTTGGTGGTCAAGATGTACAGCGACTGTTCTGCATCGGCAGGAGGAGTGACACAGACATCCGTCTGCACGGTGGCCACATAGTCCCAGTAGGTGTTTCCTACCCACTTCCATTCCATCTGACCCGATTCCGCGTCTTTCCATTGCCATACGATTCCGAAGGGATGATCAGCATCCATGCCATCCGCGAGCCGGAGTGTTCCGTTGTTCCAGATGACGCCGAAGCTGGTGGTCTCGCTCTCCAGCATCGTGTCGCCGTCCTTCTTCATGGCGGTGACATAGAACTCCGTCGTTTCCTTCGTGAAATTGTTCTTCTTCACGCCAATCGGCTGTTTCTGAATCAGATAAGTTCCGTCGGCCTGTTTCTCGGCTTTCACCCAGTACTCTTCCGTCATGCTGAGCACGGGAGCCAGGTTCAGGATGTAGAGGTTGCCGTCAGTGCCCTCCACCACGCTGATGCAGGAACAGTCCGAAGAACAGTCGTACGTGCCATACCAATCGCTATAGGCCTCGCCGGTGAACTTCAAGATGAGGTTTTCATAGAGCTTACCAGCCGGCTGATCCTTGACGACTCCGGCACGGCGTTGTTGCTGAAAAAGTGCCGCCGGCTTGCGGGTGGACTGGGCGAACGACATCATGCAGAACAAGAGGCTCGCCAATAAAAGGGCAACATGTTTCATACGCGCTTGGTTTTCTGTTATTTTTTATGCATTAGTAAATCTCTTCAAACCTTAAACTTTTAAACTTTAAACCCTTAAACTTTAAACCCTTAACCCCTACCAACCTCCAGCCCCATCTTCTTCGCCTTCTCGATGACGAACGCCAGGGCGGCTTCATATTCGTTGGGGATCACGCCGTCGAGGATGGCATCCTTCACGGCCGTCTTCAGCGTGCCCACCTCGCGACAGGGCGGTAGATGGAAACGTTCCATAATCTCTTCGCCGCTGACGGGCGGCTGGAAGTTGCGGATGCGGTCGCGCTCCTCCAGGTCCACCAGCTTGCGGCGCACCAGCTGGAAGTTGTCCAAGAAACGCTGCTTGCGCTGCTGGTTCTTCGAGGTGATGTCCGCCTCGCAGAGCAGCATCAGGTCGTCGATGTCGTCGCCCGCCTCGAAGAGCAGACGCCTCACGGCAGAGTCCGTCACCTCCTCGTCCGCAATCACGATGGGGCGCATGTGCAGCGACACCAGCTTCTGGACATACTTCATCCGTTCGTCCATCGGCAGCTTCATCCGGCGGAAGATCTGCGGCACCATCTTCTCGCCCACGTAGTTGTGGTTGTGGAATGTCCAGCCCTGCGCGGGATCGTAGCGCTTGGTCTTCGGTTTACCTACATCGTGCAGCAGGGCAGCCCAACGCAGCCACAGGCCGTTGTCCGCTCTCTCGCGGTCGTCGGCGGCGAGAGCGCGGACGACGTTCGTCAGCACCTCCAGCGTGTGCCAGAAGTTATCCTTGTGCGCGCGCCCGTACATTGTTTCTATACCCTGCAGCGCATACAGTTCCGGGAAGATGATTTCCAGCAGTCCGCACTGGAACAGCAGTTCCCATCCGCGCGACGGAGCGTCCGAAGCCATGAACTTCTGAATCTCATCGATGATGCGCTCCTGCGAGATGATGCGTATGCGCTCGCGGTTGCGATGCAGCGCCTCCCAGGTCTCCGTCTCGATCTCGAAATTCAACTGCGTAGCAAAGCGGATGCAGCGCATCATGCGCAGAGGGTCGTCCGAGAACGTCACGTCAGGATCCAGCGGAGTGGCTATCAGCCGGTCCTCCATATCCCAGACGCCGTCGAACGGATCCACCAGCTCGCCGAAGCGCTCGCGGTTCAGGCAGACGGCCATCGCGTTGATGGTGAAGTCGCGCCGCTGTTGGTCGTCCTCCAGCGTGCCGTCCTCCACGATGGGTTTGCGCGAGTCGTGGCTGTAGCTCTCCTTGCGGGCACCCACGAACTCCACCTCCTCGCCGCGCCAGTGGACCTGCGCGGTGCCGAAGTTACGAAACACACTCACGTGCGCTCCACGACCCATGCGCCTGGCCACGGCCTCGGCCACGGCGATGCCACTCCCGATGACCACCACGTCGATGTCCTTCGACGGACGTTCCAGGAAAAGGTCACGCACGTAGCCGCCGACGACGTATGCGTCGACGCCCATCTCGTCCGCCACGTCACCGATGAGGTGGAAGACGGGAGAATCCAGGAGCTGAGTGAGTTCTGCGCGGTCTAAATGTCTCATAAAGTTTAAGCAATGCTAAAAACAGCGGCAAAAGTAATAAAAAAAGTTGGAACCACGTGCTTTTGCAAGGCACTTTTTACAAAAAGCTTTACTTTTGTGGTCGAAAATGCGAAGCAACTACCAATATTGTATAGCGATAGCAGTTTCTTGCGCCCTTTCACTGGCAGCGTGCAAGACAGCTCAGGAGGCATCCGAGGAGGAGGCCCACCTGATGCTTCACCAGGCGCGGGAGCTGATGGCAGACGGACATTTCAATGCCGCCCGCGACACCATCTTTGCACTCCGCAAGCAGTACCCCACCGCACTCGAGACACGCCGGGCAGCCATACTCACGCTCGATAGCGTGGAACTCCTGGAGACCCGCGACAGCCTACAGCGCTATGAACTCAGCCTCCAAGCCGCACGCGAGGGATTCAAGCGCATGCAGCCCAGGGTGAACGGCCGCACCAACGACCTCTACTACCAGCAGCAGCGCCGCGTCTTCGAGATGGAACAGCACTTCGACGAACTCTGTGCAAAAGCCAAATTCTACGTCCGCAAGATCGACATCGACCAGCGCGAACAATAATCCCACACATCCCACCTTACCCATCTGCCCGTACGTCCGTACGTGTTCGCTATCACGTCCGTACATGATTCCGTGTACGTCCATACGTGTTTGTCATCACGTCCATACGTGTTTGCCATCACGTCCATACATGATTCCGTGTACGTCCATACGTGTTTGCCATCACGTCCGTATCTTTAGCTTTGTCTCACCAGTGGTACTTTTCAGTCTCCCCGGTGAGACAATCCCCCGCCCCCAGCTTTATCCCTCTACACACCCTGCTGCATCCCTCCACCCAGCCTGCTGCATCCCTCCACACAGCCTGCTGCATCCTCCCAAACACCCTGCTCCATCCTCCCATACACCCTGCTCCATCGCCCCCCTACCCCTTCCGCCTCACAACTGCCCCATCTTCTGGACATCAAATTTATCACTTTGCTCGAAAAAGTTTACCTAGTTTACGGCAAAATAGAAAATCCACCGTAAACTAGGTAAACTTTTTCGAGCAAAGTGATAAAAAAACTCTCAACATGTTGAGACGAATTCACAAGAAAAGGAGTCTTACGACTCTTAGTTGCCCCAAAGAGCAAGCAGAGGAGTATAGTCTGTATTCCATGCAATCTCCTTTCCTTTCTCTGTAGCCAGGCGGTCAGGATCAGGCGTAATGCCCACCCTCCACAAATCGAGGCGGTCTGCATCAAAACAGGCATCGATTGTCGGATTCCCCGTCTTTTGTGCCGTGGTATGCAGGCGACAAGCTTCTTTAAGCTGATTTATGTCTTCATCCGACACCTCTTTCAGATATGCATCCCTGATGCTGTCAATGAACTTTGCAGCACGCGGACCATGTCCCAAGTCTATCCCATCATTCTGTCGGCATGAGTCATGAAGATAGGCGAACAAGCCAACAACAAGTGGATTCACCTCTGGTGTCAGCAACTTCCGCCCATTCGCATACACCCTGTCCCAATGGCTTATGCCATGCAACGTGCCCAACTCCCATCGGGAGTCCGCAAACGTCCGTATTTTACCTACGATTGTATCCATTTAAAATTAGCAAGGTTAGCATAGTTTTTGAAATTCTGATTTGCATGCAATAGAAGAACGCCCCTATTCAGAAGAAGATGCGCAAGGAGCCACAGTTAGACAGGCAACTTGACATCAATATGAAGGAGAAGGAGGAACGGCAAGAACTGGCAGAGTTGAGACAAAAGATGGAGGGGGTGAGCGTATAAAAATGCTAAGAATTAGAAAAGTAAGTCAATCGTGCTTGTTGGGAACTTTCACGATTGTTAGTTATATCCAAAAGAATATTGGTATCAAGAAATACTTTCATCTTCTATCCAGTCCTAAAATATACCGTGTGCGTTCGTCTTGTGCTTCTTCGGGAGTTAATCGGAGTTTCTCGAATAACTCTTCTATTTCAGGTGAGATTTCTATTTCTGCCATCTTCTTGGCTAAGAATTCGTCCTCAGCCTTTCGTTTAGCCTCCTCAGCCTCGCGAATGGATTCATTCATGAAGTCCACAACAGCGTGCATCACATTGATGTCAACACTTCTCAGCAGCCCCATATATGGAGCCAACGGAGATGCCTGGATTGTTCTTGCAGCGATAGTCATGACATAATCTTGTTAGGTTTCTGGGCGCAAAAGTACAAAAAAATATTCATAAACAAATAAAATCGACAGAAAATTGCATCTAAGACATGTAGATATGCAAACAAAAGACGGCGCACAGCTCTATCTTGATGCGCTCTACCAGATCGCTTTCTCCGGAAACTAGGTAAACTTTTTCGACCAAAGTGATAAATTTGATGCCCGAGAAAGGCGATTTTTACTCTATTATTGCCTCCACCCATACTTTTTTTCTTGCATTTTACAGCAGAATCAGAACTTTTTGTTTACCTTTGTGCCCGAAAGGGCACGAAACGGCTCAAATACGAGACGTGGGAAACCTTAGCGAAGGGGCCTGATCAATCTTATTGGTAAACGATAGCATCAGCTATTTATTCAGTGTATCGTGAAATCTCGCAAATTTCAAAGATGTAACACTCGGATAAGTCAGCCGGTGCCCGTGCGATAGCGCGGGCATGACTTATATCTAGTGTTACAGGTATGCGAGAACCCCACGATACAGGAGAAGAGCCATGACTGCGCTTCTTTTGTGTCCTGAGGTCTCTTGGTATTACCTGTAAACAAGCCTGAAGATATAGTCTGCATGCTCCAATGATTTATCGTGCGGTAACTATATGGAACTACCGAAACAGTTCGACAATATCACTCAGAGGGTTATCGATGACCTCAAAGAGATGTTGCGCCACGGCTCCAAGGTGTCGATGGCCGCTGCATCTTTCTCCATCTATGCCTTCGAGGCTTTGCAGAAAGAATTGGAGCAGGTTGACGAACTGCGTTTCATATTCACCTCCCCAACATTCAACAAGGAACGGGCGAAGAAACAGAAGCGGGAGTTCTATATTCCTAAGCTAAATCGCGAGCGCACGCTTTATGGCTCTGACTTTGAGATCAAGTTGCGCAACAACCTCACGCAACGTGCCATTGCCAAAGAGTGTGCAGACTGGATTCGTCAGAAGGTACGCTTCAAGACGAATGTCTCGCAGATGCAGATGCCAGGCTTCCTGAATGTGAAGAACGAAGACGGCCTCTTCACCTATATGCCCTTCAACGAGTTCACCACAACGGAGTTAGGCTGTGAGCGCGGCAACAACATCTTCCAGCTCATCCAACGTCTGCCTTCACCCATCAGCGATGCCTACCTGAAGAACTTCAACGATTTCTGGCTGGACAAAGAGAACTTCTGCGACGTGACGGAAGCCATCATCGAGAATATCGAGAATGTCTATCGGGAGAATGCGCCGGACTTCATCTATTTCGTCACGCTCTACAACATCTTCAATGAGTTCCTGGAGGACATCAGCGAAGATGTGCTGCCCAACGAAGCCACGGGCTTCAAGTCCTCGCAGATATGGAACAAGCTCTACAACTTCCAGAAAGACGCAGCACTGGCCATCATCAACAAGTTGGAGACCTACAACGGCTGCATCCTTGCGGACAGCGTAGGTCTCGGAAAGACATTCACCGCCCTTTCGGTCATCAAGTACTACGAGAACCGCAATAAGTCCGTTCTTGTGCTTTGCCCTAAGAAGTTGTACGACAACTGGAACACCTACAAGAGCAACTACAAGAACAACCCACTGGAGAAAGACCGCCTGCGCTACGATGTACTCTTCCACACCGACCTCAGCCGTGAACAGGGAAAGAGCAACGGCCTCGACCTGGCGCTGCTGAACTGGGGCAACTATGATCTCATCGTCATCGACGAGAGTCATAACTTCCGCAACGGCGGGAAGATAACGACAGACGAGGAGGACGAGAACCCACGCGAGAACCGCTACCTGCGACTGATGAACAAGGTCATCCGCGCCGGCGTGAGGACCAAAGTCCTGATGCTCTCAGCGACCCCGGTCAACAATCGCTTCAACGACTTGAAAAATCAGTTGCAGCTGGCCTACGAGGGCCGGCAGGAACTCATAAACGATAAGTTGGATGTCGATCGCCCCATCGAGGACATCTTCCGCTCGGCTCAGGCACAGTACAATGCCTGGGCACATATCGACGACCCGAAAGAGCGCACAGCAGAGCGCTTGTTGGATATGCTATCGTTCGACTTCTTCCAAGTGCTCGATGCGGTCACCATCGCACGAAGCCGGAAGCATATCGAGAAATACTACGATACGGCAGACATCGGTAAGTTCCCGACACGTCTGCGCCCCATATCCAAGCGTCCCAAACTGACCGACCTCGACGAGGCTATCACCTACAAAGAGATTTCCGGGCAGTTGGACGATCTGAACTTAGGTGTCTATGCGCCTTCGGACTACATCCTTCCGTCCATGCGCTATAAGTATGAGATTGAGAAGGATGGCGAAGGCACGCACCTCGGTATGTCGGGACGTGAGAAAGGTCTGAAGAAACTCATGGCCATCAATCTGCTGAAGCGTCTGGAGTCTTCCGTCAACAGCTTCCGGCTGACACTCTCGCGCATCAAAGAGCAGATAGACGACACGCTGAAAGCCATTGACCTTTTCCTCGAAACAAGACAGGATGCGAGTCTCTCCTTACAGACCTTAGAAAGTATGCTGGACGGCGATGACAGCGAGAATGACTTCCTCGTGGGTGGAAAGAAAACGCGCGTGGCGCTGGCTGACATGGATTGCCGCTCATGGAAGCGCGACCTGAAAGCCGATCAGGAAATCATCGCCCTGCTGCTGACCATGCTTGAAGACATCACCCCTGAGCACGACAGCAAACTGCAGATGCTCGTGGAGAACCTTCGAGATAAGTTTGCCCATCCCATTAACGGAGATAACAAAAAGGTCCTCATCTTCACGGCTTTCTCTGATACGGCAGAATACCTTTACAAGTACCTTGCTCCCGTCATCATGGAGAAAGCCGGGTTACACACTGGACTTGTGACAGGTAACGGTGTCACATCCACCATCAAGAGTGTACCTGCAGAGTTCAATACCATTCTTACGCTTTTCTCACCCATATCAAAGGAGGCTGACAAGTTGCTGCCAAAAGAGAAGCAGGAAGTAGATGTGCTTATTGCCACCGACTGCATTTCCGAAGGTCAGAACTTGCAGGATTGCGACTACCTTATTAATTATGATATCCACTGGAACCCCGTGCGCATCATTCAGCGATTCGGTCGTGTCGATCGTATCGGCTCGCGCAATGAGGTGATTCAGTTGGTGAACTACTGGCCGGACATTGAACTGGATGACTACCTTCGCCTGAAAGGGCGCGTGGAAGCACGCATGACTGGAGTAAACATCACAGGCGCAGGTAACAGCAATGTCCTGCTTTCCGACGAGGAGCAGGCGGATCTTGACTACCGCAAGACTCAGCTGCAGCGACTTCAGGAGGAAGTGGTCGATTTGGAGGACATGGATACGGGTATCAACATCATGGACTTGGGGCTGAACGAGTTCCGTCTGGACTTGTTGGCCTACATGCAAGGGAATCCCGACGTGGAACATGCACCCTTCGGCCTTCACGCCATCGTTCCCGCCACGGCGGACATTCCCCCTGGAGTTATCTTCGTGCTCAAGAACAAGAACCTTTCTCTCCCCCTTGGGGGAGCTGGAGGGGGCTCCCTCCTGCATCCGTTCTATATGGTGTATTTGTCTGATGATGGGGAGCCTATCATCAATCATCTATCACCGAAGCGGCTGCTGGACATCATGCGCCTTTCATGCAAGGGCAAGACGGAGCCGATACTGGAGCTGTGCCATGCGTTCAACAAAGAAACGAAGGACGGGCGCAAGATGCAGCACTATAGCGAGCTGCTGCAGAAGGCTGTGGGTACCATCGTGGACCAAAAGGAGGAAAGCGACCTCGAAAGCCTGTTCTCATTCGGAGAAACAACAGCTCTCGTGGATGACATCAAGGGATTAGATGACTTTGAGCTGATTTGCTTCTTGGTAATAAAGGAGGGAGGTGCCCGTGGATAACATTCTGAAATATCCACAAAGCACCATCGTGAATCGTGTCGTTCCGAAGACGATGTTCTACAAGTTCATGGAGGTGAACCCTCGCATGAAGTCGCGCTTCGTCAATGATGTGGTCAACATCACTTGGCTCTACAAGTTGTCTGCTGGCACGCTCAATGTCACGGACACGGAGGAGATGAAGGAAATCGAGGTGTTTGTGGTGAACCTCAAACAGCCCGATTGTCCAACGGACTTGTTCACCTTTATAGATATAAACATGCCACACCACATTGTTTTTGTCTTGGTACATGATAACAGCGCCATGCTGCTCATCAACTACAAGGACTGGACGGATGACACGCACACGAAGTTCCGCATACGTCAGGCTTTTGCTTCTCCGTGGATGCCAATGGCTGACCTTGAACTGACCGTGCAAGGACAGTCGCTGCCGCGTATCTACGACAACTTCGTGGCGCAGGTGTCTGGCATTGGTGAGCACAAGGCTGGAAGTCTGGAGGATATTGTGGCGCTCCGCAAACTAATAGCTATCATTGAAGCCGAGTTAAAGACTTTGGAGAAGCGAATGCGCAAAGAACCACAGCTTGACAGACAGCTTGCTATGAATAAGCAGGTGCGCCAGAAGCGGAAGCAACTGGCTGAAATAAAGCAAAAAATGGAGGAACTAAGCGTATGATACACATTTTATTCCTCCAAAATACTTTTTCATTTTCGCATCAACTTGATGTACCATTCATCAGATGGATCAGCATGGAAATAAGCCTTCCCATCGCCACCCAAATTCCAAGGATCCATTACCTCAATCGACAGATGAGGAATGCGTTCAAAGTGGTTTGTGCTAATGGAGATTCGTTCTCGACGGCGAAACTTTCTGTTGCACACTTGCTTCCCTCTTTTCTGAGATTTACAGCCTACCCAGCATGTTACTGGGGTGCGTTTCTTACTTCTGCTCATTTTGTCTTGAATGTTATGAGGGGTCACAGACTCTCGCTGTGCCACTCGGTTAAACATTACAAGACATCAAGATTTAAAAATGCGAGCTGTTCCATGTCACATCAATGATTGATTTCTGGGCGCAAAAGTACAAAAAATAATTCATAAACAAATATAATCGATAGAAAAATGCATTTAAGACATGTAGATATGCAAACAAAAGACGGTGCAGAGCTCAATCTTGATGCTCTCTACCAAATTGCTCCCTCCTGCTTCACGGAAGCAATGGGTGAAGACGGTGAGGTGCATCGCGTAGTCGATTTCAATAAGCTCCGTCTGCTTTTAGGCGACCAGGCTGTGGAGGATGCCCCAGAAGTTTATGACTTTACTTGGGTGGGCAAACGGGCTGCCCTCCGTGAGGCGGCTGCACCTATCAACAAGACGCTGCGCCCTTGCCCCGAGGAAAGTGTCGATTGGGAGCATACACAAAATCTTTATATCGAGGGTGATAACCTCGAAGTCCTGAAACTGCTTCAGAACTCGTATATGAGCAAGGTCAAGATGATATATATTGACCCACCATATAACACTGGGAATGATTTTGTGTATCATGATGACTTTCACCGCACACAGCAGGAGGAAGACGAAGCTGCTGGTGTTATCAATGAAAAAGGCGAACGAATGGTGAAAAACCTCTCTTCAAACGGGAAGTTCCATTCTGATTGGTGTTCGATGATTTACTCTCGTATGATGGTAGCAAGGTCGTTACTAACTGATGATGGTGTTATCTTTATTTCTATAGATGACAACGAAGTTAAAAACTTACAAAGTATTTGCAATGAAGTATTTGGAGAGAGTAACTTCCTCGGTATAATAACATGGTCTAAAAAAAGAAAAGGCAGTTTCTTGTCAAAGGGAATAATTAGTCTTACAGAATATCTTCTCGTATATACAAAGAATAGGGATTCTTGTATAGGTTTATTTGGAGGTGTTGCTGATGGAAACGAATCGCAACCCATTATAAAGAGAACGAACAGAGTTAGCATACTTTCTATTCCTGCTAATATAATCGAAACCAAACTATCAGATGGATTATATAAAGCAGGGAGATATGGCGATGCTGTAAACCCTGTTAATTTATTGGACGATGTAACGGTAGGAAATGGAAAAATTGTAACTCCTTTTAGAATTGAAGCGCCCTTTACATGGTCTCAGTCTATGTTTGATGACCAGTTATCAAAAGGTGCAAAATTTGTTATTAATACAATGAATTTCCAAATTCGTGTATTCCGTATATACGAAGATGATAATTTCAAAGGATTTGGCAGCTTTATAAATGGTGTTCAAATCAAGGGTACTAATGAAGATGCATACGAGGAGTTAGAACGTTTTTTTGGAGTAAAAAAACTATTTGATTACTCTAAGCCAACAAATTATATAAAAGAATTGGTAAATGCAGCTACCCATTTTGATAAGAATTCAATTATTCTTGATTTCTTTTCTGGTTCTGGAACAACAGCCCAATCAGTGATGCAGTTGAACGCAGAAGATAAAGGTAAGCGGAAATTCATTATGATTCAATTACCAGAAGAAACTATAAAAGATAGCGAAGCATACAATGCAGGCTATAAGAATATTTGTGAGATAGGTAAAAAGAGAATTAAGTTTGCAGGAAAGAAAATCAAGGACGATAATCCCGAAGCAGCCGACCTTGACACAGGTTTCCGCGTATTCAAGTGCGAAAGCAGTAATTATAAAGACGTAGCTTTTGCTCCGAAGGACTATACGCAGGACATGTTGGCTGGCTTGCTCGACAATATCAAGGAAGACCGCACAGACTTGGACCTGCTCTTTGACTGTATGCTCCGCTGGGGCGTTGAGTTGTCGATGCCTCTTTCTTCGCAAAAGGTCGATGGTTGTACCCTGCACAACGTGAATGATGGTGACCTCGTGGCTTGCTTCGATGGTCATGTCACGGAAGCGGTGATAGACGCTATCGCTGCCCTCTCACCTGTCCGCGTCGTCTTCCGCGACAGCAGTTTCAATGAAGCTGCCCAGAAGATGAATCTCTTCGAGCTGTTCAAGCAGAAATGCGACTGGACAGATGAAGAAGTGAAGAATAATGTACGCGTAATATAAGTATTCCGAACGAAAAGTGTATTAAATGACAATTATTCGTCAAGAAAAGTGTTGAATTATTTTGTTATTCGTCAAGAAAAGTGTAGTTTTGCGGCAGTTATTCGTCAATAAAAATGTATTTTGAATGAAAAGAGCGCTTTATAACTCACTGATTGAATGGAAAAAAAGTCCATTCCGTAAGCCTCTTGTACTGGAAGGTGCCAGACAAGTGGGCAAGACTTGGCTTGTAAAAGAGTTCGGGAAGAACGAGTATGAGAACTTGGTATATGTGAATTGTGCTGACGATCCCTTTGCCAAGGCCTTGTTCGCAGGCGACCTCGTTCCTGCACGAATAGTGCGTGATATTGTAGCCAACAAAGGTGAGCAGCTGATACCAGGAAAGACTTTGCTCTTTCTCGACGAGATACAGGAGGCTCCCTATGGAATAACATCGTTGAAGTTTTTCTGTGAGAACGCTCCGGAATACCATGTCGTTGCAGCAGGTTCACTATTAGGTGTCGTTCACCATCCGGGCGAGTCCTATCCGGTGGGCAAAGTGGATATCCTGCGACTATTCCCGATGACGTTCGAAGAATTCCTTTGGGCTAAAGGCTGTAATCTGCTTGCCGAAATCCTGAACAATTGTGAATGGGATTCGTTGAGAGTACACGACTACATGCTTCAGGATTTGCTTCGTCAATATTATTATGTGGGTGGTATGCCGGAGGTCGTTTTGAACTGGGTTACTACTGAGAATGTTCTGGAGGTGAGAGGGATACAGAACCGCATCATAGCATCGTATGCCAACGACATCTCGAAACATGCAGGAGGCGAATCTGAGCGCATCAGAATGGTGTGGCAGAGCATCCCGTCGCAGCTGGCAAAAGAAAACAAGAAGTTCATCTATAGTGCCATCAAGAAAGGTGCTCGTGCAAAAGATTTTGAAGTGGCTATCCAATGGCTGGTTGATGCAGGATTGGTTTATAAGACCTACCGGTGCAAGACGCCCGAGATACCTTTGAAGTTCTACGTGGACTTCGATGCCTTCAAGCTCTATGCGCTCGACATCGGTCTTTTAGGCGCTATGGTCAATGCTCCCGCGAGCCTGATGCTGACCAGCAATGACGTGTTCAAGGAGTTCAAAGGAGCATTCTCCGAGAATTATGTCTTGCAACAACTTGTTTTTGATGACCGCATATCCATTTGCTATTTCACAAAGGAGAATTCCCAAGTGGAAGTAGACTTTCTTGTCCAGACCCCAGAAAGGCTCATTCCCGTTGAGGTGAAGGCGGAAGAAAATGTCAAAAGCAAGTCGCTGCGGCAATTTATCACCATTGACCACGCAGCAAAGAATTTGAAAGGACTCCGCTGCTCCATGCTCCCATATCAAGATCAAGGATGGATGGAGAACATTCCACTATATGGTATCTTCGGGTATATAAAAAAGCTATTACAATAAGATATATATGAAACTGAAGTTCAAGCATCAGCAATTCCAGATAGACGCAGCAAAGGCGGTGACGGATGTGTTTCAGGGACAGCCGAACCAGTCGATGCTGGAGTTCACCCACGATATGGGACGTAGTGCGGACGGCATACAGGATATGTTCGACGTGGTAGGCTTCCGCAACCAACCCATCCGCCTCTATTCCACGGATGTACGCAAGAATATGAATGCCGTGCAGATGGATGCACAGCTGAAACCCTCGGACGCCGTGATGTTGGGCGACCTACGCCTGACCATAGAGATGGAGACGGGAACAGGCAAGACCTACACCTATATCAAGACGATGTACGAACTGAACCGCCTCTACGGCTGGAGCAAGTTCATCATCGTGGTGCCCAGCATCGCCATCCGTGAGGGTGTGAGCCGTTCGTTCGAGATTATGAGTGAGCACTTTGCCGCTGAATACGGCAAACGCATCCAGAGCTTCATCTACGACTCGAAGCAGCTGACGAAGATCGACCAGTTCGCCAGCGACTCGAACATGCACGTGATGATCATCAACACGCAGGCTTTCGCCGCCCGAGGCGAGGATGCACGTCGCATCTACATGAAGTTGGATGCCTTCCGCTCACGAAAGCCCATCGACGTGATTGCTGCCACAAATCCCATCCTGATCATCGACGAACCGCAGTCGGTGTTGGGTGCCGACAAGAAGAATGCCACGCGCGAGAAGCTGAAGGAGTTCCATCCGCTCTTCACCTTATTATATAGTGCTACGCACAGAGCCGGCGACATCGTGAACATGGTGTATCGCCTGGATGCGATGGATGCCTACAACAAGAAGCTCGTGAAGAAAATCACGGTGAAGGGCATCGAGCAAAAGGGCACGACGGCCACCAATGGCTACCTCTACTTAGAAAGCATCGAGCTGAGCGAGGGTAACCCACGGGCTCGCATCGGCTTCGACAAGAAGGGAGTGAGCAGCGTGAAACAGGTGACGCAGTTGGCGGCCGACGGCTTCGACATCTACCAGCAGAGTGGCAGCCTGGAGGAATACAAGAACGGTTACCGCGTGGAGAGCATCGACGGCTACAACCGCACCATCCGGTTGCTGAACGGAACGGTGCTGCATGAGGGCGAGATGATAGGTCGCGTGAACGACATCTATGTGCGCCGTCAGCAGATACGCGAGACGATATTGTCGCATCTGCACAAAGAACGCAAGCTGTTCAGGGTGGGCATAAAATGTCTGTCGCTGTTCTTCATCGACCATGTGGATAACTATAGGAAGCCTCACCCCCTACCCCCCTCTCCGAAAGGCGAGGGGGAAGCCTCCGGCAAGGGTGTTTATGCGCAGATATTTGAAGAGGAATATGAGCGCATTGTAGGAGAGATGCAGCTGGAGTTTACCGACGACCCGGCCTATGTGGCTTATCTGAAACGTTTTACGGCAGAGCAGGTTCATGACGGCTATTTCTCGCGCGACAAGAAGAATAACGTGGTGGAGTCTGGCAACAAGGAAGGTGACAACGAGGTGCGAGGTTATCAGCTCATCATGAAGGAAAAAGAGAAACTGCTGTCGTTCGATACGCCCGTCCGCTTCATCTTTTCGCACTCGGCGCTGAAGGAAGGATGGGACAATCCCAACGTGTTCCAGATTTGTACGCTGAAGGACTCGGACAACCAGACGAAGAAGCGGCAGGAGGTGGGACGAGGAATGAGACTGTGCGTGAACAGCAAGGGTGAACGTCAGGACGAGAGCGTGCTGCACGGCGGTGTCTTCGACGTGAACGAACTGACTGTCATCGCCAGCGAGTCGTATAACTCGTTTGCCTCGAAGCTGCAGACGGAGATTGCCGAAGCTGTGGCAGACCGTCCGCTGAAGGTGCAACCCACCCTGTTCAAGGACTTGATGGTGACCAATGCACGAGGCGAACAGAAGACGTTGGACGAAGACGATGCACAGGATATTGTCTTTGCCTTGCGCATGAAAGGATACATCAGCAAACAAGGACAGCTGACACCGCAATATCACGAAGACAAGCAGCAGGGAAAGCTGGACTTCGGCGAGGACTACAATGACTATAAAGAAGACATCGTCAAGCGTTTAGAAAGCATCTTCAATCCGGATAGCATCAAGCCTGAGGATGCCCGAAGAGTGCGGGAGGCCAGGTTCGACCAGAAGAAGTTTGCGCGCAAGGAGTTTCAGGACCTGTGGCGCAAAATTAACCAGCAGACCTACTACACGGTTGACTTCAAAACGGACGACCTCATCAACAGAGCGGTCATCGAACTGGATGCGCACCTGCAGGTGACGGAGATACGCATCAAGGTGGTGACGGGAACGATGGCTGAGATCAAGAGCCGGCAGCAACTGCTGGAAGGAAATGCGATGATGGTGAACGAAGCCGAAGCCGAGAGCGTGCATGAACTGGTAGGTGAGGGCGTGAAATATGACCTGATAGGTAAGTTGGTGGAAGGAACAGGGCTGACACGCAAGGCCGTCGTCAACATCCTGCAGAAGATTCGCCCCAAGACATTCAATATGTTCAAAGCGAATCCCGAGGAGTTCATCATCAAGGCATGCAATATCATCAACCAATGCAAGGCCATCGCGGTGGTGGAGCACATTCAGTACCACCGACTCAACCAGGAGTTCGATTCCGACATCTTCAGCGCCGCCACGCTGAAGGGCAAGTTGGGCGTGAATGCCCTGGAGTCGCAGAAATCGCTGTATGACATCGTGGTCGTAGATTCAAAGGGCATCGAGATGAATTTCGCCCAAGACCTGGAAGTGCAGAACGAGGTGGCGGTATATACGAAGCTGCCGGGAGGATTCTACATCAACACGCCCGTAGGACATTACAATCCTGACTGGGCCATCGTCTTCAAGGAAGGAACTGACATCAAACACATCTACTTCATCGCAGAGACCAAGGGCTACAGCAGTGATGAGGTGACAGACTATCGTGAGACGGAGCGTGTGAAAATAGAATGTGCCAAGCGCCACTTCGAGACCATCTCCAGTTCAAGTGTTACATACGGTGTTGTGAAGGACTATGAAGAATTGAGGAATGTCATTACTCAATAAACTCTGGCGAAAAGACATGGCCGACTATTGCTATTGACCAGAATGAATGCTGGAAAGATAGCAATCATTTCCAATTCGTGACATATGCGTCATAAATTGGAAAACTTAACAATGCCATCCTTGACTATCTGCCTCCGATGCCGGAAACTTGGCAAACTTTTTTGAGCAAAGTGATTTTTTGATGCAGGAGGATAAGACAGAAGCAGGAGGGCAAGAAGCGTGGCTGGCGAAGGAGGTGTGTTTATTGAACAAAAAAAAGGACGGGAACTATGATGGTGCATAGGTTCCCGTCCGCTGGATGAAGGGTGGGTGTGAATCAGAAGAGGAACTTCATGGCATCGTTGAAGAGGGCGAGGGCCATGAGGGCGAAGAGGAGGAGCATGCCGGCGTACTGGGCGTACTCCATGAATTTGTCGGAGGGCGGACGGCGGGTGACGGCCTCGACAAGGAGGAAGAGGATGTGGCCACCGTCGAGCCCTGGAATGGGCAAGATGTTCATCACAGCCAGGATGATGCTGATGAAGGCGGTGATGTTCCAGAAGGACTGCCAGTCCCATACGGATGGGAAGAGGTTGCCAATGGTGCCGAAGGATCCTACGCTCTGAGCTCCTTTCTTGGAGAAGAGGTATCGGAGGTCGCTGACGTAGCCCTTCAGGGTCTCCCATCCGTAGGCGATGCCTGCGGGGATGCTCTCGAAGAAGCCGTAGTCGTGGTGGACGTAGGCATCGCGGTAGTGGAACTGATAGGGCAGCTTGAAGAAGCCGAGCTTATAGTCCTCGCTGAGCTGAATGGTGACGGTGTCGGGGGTAGCGCCCTCGGCGGCGGCGAATACTACGGGCAGGGTGCGCAGCCGCACGCTGTCCTCGTGGGAGCATTCCGAAGCAAGGACATCGTTCTTGCGCCCCATGAGTTCGTCGAAGTCACCCCACCAGGTGATGGGGGTTCCGTCGACGGCGAGGATGCGACTGCCCTTGCGGATACCGGCCTGATAGGCAGGCGAATCTTCCAGTACGCTGTCCACAATGGCCGGTACGTTGGCGGCGAGGAATCGGGGGTCGGTGTCGATCATATCGAGCAGGTTCAGGCCTTCCTCGGGCATCTGCAAGGTGACCTCAGCGCCATTGCGGAGGACGGTGACGGTCTGTGCCTGTGAGAGGGCACGGTAGACGGTGCCGTCCCAGGCGTCGATGGGCTGTCCGTCGACGGCCACGGGGATGTCGCCATCCACGAAGCCTACCTGCTCGGCCATCTGGTTGTAGGCGAAGCCATCTGTCATCGAACGGATGGGGAGGCTGTCGCTGCCCCATGCGAAGAGGATCATGGCGTAGATGAACAGGGCGAGGAGGAAGTTGACGAGTACGCCGCCCACCATGATGAGGAATCGCTGCCAGACGGGCTTGGCGCGGAACTCATCGGGTTGCATGGGCTGTTTCATCTGTTCGGTGTCCAGGCTCTCGTCGATCATTCCGGCTATCTTGACATAGCCGCCCAGGGGAATCCATCCGATGCCGTACTCGGTCTCGTTGGCAGCCACCTTCGGGAAGAGGCGTGCGAACCAGCTGTCCTTGGTGGAGAAGAGATGGAACTTCCAGTCGAAGAACATGAAGAATTTCTCGACGCGGACGCCGAAGAGTTTGGAGAAGAAGAAGTGTCCGCCCTCATGAAGGATGATGAGGAGGGCGAAGCAGAGGAGGAGTTGGAGTGTTTTAATTAAAAATGGTGACATAACAGGAGACCCACCCCTCACCCTCCCTTGTAGGGAGGGAGTGGAATGTACTTGAGAGGATGAAGGGCTATAGGGTCATTCTTTAAGATGATATATTATTGGTGATTTTTCTGGAAAGGTAGCTACTCGTCCCCCTAAAGGGAGGACGGAGAGGGGATTTGCTCCGCTGCTAACCGACGTGCTTCGGCATCGCTCTGGAGGTAGTCCTCATAGGTTGGCTGTGAGATGTATGTAGCGCGCTCGAGGGTGTCGGCGATGACATCGGCCATCTGGAGGAAACGGCAACGTCCTTCGAGGAAGGCGCGGTTGACGATCTCGTTGGCAGCATTGACGACGCAGGGTGCGTTGCCTCCGCGATGCAGGGCCTCGTAGGCCAGTGCGAGGCAGCGGAAGCGGTCGGTGTCCGGAGCCTCGAAGGTCAGGTCGTGCATGGTGAACCAATCCAGGCGGTCGAAGGTGCTCTGCAGACGTTCGGGGAAGGAGAATGCGAGCTGGATAGGAACGCGCATGTCGGGCACACCCAGCTGTGCCTTCACGGCTCCGTCGACAAACTGCACGGCGGAGTGAACGACACTCTGGGGATGTACAACGACCTGAATACGTTCGGGTTCCACGCCGAAGAGCCACTTGGCCTCGATGACCTCAAAGCCCTTGTTCATCATCGAAGCGGAGTCGATGGTGATCTTGGCGCCCATATCCCAGTTGGGGTGCTTCAGCGCCATGGCGGGGGTTACGGTCTCGAGCTGCTGTCGGGTGAATGTGCGGAAGGGTCCTCCGGAGGCGGTGAGGATGATTTTCTCGATTGGCGAGACCTCTCCGATGAGGCTCTGGAAGATGGCTGAATGTTCGCTGTCCACAGGCAGTATGGGTACCTGGTTTTCGCGGCAGAGGCGGTTGATGAGCTCTCCGGCCACGACCATCGTCTCCTTGTTGGCCAGGGCGATGGGCTTGCGCGCACGGATGGCGGCAATGGTGGGAGCCAGTCCTGCGAATCCGACCATGGCGGTGAGTACCATATCCACTTCCGCGGACTGTACGACCTGGCAGAGTGCCTCGGAGCCGGCGTAGACCTGAATGGGGAGGTCGGCGAGGGCAGCCGAGAGGGCTTCGTAGTAGTGTTCATCGGCAATGACGACAGCCGCCGGCAGGAAGCGCCGTGCCTGTTCGGCAAGGAGTTGCCAGCGGGTGTTGGCGGTCAGGATGCGTGCCTCGAAGCGGTCGGGGTGCTCGGCGATGACGTCGAGCGCCTGGGTTCCGATGCTGCCGGTGGAGCCGAGGATGGCTATTTGTTTCTTGCTTGGTTCTTGGTTCATATTGGGGGGGACGTCGCCATAAAATGGCGACAGAAAAGACGGGACGATTAGGAGTTCAGGTTGAGGAGTTCTTCGGGGACGGAGACGAGGAGGCGGCGCTGGCGATGGTCAGCCTCGAGGATGAAGTCTTCGTGGCCGGGGATGAGGAGTTCGTGGTCGTCGGGTGTGGTGACGACGAGGAGGATGTTGGCGGTCTGATCGAGGACGGAGGTGACGGTGCCAAGGAGGCGGGAGGGGGGGATGGGGTTGGCATCGGAGGTGACGGTGCCAAGGAGGCGGGAGGGGGGGACGGGGTTGGCATCGGAGGTCGGCACCTGCCATACCTCAAAGCCCGTGAAGTGCTGCCAGGTGAGTTCCTCTTCGTCGAGGTCGTCGGGCGTCAGGTCCTTGGGGAAATAAACGCTGACCCCCACCAGCCGCTGGGCAGCGTCGGCCGAGTCGATGTCCTCGAACTTCAGCAATGCCACGTCGTCCGAACGGAAGCGCCATTCCTCGAGGAAGAAAGGCACGAGGAGCCCCTCGAGCCGCAGGAAGAGGTAGTCCGCCTCCACGCGGTCCCAGACGTCGTCCGTGAACTGGAAGGCGAGCTCGCCACGCACTCCATGCGTGCGCGTGAGCGAACCTATTTTATAAACGTCGTGGTCGGAGATCATGGGGGATGGGGATTTTTTGGGGGGTTGGGGGGAGGTGATGGGGTTAATGGGCTGAATGGGCTGAATGGGGTTAATGGGGCTGATGGATTATTAGTCCTGGCGGGTGATGTGAGCACCGAGGGCGTTGAGACGCTGCTCGATGTTCTCGTAGCCGCGATCTATCTGCTCGATGTTGCTGATGGTGCTGGTTCCTTCTGCACTCATGGCTGCAATCAGGAGGGCTATACCAGCCCGGATATCGGGAGAGGTCATGCGCTGTGCGCGGAGGCGCAGCTGATGGTCATGCCCCACGACCACCGCGCGATGTGGGTCGCAGAGGATGATCTGTGCGCCCATATCGATGAGTTTGTCGACAAAGAACAGGCGGCTCTCGAACATCTTCTGATGGATGAGTACAGAGCCCTTGGCCTGCGTGGCCACCACCAGTAGCACGCTGAGCAGGTCGGGTGTGAGTCCCGGCCAGGGAGCGTCGGCAAAGGTCATGAAGGAACCGTCGATGAAGGATTCTATCTCGTAGTGCTCATGGCGTGGGACGAAGATGTCATCGCCCATTCGCGCCACCTGAATGCCCATACGCTGGAAACTGTAGGGGATGATGCCGAGATCCTCGAAGCTGACGTCCTTGATGAGTATTCCGTCGCCACACATGGCAGCCATCCCGATGAATGAGCCCACCTCGATCATGTCCGGCAGCACGCGGTGCTGAGTGCCTCCGAGGTGGTCCACTCCCCTGATGGTCAACAGGTTGGATGCGATGCCCTCGATGCGTGCTCCCATTCGGTTGAGCATACGGCATAGCTGCTGGATATAGGGTTCGCAGGCGGCGTTGTAGATGGTGGTTGTCCCCTCGGCGAGTACGGCTGCCATGATGATATTTGCGGTGCCCGTCACGGAGGCCTCGTCGAGCAGCATCCAGGCTCCATGCAAGCGCTGTGCCTCGATGCGGAAGAGGCCTCGTTCGAGGTCGTTGGTCACCCGGGCGCCCAGCTTCTCCATTCCGAGAAAATGGGTGTCCACGCGACGGCGCCCAATCTTGTCGCCACCCGGCTTGGATACCAGCGCCCTGCCGTAGCGTGCCAGCAGGGGCCCTACGAACATGATGCTTCCCCTGAGCTTGGCGGAGCGGGAGAGGTACTCGTCGCTCTCGAGGAACGTGAGGTCGAGTTCGTCGGCCTGGAAGGTGAAGTCTCCCTTGGCATGCTGAGTGACCTTCACTCCAATCTGGCGGAGCAGCTGGATCTGGTTGTTCACGTCGGCAATGTCGGGGACGTTCTGGATGTGTACGGGCTGGTCTGTCAGCAGCACGGCACAGAGCACCTGCAGGGCTTCGTTCTTTGCGCCCTGCGGAGTTATCTCGCCACTGAGGCGGTAGCCGCCTTCGATTCTAAAGGAGCTCATGATCTTACTTCTTTCTCTTCTTCTTGCTGGCGTTGCTGCCTGGGAGGTGTCCGTTGGTGACAGAAGCGAACTGGAAGCCATGTGGCACGCGGGCTGTGCCGTCGGTGTAGGAGGCGAGGTCGGCATCCACCTTTCGCTCGTCCATGGCATCGCGGTTCCAGTTGTAGAGGCTGCGCTTCATGTAGTTTGCCATCATGGAGGTCAGGTGCTCGCGGTCCTCGCCCTCGGGCATGTCGCGCAGGTGCTTCATGAAGGCTTCGGTCAGGTGGCCATAGTGGCGGAAGCGTATGCGCTGCATGGGATATTTCAGGGGACGCGGACGCGCCTGCATCTCCTCGCGCCTGACCACCTCGAAGGGCCAGTCGATGTCCAGCCGGTAGTCCGAGAGTATGGCCAGCTGGTCCCAGAGCTTGTGCTCGTAGTCGGGCTGCTGCCGGCCTTCGGGGTTCATTGTGGCCATGATACCGATGATGGTTTGGGCACAGAGTTGGCGTTGCGAGCGGTCTTCGATGGCGACGCAGATGTCCACCATCTCCTGAATGCTCCGCCCGTACTCGGGCAGGATGAGTTTCTCGCGTTGGGTATTGTAAGTCATTTATATTTAGGGATTTGACGATTTACGATTATTTTGAGGGGGGGATTTATGGGGTGAATGGGGTGAATGGGCAGCTATAGTTAATGGGCTGCTATAGTTAATGGTTTAGGGAGTGGAGCAGGTCCTTGGGTTTTGTGGCCACGAACTCCTTGAGATAGAAGGGTTCGAAGTAGGCGACGTCCGCGAGGTCTCCGTCCCAGAGTTTGCGCTCGGCCAGGGGCTGCATGTACTTTGCCTGGGGATGGATGTCATCGATGAAGATGGCGTTCGGGTGGTGGATGACGTCCTTGCACTTGGCAGCTCCGGGACCGAAGAAGCACACGGGGCGCTGGTCGAGGAAGGAGGCGTAGGTGGACGCATCGACGATGTCGGCCTGGATGCCGCGCACCTCGCGCAGGGCTCGGTCGTAGACGGCGGCGTAGACCTCCATGCGGCGTGCATCAATCATGGGTACGAAGAGCGCCTCGTCCGGCAGATCCTCTCGGAAGAGCAACAGGGGCACGGCAATCAGCTTCAGCGTAGGCACGGCAATCAGAGGTACTCCGCGGCCGTAGGCAACGCCCTTGGCCATGGAGACTCCTATGCGCAGGCCTGTGTAGCTGCCAGGTCCCTCGCTGACGGCCACCGCATCGAGCGGTATGGCGTGGCTCTCGGCAAAACTCAGGGCTTCCTCCACGAAGGGTCCGCAGACCTGTGCGTGGTTGGGTCCTTCGAAGTCCGCTTTATCAAAGATGACGGCACTGTCCTGGCTGACGGCCACGGAACAGACCTTCGTACTCGTTTCTATATGCAGTATGCAAGCCATTTTCTCGCGTTGGTATACTAATTTGGGCGCAAAGATATAAAAAACTCCCGTCATAAGTGCAGGATTAGTAAAAAATAACGCTGCCAAAGGCTCGTAAAACGAAAGAAAGCAGTAACTTTGCGGGCAAAAAGCAAGAAAACCGCGGCAGAAATGGCGCAAGAACCTAAAGAAAATGAACCGAACCCTCCCCTACCTGCTCTCATCGCTTATCGTTTTTTCCCTCTGCACGGGCATCGCGGCGAAAGATGTCCGTCCGACGGTGCAGATTCCCCCCGTGGAACTCGTGAATCCTCTCATCGGCACCAGCAGCATGGGCCATACGTTCCCCGGCGCCTGCGCTCCCTTCGGAGCCGTGCAGCTCAGTCCTGACACCGACACCATCCCGCACAATGTGGACGGACAATACCAGCCCCGCACCTACGACTACTGCGCGGGCTACCGCTACGACGATGCCACGATCGTAGGGTTCAGCCACACCCACCTCAGCGGCACGGGCCACAGCGACCTGGGCGACCTGCTCATCATGCCCCAGACGGGAGCCCTGCAGCTGAACCCCGGCACCCGCGAGAACCCCGACGGAGGCTACCGCCAGCGCTATGACCACCAGACGGAGCTGGCACGGCCGGGCTACTACGAGGTGACGCTGGCGGACAACGGCGTGCGCGCCCAGCTGACCGCCACCCCGCGCGTGGGCGTTCATTGTTATACCTTCCCCCAGGAGGCCGAGAACCGGCGCCTGATCCTGGACCTGACGCACGGCATCTACAACTACGACACGAAGGTGCTCTGGAGCAGCCTGCGCGTGGAGAACGACACGCTGCTGACGGGCTACCGCATCACCCAGGGCTGGGCACGCGCGAACTACACGTACTTCGCCGTCACCTTCTCCCGCCCCATCCGGAACTACGGCTACGTCGACCGCCGCAAGGAGCCCTACATGGGTTTCTGGGGCAAACTCGACCGCACCCACAACTTCCCCGATATCGGCGGACGGAGTGTGGTGGCCTACTTCGAGTTCGGAAGTTCCGCCCCCGACCTCACCCCGTCTGAGGGAGACGCGGCTTCCGGAATGAACAGGAAGGAGGAGGCCGTGGAGCCCCTGGTGGTGAAGGTGGGTCTCTCTGCCGTCTCGGCCGAAGGCGCCCTGCTGAACCTCCGCACAGAAGCCGGCGGCAAGACTTTCGACCAACTATGCGCCGAGACGCGTGCGGCCTGGGAGCGGGAGCTCTCCACCATCGACGTCCAAGGTTCCGAGGACCAGCGGGCGATGTTCTACACCTCGCTCTACCACACGATGATCAACCCCTCGGTCTACTCCGACGTCGACGGCCGCTACCGCGGAGTGGACGGCGCCATCCACGAGTCCGAAGGTTTCCAGAACTACACCGTCTTCTCGCTCTGGGACACCTACCGCGCGCTGCACCCCCTGCTGGGGCTCATCCAGCCGCAGCGCAACACCGACATGGTGCGTTCGATGCTGGCCCACCAGCAGCAGAGCGCCAACCACATCCTGCCCGTATGGAGCCTGATGGCCAACGAGGGCTGGTGCATGACGGGCTACCATGCCGTCAGCGTCGTGGCGGACGCCGTGGTGAAAGGCGCCCGGCTGGACCGACAGGCCGTGCTCGATGCCCTGAAGTCCACCGCCACCTGGCCGCGCTTTCCGGGGCTGGAAGCCTATATGCAGCGGGGCTACGCTCCCTACGACCACGACGGCACCGCGGCCTCGAACACCCTGGAGTACGCCTACGACGACTTTGCCGTCTCCCGCGCCGCCCGCGCCCTGGGCGACTCGCTGACGGGCGACGACTTCGAGGCCCGTTCGCGCTACTACCGCAACACCTTCGACCGCCGCACGGGATTCGCCCGTCCGCGCTATGCCCGCGGAGGGTTCAAGCCTGACTTCGACCCCATGCAGACCTACGGCGAGGGCTTCATCGAAGGCAACTCCTGGAATTTCTCGTTCCACGTGCCGCACGACGTCTACGGACTGATGGAGATGATGGGCGGCGAAGCGGTGTTCCGCGGGCGCCTGGACACCCTGTTCCGGATGGACCTGCCCAAGAAATACTACGCCGACAACGAGGACATCACCGAAGACTGCCTCGTGGGCGGATACGTCCACGGCAACGAACCCAGCCACCACATACCTTATTTATATGCCTGGACCACGGAACCCTGGAAGACGCAGGACTGCCTGCGCACCATCATGAACAAGATGTACCGCAACGACATCCGCGGCCTGGGCGGCAACGACGACTGCGGGCAGATGTCCTCCTGGTTCATCTTCTCCGCCCTGGGCTTCTACCCCGTCTGTCCCGGCACGGACCAGTACGTGCTCGGCGCGCCCTACGTCCCATACGCCGACGTGACGCTCCCCAACGGCCGGCACATCGTCGTGAAGGCGCCCAAGGTGAGCGACCGCAACCGCTACGTCAAGCGCCTGCTGCTGAACGGCAAGCCCTACTCGCGCCTCTACATCACCCACCGGCAGCTGACCGAGGGCTGCACGCTGGAGTTCGAGATGACGGACAAGCCCAACCGCCAGCGCGGCCTGCACCCCGACGACAAACCCTACTCCCTGACGGGCACGGAACAGAACCGGTGGGACGCCCACCTGGATCAGATCATCTTCGTCAACGAGGCTCCGCAGACGCAGGGCTCGGCCATCTACCACGCCCTCATCCCGAATCCCGACGGCTACATCCGGCGTGTGGCGCGCGAGGTGATGCAATGCCTCTACTTCCAGCCCTCCGACAGCATTCCCCAGCTGCGGCGCCTGCGCTATATCCTGAAGGACGACCCGGGCGTCTCGGCCAAGGGCGGCGGCGGCGGGTTCGTGGAAATCTTCTATAGCACCCGCCACGTGGAGAAATCCTTTGTTAATCAGGACACGGCACGCGTGGACTTCGAGACGCGCGGTGTGCTGCTCCACGAACTGACCCATGCCTTCCAGCTGGAACCCCAGGGTATCGGCGCCTACGGGCAGAACCCCGTGGTGTGGCAACTGATTGAGGGAACGGCAGATGCGGTGCGCGTGGCGTGCGGAGGATTCCATGGCGAGGCAGACCGCCCCAAGGGAGGCAGCTACACCAACGGCTACCGCCACGTAGGCTACTTCTTCGACTGGCTGCGCCGCACCAAGGACAAGGACTTCATCCGCAAGATCAACCGCTCCTGCCTCGAAGTGGTGCCCTGGTCCTGGGACGCCGCCATGAGCTACGCGCTGGGGCGCAAATGCTCCGTCGACGCGCTCTGGCACGAGTACCAGGTGGCGGTCGGAGACGTAAAAGAGTAGCCTTTAGAGCCGCCCAGGACAAAAAGTTCAGGGCAGAAAGCCGGAAGTTGGAAGTTTTTCCGTACCTTTGCGGCCGAAATAACCACTATCGCTAAAACAAAAGCAAGAAATGATACTCTCCATGACAGGCTACGGCAAAGCCTCCGCCGAATTCGGCGGCAAGAAAATCACCGCCGAAATCAAGTCCCTGAACAGCAAGGCCCTGGACCTGCAGACACGCATCGCACCCATCTACCGCGAGAAGGAGATGGACATCCGCGCCATGATCAGCACCGAGCTGGAGCGCGGCAAGGTGGACTTCAGCCTCTACATCGAGCGCGACGATGCCAGCGCCGCAGCCTCCATCAACCGTCCCATCCTGAAATCCTACATGGAGCAGATCTCCTCCATCGCCAACGAGATGGGCATCGACGAACCCGAAGAGCAGTGGTTCCCCACCCTGCTGCGGCTGCCGGACGTACTGACGAAGACCGAGGTGACCGAGCTCTCCGACGAGGAGTGGCAGGTGGCGCACGGAGTGGTGGCCCAGGCCATTGCCCGCCTGATGGACTTCCGCCGCCAGGAAGGTGCCGCGCTGGAACGCAAGTTCACCGAGAAGATAGACAACATCGCAGCCCTGCTGGAGCAGATAGAGCCCTACGAGAGCGCCCGCGTGGAGAAGATACGCGCACGCATCGTCGACGCCCTGAACTCCATACCCGAAGTGCAGGTGGACCGCAACCGCCTGGAGCAGGAGATGATCTACTACATCGAGAAGCTGGACATCAACGAGGAGAAGCAGCGCCTGGCCAACCACCTCCGCTACTTCCGCGAGACCATGCAGAGCGGCCACGGACAGGGCAAGAAACTGGGATTCATCGCCCAGGAAATGGGACGCGAAATCAACACCACGGGCAGCAAGTCCAACATCGCCGAGATGCAGAACATCGTCGTACGCATGAAGGACGAGCTGGAACAGATCAAGGAACAAGTACTAAATGTGATGTAACACTATGAATAAAGTCATTATCTTCTGCGCCCCCAGCGGCAGCGGCAAGAGCACCATCATCAACAGCCTGATGCCGCGCCAGGAGCTGCATCTGGCCTTCTCCATCTCCGCCACCACGCGGGCTCCGCGGGGCCAGGAGCGCGACGGCGTGGAGTACTTCTTCCTCACGCCCGAGGAGTTCCGCCGCCGCATCGCCAACGACGAATTCGTGGAGTACGAGGAGGTCTACACCGACCGCTTCTACGGCACCCTGAAGGCTCAGGTGGAGCGCCAGCTGGCCGACGGCCAGAACGTGGTGTTCGACGTGGATGTCCACGGCGGCCTGCGCCTGAAGGAGTACTTCGGCGAGCGCGCCCTGAGCCTCTTCATCCAGCCGCCCAGCATAGAGGAACTGCGCCGCCGGCTGGAAGGACGCGCCACGGACGCCCCGGACGTCATCCAGCAGCGACTGGACCGCGCTGCCTACGAGCTCTCCTTCGCACCCCGATTCGACCGCGTGGTCGTCAACGATGACCTCGAAACCGCCAAGGCCGAGGCCTACCGGATTATTCAAGAGTTCATCCAAGCCTAAAAAGTCCTAGAAAATCTAGAGCATCTAGAGCATCTAGAGCATCTAGAAAATCTAGAAAATCTAGACCCCCCTCCCCATGACCACAGGAATCTACGGCGGCAGCTTCAACCCCATCCACCAGGGTCACACCACCCTCGGCCGATGGCTGGTTCGTCAGAAATATCTTGACGAACTATGGTTCCTGGTGTCGCCCCAGAACCCCCTGAAGCCCGCCTCGGGGCTCCTGGACGACCGTGCGCGGCTGCACCTGGCCCGTCTGGCCGTGGGACGCAAGCTGGGGCTGCGCGTCAGCGATTTCGAGTTCCGCCTGCCCCGTCCTTCCTATATGGTGAACACGCTGGCAGCCCTGCGCGAGACCTTTCCGGAGCGGGAGTTCGTGCTCGTGATAGGTGCCGACAACTGGGAGCGGTTCCCCGACTGGTACGAGTCCGCGGAAATCATGCGCCACCATCGCCTGCTCATCTATCCGCGCCCCGGATCGCCCGTCGACGCCAGCGCGCTGCCCCCCGGAGTGCAGCTCGTGGACACACCCCTGCTGGACATCTCCTCCACCCAGATCCGCGATGCCATCCGCACCCAGCCCGCCTACGACGGCTTTGGCCTTGACTCCCGCGTATGGGCAGAAATCAAGGCCAAAGGTTATTATAAGTCAATAAGTTAACGTGTTAACCTGTCAAACGATTCCCTGTGCCATCATCGCCTTGGCCACCTTCATGAATCCGGCGATGTTAGCACCCTTCACGTAGTTGACATAGCCGTCGGGCTCGGTGCCGTACTTCACGCACTGGGCGTGGATGGCATGCATGATGCCGTGCAGGCGCTGGTCCACCTCCGCTGCACTCCAGCTAATGTGCATGGCGTTCTGGCTCATCTCCAGCCCGGAGGTGGCCACTCCGCCAGCGTTCACAGCCTTGCCCGGTGCGAAGATCATCCTGGCCTCGATGAAGGCGTCGATGGCTTCGGGCGTGCAACCCATGTTGGAGATTTCGCCCACGCACTGTACGCCGTTGGCGATGAGCTGGCGGGCATCCTCGCCGTTGAGCTCGTTCTGCGTGGCGCAGGGCAGCGCGATGTCGCACTTCTGCTCCCAGGGCTTGCGGCCGGGGAAGAACGTGGCCTCGGGGAATTCCTCGGCGTAGGGCGCACAGACGTCGTTGCCGCTGGCACGCAGCTCCAGCATGTAGTCTATCTTCTCGCCGCTGATGCCCTCGGGGTCGTAGATGTAGCCGTCCGGGCCGCTGATGGTGATGACCTTGGCACCCAGCTGCGTGGCCTTGGTGGCGGCGCCCCAGGCGACGTTGCCGAATCCGCTGATAGCCACCGTCTTGCCCTTGATGTCCTTGCCGTGGGTGGTCAGCATCTCGTTGACGAAGTACAGGCCGCCGAAGCCCGTTGCCTCGGGACGCACCAGCGAGCCGCCATACTCCAGGCCCTTGCCCGTGAGCACGCCGCTCCAGTCGCGCGTCAGCTTCTTGTACTGCCCGAAGAGGTAACCAATCTCGCGGGCTCCCACGCCGATGTCGCCGGCCGGCACGTCCACCTCAGGACCGATGTAGCGGAACAGCTCGCTCATGAAAGCCTGGCAGAAACGCATGATCTCGGCATCGCTCTTGCCGCGCGGGCTGAAGTCCGAGCCGCCCTTGCCGCCGCCCATCGGGAGCGTCGTCAGGGCGTTCTTGAACGTCTGCTCGAAGCCCAGGAACTTCAGGATGGAGAGGTTCACGCTGGCATGGAAGCGCAGGCCGCCCTTGTACGGGCCGATGGCGCTGTTGAACTGCACGCGGTAGCCGAGGTTCACCTGCACCTCGCCCTTGTCGTCCACCCAGGGCACGCGGAAGGTGATGATGCGCTCGGGTTCCACCAGCCGTTCGATGAGCTTGGCGCGCTCGAACTCGGGGTGCTGGTTGTAGACTTCTTCGATACTCATGAGCACCTCGCGAACGGCCTGCAGGTACTCTTTCTCGCCTGGATGTTTGGCCTCCAGGTTGGCCATGATGGTTTCAATTTTCATGCTAGTTTTCGATAGTTTATAGGTTCTTTTGTCTCTTACAAGGCTGTTTTTGTCGTTTGACGCTGCAAATATAACCTTTCTTTTTGTACCAACCAAAACTTTTTGCACTTTTTTTCATACCGAGTAGGGCCCGGGCACCTTCCGAAAGGTACTTTTTTCACCAAAACATGCATCAAATGGCTGAAAAGTTTGGCCATTTGGGAAACAAACGCTACTTTTGTGGCAGAAAACAGCAATAAACGTAAAAAAACAGTTATGAAACGAATCACCCTCCTACTCGTGGCCATTGTTGCACTGTTGCATCCCATGAAGGCCGAAAACCTCACTCTCGAAGACCTCACACGCGGCGTTTACTCCGCCCGGGGCGTCAGCGGCGTGCGTCCCCTGGCCGACGGCGAGCGCTACTCCCAGATCTCGCCCGACGGGAAGATCATCGCCCGATCCTTCCGCACCGGCGAGCAGACCGACGTACTCTTCGACCCCGCCGCCACCAAGGGCGACGTGCGCGTGCAGGGATTCAGCGGCTACATCATGAGCCCCGACGAGCAGAACATCCTCATCGAAACCGAGCGGCAGGGCATCTACCGCCACTCCTTCACGGCCGTGTACTACATCTATAACGTACGCAACCGCACGCTCGCGCGCCTGAGCGACGGCGGCCCGCAGGAACAGCCCGCCTTCTCGCCGGACGGCACCATGGTGGCCTTCGTGCGCCAGGGCAACCTCTTCCTCGTCAAGCTCCTGTTCAACAACTCCGAGAGCCAGGTCACCAAGGACGGCGAGTTCAACAAGATCATCAACGGCAAGCCCGACTGGGTCAACGAGGAGGAATTCTCCTTCGCACGAGCCTTCGACTTCAACGCCGACGGAACCATGCTCGCCTGGATACGCTACGACGAGAGCGCCGTGCCGCAGTTCAGCTTCCCACTCTACAAGGGCGAACGGCCCGCACGCGAGGAGTTCGCCGACTACCCCGGCGCCTACACCTACAAATACCCCGTGGCAGGCCAGCAGAACGCCACCGTCACCGTACACAGCTACGACATCAAGAGCCACGTCCAGCGCCAGATGAAGCTGCCCTTGGACAAAGACGGCTACGTGCCGCGCATCCGCTTCACCTCCGACCCCGAGAAGCTGCTCGTGCTCACGCAGAACCGCCACCAGGACCGCCTGGACATCTACATCGCCAACCCCCGCAGCACCGAGTGCAAGCTCATCGTACGCGACCAGGTGGAGAAGTACATCACCGAGGACCCCTACAAGCAGCTGCAGCTCTTCCACGATGGATTCGTACTCCTGAGCGAGCGCGACGGATGGAACCACGCCTACCTCTATGACTTCAACGGCACCCTCAAGCGACGCCTCACACAAGGGCAGTTCGTGGTGCGCGACTTCTACGGCTACGACCCCAAGACCGGCGACAGCTACTACTCCGCCAACGAGGAAGGGCCTCAGTACCAGGCCGTTTACCGAGCCGACGCCAAGGGCCGCGTCACACGCCTCAGCCAGCAGCGGGGCACCAACGCCGCCATCTTCAGCAAGAACTTCAAGTACTACCTCAACGTCTACTCCAACATCACCACACCGCACGTCACCACCCTCAACGCCGTCGGCGGCAAGGCCCCGCTGAAGACCCTCGAGGACAACGCCACGCTCAACGCCAAGCTCTCCGCCCTCAACCTCGCCAAGCCCGAGTTCTTCTCCTTCAAGACCTCCGAGGGCGTGGAACTCAACGGCTACATGGTGCGCCCCGCCGACTTCTCTGCCCAGAAGCGATACCCCGTGGTGATGTACCAGTACAGCGGACCCGGCTCCCAGCAGGTCCTCGACTCCTGGAACGCAGGAAATATGGGCGGATGCCTCTACGAGCACTACCTCGCCAGCCAGGGCTACATCTGCGTCTGCGTGGACGGACGCGGCACGGGCGGACGCGGCGCTGCCTTCGAGAAGCAGACCTACCAGAACCTCGGACTCCTCGAAGCCCGCGACCAGGTGGAGACCGCACTCTACCTCGGCACCCTGCCCTACGTCGACAAGGAACATATCGGCATCTGGGGATGGAGCTACGGAGGATTCAACACCCTGATGTCCCTGACCGAGGGACGGCCCGCCTTCGCCGCAGGAGTCGCCGTGGCACCCGTCACCAGCTACCGCTACTACGACACCGTCTACACCGAACGGTTCATGCGCACGCCCCAGGAGAACCCCACGGGCTACGACCAGAACCCCATCACCCGAGCCCCGCAGCTCCACGGAGCACTCCTCATCTGCCACGGCTCGGCCGACGACAACGTCCACTTCCGCAACACCGCAGAGCTGACAGAGGCGCTGGTGCAGGCCGACAAGCCCTTCATGCAACTGGTTTACACCAACCGCAACCACAGCATCTACGGAGGCAACACCCGCCTGCACCTCTACCGCGCCATCACACAGTGGTGGGAGGACCACCTGAAATAGGACGCACGCCTCTGCCGCAACAGTCACCTCACGGTCAGTCGCCCAACCATCTGCCGGGAGATAGCCGCCCGTCATACGAATCTGAGGCAGCACCTCCGAGGTCACCCAGCGCTTGAAGGCCTTCGCCTGCGGCAGCTTCGAAGAGAGTATCAGCGAGTAC
>CACXXT010000009.1 GCA_902771725.1 uncultured Bacteroidales bacterium
GGCGAGACCTCCCGGTCCTCCACGTCAAGCCCTCCACCCGGCCTCGGTTGTTCCACCCGCGGAGAACTTTCGACCCTCTTTCCCGAAACCCTCCCCTCCAGCCTCATCCAGCGTCTGAATCTGGTATCACTTCCCCAGTCGCTGCACGATTTGCACTATCCTCCTTCTGCCGATGCGCTTCGTCGCGCCACCTATCGCCAGAAATTCGAGGAGCTGTTCTTCATTCAGTTGAATCTCCTGCGCTATACGCGCTTGCGTCAGGAGCAAGTCCACGGACATATCTTTTCCACGGTAGGCACCTACTTCAACACGTTCTACTCCAACTATCTCCCGTTCCAGTTGACTGGAGCCCAGAAGCGTGTGATCCGCGAGATGTGGAGCGACATGAAGTCGGGCAAGCAGATGAATCGTCTGCTTCAGGGCGATGTGGGCTCGGGCAAGACGCTGGTGGCCTTGCTGCTTATGCTAATTGCATTGGGCAACGGCTACCAGGCTTGCATGATGGCTCCCACCGAAATCCTGGCAGAACAGCACCTGGCAACGTGTCGCGAGTTCCTGAAAGACATGCCCATACGCGTGGAGCTACTCACGGGCAACGTCAAAGGAAAAAAGAAACGCACTCCCATTTTAGAAGGAACGCGCACGGGCGAGGTACAAATCCTCATAGGAACCCATGCCGTGCTGGAAGACACCGTGGAGTTCAATCGTCTTGGCCTCGTCATCATCGACGAGCAGCACCGTTTCGGTGTGGCTCAGCGAGCCCGCCTATGGAAGAAGAGTACTATTCCACCCCATGTCCTCGTTATGACGGCCACGCCCATCCCCCGGACCTTGGCAATGACCCTTTACGGAGACCTTGACGTCAGCGTCATCGACGAACTGCCGCCAGGCCGCAAGCCCATAGAGACACGGCACTTCTGGACCGAGAAGCCGGAAACACTGTACCGCGGAATTCGTGCAGAGGTAATAAAAGGACGTCAGGTCTATGTCGTCTACCCTCTCATCAAGGAGAGCGAGAAGATGGACATGCAGGATCTGGAGAACGGCTACGCCCAGCTTTGTGAGGTTTTTCCCAACTTACGCATCGCCAAGGTGCACGGCCAGATGCGGCCTGCGGAGAAGGATGCCGAGATGGAACGCTTCGTACGCGGTGAGACACAGATACTGGTGGCAACGACGGTCATCGAAGTGGGTGTGAACGTACCCAACGCATCGGTAATGGTCATCCAGAACGCCGAACGCTTTGGGCTCGCACAGCTGCATCAGCTTCGCGGACGCGTGGGTCGAGGTGCCGAGCAGAGCTACTGCATCCTCGTCACCAAATACGAACTGGCCAAGGAAACCAAGCAGCGCATAGACATTATGTGCGAGACTAACGACGGTTTTGAAATCGCCGAAGCCGACCTGAAGTTCCGAGGACCTGGCGACCTCGAAGGCACACAGCAGAGCGGAGTGGCCTTTGACCTGCACATTGCCAATCTGGCTCGTGACGGACAGCTTGTGCAGCTGGCACGCGACACCGCCAATCAGATTCTGGACGAAGATCCCGGGCAGAACCTGCGCGAGAACGCACAGATGTGGACTCACTTACGCGAACTGAACAAAAACAGCATCGATTGGAGCAACATTTCCTGACCAAAAAGGGATACTTTTGTGTCGTGACAAGACATTTTTGTACGAAAGCCAAGCTATTTGCAGATTTTGGCGACGTTTTATTCGGTAGCATCTACTTTTTTTTGTAATTTCGTGCCGTAAATCTCACGAACACCTATGAATAGAAGACTTTTTCTGAAGAACCTCGGGCTCGTGGGCGCCACGTCGCTCGCAGCTACCAGCCCCTGGCTCCGAACCTTTGCCACAGTGGAGGACAGCGCTAAGGAACGTTGCAGACTCGGTATGATCGGCCCCGGTTCGCGCGGTCGTTTCCTCCTCAGTTTCCTCGCCGAGAATCCCAAATGTGAAATCGTAGCGTTTGCAGACATTTATCAGCCCTCGCTGGACGAGGCGCTGAAGGTCGTGCCCACTGCCAAGACGTATACCGACTACCGACAACTCTTAGAGGACAAGAGTATCGATGGAGTGGTCATTGCCACCCCGCTGAACACCCACTACCAGATAGCCATGGACGCCTTCGAAGCCGGCAAGCATGTCTACTGCGAGAAGGCCATAGCCTACACGATGGAGCAGACTCTTGCCCTGTATCGCCGTCATCTGGAGACGGGCAAGATTTTCTTCACAGGCCAACAGCGCCTTTTTGACCCACGCTACATACAAGTCATGGAGATGGTCCATCAAGGCCTTTTCGGAGAGGTTGCTGCCATTCATGCCTACTGGAACCGCAACGGCGACTGGCGACGCGAGGTTCCCTCGCCCGAGTTGGAACGCCTGATCAACTGGCGGCTTTACAGCGCATCGTCCAAGGGACTGATGACCGAGCTGGCATGCCACCAACTGCAAGTCGGAACATGGGCGCTGGGAAAACTGCCTACGCGCGTCATGGGCTCCGGTGCCATCACCTTCTGGAAAGATGGCCGGGAGGTCTACGACAATGTCCACTGCATCTACGAATTCGACGACGGCAAGCAGATGACCTACGCCAGCGTCATCAGCAACAAGTTCTACGGCCTGGAGGAGCAGATCCTGGGCAACAAAGGCACCGTGGAACCCGAGCGTGGCAAGTTCTATTTCGAGGACTATGGTCCGGCACCCGCTCCAGCCTTCGTGCAGATGCTCATGGACTGGGAGGACAAAATCTGGGGTGCCAATCAATTCGCTGGCAGCAGCTGGGATCCCGAAGTAGCCCGCAACAACCCTGGCGAATGGATATTGGGACAGTCGCCCGAAGCCGACGGCACTTCGCTCCTGACCGAAGCCTTCGTGGAAGCCGTGTGCACTGGACAGCAGCCACCGCGCATAGCCGAAGAAGGATACTATGCCACTCAGCTCTGCCTCATCGGACACGAGGCCATCGTACAAGGCAAGCCCCTGTCCTTCCCCGACGAGATGAAGATTGACTACGAGCCCTATGGGACAAAGAGTTTAAAGATGTGAAATACAAAACAGAAGATATAAACGCTTAGCCTTCATTCAAAACACCATGCCATACTTCTATATCCCCACCCGTCGCATCCGAACCGAGTCGCTGTCGCTGCTCGCCTGCTTCGTGATAGCCGTACTACTGAATGTCTACGCCATCGTAACCTACGATGCACCCTTCAGTGAACTCTGGACATCCATCCTCTATGTGCTAGAGGCAACCTTTGTGCTCTATGCGGTATGGATTGTACTTCGCCTACTCGTTTATGGTTTTCTCTGCCTCATCGGCCGCAAGCCCAAAGACGAGCACCACCTCCCCTTCATTCTCCATCGCCACGAACGCGGCTATCGTTCCCACCGACAACACCACCACGCATGAATCCGAGAATCGTATATTTGTAAATTAGTAAAATCGTATAATCTTCAAATATATCTATGACAACCCGCAGAAACTTCCTCAAGACCATGGGCGCCGGCGTTGCTGGTATCGCCCTCGGCGGTGTGCCCTCGCTGGCCTCCGCAGCCACTCCCAACCTCATGACTTCCCGCGAGGCCGCAGATGCAAAGAAAGAAAAGGTGAAGGTCGCCTTCATCGGTATCGGCAATCGCGGCGAACAGGACTTCGACGACTTCCTCCGTACGGGGATGGTCGAAGTCACCGCCCTCTGTGATGTGGACCTCGACGGAAAGCAGTGCCAGAAAGTGCTGCAGAAATACCCCAACGTCAAGCGGTTCCGCGACTTCCGCGAGCTGTTCGAGAAAGCTTCCGGCAGCTTCGAAGCCGTAGTGGCTGCCGTGCCCGACCACATCCACTTCCCCATCGCCATGATGGCACTCGCCCACGGCAAGCACATCTACCTGGAGAAGCCCATGACGCGTACCTTTCTCGAAGCAGAACTCCTCATGCAGATGGCACGCCGTCATCCCGAACTGGCCACCCAAGTAGGCAACCAAGGCCACTCCGAAGGCAACTACTTCCAGTTCAAGGCGTGGCAGGAGGCAGGCATCATCAAGGATGTCACCGCCGTCACGGCTCACATGAACAACAGCCGTCGCTGGCATCGTTTCGACCCGAATATCAAACACCTGCCCGAAGCAGAGACCTTGCCGCAGGACATGGACTGGGACACCTGGCTCGGTGCTGCCCAGTGGCATGACTACTCCGGAAAATACCATCAGGGCGAATGGCGTTCATGGTATGACTTCGGAATGGGAGCCCTCGGTGACTGGGGAGCACACATCCTCGACACCGTTCATGAGTTCCTGAATCTAGGTCTGCCCTACGAGGTGACGCTGCTCAACCAGAAGGCACACAATGATTTCTTCTTCCCCTACAGCTCCACCATCCTCTTCCGCTTTGGTGCACGGGGCAACATGCCGCCCGTGGATATCACGTGGTACGATGGCCTGGACAACCTGCCACCCCTGCCCGAAGGTTATGGCGGCTCGGAGTACAACGCCAACATCCCCAGCACCAACCAGGGCGACACACCACGAGCACAACTCAACCCCGGCAAGATCATCTACTCCCGCGACCTCATCTTCAAGGGCGGCAGCCACGGCAGCACGCTCAGCATCATCCCCGAAGAGAAGGCTCGCGAGATGCAGAGCCGTCTGCCTGAGGTACCCAAGAGTCCCAGCAACCACCAGCAGAACTTCCTCCTCGCCTGCATGGGACGCGAGAAGACACGCTCACCCTTCGAAATCAACGGCGTACTCTCGCAGGTCTTCTGCCTCGGCGTCATCGCTCAGCGCCTGAACACCCAGTTGTTCTTCGACCCGCGCACCAAGCAGTTCACCAACAACGCCTTTGCCAACGCCCTCCTGGCTGGTGGTCTGCCACCACGCAAGGGTTGGGAAGAGTTCTATAAATTGTAGTATGAATTACCTAAATAATTGACTTCTATATGAAAAAATATCTCCTTGCTCTCTGTGCTTCAACGATGTTGCAGACCCTCACCCTTCCTCTCAAAGCTCAGGAATGGATCCCGCTTTTCAACGGCAAGAACCTCAAGGGCTGGACACAACGCGGCGGCAAAGCCACCTACAAAGTCAAGGACGGAGCCATCGTCGGCTACTCCAAGACCAATACCGATAACTCCTTCCTCTGCACCAATCATGACTTCGGAGACTTCATCCTGGAATTCGAATTCTTGGTGGACGATGCCCTGAACTCCGGTGTACAGCTGCGCAGCCATAGCCTACCCACCTACCAGAATGGTCGCGTCCACGGCTATCAGTTCGAAATCGACCCCGCCCCACGCGCTTGGACTGGCGGTATCTACGACGAGGCCCGCCGTGGATGGCTCTACCCGATGATTCGCAACAGCGCTGCCCAGACAGCCTTCAAGAATAATCAATGGAACCGCGCGCGCGTGGAAGCCGTAGGAAAGAGCATCCGCACCTTTGTCAACGGCATTGCCTGCGCAGACCTCTATGATGCCGCAGATTCCACAGGCTTCATCGCTCTGCAAGTCCACAGCATTGGCAAAGATGCCTCCAAGGAGGGAAAGACCATTGCCTGGCGCGACATCCGCATCTGTACCAAGGAAGTATCACGCTTCTGCACTCCCGCCGACGGTCGCACGCCGCAAGTCAACGGCATGGACAACACCCTCTCGCCCCGCGAGGAAGCCGACGGATGGCGCCTCCTCTGGGACGGCAAGACCACCGAAGGATGGCGCGGAGCACGCCTCGACCACTTCCCCGAAAACGGATGGAACATCAAGAACGGAGTGCTGACAGTGCAGAAAGCCGGCGGTGGCGAGAGCACCAACGGAGGCGACATCGTCACCACGCGCAAGTACAAGAACTTCATGCTCAGTGTGGACTTCCAGATTACCCCCGGTGCCAACAGCGGTATCAAATACTTCGTGGATCCAGGTCTGAACAAAGGCGAAGGCTCGGCCATCGGCTGCGAGTTCCAGATTCTGGACGACGAACGCCACCCCGACGCCAAGCTGGGTGTCAAGGGCAACCGCAAGCTTGCCTCGCTCTACGACCTCATCCCTGCACCCGAGCAGAAGCCCTTCCACATGAGCGTCTACAACAACGCCCTCGTCATCGTCATGGGACGCCATGTGGAGCATTGGCTCAACGGGGTGAAGATTCTGGAGTACAACCGTGACGATCAGGAGTGGAACGCCCTCGTGGCCTACAGCAAGTACAAAGACTGGCCCAACTTCGGCAACGCTGCCGAAGGCCACATCCTCCTGCAAGACCACGGCGACGAAGTTCACTTCAAGAACATCAAGATCCGTGAGTTGCCCGACCAGATGCCCAATCGCGGACAATGGAATGGACGCGGCAACGGCCAGCGTCGGCGTCAGCGCTAACTCCCAATCATCGTACCTCGCGGCAAGACTGCGAGGTACATTATTTTTCACTACATCCCACCAATCATTATTCCCGACTCCTACATTTAAATCTTGCCCCACCTCTTTCGATCAGCCCCCTCGCAGAACCGCTACTACGCCTGGTTCTCCGCCCTGCATACCCGCATAGACCTCCTGCTCCTCGGCTCCCTTTCCGAGTCGGAGTTCGAGACTGCGGAAACTGCCGTGCGCTCAGAACTTCTCGCCGTGGAACACCTGGGCAACCGCTTCGACCCCGGCAGCGAGCTCTCCCGCGCCGTCCGCTCCTCCATCCCCGCTCCCTCTCTGAGTCCTGTTTTCGGCGGTTCGTCCGCCGCCCCCCCCTTCGCCGAGCACTCCCCCTCTCCCCTCCTCTCCCCTGCCCTCTTCAACCTCCTCTCCCGTTGCCTTCAAGCCCACCGCGAAACCGGTGGTCTCTTCGACATCACCGTCAACTCCCCCGACTTCGTCCCCGGTCTCATCAACTCCGTGGAGCTCATTCCCGACAACGACAGCGGAAGCGGCTACCTCCGCCTCCACAATGCTTCCATCATCCTCGACCTCTCCGGCATCCTCAAGGGCTACGCCCTCGAACGCCTGCGCCTTCTCCTGCCCGAATTCGGCGTCACCGACGCCCTCATCAACCTCGGCAACAGCAGCATCCTCAGCCTTGGCCAGAATCCCTCCGACATCCCTCCCGGCCACTGCCTCACCACCTCCGGCAACGCCACTGCCGACCGCCGTCACATCCGCAATCCCCTCACCGGCCATTTCGTCAACGGCCAGCGGCAGGTTTCGGTCACGACCGCCGATGCCGTCGAAGGTGAAATCCAGGCCACCACGCGCTTCATTCTTTCGGCAATAGAGGCATAAGCCATCACTATATTTGATGATTTTGGCCCTTTAAGTAGGTATTTTGTGGCGAACATTCCATGAAAGCATTGCACAAATAATCACTTTGCACTATTTTTGCAAGCAAAAATACGCAAAAGCATGAAACTATCAGATTTAAATACAGGTGAACATGGAATCATTGTGAAGGTGAGCGGCCATGGCGGATTCCGCAAACGCATCATCGAAATGGGCTTCATTGCCGGTCAGGATGTGGAGGTGCTGCTGAATGCACCCCTGCAAGACCCTGTGAAGTACCGCATCATGGGCTACGAAGTGAGTCTGCGGCACGACGAGGCAGCCATGATTGAAGTCGTGGGACAGACCGAGGCCGGAAAGGAAACGGCAGACGAAAGCCACGAGCCGCTGACCTTGGAACACATCGGCGAGGAACAGCTGCGAGCCGCAGCCCGACGCCACCACCACACCATCAACGTGGCCCTCGTGGGTAATCCGAACTGCGGAAAGACCTCGCTGTTCAACTTTGCCAGCGGAGCCCACGCACACGTGGGGAATTACTCGGGCGTCACCGTAGATGCCACCGAGGCCAAGGCCACTTTCGGAGAATACACCTTCAACCTCACAGACCTCCCGGGAACCTATTCCCTGTCGTGCTACTCGCCGGAGGAACTGTACGTGCGGGAACATCTGACGGAGAACATGCCGGACGTCGTCATCAACGTTATCGACTCCTCCAATTTCGAGCGGAACCTCTATCTGACAACACAGCTCGTGGATATGAATGTGCGTATGGTATGCGCCCTGAATATGTTCGATGAGTTCGAAAAGCGAGGCGACACGGTGAACATCGACGTGCTGCAGACCCTGATGGGTGTGCCCATGGTGCCGACATCCTTCAAGAGCGGTCGCGGCGTCGATGAACTCTTCAGGACTGTCATTTCCGTCTACGAAGGCCAGAACAAGGTGGCACGCCACCTGCATATCAACTATGGACATGAGATAGAGGATGGCATAGCACACATCCAGCAATACCTCAAGGCCGACGAGCACATCAGCCAGCGCTATTCCACACGTTACCTCAGCCTGAAGCTACTGGAGAACGACCGCCACGCCACAGAATACATCTGCAGGCACCTGTTGGAAGAGCACAATACAGAGGACCGCGACAAATTATTGGAAGCGCGCGACAGGGCTGCCGCACGTGTGCTCGAAGAGACCGGGGACGATGCCGAGACCGCCATCATGGATGCCAAGTACGGATTCATCTATGGTGCACTGGCCGAAGCGGAATTCCAGACCGGAACCAAAGAAGACACCTACCGATGGACTCACTTCATCGACAACGTCCTCTCGAACAAATACCTGGGATTCCCCATCTTCTTCCTCATCCTGTTCATCATGTTCCAGACGACGTTCACCCTCGGACAATACCCCATGGACTGGATAGAAGCCGGCGTCGCATGGCTGGGAGAATGGATTGGAACGTCCATGGCCGAAGGTCCCTTGCGCTCCATGCTCATCGATGGAGTCATTGGAGGCGTGGGAAGCGTCATCGTCTTCCTACCCCAGATCCTCATCCTTTACTTCTTCATCTCGATGATGGAAGACTCGGGCTACATGAGCCGTGCAGCCTTCATCATGGACAAACTGATGCATCGCATGGGGCTGCATGGCAAGTCATTCATCCCCCTGGTAATGGGATTTGGATGCAATGTCCCTGCTGTGATGGCCACACGCACCATCGAGAGCCGGCGCTCGCGCCTGATTACGATGATGATTCTTCCGTTCATGTCGTGCTCCGCGCGCCTACCTATATATATAATGATTGTCGGCACCTTCTTTGCGGCACAGTGGCGCTCATGGGTGATGATATCTCTCTATGCTGTGGGCATAGCAGTTTCCGTCATTATCTCCCGGCTGTTCTCCCGTTTTGTCATCCCCGGCGAGGACACGCCCTTTGTCATGGAACTCCCACCTTATCGCTGGCCCACCGCAAAGGCCATAGCCCGCCACACGTGGGAGAAAGGCAAGGAGTACCTGAAGAAGATGGGAGGCATCATCCTTGTGGCCAGTATCATCGTATGGGCCCTGAGCTACTTCGGACCGTCTGCGTCTGCTAACATCGGCACTGCTGAAAACATGGAACAGAGCTACATCGGCCGCATGGGACAGGCCATCGAGCCGGCCTTCGCCCCGCAAGGTTTCAACTGGAAACTCGACGTCAGCCTCATCGCAGGCGTGGGTGCCAAAGAGATTGTGGCTTCCACGATGGGTGTTCTCTACTCGGGGGACGACAGCTTCGGCGACGACGACTCCTTCAGCGAGGACACTGGCAAATACATCCGTCTGCGCCAGCAGATGTCTGCCGACGGACTCACGCCCCTCACAGCCTATGCCTACCTCTTGTTCATCCTGCTCTACTTCCCCTGTCTGGCTACTATCGTTGCCATCAAGAACGAGACTGGCAGCTGGCGCTGGGCACTCTTTGCTGCGGCCTACACCACCCTCGTCGCCTGGATCGTCTCCGCGGCAGTAGTACAAGGCGGCCAGCTTTTCTGTTAATTACTCCATCTGTTAACCATTCATCATCCATCCGTGCAGACCCTGCTAGTCATCATCATCCTTGCCTGCTGCGTCGGCTACACCGTCCGCCGCATCTGGCTTCGTCTGAACACGCCCGCGGACGAGGATGTCCGCTGCGAGGGATGTCCGCTCGCCGATACCTGCACCCACAAACACCAGCCCCATGAACATCAGCATCATCGGAACGGGCAAGATTGTCCAGGAGGCACTGCCTGTCATTGCTGCCACTGACGGCATCTTCATCCGTAGTATCCTCGCCCGTCAGCACTCCCTGACGAGGGCTGAGGCAATGGCCGAGACCTTCGGAATACCTCTCATCTGCACGGATTATGAAGCTGTGCTGGCGGACGACATCGTCGAGGCTGTGTACATCGCACTCATCAACAGCGTCCACTTCGACTTCGCCTTGCGAGCCCTGAAAGCCGGCAAGCACGTCATCCTCGAGAAACCAGCCTGCCTCTGCGCCGACGAGTTCCGAGTTCTGGCCGAAGAAGCCCGAGCCCGCCACCTGATGCTCTTCGAGGCCGTCACCCTCCTTCACCTCCCCGCCTTCCGGGTACTGCGCGGAGAACTCGTGCCTCAGCTGGGTGCCCTGCGCCATATCGAATGCAACTACAGCCAGCGCTCCAGTCGCTACGATGCCTACCTCCGTGGTGAAGTCCTTCCCGCTTTCGACCCCTCGGCAGGCGGAGGAGCCCTGATGGACCTGAATATCTACAATCTCCACTTCGTCATCTCCCTCCTGGGCTGTCCCCGGCAGGTCACCTACCTCTGCAGCCGCGGTTTCAACGGCATAGACCTCACAGGCACGGCAGTGCTCGGATATTCCGGGGACGAAACCTCGTCAGCTCCATCACCTATCGCCCTGCTCACGGCTTCCAAAGCCACAGACGCACCCAGTTTCGGCCTGCTGCAGGGAGAGTGCGGCTGGCTCCGTATCGACGGCCCCGTCAGCACCCTCTCCTCCATCACCCTCTGTCTCCACGGACAACAGCCCCACCAGATTCCACTGCCGCCTGTCAGCCATCGCCTCGCACCCGAGTTCGCCACCTTTGCCGAGCTCTTCCATCGCCAGGATTACGGCACTATGAGCACCCTGCTTGACCACTCCCTCGCAGTCATGCAGACCTTGGATAAACTTCGTGAAATCAGCATCCCCGCCTGAATTTCTTCCGAAGGCCCCTCACTTCTCCACCACCACCATCCATGGCCCCTCTTCGGGCGGCGGTGCTTCGACATAGATCTCCTGATGCGACACCGGATGCACGAACCGGATGCTGCGTGCATGCAGGCTGATGCTCCCGTCCACATTGCTCCGAGGAGCACCATACTTCAAATCCCCACGAATGGGACAACCCATCGCTGCCAACTGACAGCGGATCTGATGGTGACGCCCCGTGTGGAGATGCACCTCCAGCAGGTGGTAGCGGTCAGTATGCCCGATCACGCGATAGTCCAGCATAGCCTTCTTTGCCCCCGGCCGTTCGTGGTCATAGGCAAAGCTCTTGTTCTTCTGCTCGTTGCGCACGAGATAATGAGTCAGCGTGGCCTCGCTCTCGCGCGGAGCATTCTGCACCAGTGCCCAATACGTCTTCTGGACGGCACCCGTGCGGAACATCTCGTTCAGACGGGCCAGCGCCTTGCTGGTGCGGGCAAATACCACGACTCCACTGACGGGACGGTCCAGCCGATGCACCACCCCCAGGAAGACGGCACCCGGCTTGGCATACTTCTCCTTGATATACAACTTCACCGTCTCGGAGAGGGGAGTATCGCCGGTCTTGTCGCCCTGCACGATTTCGCCCGCACTCTTCGAGACGATGATCACATGATTATCTTCGTAGAGAACTTTCAATGTACAATCCTTACATGTTCATTCCGCCGTCGATCTGGATCACCTGACCGCTGACATAGGAACTCAGATCCGAGGCGAGGAAGAGCGCCACGTCTGCCACATCCTCGGGCTTGCCGCCGCGGCGCAGGGGAATCTTCTTCATCCAGTCCTCACGCACGGCATCCGGCAGCGCTGCCGTCATGGCTGTCTCGATGAAACCCGGAGCGATGGCATTCGCGCGGATTCCCTTCGGACCCATCTCCTGGGCGATGCTCTTGGCAAGGGCTATCATACCTGCCTTCGAGGCTGCATAATTCGCCTGACCCGCATTGCCGTGAACACCCACGACACTGGCCATATTGATAATCGAACCGCCGCGCTGGCGCATCATCACAGGCACCACGGCGTGGATGAAATTGAAGGCGGACTTCAGGTTCACCCCTATCACGGCGTCCCACTGCTGCTCGGTCATGCGCAGCATCAGGCCGTCCTTGGTGATACCGGCGTTGTTCACCAGCACATCTATGCTTCCGAAATCCTCCTTCACCTGCTTCACCAAGGCTTCCGTCTCGGCGAAGTCAGCTGCGTTGGATGCATAGCTCTTGCACTGGACACCCAGTGCGGCAATCTCTGCCTGGGTCTCTTCGTTCACGGCAAGATCCGTGAAAGCGATGTTCGCACCCTCGGCAGCAAAACGCAGGGCAATGGCCTTGCCAATACCCCGTGCTGCGCCCGTAATCAGCGCAGTCTTTCCTTCTAACAGTTTCATAATCCTATATTTATTTGTATCTGTATTTTTTCGAATCTCAGAGCACCAGGTTCCGCTCGCGGCCGAGTGCCTTTCGCAGAATCTTCGTGACGATGGGACGTGTCACTTCGATATTCATGCCTATCCCTAGCCGTCCGTAAATATACGGCACCTCCAACCCTCGCGCACAAGCTTGAATAATGTCCGTGTAGAGCTCCAGGTTGTCGATGTCGAACACCCCGGCGCGCTGCCCCTCTTCCAGAGTCTTGGCAAAGATGTCGCGCTCCTTCTTATCATATTTCTTGCGCACGCGTTCCACCTGCCAGATATTCCGGAAGAATTCTGCCCGGAGGTTGCCATTGCGCTCCACAGCCTCCTTCATCAGACTCAGGTGCGCAAAGACCAGTTCCACCAGCTTCTCCAACGGCGGCAGCTGCTTCCTGGCAACCGCCAGAAACGTCGATGAGATGCGCGTCAGTTCGCCGTTGATGACGGCCGAGTACACCTCGTCCTTACTCCGGAAGTAAGTGTAGAGCGTGCGGCGCCCCTTGCCCGAAGCCTCGGCAATGTCGTTCATCGTCGTATTCTCGAAACCCTGTCGCGCGAACAGCTGTCGGGCGACATCTATCAGCAATTGTCTGGTCTTTTGTTGAGGCATATTGATTTCTTTTCTGCTTTGCGCCACAAAAGTAGCGGTTTTCGCTGATTTAACCAAGAAAATAGGACACACTTTTTGCGCAAGTGTGCAAAAAAACTGCTTTTTCTCTACTTTTTACTCAAAAAGTTTGGCCGTTTCACTTTTTTGCCGTACCTTTGCACCCGCAAACGAGAAACATACATCGCGGAGTGGAGCAGTTGGTAGCTCGCCAGGCTCATAACCTGGAGGTCGTCGGTTCGAGTCCAACCTCCGCAACCAAAGAAGAGGAAGAGAAGTCAACAGCTTCTCTTCCTTTTTTTTGCCCATGCTCCAGCACCTGCTAGATAGTTCGGGCGTACTTGTCGCAGACCTCGCGCCGATAACTGATGAAAACGTCGTATTTCATACCGCAAATGTTCTTTTCTCTATCTAAGTTCCGCAGCAAAGACACACATGCTTTCTGACTCACCAATAATTCTCGGGGTAAAAATTGTGGAGGAGGACAGGCGGCTGCACGCGCGGGAGGAGATATATGTGAGGACCAGAGGAGATAGATGCGGGAGAGTGTGCTCATAACCTCATAACATCATAACCTCATAACTTCGTAACATCATAACCTCATAACATTTGCTATTTTTCAACTTCCCAGCGTCGGGAGGGTCGGTTGAAAATTGTAGCTAAATTTTATATATTATATATTATATATTAATATATAATATATAATATATAAAATCAAGATTACATCTTCTGTTCCAATAAAAAACGTAAATGTTATGATGTTATGAGGTTATGAGGTTACGAGGTGTCTTTGTCTTTTCCTGTAGGAGGTTGACTCCTTTTAGACCTTGTTTTTTAACATTCGCCTACCCGTACGGATATGGTTGACTGCTCTGCAGCGCAGCCATACCATGACGAGCTGCCCTTTAGGGCGCTGCCTTACTGGTTGCATACTGCACGGGGGAAGGCAGAGATGCGGAGGCGGGCTGCACCCATCGGAACCAGGGTCAGCGGGGTGGTCTGGGAGGCACGGGCGTCGAAGGGCGTGGGGAGCAGGGCAGTCATCCCAGTGGCATCATAGCCCCAGGAGGGTACTTGTCGGCCGAGGGCTGTGAAGGTGAGGGGGACGGCATCGAGCGTGAAGGGGAAATCATCGGCAGGCCAGGGGCGCCGACTGACCTTGAAATTGAGGGGTCGGTTGTGCTCATCGACGACGAGGGCATAGTTCCAGGGTGTGTCTGCAAAAATCTCCCACGCCGGCCAGAGCGAGGCATCGGCAGTCTCCTGCCAGTGCGAATCATCTTGGACAATCTCGCGGTCGCGGCTGTCGCGCTTGTGGTAGCGTTCACCTATCCGCAACGAAAGGGTCAGGGGACCGTAGTCCACGCTGACGCTGGACTGGTTGGTGGGCCAGATGCGGGTGGTCATGCGCATGGGCAGGGTGAGCACGAGGCGGTCTCCTTCCTTCCAGGTCCTCTGAACGAGTGCATACTTCCCGGCTTCCACCCGCACGGATTTCCTGCCATTGATACTCACGCTGGCTCCCTCCGCCCATGAGGGGATACGAAGGTAGAGGGGGAAGGTGACCTCGGCACGCAGACGACCTTCTGAGGCGAGGACGTCCTCCAGGTGGACCGTCAGCTGCACGCGTTCGTCAAAGGGATAATGGGCCTGCTGCTCCAGGCGTATGCGCCGTCCGTTGGCAACCAGCGCACGGGTCTCAGACTCGGCATAGAGCATGGTGGCAAGGCCTCCGTCGGTGGTCGCCATCACGAGGTGCTCTGCATAATAGGGCCACCCCATGCCGTGGTTGTGCTGGCAGCAGCGACTGCTGAAGGGACTCATGGAGAGCATTCCGTAGAGGCTGTTGTCGATGCTGGGTGCGTGGTTCCGGCCATCGCTGACAGCCATGTTCGGCGAGGTGATATAGCGCAGGGAGCGCATGTCGGGCATGAGGGCTGCCGTGAACGAGTTCAGTGCGACGTCCTCGCAATGGTCTGCCCATGCGGGGTCGCCGGTGATGCCCATCATGATTTCGTCGCTGGCCATCTGCTCTACCAGTGCACAGGTCTCAGCTCCCTGCCGCGGGTCGCCGCGTCCAGTACGTGCATTCTCGTCTGCGCCATACATACCTCCGGGCACCTGACCGTAGCGCCGGCGTATCTCATATTGGTTTGCGTAGGCGGCTCGGAGCATGTTCTCGTCGCCCGTCAGGACATAGTACGTGGCGGGTTCCCGGAATCCCTGAGCCACATTGACCCCGTGCCAGTTGGGCAGGTCGTCGGTCATGGTCCAGTCGGCGGTGTTCTGATGGAGTTTGCGGATGAGCGGGAGCAGCGCTGCATCGCCCGTTCGGTTGTAGAGCCAGATGACGCTCCACTCGTTGTCCCCTCCCCGCTTGTTCTCCCAATAGCTCTTGAGGAACTGTTCGTCGGGCAGGGCCATCTCCCACTTGAAGTAGTTAGTCATGGCGGTGAGCACGCGCTGGTCGGCGCTGTGTTCATAGTAGGTCTGCAAGGCCCATAGCATGATCATCTGAGCCCAGAGCTCGGGTCGGCCGTCGGAAGTATTTCGCGGTCCCAGGAAGCCGTCTTCCTTGATGTTCGCGAAGACCGCCTCGAACCAGGTCTGTGCCTCAGCCTTCAGAGCCTCGTCATCGAGGATGTAGGCGAGGCTGGCATACCCTCGCAACCAGTAGGGGACTTCTTCCCAGCCGTGGTCGCCGGCATCGCTGAGCCATTGGTTGTCGCGCTTGTCGAGCCAGGCGCTGATGGTGCCGAGCTGGCCATTCAGGCCGTCGCGCTGACGCAGCAGATACTGGCGCAGCCAGCCACGGGGCTGCACGTGGCCGACAGGGAGTTTCAGAAGTCGTCCGCCCCGGAGGGGTGCGCGATAGGCAGGATAGTTCGCTGCTGTGCCCATAGCGGGCAGTGCAACAGAGGTAATCTGGGCCTGCACATACGGGCCTAGGGAAAAAAGGAGGATAAGGGCTATTACCGTTTTGCGCACCCTGCAGGTCAGCGAAGGAGAGGCTGTTTTTTCCATTATTCAACCGAATGACAGTAGGTTACTCCCAGCTTGTCGTAGAGTTTCTGCAGCTGGGGCAGACGTGCCTTGAAGTTCTCGAAGTCCTTCTGGTCGGGGTTGCACCACTGCACCTCGCACATGGCGCCCAGACGTGGCAGCAGCTGGAAGAAGGCGTGTTCGGGGAAGGCCACGTGTTCTGTCCAGAGGTTTGCCTGCACGCCCAGGATGCAGGTCTGTTCCTCCTCTGTCAGCTGGTCGGGGATAAGGGGCTCGAAGGAGTATATCTTGCTGCATGATACCTGGTAGCTGTCGGTGGTTTGGGGCTGCTTGCTGTAGTCCTTGAGCTGGGGATGGTCGATGTATGAGTAGACATTGGGGCTCATGATGACGCGATGGTGCTGTTTGGCAGCCTCGATGCCGCCCTTGGTGCCGCGCCAGGACATGACGATGGATTTCTCCGTCAGTCCGCCTGACAGGATCTCGTCCCAACCGATGAGGCTGCGTCCGCGCGAGGCTAGGAACTGCTCGATTTCGTGGTTGAGGAAGGTCTGTAGCTTGTTCTCGGCACTCTTGCCATCCTGACTGCCTCTGCCTCCGGCACCGTCGTCCTTCGGGTCGCTGGTGAGTCCTAGTTCCTTGATCTTAGCCTGGCACTTCGGGCACTTCTGCCAGCGTTCCTTGGGGCATTCGTCACCACCGATGTGGATGAATGGAGAGGGGAAGACGTCGCAGAGCTCGCCAAAGACGGTTTTCAGGAAGTCCAGAGTCTCGGGGTTACCGCCGCAGAGGACGTCGCGCATCACACCCCAGTAGGGAGCAACGGGGTAGGGGCCTCCCAGGCATCCCAAGTTGGGGAAGACGTGGAGCGCAGACAGCATGTGGCCGGGCATATCGATTTCGGGTACTACGTTGATGTAGCGTTCTGCGGCGTAGCGCACGACCTCGCGGCACTCGTCCTGTGTGTAATATCCGCCATAGGGAACGTTGTCGTAGATGCGGTTGTTGCCAGGACCTATGACGGTCTTCTCTCGCACGCTGCCTTTCACGGCGAGGTCGGGCAATGCCTTCACCTCGAAGCGCCAGCCCTGGTCCTCGGTGAGATGCCAGTGGAACTGGTTGCAGCCGTGCAGCGCCATGACGTCGAGGAACTGCTTGATGAAATCTACGGTGAAGAAATGACGGCCACAATCGAGCAGCACGCCGCGGTAGGGCAGGCTCTTGCGCAGTGTCTGCACTCCACGGAAGATGCCTTCAGGCTGGGGACCGCGGATTTCGATGCCGCTGCTGCCCACGGTGAGGGTGTAGGATTCCTGCTGCTGGGGTGTCAGCTGCTGGGGCTGCTGTTTTTTCTTGTTCTTCTTAGATTTCTTGTCGGTCTGCGTTCCCTGGATGAGGCGCACGGCTGCCTTGGCGTCGCTGGGCGTCAGTGCCAGCTCCACGCCCGTAGCCTCCATCACCCACTGCTGGAGGAAGGTGGCGTTCTGCGCGACCTGCGGATTCTGGGTATCGTAGGCAATTCCCATTCCTGAACGGAGGGTGAAAACCTGGGTGGTATCAGTCTGCACGCTCTTGGGTAGCGGAATAATACGATAGTCAGCGCGCTGGGCAATGACCCAGGCGCTGACCATCACAAGTAATAGGCTGCTAAAAAATCTTTTCATCGTAGTTTCAGGTAGGCAGGTTAGTAGGCGTTGGTTTATCGGATGTCGATGACGGGAATGTTGTCCTTGTCGTTGTAGTAGAGGTTCTCGCCAGCCATGCCCCAGATGAAGGTGTAGTAGTAAGTGCCGGCTGCGGCGTGAATCGACCACTCGGGCGACATGATGGCCTGCTCGTTGTGGAGCCAAACGACGCGGCTTTCTTCGGGCTGACCCATGATGTGGGCGATGGTCTGGTCCTGCGGCAGGTTGAAGTAGTAGTAGGCCTCGATGCGGCGTCCGTGGGTGTGGGGAGGCATGGTGTTCCAGGCGGCACCCGGGTTGAGCTGCGTCAGTCCGAGCTGGAGCTGGCAGGGTCCTTCCTCGAGCACGTCGTTGACGATGAGCTTATAGACGGTGCGGTTGTTGCACTCCTCCAGCGAGCCTACGGGTCCCCAGACGGCAGCCTTCAGCGAGCCCTTGCGGCCGTCGAGGGTGATCCACTGAGTCTTGTAGTGCTGGTGGGCGGTGGCACTGTTTAGGTAAAACTTGGCGGGCTTTGAGGCGTCCTTGGAACGGAAGAGCACTTCCTTGTTGACATCCTTGTCCTTACCGATATGTCCGCGGCCGATGTACAGTGCCTCCTTCGGGGAGAGGGCATATTCCTTGCCATCGACGATGACCACACCGTCGCCCTCGCCACAGTTCACCACGCCGAGTTCGCGGTTGTAGAGGAAGTATTTCTCCTTGATGCCGGGGTCCACGTCGAGACCGAGTTCGAGGAAGTTCTCCAGCTTCAGGTCTTTCGTGACAGGCATGGCGCCGCCGAAGATGAAGCGGTCGTAGTGGGAGTAGGTGAGGTTGATTTCGTCGGCCACCATCACCTTCTCCATGACGAAGCGCTGGCGAAGGGTAGGTGTGTCGTAGTGCTTGACATCCTCAGGATGGCAGGCGGTCTGGAAGTTGACATGCTGCTGGGCGGAAACGCTAATTCCACAGCAGAGAATGGTAAGGGAACAAATAAACTTTTTCATATAATTAAAAATGAATTAAAGTATAGAGCTATGAGTTCAATCACAATACCTTTATAGTATAATATGCCAATTACGATAATTTGTTTCTAATTCATTATTCGTTTGCTTTCACGTTCCTTTTCTCGTCTGCGATAATTCGCCTCCTGTTGATGAACATCATGACGACCGTGAAGCCAGAGAGGAGCCCCATGCCGACGTAGTCCAGGCTCTTGCAGGCGCGGAAGATGACCCAACCAATGAGCGAGGAGCAGAAGTCGAGGGCTCCGGCCAGGAAGCCGTCGGGAACGCGGGCTGCGGCGTCATGAGTAGCAGCATAGACGGAGTTGGCAGCAGCCGTGAAGTCTGCGCTCATGTCCGTGACGAAGTACAGACCGAAGATGAGAGCCACGAGACCGATGATGAAGGTCTTGACGACATTGTTCTTCGTGATGGGCAGCACCATGGGGAAGAGGTAGAACATGCCGGCCAGCGAGGCGAGCGGCAGGAACTGGTTGCCAGGCAGGATGACGGCCAGGAACAGCACCGTGGGGATGAGCAGCAGCGAGACAACGAGTGTGGTGGGATGACCAATGACGAGGGCAGGCGACATGCCGATGTGCACCTTCTTGCCATTGAACTTCTGCTCCACCACTTCCTTGGTCTTCTGGCTGATGGGCAGCAGACCGTCGATAAACAGTTTGGTGATGCGGGGGATGAGTTCCATCACGGCGCCCATGATGACGCCCAGCGAGAGGATGGTCTTGGCAGCATCGCTGTTCCATTCCTTCACGCTGAGGGCTCCGATGAGCGCTCCCACAATGACACCGAGGATGAGGGGTTCGCCCAGCACGCCGAACTTCTTCTTCAGTCCTTCGGCGTCGATGTCGAGCTTGAAGAAGCCGGGAATCTTGTCCAACAGCCAGTTGATGGCAATGGCAAAGGGCACGAAGCTCTGGCAGAAAGGCTGCGGAATGGAGATACCCTCCAGGTCGTAATGCTTCTGGAACTTCTCGGCTGTCAGGTCGGCCATGACGAGGGTGAACATATAGCACGTGATGGCGGCGAAGTAGCCCCATCCGAGGCTCTGGCCCTGCACGAAATAGACGACAGCGCCGATGAAGGCGAAGTGCCAATAGTTCCAGAGGTCGATGTTCACGGTGCGCGTGGTCTTCGTCAGCACCATCAGGAAGTTAACGCCAAGGCAGATGGGGATGATGAGGGCTCCGACGGCGGTGTTGTAGGCCACGGCAGCTGCTGCAGGCCAGCCCATGTCGAAGATATTCAGCTGAAGATGGTAGATGTCGGAGATGTTCGTCAGCGGACCGTTGAAGTTCGTGGTCAGCAGCGCCGTGACGATTCCCAGACCGACGAAACCGACGCCCACATAGAGGCCGCTCTGCAGCGCCTTGCCGAACTTCAGACCGATGCACAGCCCGATAATGGTGAACAGGATGGGCATCATGACCGATGCTCCCAGCGAGATGATGTAAGAAAAAACTGCTTCCATGTTTTCCTATTTTATAGTTTAATGTTTATCGTTAATAATGTTTATCGTTTAAAGCTTAATGAATGCTGAAATACATTCCTCATTAGACTTCAAACCATAAACTTTAAACCTTTATCTACTTCTCAAAACTAATGCTTCCTCCGCCAATGTTCTTCCCGTCGGCAAAGATCATGACACGGTACTGCCCGGCAATGAGCATTTCATTGACATCCCAGTAGACGGTGACGGGCGTCTCTTCGCCATTATATTCGATATCCTTGCGGATGCTGTACTCCAGGTTGCGGTTCTCGAAGGGGAAGGTGCCGCCACCATTCAGGACTTCGCCCGTGGGTTTGAGGATGCGGACGTAGATGGTGCGGTTGCCAGCAGCCGCAGTGACATTCCGAGCCACGCTGAAGCTGATCTGGAACTTCTTGACGTCCTTCGTTTTCTTGGCTTCCTTGCCGCGTTTGTTCAGGGCGCTGATGCGGAGGCCTGTGGCATCGAGCTGACTGGCGATGGCCACCTTGTCGGACAGCGACTCCTTCTCCTCGCTGAGGGAGGAAATCTGCTGCTGCTGTTGTGCCTGCTGCTGGCGCAGGTTCTCGTTCTCGCCCATCAACTGGGTGTTCAGGCGGTTCAGGGAGTCGATTTCTGCGACGAAGCTCTTCAGGACCTGACGCATGGTGGCCAGCTCCTTCTTCAGACGGGTAATCTCGGCAGCATCGTTGTTCTTGGTGCGCCGCAGTTCCTCCAGCAGTTCCTGGGTGCGCTGCTGCTCGTGTTCCAGCTGCGCCATCAGCGAGTCGTTGTTGACCTGAGTCTTCATCTCGTTGTACTGACGGGCGAAGTCTGCGTATTCGTTTTCCATCTCGCGCTTGTCCATCTCGGCGAGTTCCAGCATCTGCTTGTTTTCCTCGTTGGACTTGTTGAGCGAATAAATAAGATAAGCCATGCCCACCAAGAGAAGGGCAATCAGGGCTCCTGCAAGGGTGATAATAGTCCTTTTATTCATTTTTTTACCAAATTTCGTGGCAAAGGTAGTAAAAAGTTTAATGTTTAAAGTTTAAAGTATAAAGTTTTTGCTACATTTGCACAAAAAACGAACATAAAAATGATAAAACGAGTCTTATTCTTCCTTCTTTTCGTCTCCTTAATGACGAATTCCCCTGTTTCCGCACAGGTGAAAGCCACTCGCGTAAACCCCACCACCGTCGAGGTCAATTTGCCGGGAAACCAAGTACTCACCCTGGACTTCTACGGTCCGAATATCGTACGCGTGTTTATGGACCCCCAGGGCGGTAGCGTCCGTGACCCAGAGGCGACGCCTCCTGCACAGATTCTCGTCAACGAGCCACGCCGTAGCCCCGGTGAGGTGACTGTAGATGAACAGGGGACCAGCCTGCTCATCCAGACTTCCCAGATGGCCATCAATATCAACCGTTCCATGGGTCTCACTACCGTCACAGACCGTCGCACCGGCAAGCAAGTCACCTCAACCTCTTCCGTAGGCCTTAGCTTCGACGGAAAAAGCACTACCCTTCACCTCTCCGCCCAGCCTGACGAATACTTCTACGGCGGCGGCGTTCAGAACGGACGTTTCTCCCACAAAGGCACCACCATCGCCATCGAGAACACCAACAACTGGAACGACGGTGGCGTAGCCTCCCCCACCCCATTCTACTGGAGCACAGCAGGCTACGGCATCCTATGGCACACCTTCCGACCAGGCAAATACGACTTCGGAGCCACCGATCCGCAAGTCGTCACCCTCAAGCACGAGGAAGCCTACCTCGACCTCTTCCTGATGGTCGACGACGGCTGTGTGCCCCTCCTCAACGATTTCTACCAGCTGACCGGTCATCCGGTTCTCCTGCCCAAGTTCGGTTTCTATGAAGGACACCTCAATGCGTATAATAGAGACTACTGGAGCCTCTCCCCCGACCCCTCCCCCGTTGGGGAGGGGAGTATGACTGGCTCCAATGGCTCCTTGCTGTTTGAGGACGGGAAGTATTATAAGGAATCCCAGAAGCCTGTCGATGGCGGCATCCGCGAGAGCCTAAACGGCAAGTTGAACAATGGTGGCAACTACCAGTTCTCCGCCCGTGCCGTCATCGACCGATACGAGAAAGCCGACATGCCGCTCGGATGGGTGCTCCCCAACGACGGCTACGGTGCCGGCTACGGACAGGCCGAAACCCTCGACGGCAACATCGAGAACCTACAGCAATTCGGCGAATACGCACGCAACAAAGGGGTAGAAATCGGACTCTGGACTCAGAGCGACCTACATCCGAAGGAAGGGGTAGAAGCGCTGCTGCAACGCGACATTATTAAAGAGGTACGCGACGCAGGCGTGCGCGTGCTGAAGACCGATGTCGCATGGGTGGGCGCAGGTTATAGTTTCGGACTCAACGGCGTTGCAGACATTGGCGAAATCATGCCGAAATACGGCGACGACGCCCGTCCGTTCATCATCTCCCTCGACGGCTGGGCGGGCACACAGCGCTATGCCGGAATCTGGACTGGCGACCAGACGGGCGGGGAGTGGGAATACATCCGTTTCCACCTACCCACCTACATAGGCTCCGGCCTCAGCGGTCAGCCCAACATCAGTTCCGATATGGACGGAATCTTCGGCGGCAGGAACCTACCCGTCAACATCCGCGAATTCCAGTGGAAGACATTCACACCCATGCAGCTGAACATGGACGGCTGGGGCAGCAACCCCAAATATCCGCAGGCACTTGGCGAACCCGCCACCAGCATCAATCGAAGCTACCTGAAGCTGAAGTCCGAACTGATGCCCTACACCTACACCATCGCCCATGAAGCCATCGACGGACTGCCTATGATACGCCCCATGATGCTGAAACGCGACGAGTCCACGCCCTTCCGCTATCAATTCCTCTATGGTGCCGATATCCTGGTGGCACCCATCTATCAGAACACCGCAGCCGACGAACAGGGCAATGACATCCGCAACAACATCTATCTTCCTGAAGGACAGTGGGTGGACTGGTTTTCGGGCGAATGCTACCAGGGCAACCGCATCATCAACCACTTCCAGGCACCGCTGTGGAAACTGCCAGTCTTCGTGCGGCGGGGTGCTATCATACCCATGACGGCTCCTCACAATAATCCCAAACAGATGAAGACCGAATCGCGCACGTTCCTCATTTATCCCATGGGGCACTCGGAGTTCTGCGCCTACGACGATGACGGATGCACACAGGCCTACCTCCGTGGTGAGAGTGCCACGACGCGCATCACCAGCGACCTCGATGCCAAGAACCGCGTCACCATCACGGTGGAGCCCACCAAAGGCTCCTTCAAAGGTATGACCCGAATGCAGAAAACCGAGTTCCGCATTCCTGCCGACTTCGACCTCAAGAAGATGAAAGTTAGGCTGAAAGCCAACGGAAAGAAAGTGCCCGCCGTCATAGGTTGGAAAACGCGGCCTTCTTCAACAGATCTTCAGACTTCACAGCCCGATGTTCCACGGGTCTTCGTCATCTCCACCACCAAGGCCTACGACATCACCACCACCGCCCTCGAGCTGACCATCGACGGCTACGGCTTCGATACCGCCGACCACCAGCTCAAGCAATCCGGAACGCTGATGGCACCCGAACTGCAGACCGACGACTTCGAGGATGGAGTCATCTCGCCTTCAGCATATACACTGCCCCTGCTGTGGACTGCAGTGTCCAATGCCGACTACTACGAGATTGAGCACCTCGGACAGACCTATTCCACCATCACCGCCACCGCCTTCACCCTCGAAGACCTACAGCCAGAGACGAACTACGAGGTGCGTGTGCGTGCCGTCAATAAAGATGGAAAGGGGCCCTGGGCACGCGAGAAATTCCGTACCTCACCCGACCCGCTGCGCTTCGCCATTCATGGCATTACCGCCGAATGCACAGTACCCAGTCAGGGCGGACAAGCCATCCATCATCTCTTCGACTTCGACGAAGGCACCACTTGGCACACCGCCTGGGACCAGCCCAACGCCACTCCCTTCGACGTCACGATCGACCTCCACGTCATCACCCAACTCGACCAACTCCAGTACGTGCCTCGGCCCGACCACGGCAACGGCACCATCACCAGCGGCACCATAGCCTTCAGCCGCGACCGCCAGAACTGGTCCGAGCCCATCCCCTTCAGGTGGACTCCCGACGGCACCCCGAAAGCCCTCTCCCTCACCACCGACCCCTCCATTGCGAATTCGCAACCCACCGCCCGCTACCTCCGATTCCATGTCGAAGAGTCACGAGGGGGCTTCGGCAGCGGACAGCAAATCTACGTCTTCCGCAACCCGGAGGCCGAGATGATAATACCCGGTGATATCAACCACGACAACCGCATCGACGAGAACGACTATACCTCCTACCTCAACTATACCGGCCTGAGAAAAGGAGACGGCGACTTCGAAGGCTACATCAGCCGAGGCGACCTCAACCAGAACGGACTCATCGACGCCTACGACATCAGCACCGTAGGCATAGAACTCGAGAGCGGAGTCAGCAGCCGCAGGGTACCGCCTGTGGCAGGAACCATCACCGTCACTACAGATAAGAAGCAAGCCAGCGCAGGTGATATCATCACACTCACCGTTCGAGGGCAGGGGCTACAGAGCGTCAACGCCCTCAGCTTCGCACTGCCTTACGATGCCACCCGCTGGGAGTACGTCGGTGTGGATGCTGCCGGAATGAAGGAGATGCGCAACCTCACCAACGACCGCCTGCATTCCAACGGGCAGAAGGCGCTCTATCCCACCTTCGTCAACTGTGGCGAACATCCCTATCTCGAAGGCAACACCGACCTCCTCGTCATCCGATTCCGTGCCAAGCAGAAGACCGCCGTGAATCTCACACCGCAGGACGGCATGATACTCGACAAGTACCTCAACATCATTAACTGGTGATTCCATGATATTCTATGGCAAAAGATAAACTGATGTACGTCTGCGACAACTGCGGACAGGAAAGCTCGAAGTGGATGGGCAAGTGTCCCAGCTGCGGACAGTGGAATACGTTCAAGGAAATTAGGGTTGGACCCACCCCCAACCCCTCCCGTCTAGGAGGAGGAGGCCTCCCTCCGACAGGGGAGGCGGGAAGAGGCTCTTCCCGCCCCATTCCCCTCTCGGAAATCCGTGCAGATGCCGAACCGCGCATGGACCTGATAGATCCGGAACTCAATCGAGTGCTCGGAGGAGGACTGGTGCCGGGAAGCCTTGTGCTGCTGGGAGGCGAGCCGGGAATAGGAAAATCTACGCTGGTGCTGCAGACCATTCTCCGACTCACGGACAAGAAGGTTCTCTATGTCAGCGGAGAGGAGAGTGCACGACAGCTGAAGCTGAGAGCCGACAGATTAGCCCCCCCTAGCCCCACTGCAAGGGGCAGTCAGTCCAACCCAGACACGCCATCCCCCGCTGGGGGATTACAGGGGGCTAACCTATTGGTCATCTGCGACACCTCGCTCGAAAGCATCTTCCAGCACATCGAGTCAGAACAGCCCGACCTCGTCATCATCGACTCCATTCAGACCATCTCGACAGAGACGGTGGAGAGTTCACCCGGCAGCCTAAGCCAAATCCGAGAGTGTGCGGCGGCACTGCTGCGTCATGCCAAGGGGGGAGGACCCAGCATCATCCTCATCGGGCATATCACCAAAGAGGGCAGTCTGGCCGGGCCTAAGGTGCTGGAACACATCGTGGACACCGTACTGCAGTTCGAGGGCGACCAGCATTACCTCTACCGCATACTCCGCTCGCAGAAGAACCGCTTCGGTTCCACCTCCGAATTGGGTATCTACGAGATGCGGCAAGAAGGCCTGCGACCCGTGACCAATCCCAGCGAACTCCTGCTCAGCGAACATCAGGAGGACCTCAGCGGAATAGCCATCGCAGCGGCGGTGGAGGGGGTACGACCCTTCCTCATCGAGGTGCAGGCACTGGTCAGCACAGCAGCCTACGGCACGGCACAGCGCTCTGCCACAGGCTTCGACTACCGACGACTGAACATGCTCCTTGCCGTGCTCGAAAAGCGCGTGGGCTTCAAGCTCGCACAGAAGGACGTCTTCCTCAACATCGCAGGAGGACTGAGGGTGACAGACACCGCCACGGACCTCGCTGTCATCGCGGCGATACTCAGCAGCAATACCGACACCCCGCTGGATCACGAGACAGCACTCTGTGCCGAGGTTGGACTTTCCGGCGAACTGCGACCCATCAGCCGCATAGATCAGCGCATAGCGGAAGCACAGCGGCTGGGCTTCGCACGAATCCTCATCCCCGCAGCGAACCTCAAGGCCGTGAACCCACACAACTTCACCATACAAATCATCCCCTGCCGGAAGGTGGAAGATGCCTTCCGTGCACTCTTCGGATAATCTAAACCCATTAGACCCATTAAACCCATAAAACCATTAGCCCCAAACCCATAAACTCTATGCAAAAGAACTCACAACTTCCTCCTGTAGACCTTTCCGCCTGTACCTTCGGAGAGGTAATCGGTAATCAATATGACGTTGCCCTCCTCCCTTGGGGAGCCACCGAACCGCACAACCGTCACCTGCCCTACCTCACAGACTGCATTCTCTCCCACGACGTAGCGGTGGAAGCTGCAGAGCTGGCACAGGAACGCTACGGCGTTCGTGCCATGGTCCTGCCGCCAGTAGCAATGGGTGCACAGAACCCTGGGCAGCGCGAACTGCCGTTCTGCATCCACTATCGCCAGCGCACCCAGCAAGCCATCCTTGGCGACATCGTTGAATCCCTGCATCATCAGGGGTTCCGCAGACTGCTCATCGTCAACGGTCATGGCGGCAACACCCTCAAAGGATTCGTCCGCGACCTCCTCGTGGATTATCCGGATATGTTCATCCTGATTTCCGACTGGTACACGGTGCTGCCTGCCAAGGATTACTTCGACGAGCCTGGTGACCACGCAGACGAACTGGAGACCTCGGCCATGCTACACTACCACCCCGAACTCGTGCGCATGGATCTCGCAGGCGACGGAACCTGCCATCCCTTTGCCCTTCCTGAACTACGAGCCAAAACAGCCTGGCTCCCCCGCCACTGGAACCTCGTCTCGGAGGACACGGGAATCGGCAACCCCCGACGGGCTACAGCTGAGAAGGGGGCACGCCACACCCACGACGTGGCCCTGCGCTACGCCGAGCTCCTGCACGAACTCACCACCATCTCCTCCCCCGAACAACTCTATAAGTGAAGTCTAGAGCATCTAGAAAATCTAGAGCTTCTAGAAAATCTAGAAAATCTAGAGCTTCTAGAGCTTCTAGAAAAATTAGTCCCCGGCCGCACAGGCAGCCGGGGACTTTCCGATTCTAATCTTAGAGTGGAGATTACTTCAGGCGCTTGTAGGCATAAGCAGCCACGTCGCCGAGTTCTTCCTCGATGCGGATGAGCTGGTTGTACTTAGCCATACGGTCGGTGCGGCTCATGGAACCAGTCTTGATCTGACCGCTGTTGGTAGCCACGGCGATGTCAGCGATGGTAGCGTCCTCAGTCTCACCAGAACGGTGAGAGGTGACGGTGGTGTAGCCGTGACGGTGAGCCATCTCAATAGCCTCGAGAGTCTCGGTCAGAGAACCGATCTGGTTGACCTTGATCAAAATGCTGTTGGCAGCACCCATCTTGATGCCCTTCTCAAGGAACTTGGTGTTGGTGACAAAGAGGTCATCGCCGACGAGCTGGCACTTGTGACCTACCTTCTGGGTCAGCTTCACCCAATTCTCCCAGTCGTTCTCGTCGAGACCGTCCTCGATGCTGTCGATGGGATAGGTGTCGATGAGGTGCTCCAGGAAAGCAATCTGCTCCTCTGCGCTGAGCTTCTTGCCGTTGGGATCCTTCTGCTTGCCGTTCTTCAGTTGCTTGTAGTCGTAGAACCAGTTGCCCTGCTCGTCCTGAACAGCGAACTCGCTGGCTGCGCAGTCCATAGCAATCTTGATGTCATCGCCGGGCTTGTAGCCTGCTGCCTTGATGGCGTCGCAGATGATGGTCAGAGCGTCCTCGATGCCGTCGAGAGCGGGAGCAAAGCCACCTTCGTCACCTACTGCGGTGCTCAGGCCACGAGCCTTCAGCAGCTTGGCAAGGTTGTGGAAGACCTCTGCACCCATGCGGATGCTCTCCTTGATGTTGGGAGCACTGACCGGACGGATCATGAATTCCTGGAAGGCGATGGGAGCGTCGGAGTGAGCACCACCGTTGATGATGTTCATCATGGGAACGGGGAGCGTGTAGGTGTTGCAGCCACCGATGTAGCGATAGAGAGGCAGACCGAGAGCGTTGGCAGCAGCCTTGGCACAAGCGAGGCTCACGCCGAGGATGGCGTTGGCACCCAGCTTGCTCTTGGTGGGAGTGCCGTCCAGAGCCAGCATCTTGTAGTCCAGAGCGCGCTGGTTCAGCACGCAGTCACCCTTGAGGGCGGGAGCGATGATTTCGTTCACGTTCTTTACGGCCTTCAGGGTACCCTTGCCGAGGTAGCGGTTCTTGTCGCCATCGCGGAGCTCGAGGGCTTCGTTCTCACCGGTGCTGGCTCCAGAGGGAACAGCAGCACGACCCATAACACCATTTTCCAGAATCACATCGACTTCTACAGTCGGATTGCCACGGGAGTCAAGAATCTCACGGGCAACAATCTTTTCAATTTTCATTGCGTTGTTGTTTTTGTTTATGTATTAATGAGAAAATATGTTTTATTCATTGTCTTCGAACTTGTGCTGAGCAGCACGACGCTCCTGGATTTTGAAATAAATCACCGATCCTATAGCAATTGCTAATAGGAAACCATATAGTAAAAGAGTGTTCTGTGTCATCTTCTATTCCTTTTATTATAGTTGGAACGTAAATTAGTCTTTTTTTTACTTGGCACTTTAGCATCATCGACCAAGAAAACTCCTAAGAAGAAGATGATAGCAACCACTGCAAGCCCAAGGAGATAGCCTCCAGTAGACCATTCGTGTATATCGCTAAACCAATCAGTAATGAACAAGGCCGTCACCATATATTTGGAGACATCCATTAACCATTTACCAATTTCTTTCTTCATCTAGCAGGGGTTTCTTGGCTGCAAAGGTAAGGAAAAAGTTTAGAGTTTATGGTTTAGAGTTTAGAGATTTTTTTCCGAGCTCGCACTTTTTCACATTATTTATATTAATGTGTCTGCACAATCTCGGTTTTTGCCAACTCAGCGTTGCGCTTATCCGTCTGAGTGACCACGCGAGCTGCCAGCTGGAGGAATGCATTTCCCATAGGGGTGGAAGGATCGAGGGCAGCCGGCGTGCCAGCATCGCCGTTCTCGCAGACGCTCTGCACCAACGGAATCTGAGCCAGCAAAGGAACCCCCGTCTCCTCGGCCAACTGCTTCACGCCCTCGCGGCCAAAGATGTAATAGCGATTCTCTGGCAATTCGGCGGGCGTGAACCAGGCCATGTTCTCCACGAGACCGAGGATGGGGACATTGACCTTCTCGTTCGTGTACATATTCAGTCCCTTGCGTGCATCGGCCAGCGCCACCTGCTGAGGAGTAGATACGATGATGGCACCAGTCACGGGCAGCGTCTGCACCAGAGTCAGATGAATGTCACTCGTGCCCGGAGGGGTGTCGAGGATGAAGTAGTCGAGATCGCCCCAGGCGGCTTCGCCAATGAGTTGCTTTAGGGCGTTCGAGGCCATGCCGCCTCGCCACAGCGTGGGGGTATCGGGATTGACGAAGAAACCTATCGACAACACCTTCACACCATATTTCTCTGCAGGGATGATGAGCGACTTGCCATCACGCTCCTCGCTATAGATCTGTTCGCCTTCGAGTTGGAACATCTTTGGCACCGAAGGACCGAAGATGTCGCAATCCAGGAGTCCCACGCGATGACCGAGGCGAGCAAGAGCCACTGCCAGATTGGCAGCCACGGTGCTCTTGCCCACACCTCCCTTGCCGGAAGAAACAGCGATGATATTGGGGAGCACATTCCCTCCCTGGGGATTGACGAGCGCCTGCCGGTCGCCTCCTTCGGGCGAGCCAGAGTGTGTCTGCTGGGTCTTAGTCTTTATCTCCACCTCCACCTCCTTGCCCACATAGGCATGGATGGCGGCTTCGGAGGCCTTGACGAGGGATTTCAGGAAAGGATTCGTAGGCTTGTCGAAGATGAGGGAGAAGGAGACGTGGAGTCCGGCGATGCGCAGGTCGTCTTCCACCATCTGCATTTCCACGATGGTCTTACCCGTTCCTGGATAGCGAACCGTCTTCAGGGCATCGATTATCTGTTGAGGATAGAGTGTCATTATTTAGTTTAGAGTTTAGAGTGTAGAGTTTAGAGTAGTTATGAAGTTTAGAGTTTAAAGTTTAGAGTTTATCCAGTGTGAGGCGTCTAAAGACGCCTTTCGGGCTGCAAAGATAAAGAAAAAAAGGCGGAAAGAGGAAGAAGCGAAAGAAAATATGAGTCCAAAGACTGAAAAACGGACAAAAAGACGTACCTTTGCAGCCGTAAGACGGCTGTAGGCACACTTATGAGTGCGTATGCCCATCATTAAACATTAACCATTAAACTTTAAACTCCAAACTCTAAACTCTAAACTCCATAACTACTCTACACTCTAAACTCTAAACTTTAAACTCAATAATGGACTGGCTCATTAACCTCTTCACCCAAACCGACAGCATCGCTCACATGGTGGTGCTCTATGCGTTGGTCATCGCCGTGGGCATCTTCCTCGGTCGCTTCAAGATTTTCGGAATCTCTCTCGGCGTAACCTTTGTGTTGTTCGCCGGCATCCTGGCCGGACACATCGGTTTCACGGGCACTCCTGCCGTGCTGAACTATGTACAGGATTTCGGCCTCATTCTCTTCGTCTACTGCATCGGTCTGCAAGTAGGACCAGGCTTCTTCGAGAGCTTTGCCAAGGGAGGTATCACGGCCAATATGCTTGCCATGGGCATCGTCGGTCTGAATGTCATCACGATGTTGGCACTCTATTTCATTCTCTTCTACAATCCGTCTGTCCAAGGTGGTGACAACGTCTGGAACCTTTCCATGATGACGGGCGTGCTCTGCGGAGCTATCACCAACACTCCCGGATTGGGTGCTGCATCGGAAGCGGTTAACAGTATCTACAAAGGAGCTGCACAGATTCCGCAGATTGCCTCGGGCTACGCCTGTGCCTACCCGCTTGGTGTGGTCGGCATCATCGGAGCCACCATTGCCATTCGTTACCTCTGCGGCATCAGCCTGAAGAAAGAAGAGGAGCAGATAGCCCAGGAAATGAGCGAAAACCCTCACGCCAAGCCCCACCGTATGACGTTGCGCGCTGAGAACAAGGCGCTGAGCGGACGCACACTGCTGCAAATCCGTGACTTTCTGGCACGCAACTTCGTCTGTTCGCGTCTGCTACACGAAGGTCACGTGCAGATTCCCAACCGCGACACCGTGGTCACCGTGGGAGACCTATTATATATTACGTGTGCGGAAGACGACTGGGAAGCCATCTCCGCTTTCATAGGTCCGGAGGATCACCTGGAATGGGAAGAGCAGGACGTACAGATGGTTTCCAAGAACGTACTCGTCACCCAGCCCCATGTCAACGGAAAGACCTTTGGCCAGCTTCACTTCTCCAGCGTCTATGGTGTCAATGTCACCCGTATTCATCGTAATGGCATGAATCTCTTCGCCGATCGCAACCTACGCATACAGATTGGCGACAAACTTGTCTGTGTAGGACCTGAAGATGCCATTGCACGCGTTGCCAACATGCTCGGCAACGAGGTGAAGCGCCTCGACCACCCCAACCTCAGCGCTATCTTCATCGGCATCGTTGTAGGTATCGTCTTCGGAATGATGCCCATCGCCCTTCCTGGTGTTCCCACTCCCGTGAAGCTGGGTCTGGCAGGCGGTCCGCTCATCATCGCAATCCTCATCGGGCGCTTTGGCTATAAGTTCCACCTCGTCAGCTACACCACCACCTCAGCCAACCTCATGCTGCGAGAATTCGGACTGGTGCTGTTCCTGGCATCTGTAGGCATCAAGGCAGGAGCCACGTTCTGGCAGACCGTCACCGAAGGCGATGGCCTCACCTACGTCTGGGCAGGCTTCCTCATCACGATTATTCCCATTCTGATTATTGGAATACTCGCACGTCTGAAGTACAAGATGAACTACTTCACGCTGATGGGTCTCATCGCTGGAGCTACCACCGATCCACCTGCCTTGGCCTACGCCAACCAGACAGCGAATAACGATGCTCCTGCCGTAGGCTACAGCACCGTCTATCCCCTCTGTATGTTCCTCCGTATTCTTACGGCACAGCTCATCATCCTACTTCTCTACTCCATCGTATGACGTCACTCCTCTCCCTCGCTATCCGCGCTGCTCTCGCAGCGGGGCGGGATATCATGGGCATCTACAATGGCCCCCTTGAGGACTTCCAGATTGAACACAAGGCCGACAACTCCCCGTTGACCCGGGCAGACAAAGCAGCCCATGCACGTATCATGTCCTTTCTGGAGCCTACAGGCATCCCTGTCCTGAGCGAAGAAGGTGCTCACCTACCCTACTCCACCCGCAGCAGCTGGCACCGTCTGTGGATTGTCGACCCCCTGGACGGCACCAAGGAGTTTATCAAGCGCAATGGCGAATTCACGGTCAACATCGCACTGGTAGAGGACGGAGTACCTGTGATGGGGGTGATCTATGTGCCTGTGAAGAATGAATTGTACTACGGCATTCAACAAGAAGGAATAAGAAAAGTGATCGTAAGCTCCGTTGGGCCATACCCCTGTGTATGGCCGATAGGGGTAGCCGATAACCTCAGCCATACACAGGGGTATGGCCCTACAGAAACAAATCGACCATTTACGGTTGTCGCCTCACGCAGCCACCTTAGCCCCGAAACAGAGGCATTCATTAATGAACTACGCAAGCAGCACCCCGACCTGCAGCTCATCAGCAGTGGCAGCAGCCTGAAGATTTGCCTCGTGGCTGAAGACAAGGCAGACATTTATCCACGCCATGCACCCACCATGGAATGGGACACCGCAGCGGGAGATGCCATAGCGCGTGCTGCTGGCTGCGAGGTCATAAATGCGCAGACGGGGCAGCCCCTTATATATAATAAGGAGGACCTACATAACCCTTGGTTCATCGTACGCAGATAAGAAATAGTTCACGCAAAAGCTTTTGCAAAAGTCCTCACTTCTCACTACTACGTGGCAAAAGGCCATTTGGTGAGGAGTGAGGTCTTTTCATTACCAAGTCAGCATAGCCACATACAGCAAGGAATGTGCCCACTGGCTGCATAGAACGGTTTACAGCAGCAAAGATGTCAAAACAAAAAAGCGGGGCGGCCATTACTGGTCGCCCCGCCCATTATCAGATGGAATGATGATTACTTAACCATAACCTTCTTGCCATTGACGATGTAGATGCCCTTCTGAGCCTTCGAAACCTTGCGGCCGGAGAGGTCATAGACAGCAGCATCGTCGAAGCTGAAGCCAGCGTTGACATCGTTGATACCATCACCGATAGCCTTAATCTGCTTGTCGAGAGCCTTGATAGCCTCAACGTCAGAGGGAAGCAAATCCTTATAGGTAGCGATTCCGTAGTACTCGGAAGCGGCAGTGATAAGGTCGTTCGGCTGCAGGATGTAGAACTCGGAGAAGGTGAAGAAGACATGACCGTCGGTGACAGCGCCGTTGTTGGTGCTGGGCACTGTGAAGCGGATGTACTTGTAAGCACCGTCGAGTTTGATATCATCGGACTGGTAGAAGATTACGCTGGGATCTGTGGGCAGACCCTCTTCAATGGTAGCAACATCAACATAGTCCATGCCATTCTTGGATGCAGAGATCACAATCTTGGTCGGACGGTTGTTGTCGTTCTGAGAACGCTTCTTGAAGTAGAAGTAGAACTCGTCAACGAAGCCAGGCATCTCAGCCTCGAGGTAGTGATCCTCATCAGGACCAGCTGCACTCCAGACAGTGTGGAAGAACGTGGTGTAATCGTTATCGAGCAGAGCAGCCAGAGAACCTTCTTTGGGTTCAACAGCGTTGGAGGAATAGTACTCAGCATCGGTTACGAGACCGAGCTTCTGCTGGAAGATGGAGGGCCAAGCCTGGATCATCTCGAATGCAGCCATACGCTCGTCGACGTACTCTTCAATCTGCCAAACGTTGGTCTTGTCGTAGGAGTAACCTGCGGTAGGACCTTCCTCGCCCTCATAAACTGCCCAGTAAGCGGAACCGAGGAGACCCCAGCTGCTGGTAGCATAAGCGGCGTTTGTGGAACGAACGGCGAACAGGCCAGCACCATTGTCGAAGAAGACCTGAGCTTCCCAGTCGGAGCGACGTGCGCTGCCATACTTGTTGAGGCTACCGGTGTTGAAGGATTCGGCATTAGCAGGGTTGGAGAAGGCGTTAGCTGCCTTGAGCCAGTAGCCATACTCCCACTGTACACCAGCGACCTGCTCGAACTTGAAGACGCCAGCCTCGTCGATGTCGGAGGTGAGGGCACCATCTTCATTCAGATAGTACTTCACATCGTCGACAACGGTGAAGACGCGGTAGGTAGAACCATCGTTGATCTCAGAAAGAGCAAGTTCGTACTGCTCTTCGTCAGTGAGAACCTTCATAGCGTAGATTACATTGACTTTGAGGAGCACTTCGTGCTTGCCAGCCTTGAAGGAATAGACAGCTGTGAAGGTGGAAGGCTCATCGGTCTTGCCAGGATAGCCACCAATCTCATAGAGTTGATTTTCTGCTTGGGTGAAGTCAGCCTTTACGTAGAAGAAATGAGGATCATCAACATTATTAGTCCAGGCTTGCCAACCACCTTCTGCGTTACGCCAACCGTCGGTGTTACCGAGCCTGTAGTTGGTGTCGTAGGTGCCATCGGGCTGAACAGCAGCAATCTCGACTTCGTCGAGAGAAGTAGCACCAAGCTCTGCAAGGATAGCAGCGACGTCAACTGATGCGGTAACGCCTTCGTAACCACCACCACATTCAAGTTTGATGTCAACATTCATCTCTGTAGCGGGGAAGGTGTAAGCTTCAGCAAGATCGATAGCATCGGTGAGTTCTGCAATAGCCTTGTCGTAAGCTTCCTTCGTGGGAGGCACGAGAGCCATGGTCTCTTCAGCAGTTTCGATAGCGTGACCGAGAGCGATGTTGATATCCTCAGGATATCCGTCATCAACGAGGTCAAGAGCCTTGTTATAGAGCTCGTCGAGGATAACGTCGCGACCTTCGATCTCAACACTGGTGATATTTGCATCGGGACCGTAGTAAACGAGGTTGATCTTATCCCAGATAGCCCAGAGCAGTTCAGCCTGATCGTACTTCACACCGAGGGTGATGTCACCAGCAGCGGTGAGCTCGAAGAAGATGGGTTCAACGGGATAGATACCTTCAGCGAAGAAGTTGGAAGCATTGCTCATCTGGAGCACACCCTGATCGCGATATCTTCTGCCATCGGGAAGAGTCTCGTCAGCAACCTGCGGGAATTCAGATTCCTTGTCGTTAGCGAAGAGGACAGGCAGCTTCTTGAGGTTACCCTCAGAGTCATCGCGATAGAATGCCTGAGCGGAGAGGCGATACACGCCCTTAGGAGCGTTAGCAATAACCTGCTTCAGCTCGAAGGTGCTGTGCCAGCTCTCTGCACACATATTCTCGTTGGCACCACCAGCGAGGTTCTTGTTGTCAGCTGTCATGGTCCAAGCATGACCCCAGTCTTCAGCGCGATCGCTGTTCCAACGGTTGTTGCGGTCGAAGTCATTGTCCTTGATGAGGAAGGTAGCATCCACGGGGGTTGTCTCAGTAGCCTCAGAGAGGATGGAGGCAGTCGGAACGATGCGCCACTGTGCACCGATGGAAGAACCTTCGTCAACCATAGCTACAACAGTAGTTCCTTCTTCAGCAGCGAGGAACAGGTCGGTGTCGGTGATGATGTTATAGATACCTTCGCCGACGGGCTCCATCGTGAATGCAATAGCACGAGCCTTGTCGCAGTCAACATAGATGGAGTTCTTGGCATTGATATCGCCCCAACCGAGCCAGTAGCTTTCGTTACCGTTGTTCTGCTGAGTCTCGATATTGAACTTACCATCCTCGAGCTTGTGCATAATCAGGTACTGACTGGCATTAACGAGAGAAGCCTGAGTACCCCAGCTGTTAGCACCGAAGAGATACTGACCTGTCTCGCAGTTCTGGAAGAGGTATTCACCATCAGCCAGTTCCTGAGGCAGTTTAGCCATAGCCTCGGAAGCATCGAAGTCACCGACCTCGCTGATAGCGTAGCGGTTACCATCGTCCTGAGAGCTCCAACCATCAATGGTGATCTTGCTGCTGGCAGAAGTACCGTTGTAATTGACAGTGAATGTGCCATAACGGAACAAGAAGGGATAGTCTGCATTGCCAGTCTCAACAATCTCAACGGCAGCAGGTTCGTCGACCAACTTGAAGCTATTGTCGTCAGCACGATCCAGGAACTTCTTAGCAGCAATGCTATAGAGGTAGTAGTTACCAGCAGCCTGCAGCACAGCAAACTGTTCCTTCTCTTCGTTCGGGAGAAGAACGGGGTTGCATGCAACACTCTCGTCGGTAACACCCCAATACAGAGAACGAACACCATTGATAGCATAAGCCTTAGCATTGCTCAGGCCAGCAAGGTTAGCAACGGGAACGGTAGTTACAGCGGGAGCAGCCTCGGGAGCAGCCAGGATAGCAAGAGCCTCAGTGGGATCGAAGTCACCAACGCTCTCTACCTGAATCTGGTTGCCGTCGTCAGCATTTGCCCAGCTATTGATCACGTAACCACCACGGTTGTTACCATTAATATTCAGAGTGTTAGCTCCAAATGAGAAATGATAACCACCAGCAGGCCATTCAGAAATGGTGAAGGGCTGAGGATCGTAATTCGTTGTAACGAGGGCGTTGCTAACAACTTCCTTCACGAACTTCTTATCCTTGATGCTGTAGAGATAGGTCTTTTCGTTGTAGGTCACAACAGCAAAGTCGGTAGCTTCAGCGGCAAAGATGTTGTACTGAGCAGCATCGCCATTGGCAACAGTTACGAGAGTACTGCGGACACCAAGAGCACCACGCTTGCTGGTGAAGTGGTAAGCACGGAAGTTGTTGGGGAAGATTTCGTTGCTGAAGTTGATACCATCGAAGAAGAGGTGAGGCATGTCGGCCTTACCAGCATCCATAGCGGTATAACCCAGAGAGAAGTTACCATAGGTATCTTCGGGGAGGACGATACGGATCTGCTCGGTCTTCCACTCGCCGACGGGATAGTCAGTGGTCTCTGCGAGGAACTCAGTACCATCGGCAGCGATGAAACCAATCAGGTTCTCAGCAAGACCTTGGTTACCACCAGCGTTGAAGACGTTGACCGTCATGTAGTATTCACCAGCCTTGAGGAATACGGGTTGCAGATACTGAGAGGTAGCAGTCCAGACAGCCAGGACACCCAGCATCTTGGGAGACATACCATCAGGATTGGTAGCGGGAGCATAGAAACCTGTGGAGCCGAGGAAGGAGGTAGCGGAACCAGCTTCGAAGACGCCAGCTGCGCGGGCATCGCCATTGGAAGCAGCAGTCCAGCCACGAACGGGCTGCATGCCACTCACCTGCAGACCTTCGCGGTCAGCAGCGTAGGTAACGATACCAGCAGGAACGGCAGCGTTATTCTCAAAACCAATCGTAACGGGGCGAACAGGATAGGTGAAGAGACCTGCATCAACCACATTACTTGTCTGGGCAGCATTGACTTCAGTACCATTGGCATCCACCGTGAACTTGGTGTTCTTGAGGGATACGCCAACATACTTTCCATTGACGTTGCTGAAGTCATCAGCAGCCTTCAGGGTGAAGGTAGCAACAGCAGTCTCGGCCTTGAAAGCAACGCCACCAAGGGAGAATGCAGCAATACGGTAAGCACCGTCAGCCTGCTGGTTGACAGAGAAAGCAGCATCAGAGCCGTCGGCCATCGAAGCGGCAACAGCCTTGGGAGCGACTTCCATAGTCAGGCCCTCGGGCAGAACGATATCCGTCTGGAATCCATAAACGGTGTTAGATGCACCGCTTACAAGCTTGACTGTGAGTTCTGCGGATTCGCCAGCCTTAATCAGGGCATCGTCGAGTGCGAGCTGCTGAGCAGAAGCACTGCTGAAGCCTGCCAGGAGGAACAGGGCGAACATCGAGAACCACTTTTTCATAGTCTTGTTGTTCATGAGTTTGTAAGTTGTATAAAGTTAATAATATTTTTCAGAGAGGAAGGTGGGGCAGCGGTTAAGCCGCCCACACCTATTCATGATTCTATTACTTTACGAGCATCTTCTTGCCGTTGATGATATAGACGCCACCCTTCTGTACCTTGGAGACGCGAGCGCCGCCGATGGTGTAGATGGATTCGCCAGCGAAGTCAGCGTTGATACCGTTGATACCGGTGACAACCTGAACACCGAGTTCATAAGCGACCTTGTCGGTACCGGTGAACTCTACGTTGGAGATGGTGATGTCCTTAGCACCCTTGACGGTGAAGAGAACACCTTCCTGAGCTTCGATAACATCGCGGTTGAGAGACATCACGATGACGCGGGTAGCACCATTAGCGAGCTTGTTCTTGCTAACGATGAAGCCAGCAGCGCGTTCGCTGAGTTCGATGTCAACATTGCCTTCAGCAGCGATATCCATCTGGAAGCCGCGGTAGCTCATTTCGTTGACAAGGCTGATCTCAGTTCCGTTGACCACGAGGTAGTCGTTGGAAGCGACAGCAGCGTCGATACCCTTCACGCCAGCTTCGGGCTCAACACCGAGAGCGATGTCGATGATGCTGACAGCGTCAGTAACGGTGATGGTGCCATCCTCATTAGCATCGGCAGTGTACTGCTGACGCTCGTTGGGAGTAGCGGACTCGAGAGCGAAGCTGACAGCGAGGACAGCGTCGGAGACGGTGACATCGAAGTCAAGGTTAGCATCACCGAGGATGTAGTTGTCCTTAACCCACTGGTTGTAGTCAGAGAAGAAGAGAGCGAGGTCAGCGATCTCAGCAGCATCCTCTGCGTAGCTCTGAGCATTGTAGTCAGTGGTACCATCGATTTCATTGGAGAGAGTCTCGATTGCGTTGTATATCTTCTCGAAGAGTTCCTTCTGGTCTGCAGTCATGTTCTCCTTCTCCTTGGCGTACTCAACGTTCCAAGTGGTCTTCACGTCAGCAATCTTGGCCTGGAGGTCAGCCTGGTAGACGTTAGCGAGGAGAGCATCGATGTGACCCTGGACGGTCTCGATGTCATTGGTGATTTCAGCGTTCTTAGCAGCGAGCTGAACAGCTTCGTAAGCGTTCTTGGTCTTGGTCTCGACAGCGGAGATTTCGCCGTTGATGACAGCGATGTCAGCAGCCTTGTCCTGACCGAGGTTCTTGACGACAGCCTTAGCGTCGGCCAGAGCAGCCTTGAGCTCAGCGATGTCAGCCTTACGGAGAACGTTGTAGTTCTCGTTCTCAGCCTGAGCAGCGAGGTTGTTGATTTCAGCATAAGCGCTGTTCACAGCAGCAGTACCATCGGTGCCCTTAGCATCCCAGATGATGAAGCGCTTGTCTGCGGTGATATTGAGAACAACCTCAGCAGTAGTCAGAGCAGCGAACTCATAGGTAACGATCATAGCATCGGACTCCACGATGGGGAAGTCAGGACCACTTCCTTGCAGGTTATCATCACCATGGATGGTGAATTCCTTAGCGGGATTAGCGGAGCCGTCGGTGATGCTGAGGGTGAGGTCAGCAACACCCTTCCAAGCCACAGACTTGAAGGTAACGGTCTTCACACCAGCGGGAACAGTGATGGTAGCGGAACCAGTCTTGGAGCTGGTGCCGACCTTGATGGAGGCCTTGCCATTCACGGTCAGGTCATCATAGACAGAGCCTGTACCCTTACCCATGGTGACTGCGATGATGGTCTGGTCTGTGTAGACATCGGTGGTTTCACCGAGCTTGCCATCGAGAGCAGCGTACTTGGTGATGAGCGTGCCAGCCTCGTCGGCAGCGGTAGCCTCAGTGACGACGTCGTCGATAGCCTTTTCGATTTCAGCAACCTTGTCGGCATACTTGGTCTTCACAGCCTCTTCATAGTCTGCAGGAACTGCATCTGCAAGGGCATTCTTAGCAGCCTCGGCCTTCGTCTTGATAGCTGCGAGGAGATCGTCGCTGCGGTCACCCTTCAGCGTGTTGACGAGAGCCTCGATTTCGCTCTTGGCAGCAGCTACTTCAGCATTGATGGCTTCGTTGGACTCGATAGCGCAGAAGTCACTACCGGGAACGATGCTGTTCACAGAGTGAACGCGAGCACCGACTGCAGCAGCAAGCTGAACCTGGATGTAGTGAGTACCTTCGGTGTAAGCACCATGCCAGTCAGAATGCCAGAAGGTACCGGCATCGCCGTCGAGCAGATACTCGATGTGCTGACCTTCAGCGCTGTCACTGCAAGGAGAGGTGAGCTGAGCAGCATCGCCAATCAGCTTGAAGTTGTCGAGGTAGAGCTGGAATTCAGAGAAGTGAGCGAACTTGGAGCCACCCTGGTTCTTCTCGAAGTAGAAACGGAGGTACTTGAAGTTCTCAACAACGATGTCATTGTGGAATTCAGCAGCGTCACCGATAGGAGTATCAATGGTAGCGAGTCTGCTCCAGTCTGCGAATGCAGCAGCAGGATCATTGCTTCCGTAAACGCCCCAAGTCAGAACAGCACCATTGTTGTTGTTACGACGGGTGAAGGTGAAGTCAACAACGGGATAGAGACCAGCCTTAGCAGCCTGGAGGTGAGCGTCGATGGACTTGATGGCTGCATCATAGTCAGCAGCATCGAGGCCATAAGCTACGATCAGAGCCTGAGCGTCTTCGAGAGCCTTCTTCTGAGCCTCGAGCTTAGCGATGAGGTCAGCAGCCTGAGCGTTGCTTTCAGCGGTAGCAGCAGCCTCCACGTCGGCCATGATGTCGTCGATAGCATCCTGGCTGTTGATGTCAAGGTCAGCGAGGAAGCCACCATTGACGAAGCTTTCGAGCGGGAGATTCTCAGCATCGAACTTAACCTTATTGGAAGCCTCAACAGCGGTGTAAGCAGTGGTAGCGTTGGTCTTCACGGTCTGTACCTTCTGATAGATATCGAAGAGAGCGACCTGAGCGTCGGCAGCAGCCTCGGAGTGGTACTGAGCATAGTGCTCGCTGACCTTCACGATAGCTTCCTTGTAAGCAGCGGTGATCTCATCAGCCTTCTTGGTAACTTCCTCGTAAGCCTTCTGGTTAGCCAGGCAGACTTCGTCGTTGTAGTTGTTCAGAGCGGTGTTGAGGATGTTAGCCACGTTCTCGCTGTCCTTAGCGATGGTCTCGAGCGTAGCAGCCTCGTTCTTCTCAGCAGTACCTGCAGCCTTGTAGCCGGCGATGGTAGCATCGAGAGCGTCGATGTCAACCCAGAGGCTGTTGAGCTGCTTGAGGTAACCGTTATAAGCTTCTTCGTTGCTGTTGAAGTATTCCTTGTACTCGGTGTTGATCTTGTCGTAAGCGCTCTGCCACTGCTCAACGAGTGCCTTATAAGCATCGTCCATCTTGGCGTAAGCGTTGTCGTTGCCTTCCTGGAGGTTCTTAGCCTTCTCAGCGTAAGCCTCGGTAGCGGCATTGATCTCAGCGATGGTAGCGAGGAGAGCATCCTTCTCTTCAGCGCACTTGATGTCGGTGTGAGCCTTCTCGATAGCGGTCTTCACGTCGCTGAGCTTCTTGGTGATAGCGCTCTCGTCACCGGCGATAGCGGTCTTGACGAAGTCATCGTAGCCGGCAGTACCAGCCTTGGCAGCATCGAATGCATCCTTGGCATCGTTGTAAGCGTCGATAAGTTCAGCGTAAGGAATCTCGTTGATATCGGTAGCATCGTCGCCCATGTACTTCAGGGTGAAGTTATCAAAGATACACCAGGTGTCGGTGCGGGTACCCTTGGCACCAAGAGTAATCTTACCATCGGTAACCTTAACGGGAACAGTCAGTTTGTACTTGCCCTCTGCGAACATCTGGCTGAAGCCCCACATGTTGGCGCTTCCATTGAGAGCAGGAGTGAAGGTAGAGGTATAAGTCTCAGCGTTCCAACGGTAGATGGTGTAGTTCTCATACTTCACGTTCTCCATTTCAGCGAAGGCAGCGGTAGCCTCATTGATATAAACGACGGGAGCGTCGGCGATATCAAAGCTTGCAGCACCTGCATTGTAAGCAGCCTGAGCAGCTTCAGAGTCATCGCGGACAGCAGCCTGAACAGTCATGGTGTAGTAACCATTGGGCACACCCTCGATGGTCTGGCTGAGGGTGAATGCAGAGTGCCAGGACTCAGCGCAGGTGTTGGGAGCTTCACCGCCACGGAGGTTCTGGTTTCCGGCTTCCATCGTCCAAGCCTGAGCATAGTCGCGATGACCACCCCAACGGTTGTTGGTATCGAAGTTAGCGTTGCGGAGCAGATAGGTAACGTCGTCGTACTTCTTGATTTCAGCATCAGAAGCGACAACTTTGAACTTCAGGGCAGCAGAAGCATCGCCAGCCCAGTTCAGGTTAGGCAGGTTGTGGCAACCCATGCCTTCAACTGCGAGGTACTGTGCGTCAGCAGCGAGAGAGAGGGTGTAGATACCGGTTCCTTCGCCCTGTTCGGTGAAGTAGATGTTCACAGCGCCAGCGTCAACGAAGCTGTTGCTGCCGAGGTAGTGGTTACCGCCACCATTGCTCTGGTAAGAGTCGAGACGATAAACGCCAGCCTCAACCTTCTCGAGGTTCCAGAGGACGGAGTTCGGGATGAGAGCAGCGTGGGTACCCCAGTTGTTAGCACCGCCGAGGAAGTAGTCCTTGGAATCATAAGTGGTCTTGAGGTAGTACTCACCAGCGGGCAGAGCCAAATACTCCTTCACGTTGGCAGCAGCCAGAGCCTTGGCATCAGCGATCAGAGCGAGAGCATCAGCGATGTCGGTCTCAGCGTCTGCGATGACAACGGTGCCGTCGGCGATACCATCCTTCACGCCCTTGAGCAGGCTGTTGGCCTCGTTCATCTTGGCGAGGACGGCGTCAGTCATGATTTCATTGCCATACTTGTTGTCGAGCTCGGTGAGTTCCTTGGTGGCGTCGCGCCAAGCCTCTTCGGCATTCTCAAAATCAGTTACGAGAGTCTGATAGCCGGCGTCAGTGGTCTGAGCGGAAGTGAGGAGAGCGTCAATCTGAGCAGGAATGGGAGCCAGAGCTGCAAGGATAGAAGCCTTGTCAGCAACGCTAGTAGCATTGGTCTTGGCATCGTCGATATCAGTCTTAGCATCGGCAACAGCATTGACTACATTCTGGAGATCAGTAGCAACCTGAGCCTGAGTGTAGGCATCGAACTGTGCAATCTGAGCCTGAGCAGCGTCGAGTTGAGCTTTCACTTCGTCATAAGCCATTGCGAGGTAGTCTGCGACAGCGCCTTCCTGATCCTCAGCAGCAAAGTCGGACTCGTCGTCACCCATGAACTTGAGGGAGAAGTTATCCCAGATGCACCAAGTGTCGGTACGCGTACCTTTCACACCGAGGGTGATCTGACCATCCTTAACCAGCACAGGAACCGAAATCTGGTACATGCCCTCTGCAAAGAACTGGCTGAAGTCAGCCATATTGGCGCTGCCATCAACAGAAGGAGTGATAGTGCGGCTGTAAGAATCTGCGCCTTCCCTGTAGATGGTATGAGTGACCTCCATGGTCGACATCTCGAGGAAGGGAGCGGTTGCATCGTTAATATAAGCAACAGGATAGTTCACACCATCGTAGCCGCTGGCATTGTCAACACGGACAGCAGCCTGAACACCCATCGTATAGAAACCGTTGGGGAGGTCCTGAATCGTCTGGGAGAGTGTGAAAGTGGAGTGCCAGGATTCAGCCACCCTGTTAGGCTTTTCACCACCATTCAGATTCTGGTTGGAAGCTTCCATCGTCCAAGCGTTGCGATAACGGTTGTTGACGTCGAAGTTGGCGCACTTCACCAAGTAGGTGATGTTATCGTACTTGGAAATTTCAGCACCGACAGGAATAACATGCCACTTCAATGCCGTAGAAGCATCACCGGCCCAGTTAATAGCAGGGAGGTTGTGGTAGCCCACTTCCTGGAACTGGAGGTAGTTGGCGTCAGCAGCAAGAGAGAGCGTGTAGGTGCCATCAGCCTGCTCGGTGAAATAAACGTCGCAAGCACCGGCATCAATAAATGCATTGCTGCCGAGGTAGTGGTTGCCACCACCATTGCTCTGGTAGGAGTCCAAACGATAGACGTTGGTACCCACAGCTTCCAGATTCCAAGCGACAGAGTTCGGAATGAGAGCAGCACGTGTTCCCCAGTTGTTTGCACCACCGAGGAAATACTCTTGACTCCCATAAGTTGTCTTGAAGTAATACCCGCCAGCCTCAAGCGGTAAAGCCTGTGCCGAAGCGAAGGTACTTACACATGCAAGACAGAACAACAGAGCTGTTCGTAAAACTTTGTTCATGTGATTAAAATTTTTAAAGGGTTAATAAATTGTTTTTAAATTGTTTACGTATGTCAAATGGGCCATAGACCCAGTATTGGCTAATGGCATAAGCGCATAGTTCATGCACTTTCAGCGCGCAAATGTAGATATTTTCTGCGAACTGACGAAAGGAAATCAAAAAAAAATTGTTAAAAATGCGTTTAAAATTAAAATTTAACATAATCGCTACCCGAGAGGTGGTTCTCGCGCGGGCGCGCGTACCTTAAATTCAGATCCTTGACCACTTCAGGGAAACGTTCTTCGGTAGTTCTCGCGCGGGCGCGCGTACCTTAATTATATTGGTTTGAATTGAATATTATTATTTATGTCTTGAATTCGTGTTTGAACTCCTTTCTCTTTTTACATGAATGCGAGACATGAATTGCATCCACGAATTCGAGACATGAAAAAATATCATTTTACTCGGAAAAGTTTGCCAAGTTTACGGTTTTGACCTACGAAAATACGATCATAGCCTGTTTTGCAGACACCAATTCACGTATGGACGTGATGGCTATCACGATAGGACGTAATGGCTAAAAGATATGGACGTGATGGCTAAAAGATATGGACGTGATGACTAAAAGATAAGGACGTAATGGCCAAAAGATAAGGACATATCAGCCAATACGTCCTTATCTTTCTTCTGACACAGCGGGCTTCCCAGCCCTATGCAGCAGGTTCTCAGCCCCATACAGCTGGCTTCTCAGGCTTATACATCAGGCTGGAGGGGCTTATGCAACTGGTTGCATAAGCCCCTCCAGCCAGGTGTCTGAAGAATCCTAATAATCTCCTTCGATATTCGCCTTCACGCCGTAAACTTGGCAAACTTTTCCGAGCAAAATACTTTTTTTGCACTACAAAATCCTTGGGCGGGATTCAGAAGAGGCGCAGCTCATTGGCCTTTCTTCAAGTGTAAAGCGTCCCTTTGGGCCGAGCGCAGGCCGCTCATTACCACTTGCGGTGCAAGAGCGTTTGTGCTCCCAGGGAAGCCCCTGTCTCCACACAACTATCTCCTCTGCGCCACGCAGATAGCTGCAAATGCAAATACAGATAAGTCCCCGACAACATACGGCTGAAGTTGGCGGGGACTGGTAGTGGGGGGATGATGTGAAGGGGCTATTTAATCATGATTTTCTTGTTTTGATAGATATAGAAGCCCTTGTTCAGGTTGCCGACATGACAGAGGCTGGCATTCTTCATCACCAACCTCCCGTCGATGGTGTAGATGTTGGAATTGGTGATTTCCTGCACCGAAGGCAGGGCTTTGACGTCGTTGACGATGTCTTCGGCCGTGATATGGGCCGGAAACATCAGCATGAGCGCAGGCAGGGCACTGCCGCCGTAGCTTTCCACGACATCAGAGCTGGTGGTCTTGTTAAGGAAGTTGCCGCCTTGTATTCCACGCTCCGGATCTCGGTTATCCCATGCCTTCTGCATATTACGCTGGATGTACTTCAGATAGGTTGTCTGCTGGAGGTCATAGACCACCATGGGCAGGTACTGTGCAAAGATGGCCGTGTAGACACCCTGCTCATACCCATTCTCGAAATTGAGGATTTTGTTGCCGTTCACCATCTTGTTGAAGACATACTTGGTGCCGTTGATGGCGCGTGTCTTGTACTTTTCTTCTCCTGTAATCTTATACAGCAGACAGCTGGCACCGATGTAGGTGGCCTGATTGTAGAGGTGATCCTTGAACTCAGGACCTCCGCCATGGATGCCATCGGCCACACGTCCGCTGGACACCAAGGTCTTATCTGCCCAATCATAGATTTCTATGGCCTTCTCGAGGTACCATTCCTTGGTCTGACGTGTGGGACGAGTCTGCGTGGGAGCTGTACGTCCTTCAGGAACAAGCTGATGGAGGAGGCAAGCGGCAATGACCGTGGGGAAATTGATGCAGGCGGAACGGAAGTCACCAGGGTTATGTGGATTTGCATGTGCAATGGGCTGCCATTCCCAGAACATTCCGCCTCCGTACTTGCCGCTGAATCGTGCGGGATCTGCGTAGGAACCGTCGTCGCCTACGGTGGCACTTCCGTACCACACGCGGCAGAAGCTGCGTTCGGAGTAGTTCAGGAGGTCTTTCAGCCCGAAAGTCTCGTAGGCACGCGCCAGGGCGCAGGTCCACCACATGATATCGTCGTAGACGAACCATCCGTTGTTGGTATTTGGATTGTGGAAGTCGAAATCCACATAGTGCGTCTTCTCGCCCTTGTAGATCTTACTGTGCAGCGCCTTGTATTTCTTCATCAGTTCCTCATTGCCCTCGTCCTTGGCGCGGTTGTAGGCATTGATGACCATATCGTAGTAGATGGCCTGGCACCAGATGGCCGCAGCGCAACCAGATCGGTCGTTATCTCGCGCTCCGTTGCCACGGTGGTCAGCAGCGCTCTGCTCGGTATCTGCCTTGTAGATATTGCGGCTTTTGTCGAGCAGGGCTTCGTTGAAGTCGTCGTAGGCCTTCCACTGCATGGAGTCCGTGATGGTGAATGTGTTCTGAGCTGTGGCAATGCCACAGCCTACGCTAAGCAAGAGAGTCAGGATGCATGCTCGTTTCATCGGTGGTTCGTCGTTTTGTGGGGTGGAATTTGGTTTTGTGGGGGGGGAATTTGGTTTTGTGGGGGGGTTATTCTTTGCTGAAGGAATAGGGGGCAGAAGTGGGAGCTGTGCCGCGCTGGCGGTTGGGCTGAGCACCGAGTTCGAAGGTGATGGTGCCGCCGCGGAGGAGGTCTTCATGGCGGAGGTAATTGCGGTCATAGGGAGTGCCGTTGAAGGTCATCCGCTGGATGAAGGGGAAAGAGGGGGAGGTGGCGGTGATGACGAGGTCCTTCTGGCCAGCGAGGTGGAGGGTAGCCTTGCGGAAATAGGGAGTGCCGATGGCGTACTCTCCAGAACCGGGGCATACGGGATAGAAACCGAGAGCGGAGAAGACATACCAGGCAGAGGTCTGGCCGTTGTCCTCATCGCCACAGTAGCCATCAGGCAGCGGGGTATAGAACCGGTCCATGACCTCACGCACGCGCTGCTGTGCCTTCCAGGGTTCTGCAGCCCAGTCATAGAGGTAGATCATGTGCTGGATGGGCTGATTGCCGTGGGCATAGTTGCCCATGTTCATGATCTGCATCTCGCGAATCTCATGGATGACGCCGCCGTAGTAGCTGTCATCGAAGAGAGGGGGCACGTTGAATACCGAGTCGAGCATTGCGACAAAGGATTCGCGACCGCCCATCAGGCGGATAAGGCCTTCGGGGTCGTGGAAGACGGACCAGGTATAGTGCCAGGCATTACCCTCGGTGAATGCATCGCCCCACTTGAGGGGATTGAAGGGAGCCTGGAACTTGCCGTCCTTCAGGCGACCGCGCATGAGCTTGGTCTCCGGGTCGAAGACGTTCTTGTAGTTCATGGCGTGCTCGCGGAAGGGCTTCAGTTCAGCCTCCTTCTTGCCGAGTTTCTTTCCCAGCTGGTAGATGCACCAGTCATCATAGGCATATTCGAGTGTGCGGGCCACAGATTCATTGATCTTCACATCGTAGGGGACATAGCCCAAACGGTTGTAGTAGTCGAAGCCCATGCGGCCGGTGGAGCCCACATGGGGGTGGACGGCGTTGGCGCCGTGGACGACAGCTTGCCAGAGGGTTTCGATGTCATAGCCGATCCCGGCGGGAAAACCGCCGGGCACACTGCCAGACATACTGGCGGGAGAACCGCCGGGCACACTTAATTTCAGGTAGGCATCTGCGACGACAGAGGCAGAGTTGTTGCCGACCATACAACCGCGATGACCAGGACTTGCCCACTCGGGCAGGAAGCCGCTTTCCTTGTAGCAGTTGACCAGTCCTTCCTGCATCTGGATGTTCATCTCCGGATAGACGAGGTTCAGCAGGGGGAAGAGGCAGCGGAAAGTGTCCCAGAAGCCCGTGTCGGTGAAATAGCGGCCGGGCAGGACCTGACCTGTGTGGGGGCTGTAGTGAACAGGGTTCCCGTCGGCATCATACTCGAAGAACGAGCGGGGGAAGAGCACGCTACGATAGAGACAGGAGTAGAAGGTGCGGAGGTGGTCGATATTGGTGTCTTCAATCTCGATACGTCCCAGTACCTCGTCCCAGCGCTGACGTCCTGCAGCACAAACGTCGTCGAAAGAACGTGTGCCGAGTTCTCCGAGGTTGAGCTGAGCCTGCTCAAAGCTGATGAATGAGGAGGCGATGCGCAGGGTGACCTGCTCTCCGCGCTTGAGCGTGGGGAAACCAACGACAGCCTGAGCATGGTCAGCCTTCACTTCTATGCGTCCCTCCTGCAACTGATCGCCATCGGCAGTAGCAACGAAGGATATGGGGTGAGAGAACTCGATGACGAAATAGTTCTTGAAGTTCTCTGGCACGCCGCCAGAGTTCTTGGTAGTGTAGCCGAGCACACGGCGATTTGCCTGATCGACAAAGACATAAGAGCCCTTGTCGAAGGGGTCGATGACCAGACGTGCCTCGTCCGTAGCCGGATAAATCAGTCGCATCATGGCAGCGCGCTCCGTCGGGGTCAGCTCTGCCACGACATCCCAGTCGGCGAGATATACCTTATAATAATAAGGTGTAGCGACCTCAGCCTTGTGGCTGAACCAACTGGCGCGGTCATCCTCGCGGAAGACGGTGCGTGTGGTGGGCATCAGGGCGAACTGCCCGTAGTCATTGATCCAGGGTGAAGGCTGGTGGGTCTGCTTGATTCCACGCAACTTGTCCTCCGTGTAGACATACGCCCATCCATCGCCCATGCGTCCCGTCTGCGGTGTCCAGAAATTCATTCCCCAGGGCAGTGCAATGGCCGGATAGGTATTACCCGTGCTGAGGGAGTGCTTGGACATGGTACCGACAAGGACATTAACAAGGGAAGACTCTCCCCCCGCCCTCCCTGTTAGGGAGGGAGCGGTTACCTTTGCGGGCAGGAGGGTGGTTGTTAATATGGATATTAATAAAACAAATAGTTTTTTCATCATGCTGTTTGATTTTAGTTCTTGTTAGGTAATCGCTCCCTCCCTAACAGGGAGGGCGGGGGGAGAGTCTTTTTCTGTTATTTTACCACTGAATAGCCTGGTCCTCGTTCGGTATCTGGGTGTTGAGCTGACGCTCAAGGGTCAGGATACCACGGACGACGTAAGGCATCTTCACGCCAGCCACGGGCTCATCGACATATTCATAGTCGATGTCGCTGATGATGACATAGCGGTGGAGCAACCAAGGCTGGATGTCATCCTGCTGCTCATAGATCTGATAGCGTGTGCGGGTGCCATTGTTGACAAAGCCATTTTTGGCAGCATTGTCAGATGTAATCTGGACGGAACCCTTCTCGCCATTCTCGTCTTCGGGGATGAACTTGAAGAACACCTTGTAGTTCCGTCGGTCGGTACGGGTCTCATCGATGGTACCGGCGTAGAAGAAGATGGTGTTCTCGTCCACCACGTAGCCGCGGGCAGTCTCCATACCGGTGGCGTTGGTCTCGTCGCCCTTGTTGGAAACGGTCAGTGTCGTAGCAGAGTAGTTGCCCGAATAGTCGTTGTAGGGATAGACGCGGAGCATGGCCTTGGCGTAGTTCTTACGGGGATGGGGCTGGTAGCTGGGATCCTTCTGGATTTCCAGTGGCAGCACCCACTTCTCCACCATGTCGATTCCACCGTCCTTGGTGAAGTCGAAGTTCACGCGCATCAGGGTCTTGTTCTCTCCCTTCGGAATCAGGATTTCGGCAGGGAATGAAGCATAGTCCTGCATGTTCTTGTAGTACAAGTCGGTGATGTCGTTGCGGTAGGTTGGATTACCGAAGCGCTCGAAGTTGAGGGTCTGAAGCGTATCGCTGATACCAATCTTCACGTTGATATCGCGGTCGTTGTCCGTGGAACCGCTGACCAGCACGGGGAGGTCGTAGTAGGACTTGCCTTTCCCAATTTCGGGAGTGCCGTCGTCGTTGTGGCGGGTGTAGGGGACGTAGACAGCTGTGACGCCGTTGTCGTTCAAGGGAGCCTTGAAGCTGATGTAGTGGGCGTACTGCTCGTCCTTCCACTCGTCGTTGCAGGCAGTCAGGAAGGGCAAAGCCAACAACAACATAAGACCCACCCCGCTATACCTTAGTATATTGCTTTTACTTGTTTTCATAATAATTCTGATATATGAATTTTTATTCTTGTTAGGTGACCACCCCCTCCCCAAAGGGAGGGTGAGGGGTGGGTCTATTAGTCATTATACTTCCATCCGGGATTCTGGACGAGGTTCTTGTTGCGCTTGAGGTCCGTGAAGGAGATGGGCCAGAAGTACATCTTGTCCGTGAAGGTAGCAGAGAGGTTGTAGACGGGAATGACCTGCATGAAGTCGTCCTTGTTGGAAGACGTCTGGAAGACATTAAGGCCATAGACTCGCTTGTTCTCCTCTACGGGAGCATCCATCCAGCGGCGGAGGTCGAAGTAGCGCTTGCCCTCAGCCAGGAACTCAATCATACGCTCGCGCTTGATGCGTGCACGCAGCTTGTTGGCATCGGCGTAGTCAGCAGCAGGATAGTCGTGCAGTCCTGCGCGGATACGTACGGGCTGAATACCCTTCTTCATCTCGTCGAGGTTGCGGCTGATGGTGACATCTTCGCCCTTCCACGTCTTCATCGTGTAGGTCTGAGTCAGCTCGTTCAGAGCCTCTGCGTACTGCAGGAGGATGTCAGCATAGCGGATGGCGGGTTCGAACTTCTCGCAGATTCCGTCGTAGCTGTTCTGTGCGGGGATGTAGTCATTGGGGTTATAGTACTTCTTCATTCCGATACCTGTACGGAGGTAGGAGAAGGAGTTCTTGTAGCCGTCGGTGCCTCCGCGGTAGTAGGTGATCTGCGAGTTCCAGAGCGACGATGTCGGGTGCTTCAGCATTTCCCAGAGGGTTCCGTTGTATGCCACGGAAGCATAGAAGCGAGGCTCGCGGCCTACGTACTGGTGAGCAACCTGCAGGAGCTGCTGCATCTGCACGCTATTACGAGCGGTGGGATTGACGAGCACCTCAGGATAGTTGCCGCTCTGAGCCTCGGCACGGGTGATGAAGCCTGCTGGACGCGGGTTGTCGTTGCCGGGATTCAGCGAAGTGGTAGCGCCGGGAGTGCGCCATTCCTTGTACATACCGTCGACGTCGGTACCGTCCTTCATATAATAGGTGTCCACCATCTTCTGGGTCAGGCCGTGGGTGTTCCATCCGTTGACAGAGACAGGCATGGAGTGGAGCACGAGGGAACCGATACCATTGTCGTGGTCGTTCTTGTTCATATTACCACGGGTGAAGATGAGTTCCGGGTTGCCGGAGGGAGCTGCGATACCATTGAAGAGGTTGCGGTAGGAAAGGTACGGGTCGATGTTCTTCCAGCCCTTGGGCCAGTTCTGGTTAGCGAAGTTGTCCTCGAAGGCAGCACCGCTGTTGGGACCGTACATGACGGTGTCTGGAGGAGTCACCGTGTGGGGAGTACCATCGGCAGCGACATCGTTGTAGGATTCCGTGTAGAGGTCATAGACTCCGAGGTCCATGACATCCTTGCAGGCAGCAGCTGCACGAGCCCACTTGCTCTCGTCGTATTCGAGCGAGAGGAGGTTGGTACCGTCGAAGTTCTTCAGTTCCTTGGCAATATTGTCCGAGACGCTGGCCGGGTGCTCACCATTCTTCAGCTGACCGTTGGCCAGGGGGCTGGCAGCATAGGTGTAGACGATGGCTCGGACGGCCAGTGCTGCACCGATGGTCGGACGCATAACGTTGGACTCGTCACGTGTGTAGAACTTCAGTTCTCCAGCAGCCTTCAGCATCTCGCTGGCAATCCACTCAGCGCACTCCTCATAGGTCGAGCGCGGGGTAGCCAGATCGTCATACTCGAGGGTGTAGTCGGCACCTTCGTCGGGCATGATGGGCACAGGACCGAACTTGCGGAGCAGCAACCAGTAGTAGTAGGCACGAACGAAGCGGGCCTGTCCCTTGCGGTCGATGCGGTCCTCGAGGCTGAGGTCGTAGTTCCAGTCGTGGGAGTCGATATTCTGGAGGAAGAGCGTAGCCTGGTTGATACCCTGATAGCAGCGTACCCAGGCGTTCTGTCCTACGCTCTCGTCGTAGTTGCCTTCGCGGAACGAGTTGTAGGAAGCGTAGTCGGCATCCTTGCTGTCGCCGAAGGTATTATCACGGTCGCCGTAGTACATATCGTCGGCGAAGTTGAAGGGGTTCCAGCTGCCGCCGTCGGCACCAGTAGCACCCTTGGAGCAGACCTCGAAGTTACATCCGTCGAGGAAGGAATAGGCGTGAGCCAGCCACTGGTCTACCTGCTGACGGTCGGTGAACACGCTCTCCAGTGTCTTGCGGTCGCCGAAGTATTTGTCGGAATCGAGGTCGGCGCAAGCTGCCATCAAGCCTGTTCCACAAGCCAGCAGCAGCATATATTTTGCTATATTCTTTTTCATAGTCGATGCACCTTATTAGATATTAACTTGCAGACCAGCAGTGATGGCCTTGGTGATAGGATAGTCCTCGCCGCGCGGCTGCAGGGATTCGGGATCCCAGGTGTCGAACTTCTTGTGGAGGAAGAAGAGGTTCGTAGCCGAGACGTAGACGCGGATGTTGTTGAAGTGGATACGGTTGACGATGTGCTTGGGCAGCGTGTAGCCGATATCGAGGTTCTTCAGGCGGAGGTAACGTCCATCGCGGAGCCAGAAGGTGGAGTTGCGATAGTTGTTGGCATTGCCGCCGTAGCTCAGACGCGGATAGTCGGCATTGACGTTCTCGTTGGCCTGGATGCCCAGGAGCTGAGCCGTCTCGCTGTCCACCCAGCGGTTCTCGAGCACACCCTTGAAGATGTTACCCCACTGGTTCTCGCTGAAGGCGTAGACACACTTACCGTAGGTCATGAACGTGCTCTTGCCGGCACCCTGGAGGTGTACGTTGAAGTCGAAGCCTTTCCAGGTGACGGTGAAGCCGAGACCGTAGATGAGGCCAGGACGGCTGGTAGCACCGATGGCGCATTCATCACCACTGTTGATGACACCGTCGCCGTTGACATCCTTGTACTTGATATCACCAGGCTGCACAGTACCGAAGGTCTGTGTGGGAGAGTTGCGGATGTCGTCGTAGTCCTTGAAGAGTCCTTCGGCGATGAGGCCACGCACCTGATCCACGCGGTAGCCGTACTGGTTCTGGTAGGGATAGACGTTGTTTTCCTCATCGTACTCGTCGATGCGGCTCTTGCTGTAGGTGATGTTGCCGCGAACGGTCAGGCCCACCTCGCCGAACTTGTCGTTGTAGCTGAAGTTACCGTCGAAACCACGGGAGGTGACAGCACCCACATTGGCTTTCGGATAGTTCCAGCCTCCGTTATCCCAGTATTCCAGACCGACGGTGGTCGGGAGGAAGCGACGTTCCTGGAAGATGCCGGTACGCTTCTCGTCGAAGTAGTCGAGGGTGAGGGAGAACTTGTTGTTGAAGAGGACGAGGTCGATACCGAGGTCATTCTTCTTAGCCACTTCCCAGGTCACGTACTCCGATGCCACCTGACGATAGCGGACACCGCCGTAGTTGTTGGTGTGGTTCTGACCCCAGTAGTAACCGTTGCCGCTGGCCTCGAGGGTATAGAGGTAGGGGAAGCGGTTGCTGCCGGTGGTGTCGGAACCCACGCGACCGTTGGAGAAGCGGATCTTGAACATATCCAGCCAGCTAACCTTGCCCTTGACCCAGGGTTCCTCGCCCACGTTCCAAGCTACGGACCAGGCGGGGAAGAAACCCCAGCGGTGGCCGTCGGCAAAGTTCTCTGAACCGTTGTAGCCGAAGTTGAAGTCGAAGAAGTAGCGGGAAGCGAAGTTATAGGTGAACTGGGCAGCCAGACCTTTGTTCTTGCGGGAGACGGAGTTCTTGATATCGTCGCCCAGGTTCTGGGTCGAGATGTTCTGATCCTGCGTGAACTTCACGTTGGCAGCGAAGTTATGTGCATCCCAGAACTGGCGGTCCCAGTGAAGCAGAAGGTCGAGGAACTCACGGCGTGAGCCGTCGTTGGCACTGCTCTGGGTCATATCGCGTGCAGACTGCACCTGCTGGAAGTCCAGCAGACCGGTCTCGGTGTTACGGCTGCGGGCTGCATAGAGGGCGGGCAGACGGTGGTGCTGGATACTATTATTATTATAGGTGTCGTAACCGAAGCGTCCAGTGAACCTCAGACCCTTGGTGATGAACTTCAGGTCCTGTTCGAGGGTGACATTCGTCTGGATGTTATTCTGCCACTCGGTGTTGTAACCGGTCTGAGTGGAGCTGACCCAGGGGTTGATGTAGTTCTCGTCAAGGGTGTAGACGGTGACGCCATTCTCCTCCGACTCGTTGAACACGCCCTTGGCGGGATAGGTTCCGTTGCTGTAGAGCACGGGGGTGTACAGCGGGTTGTAACCGAACATCTGGCCCCATACCTTGTCATCACCGATACCCGGGCTGTTGCGCTTGTTCAGGTTGCCGCTGATACCGAGCTTCAGGACGGTGGTCTTGGTGACATCGACGTCGACGTTCATGCGGTAGTTCCAGCGGTCGTAGTTGGCGTTGGTGTCATAGCGTTCCTTCAGGGTCTTGTCGGTCTTGTACATACCCTGGTCCTGGGTATAGGCCATGGAGACGTAGTAGCGTGCGGTCTCGCCACCACCCTGGATATTCAGGTTGGCGCGATAGCTCATGGCTCCGTCCTTCAGCAGGAGGTCCTGCCAGTCGACGTTCGGATAGAGGTCGGGATCAAGTCCGTCGCGGATGATGCCGAGTTCCACGGGCTGATAAAGCACACCGAGGTTGCGGGTGACACGGGCTTCGTTCAGGTAGTTGGCGTAGTCGAAACCGCTGACGAACTCCGGCGTGATGGTGCGGGTGTTGTAGGAGGTCTCAAGCTTGGCGTTGATTTCCACCTTGCCGCTCTTACCATGCTTGGTGGTGATGAGGACAACGCCGTTAGCACCCTTGGAACCGTAAATAGCTGTTGCGGAAGCGTCCTTCAGGACGGAGAACGACTCGATATCCTCGATGTTGATGTCGTCGAGGTTCTCGCGTTCGAAACCATCCACGAGGATGTAGGCCTTGTTGCTGGCACCAAAAGTGGAGATACCGCGAATCCAGAACTCAGAAGTGTTCTTACCGGGCTGACCGCTCTTCTGGAAGGCCATGATACCGGCGACGTTACCTGCGAGGGTGTTCGTGAGGTTGGAGGTGTTGAAGTGCTTCAGTTCATCCATCTTCACGTTCGTCACGGCACCCGTCAGGGTGAGTTTCTTCTGTGCCTGCATACCCGTGACGACGAGTTCGTCCATGGCACTGATCTTATTCTCAGAGAGTTTGACGTTGATGATCGTCTGGTCCTTGACCATGACTTCCTCAGACGTGAATCCCATGAAGGAGAAGACGAGGGTCTTGTACTGCTCTACCTTGATGGAGTACTTACCGTCGATATCGGTGATGGTACCCAGTCCGGTGGTATTCTTCACGCTGACGTTGACACCAGGCAGAGGTTCACCCGTGTCGTCGCTGACGACACCTGTTACTGTTACTTGCTGCTGCGCCGAGGCTGAGATAGCCATGGCAAAGAACAGGAGAAGGAGCAGACCCACCCCCCTGCCCCTCCCTTTGAGGGAGGGGAGTATATACTTTTGTATATAGCTCTTTATCGTATTCATATAATAATGATTTTATATTATTGTTGGTAACCACGCCCTCCTTGCGGGAGGGTTGGGGTGAGTCTTTTACTTCCCTTCTTCCTCAGAGCTCTCCTCCATCGTGATGGTGCGGATGCAGAAGTTGCTGGTGTCGAGGATGTAGAAAATCAGGGTATTCTGACCCGTGATGGCATCGCGGTGGACGTCATTTACGAGACCCGTCGGACGATGGAAGCGAGCGAAGTCGCGCAGTTCACCGTTCTCGTTGCCGTAGGTGTAACCATCGGCGTGGGTGGCAGCGCTACCGCCGGCGTAGGTCTTCACGATACCTTCGGGGGTGAGCAGGCGGATAGCATCGTTGCGGCTGTCGCAGAAGTAGAAGTCATAGATATCATCCTTGCCTTCTGCCTCGTACTGCTCGTTCTTCACGAAGGTACCCTGGTACGGGCGGTTGAGGAGAGCCGAAAGGCCTACGCCATCCTGGAAGCCGGAATGACTCATGTCGCCGGCGATACGATAAGGAGCAGAGAACTTCTTGGTCTTCTCGTTGTAGTCGGTGCGGAGGATGTAGTTGCGGTTGATGACGACGATGTAGGCGTACTTACCGCTGGGGTGGATGTCAATCTGGAACTCCCAGGAGGTATCCTGCACGGTGAACAGGCGTTCGAAGGCACCATGACCGCTGGAACTGCCGGAGGAAGTCGTCTCGTTCTGGAGTACATAGGGCGACCAGTTGGAGCCCTGTCCGCCGACGCTGTCGGGAAGGATGGTGTTCCAGTAGGTGTCCATATCCAGGCGAATGACCTCACCCTGGGTGTAGCTGGTGAAGTAGAGCTCGCCATTGACGGGATGCAGCGAGGCACCGTTGCACTGGCGGTAGTTGGCCAGCTGGCGTACGGTGGAGGAGGCGCTGAAGTCGCCGTTGGGGTCGCGGTCAACGATGTAAACGGAGTTGGCACGGTATTCGGAGTTGTCGTTATCGGCCGAGATGATGAGGTGCTCGCGCCACTTCAGCTGGTCGGGTGTTGCCGTAGCTTCCCAGGCAGCATCTGAATAGCCGGTCTTGTTGCCGTTCTCATCCAGACGCCACGCGTAGGTACCGTCTTCATTATACATGAAGGGATCGACAGCGAAGTCGATGGTGCGCAGGCGCTGCTGCGAGAACTTGCTCAGCGGCAGGATGGTCTTCACCGTGCGCTCCTTCAGGTCCAGCAGCTGGATACCGTGGGCCACGGTTCCGAAGTGAGGTTCCTGGTCGTAGACGATGAAGAGCTGGTCGTGGTTGTAAGGCGAGAACTGCATCACACCATCGTTTTTGAAACCGCTGCACTCCTCGAAGCTGCCATCGATCCAGACAGCGTCGTCCTCGCGCTCGTAGAACTTGCCGCAGAGGCGGCCGGCCACCATCTTGCGCTCGTAGTTGAAGACCCCGGGGGCCGTGGCACTTTGGGTGGAGTTGCCGTCGGTGACGGACACGGCGACGGAGCCGGAGAGTTTCTGGCCCTCGATCTTGTCGTAGGCGGCACTGGGCACATAAGCATAGAGCGATGTGCTGCGCACGCTGACGACCACGGCTTTCTTGCCACCGATGGTGACTTGAATCTTTTCGGGGTCGTTGCCGAAGTTACTGCCCTCGATGACAATCTGCTGACCCACGCTGCCCTTGTTCGGGGTGAACTGGGTGATGACGACTGGCTTCGAGGGATCGAAGGCGGCAGAAGTCTGGACGCCATAGTAGTCCTCAACGGTCGTTGAGGACTGACAGCTGACAACGCTGAAACCCGCGCCGCACAGGGCGGCAGCGAGCATCAGAGACATCAACTGTTTACGTTTCAGTTTCTTAGTCATAAAAGTTGAAGTTAGTATATGGTTTGTTATTTAGCAAGTTTGTCCACGAGGACGCGCATCCAGTGACCGGCGATGACGCTGCGGGCCTTGAAGCCGATCATCGAGGAGGTCTTCGTGTCGTACCAGTCGCTGGTCGGCACGCGGGAGGGAGTCTCGTTCATGTAGGCATAGAGGGGTTCCACGAATTGCAGGAAGTCCTCCTTGGAGTCGGCCATACCTGCTGTCCACATGATCCAGTCGCTCTTGGTGTAGTCCTTGCGGCAATCCAAGGGCAGACCATACTGGTTCTGCTTCGTGAGGTAGTACTTCACATCGCGCTGCATGGCATCGTTGGGGAAGAGGTTCAGGTTCCAGAGTTTGTCCCAGATCATGTTGTACTTCTGGCTCCAGGTGTCCTCGCGGTCGAATGCCAGACGATAGTGGTCATCCTCGCGGGCATCCTGTTCCCACTTCTGCGCCATCTCACGCGCGCGATTCATATATTTATCTGCTGTTTCCTGGTCGCCCTTGATGCGTGCCATCTCAGCGTATCCGGCCACACCCATGATGGCCTTGATGCTCAGATTGCAGTTGTGTGCCCAGTGTCCGGCGAAGTCGTCGGTGCAGAGCTGGTTGCTGGGATCCTGACCGTTCTCCGAGAGGTAGTCAGCCCAGGTGGTGATGACATCCCAGTACTTGTTCACGTAGTTGGTGTTGCCCTCGATGCGGCAGATCTGCGCCGCCAGGGTGATCATGTTGCCGGCTTCCTCCAGAGGCATGTCGCCGCCGTAAACCTGACCGTTGGCAATCGGGTACGTACCCAGGTCGTGGGCTGCGAAGGGCTTGGTCCAGCGGCCACTGAGGCTGTAGTCGAAGATGGAGGTCATCTGAGCCTTCTGCAGGTCGGGGTTGTAGATGAGGAACAGGGGGGATTCGGGATAGGTGAGGTCTACGGTGTTCACGCAGCCGTTGGAGTTGTTCTCCTTGGAGAAGAAGAGCAGGTTGCCCTCGTCGTCCTGGAAGAGCTTGTGGGCAGCGATGACGTGGCGGTAGCTGGCGCTGAGGATCTCGGCATAATGTTCGTTGCCGGAAGCGAGGGCATCGTCATAGATGACCTTGTCGAAGTCGCGGCAGCGCTGCATGATGCTGGCGTAGTCGCGCTGCAGGCGCTGGAACATATCGAAGATGCTGACCTTGCCCTCGTGAGCCCAGTAGCCCTTATAGCGCTTGTACATATATTCGATGTCCTGAATCTCATCGTAGCCGAGCATCAGGAAGCTGGCAGCCTGCTGGGTCTTGCCAAAGTCGTGGGTGTAGCAGAGTGCACCGTCTTCGCCAACGCTGACCTGACCATTGATGGCGGGGAGGTAGAGGTAACCCCAGTCGATGCAGATGCCGTCGCCCTTCTTGGCGAGAATGGGCTGGTCGATGGTGCCGCATTTAGCATAGTCCACGCCGCCCACGTTGACCATCTCGGTGCGGGTCTTCTGGGATGTCTTGTTCAGGGCCAGTTCCTTGGCGGCAGCGAAGTCGAGACGAACATCATGCTGCTTGCCGTCGGTGGCGCGCACCTGATAGGAAATGTAGTTGATGGGCGAGGAGAGCAGGTCGTAGTCATCCATCAGGAAGGGAGCCGTGAAGACTACATCCAATTCCACGGGTCCGCAGACGAAGGTATAATAGGTGTTCGTGGCGAGCACGTCCACGCTCTTCTGCTCTGCAATCTTGATGTCCTTGCCGGCCTTGTTGGTGTTCTTGTAGAGACCGAAGTCGGTGTAGGCACCGCCGGTGGTGTTGTGGCAGTGGGCTGCGATGAGGTTCTCGCCGCTGTGCAGCAGAGCCTTCAGTTCGGGAGTCAGGTGGAGCTGTACGCCCTCGACCCACGTCTCGCCCGTGTCAGCCACCTTGACACCGTTGAGATAGAGCTCGAAGACATCGTCGTGGGAGTAGACAAGATAGAGATCTTCCTTCAGGTCTTCCTCGCTGATGTTGACGATACGGCGGACATAGAGGTCACTGTTCAAGTCGCTCCAATGGGTGCGGACGTAGCTGAGGCCGTCCGAACCCCAAGCTGCCTGTCCCTCCTGCCAGCTGTTGCCGGGGGCAAAGGCGGGCTGCTGCCATCCTTCGGGCTGAACGGTGCGGCTGTACTGAGCTGTCCAGGCCTCTTCGTCGGCCATCGGGACAATGGTTGCAAGGATCGTGCGCTCGGCGCCCATCCAGCGATAGGTCTGTCCGTCCACGGTGAGGAAACCGTCCAGCGGCTTCTCGTCGTTCGTCCAGTGGCGAGTGGTACCGTCGGTCAGCTGGTTGTACGGCGACCAGATGGAGAAGTACGGGTCGGAGACCACCAGGGGCACCGACGGAGTGCGCAGGGCCGTGGTCTTGTAGGGCTGGAACAGCTCGGCAGAGGGTTCGGTACTACCTGTGCAACTCACGCTGCCGACGAGAGCTGCTGAAAGTACCAACGAAAGGGTCAAAATTCTCTTCATTGTGGTTTGTTTTTTGGTGTTAGCTTGGATTTCTGCCACAAAGTAAACGTTTTTTTAGATAATTCAATGCAAAATCCTCTTCAAAACACGAAAAAAAACGTTCAGAAGGCAAATTTCATGCAAAAAGAGCAATCTCCTGCCCCTATTTTTTCGCTAATACAACTTAAATTCATACCTTTGCAGCCGAAAGAAATCATTAATAACGAATTTCAAATGAAAAATTCGAGAAGAAACATACATGCGCTCGCCGGCGTCGCCGCGATGGTGCTGACGGCACTCTGCGGAGCCTGTGGGCACACCACGACCACCCAGGGCGAGGAACCCGTGATGCTGACACAGGGCAAGTACCCCTACGCCACCTTCTACAAGGGGCAATACTTCTTCACAGCACAGCCTGCCGCCGACACCATCTACCTCACCGCTACCGAACGGCTGGAGGACATCGCAGAGGCGAAGCCACAAGCCGTGTGGACTCCCGACAGCGCCGGCAAGTTCTTCCACATCTGGTCGCCGGAACTGCATCGACTGCGCGATGCGTGGTACATCTATTTTGAAGCCGACGACGGCAACATGGACAACCACCACCTCTATGTCCTCGAAAACACCAGCGACGACCCGCTGAAAGGCACCTGGCAGATGAAGGGCGTGCTGATGACCAACGACGAATGGAACTTCGGACTCCATCCCACCGTGCTCAACACTGGCACCGACCTCTACCTCCTTTGGTCCGGATGGCCCAAGCGACGCACGGAAATCGAGACGCAGTGCATCTACATCGCCCGACTGGAAAACCCCTGGACGGTAGGCTCCGAGCGCGTGATGCTCTCCCACCCCGAATATGAATGGGAACTGCAATGGATCAACCCCAACGGCAACCGCCTCGCCTACCCCATCTACGTCAACGAGAACCCCGAGGCGTTCCTGACGCCCGACGGACGCCACGTCTGTGTCTGCTACTCCGCCAGCGGAATCTGGACCATCTACCACGTGCTCGGAATGCTGACAGCCCCCGCCAGCGCAGACCTCCTGGATCCTGCCTCGTGGACCAAGTCGCCGGAACCGCTATTCACGGGAATCATGGCGGAGGAAAGCTCTATTGCCGAGAAGGATGCCGAACCGCAGAACGCCAGCACCTCGAGCCTCGCCAGCCAATTCACCACCCTTTGCGGCACGTCCAACATTTGTCTGGTTACCGACGCAGCCACCTCGCGCCTCATCACCACCGACGACGGCCGCCACACCCCCCTGCTCTACGAAGGAATGTGGTTCACTCCTGACGATGCCGAACACCGTGCCACCTTCCTCGGCAACGTCAGCTGGGGCGACGACGGTATGCCCGACTTCGGGCAGCCAGCGGGCTTTCCGAATTAACGCTCCAACGCGCTTGAGCGCAATGGAGTTTATTCCCCAGCCACATACTCCTTCGGCAGTACTCCGAACTTGGCACGGAAGCACTTGGCGAAGTAGCTGCTGGAGGTGAAACCGACCTGGGCAGCGACTTCCGTGATGCGACCGCCTCGACGCAGGAGATAAGCAGCACGCTCCAGACGCTGCGTCTTGAGGAAATCAATGGGAGTCAGGTCGGTGAGAGCCTTGATCTTACGATAGAAACTGCTGCGGCTCATGTTCATCTGTTCGGCAAGGACGTCGATGGAGAATTCCTCGTCGCGTAGGTTCTGTTCAATAAGTTCTTGCAGGCGACGCATGAACTTCTGGTCCTGCTCGTTCATGCCGAATTCCCCCAGAGGCTCCTCGCTCAGCCGGGTGCCGTCGAGCTGACGCATGCGTTCGTAGAAGTTCTGACGCATACGCAGTAGGTTCTGTAGCTGGAGGTGCAACTGCTTCATCGAGAAAGGCTTCTCGAGGTAAACGTCCGCCCCACTCTGCATTCCCTCGACCTTCGCCTCCACGGTGGTCTTGGCGGTGAGCAGGATGACGGGCAGGTGGGAGAAGTTGATATCCTGGCGGATGGCGCGACAGAGTTCATTACCATCCATGCGGGGCATCATGACGTCGCTGACAACGATGTCCACATCCTGGTGCTGAAGCACGTCGAGCGCCTCCACACCGTCGCGCGCCTTGAGAACCTTATACCACTTGCGAAGTCCTTCGCAGACGGAGGCGAGCAGTTCCTCATTGTCCTCGACGACGAGGATGCGGTGGAGCGTAGATGCACTCCCCTGCCCCTCTGAGGGCTGGGTCGTCTCGCTTTCTGCAGTCTCAACGGGAATGATGGAACTAACCGGACTAACGGGAGTTATGGAATCTGTGGGTCCGCCTATCGGCAAGGTCAGCATGAAGTTTGAGCCACCGCCGATGGAATCGACCTCATCGAGGTCTCCGTCGTGTGCACGGGCGAGCATCTTGGCATAAGCCAGTCCCAGTCCCGTTCCGAGAGTGGCGGCGGTGTCGTCGCCCGCAATCTGATAGTATACGTCAAAGATGTGCTCGCGCTCTGCTGGCGGAATGCCTGGTCCATCGTCGATGACCGAGATTCGGAAGTGCTCGTCATCCGTCTGTTCCAGACGGAGGATGACCTCCGAGCGGGCATATTTGAGAGCGTTGCCCAGCAGGTTCATCATCACTTTCGACACCTTGTCGCGGTCGAGATTTCCTACGATGGACGTCTCCGGCAACTGCAGCTGAAGTCGCTTGCCTTGGGACTCCATAGCATCGTCGAACTGGTTGAAGATCTGGGTCAGCAGCTGTCCCACATCGGTGCTGACAAGATGCAGTTCGACCTTTCCGTTCTCTGCCTTCTGGAAGTCCAGCAGCTGGTTGGTGATACCGAGAAGGTAGTTCATGTTCCGACGGATGCTACCCACATGACGGCGGTCGGCATCGCTGAGGGGACTGTCTTCCATCTGTTCCAGGGGCAGGCTGATAAGGCTCAGGGGCGTTCGGATTTCGTGGACGAGGTTGATGAAGAAGTTGATTTTCGACTGGAAGTTCTCCTTCTCCTGTGTCAAGCGGAATTCCTCCAGGCGCTTGTCGTAGCGACGGACAAAGGCATGATTGGCACGGCGAACACCATATATTAATGCGGCTGCCAGCAAAAGGACATAGACGAGGTAAGCCCACGCCGTACGGTACCAAGGCGGCAGGACCGTCATCTGCAGCCGTGCGTAGGATTCAGCATTGTCGTTGCCCGCCTCGCGCAACAGGAATTCATAGGTACCCGGAGGCAGATTGGTGTAGGTGGCCTCGGCGTTCTCCGTGCCGCGTGCCCAGTTCTTGTCGAAACCTTCGAGCATATACTCATATCGCAACGGGCGACGGCTGTCGAAGCGCGGCGAGGCGAAATGCAGCGTGAAGCTGTTGTCCCGATAGTCCAGGCTGATTCTGTCCGTCATGTATAGCGGGTGGTCCAACCCCTTCTTTGCCAACTCCGCCTGGCTGTCAGCCACGAAAGGAAGGCTGAGCGAAATGATGTAGACAGGACTGGACTGGGCGGAAATCTGCATGCGCGAGGGATCCATGCGGAGGAGGTTGTTGTTGCTGCCTATGAGGATCTGACCGTCGGACAGGCGACAGGTGGCGTTGTAGGGTTTCTGCTCGCGCTGCTTGTCATCGGGAAAGCTTACGGTCTCCGTGAAATGCTTGCGGTCGGCATCTATACGGATGAGTGCGTTCTCGGACCCCAGCCAGAGGTTCTGCTGCGCATCCTCCTGGAGGAAATAGATACGGCTGTTGGTAAAGACGTGGTCCGGGGTGGTATAGGATTCAAAGGTGTCGGTCTCCGGCACATAGCGGCAGAGTCCGCCTTCCTTGGCAGTCACCCAGACGGTGCCTTGGCGGTCGCAGTAGACACATGTGATGGCGTTACTGGGCAGGGAACTGGGATCATCGGCGTGCGCCACATAGTTGCGGAAGGAGGAAGAGGCGCGATCCTTGCGGAAGAGACCGTGGTTGGCGCTGGCTGCCCAGATATTTCCGTCGGCATCCTCGGCCAGGCTGACAAAAGCCGTCATGGAGTTGATTTCAAGGAATCCCATGAACTGCTCGCTGGCAGGGTCGAAACGGCGCAGTCCCCAGCTGGTGCCGACGTAGATCTCCCCGGAGCGGGTGCGCAACAGGCTGTTGACCACATTGCTGGGGAGGGTGTAGGGGCGGTCAGGGGAGTAGGTATAGTGGCGGCGTGTTCCGGAGGAGGTGTCGATGACATAGAGTCCTTCGCGTTGGGTGCCAATCCAGAGGGTGCTACCATCAAGGAGAAGGGTGTTAATTTCGCCAGGAAAGGTAGCTGAAGAAGCGGTACTGACGACAGTAGGATGCTGAAGGTCATAGCGATAGAGGCCTGCATCGGTGCCTATCCACACATTACCATCGGCTGCGGGAGCAAAGGCACGCACCATGTTACGCGCCCCAGCGGAAGCCAGCGGTGGAAGATTGATAATCTCGAGGTTACTGGGCGAAGCCGGACGATAGCAGACTCCACCATGCTCCGTGAGCACCCACAGCGTGCCGTCGGCATCGGTCAGGAGGGCATTGATGAGGTCGTCGGTGAGGACGTGTTCGCCCACATCGAGCCGTTCGAGCTCGGAGGTTGTGGGATGGTAATCGTAGAGTCCGTGGTCTGTACCCATCACGAGATTGCCGTCCATCGCCAGCAGGTCGCGTATGAAACCGACGTTCTGAGGCAGCCCTACCGGTTCCACCGCATCCGAGGCGGGATTCAGGCAGAACAGCCCCTGCTCGCAGCCCACAAAGAGGCGGGCACCCAGACGCTCGGCACAGAGACGGCTCTTGTCCGAGACGTAGCCGGGAACGGCGTACTGACGCTCGTAGCGGCCATCGGTGTCGTACGCCATGAGATGGCCGTCGAGGGTGGTGAGATAGACGTGGTCGTCCGCTCCGACAACGATATCGGTGATGAAGGCATTGTGGCGGCTGTCCTGCCGCAGGGTGCCGGAGGAAGTATCGTAGAAGAAGATGCCCTGACCCAGCGTGCAGATCCAGATGAGTCCGTTGGGCGTACGCCCCATGTGCTGCACGGTGGAACTGATGACCACTCCATACTTGGTGCGGGCGCGAAAGCGGGAGAAGGTGTTCGAGCTACGGTCGTAGACATAAAGTCCGAACGAGCCTCCGAACCAGATATCGCCATCTTGCTCCAGCAGCGAGGTTATCAGGTTGTTCTCGAAAGACACATCGGCGCTGACCATGTTACGATAGACCGTGTTGTGCTGGCCGTCGAAACAGTTGAGGCCATTGCTGGTACCCAGCCACATGAAACCATAGCTGTCACGCAGGCCACAAAGCACGGAATTGTCCGAAAGACCATCGACTGCCATGTAGCTCTTGAAAGCCAGACGGCTGGCTCCAAGGGGCTGAGCAAGGGCAAGCAGTAGTGCATATATATATAATAAGGTGTAACGACGGAGCATATTTGAGCTGAAGATTGGGAATTGAAAGTTTTTTTAAGAGAAGGTGTGCAAAGGTAAGGTTTTTGAACGACTCGACGCTAAAAACCGAACAAAAAAAGGCAAGAAACAGGTCGAATTGGGTCTTTTTCCGCCGTTTTCATGAATTTCGGGCATATTTTTTTGTGTTTTATCGTAAACTCTGTGTATCTTCGCACCCAGAAACCTATCACCTGCCGCATCATGAAGAAGTTCCTGACCCTGCTATCCCTATTCGCACTGGCGACGACGGCTCACGCACAGCTGCAGTACGCCAACCCCGTCATCAACCAGAGCCTGCCCGACCCCACCGTCATCCGCGTCGGTCAGGACTTCTACCTCTACGCCACGGAAAACATCCGCAACACACCTATTTATACTTCGCGCGACCTAGTTCACTGGAACTTCGTGGGCACCTGTTTCACCAACGAGACCCGCCCGCGGATGGTGCCGAAAGGGCGGATCTGGGCACCGGACATCAACCGCATCGGCGACCGCTATGTGCTCTACTACTCCAAGTCCGAGTGGGGGGGAGAATGGGAATGCGGCATCGGAGTGGCTACGGCAGACACGCCTCAAGGGCCCTTCACAGACGTCGGCAAGTTGTTCATCAGCAACGAGATAGGAGTCCAGAACAGCATCGATCCCTTCTACATCGAGGACCACGGCCACAAGTACCTCTTCTGGGGCAGTTTCCGTGGTATCTATGGCATTGAACTCTCCGACGACGGACTTAGTCTGTGCGAGGGAGCCGCGAAAGTGCAAATAGCTGGCACGCTGACCGAAGGCACCTACATCCACTACCGCGACGGCTACTACTACCTCATCGGATCGGCAGGCACCTGTTGCGAAGGCGAGCGAAGCACCTACCGCCTCGTTGTGGCAAGAGCCCGGAACCTGCTGGGTCCATACGTCGACCGTCAGGGCAACACTGCCTTGGAGAACCACTTCGAGATGATGCTCCACCGCAGTGACCTCGTCGTAGGTCCCGGCCACTGCTCGGAAATCGTGCAGGACGATGCAGGGCAGGACTGGATCCTCTACCACGGCTTCGATGCCAAGGACATCGACGGCGGACGCAAGGTCTACCTCGACCGCATCCGCTGGGATGCAGAAGGATGGCCAATGATTGACGGACAAGTGCCTTCGGCCAGCGCTGAGGCACCCCGCTTCGGGGAAAACACTGGTAATTAAGAGGAAAAGGAATGGTACAAATCAGCATTTGACGAACTTTTTTCCATAATTGAACAAAGTTTTTCCCCCTGCGCACGTAAAAGGCAGTACATTTGCAGCGTCAAAACCGACAAAAGTGACTAAAAACTACAATAAACCCTTAATACAAACTAATTCAAAAAAGCGTATGAAAAAGAACTTACTTCTCGCGCTGAGCCTCGTGGCAGGAATGGCTGCCCAGGCACAGATTCCGTACACCACCTCTCCCTGGGTCGGCAACGCACTCCCCGAGGAAAGTGGCACGTACTACCTCTACAACGTAGAGACGGGTCTTTGGTTGCAGAACAACCGCAAGGACCGCGACCACTGGACAACACACGCTCAGGTGGACGTCCACGGACTGGACTTCATCATCACCAAGCTGCCCGACGGCGGCTATCAGATTGACCCCCGTTTCGGCCACAACCACAGCCTCAACGGCGGCGAAGAAGCCTTCGGTTATTTGGACACAGGCCAAGAGCTGACTCCTTGGGAATTCATTCCCTCGTCCTACGTGCCTAACTCCTTCGAGATTGTGTATGGCGATAAAAGTGCCATCCAGGTCGAAGAGATTAAGGACGATGATGAGAACGTCATTGATTACTACTTCTCCAGCTTCGGCTAATATACCACCTGGCAGCTCGGCTCGAAGGAAGAGCGCATGGCCGACCTGCAGAAGGCCACCAAGGACAATCCCAAGGATGCCACGTGGCTCATCGGAGGCTGGGACTTCGCCAATCAGGACGAGCGCAACGGTGCCTGGACCAACACCATTGAGGGTTCTGGCTCTGGCATCGCCTTCCGCGAAGGCTACGGCGGCTGGATCTGCAACCGCGCTGCAGAGTGCTGGAGCCGTGGTGTCGGCGAGTACTCCCAGGTCATCGAGGGCCTGCCCAATGGTACTTATGGCCTGACCGTTCAGGGTTACTACCGCGACGGCAGCACCAGCGGTGTGATGGGCAAGCACGAGGACGGCTCGGAGGTTATCCGCGCTTTCTACTTCGCCAATGACGTGCAGGCTCCCTTCATGTCGATTGTTGAAAACGGTGTGACCGAAGACGTGGAGAACACTTTCAGCCAGACATCCGGCTTCTATGGCCCCGGCGACGGCGGCGATGCACTTCCCCGTGCTACCAATGCCTTCCTGCTCGGCTACTACAAGAACGCAGAAATCAAGGTGGTTGTCACCGACGGTACCCTCCGCATCGGTCTCCGCAAGGATTCCGACGTGGGCGACGACTGGCTCTGCTTCGACAACTTCAACCTCGTTTACTACGGCTCTGGCGTAGACCTCGACGAAATCAAGGCCAACCTCCAGAAGAACATCGACGAGGCAGAGGCTTACGAAGGCACCAAGCTGACCGCCCTCACCGCTGCCATCGCTGCCGGTAACGCTGCCCTGAGCGCCACCGAGGCTGAACCCATCGTGAACGCTACCACCAACATCCAGAATGCCCTGGCAGCCACCAAGGCTATGAATGCAGCTCTGGCTGGTGCCGAGACCATCAAGGCCGAGACTGAAGGTCAGTGGGTACCTCCCTTCTTCCCCGCTGCTCTCGAGGCTGCTAACGCCATCATCAACACCGAGGACTTCGTAGAACTGCAGAATGCTGCCAACGCTCTCCAGGACGCTGTCAACAACACCAATGCTGCCATCGAGCGCAATAGCTTCCTGCTCGCCACCATTCCCCTTGCTGAGAACGAAGGTGTGGATGCCGGCATCATCAGCAGCTCCAAGGACAAGGCTGCCAACGCCGCTTCCATCAACGACGTCAACGATGCACTCAACGCTCTGCGTATCGCACGCAAATTGAACCGCGCCGAGACTCATCCCGACGTATTCAAGGGCAGCGAGCCCGCTGAAGGCGATCCTGAAATGCGCGACAACGACTTCTACCTCTACAACATCGGTACCAAGCGCTTCCTCTGCGGTGGTGACGACTGGGGTGCACACTGCGCCGTGGGCTTCCCCGGTGCTGCCCTGACCCTCATCGCCCACGAGAATGCTAACTTCGAAGTCACCGACAGCTTCATCATCGACACCCACCTCAACAACGGTGGCGAGCTCGAATACCTCGGCTACAACGGTTATATGGACACGGGTGCCCGCGATCCTTGGTTCTTCAAGCCCGTAGAGGGTAAGGAAGGTGTGTATAACATCACCCGCCGCGGCACCGACGAAGAAGGCAACGAAATCGACATCATGCTCGGCTATGCTCCCGGCACCTACAACGTCGTCCACTCCGATATGAAGGGCTACGACAACCCCAACAACCAGTGGAAGCTCGTCTCCCGCTACGACCGTGAAGACCTCCTCATGGGTGCTGACGTCAGCGAGAGCAACCCCGTGGACGCTTCGTTCTACATCTCCTGCCCGAACTTCGACCAGCGCGACAACGCCGACGCATGGTATTGTGAAGCCGACGGCGGAAGCGCAAGTATCTACGGTCGTGGCGGCAACAACCCCGACTTCGCATACGAAGGATGGAATACCAACAGTTTCCAGCTCTCGCAGTTCGTCGCAGACCTGCCCGCAGGATGGTACCGCGTCAGCTGCACCGGTTACTACCGCGATGGCGACCATGCCAACCAGCTCCTGAACTACGCCGAAGGCAAGGCCGAAGATCCCAACTACGAGCCCATGCAGGCTGCTGAGTTCTACGCTGGCGACAGCGACGAAGCTTGGACCCTCCTGCCCAACATCACCGAAGGTATCAATAAGATGCCCGGCATGGGTAACCGCGGCAGCGCACGCCGTGACTACGGCGAAGAGGTAGATCCCGAAGAGCGCTATGGCGAGTGGCAGTACATCGGCGAGTTCCCCTACTGGGTCAGCGAGGCTTGCAACTGGTTCCAGATGGGCTTCTACAAGGCTGAAATCCTCGTCGAGGTCAAGAACGCCGGCGAAGAACTGATGATCTGCATCAACAAGGCTGATCCCGAAACAGCTGCTGCTGACTGGGTTGTGGTCGATAACTTCCGCCTCACCTACTTCGGCGAGAAGAAACCTGCTCACTGGAAGAGCGACGACACCGTCGACGTCAAGGACATCATCAATACCCAGAAGGGCGACAACAAGGTCTACAACCTCCAGGGTATCCAGCTCAACGGCAAACAGCTCAAGAGCGGTATCTATGTCAAGAACGGACGCAAGATGCTCGTCAAATAAAGCATCAAAACCTACTGAAAAAGGCGACCTGCTCAAGAAATTGGGCAGGTCGCCTGCTTTTTTTGCCGTTTCGTGCGCGCGTATTCATCTTTTATTTGTAACTTTGCAGCCAAATTCGCATCAATATGCACACAAGAGAAGAAAAACTACAAGCTTTCGGCCGTCTGCTCGACGTCATGGACGATCTCCGCGCCAAATGTCCCTGGGATCGCAAACAGACCAACCAGAGTCTGCGACCGAACACCATCGAAGAGACCTATGAGCTCGCCGATGCCCTCCTGCGCGAAGACCGGAAGGAAATCTGCAAGGAACTGGGTGATGTGCTGTTGCACATTGTCTTCTACGCAAAGATAGGAAGCGAGACCGGAGACTTCGACATCGCCGACGTCTGCAACCAGCTCTGCGACAAACTCATCTACCGCCACCCGCACGTCTACGGACCCGAGGCAGAGCGCATCGAGAAAGGCGAGATCACCGTCGACCAGGTGCTCAAGAACTGGGAACAGCTGAAGGTCAAGGAGAAAGACGGCAACAAGCGCGTTCTTAGCGGAGTGCCCGAAGCACTGCCATCGCTCATCAAGGCTTATCGCATCCAGGACAAGGCCCGTGGCGTGGGGTTCGACTGGGAGACTCGCGAACAGGTCTGGGACAAGGTGCGCGAGGAACTCGGAGAACTGGAAGTCGAACTCAACCGCGAGGACAAGGAGAAGAGCACCGATGAACTCGGAGACTTCATCTTCTCCGTCATCAATGCCGCACGACTCTATAAACTTAACCCCGACAACGCCTTAGAGCGCACCAACCGCAAGTTCATCCGCCGATTCACCTACCTCGAGGAGCACAGCATCAGAATCGGCAAGCCACTCACCGAAATGACACTGGCTGAAATGGACAAGATTTGGGAAGAAGCAAAGAAACAAGAAAAATAATATGGAAATAAGTAGCAAGTATTCCCCCTCCGAAGTCGAGGGAAAATGGTACCAGTACTGGTTAGACAACAAACTCTTCAGTTCCAAGCCCGATGGCCGGGAGCCCTATACCGTGGTCATCCCGCCACCCAACGTGACGGGTGTGCTCCACATGGGACATGTGCTGAACGAAACCATTCAGGACATCCTGGTCCGGCACGCACGCATGGAAGGTAAGAACGCCTGCTGGGTGCCCGGCACCGACCATGCATCGATTGCCACCGAGGCCAAGGTCGTCAACCGACTGGCAGAACAGGGTATCAAGAAGGCCGACCTCACACGTGAGGAATTCCTGAAGCACGCCTGGGCATGGACCGAGGAACACGGAGGCATCATCCTCAAGCAGCTGCGCAAGCTCGGATGCTCCTGTGACTGGGACCGCACCGCCTTCACCATGGACGGCCCGCGCAGCGAGAGCGTCATCAAGGTCTTCGTGGACCTCTATCGCAAAGGACTCATATACCGCGGAGTGCGCATGGTCAACTGGGATCCCAAAGCCCTCACCGCCCTCTCCGACGAGGAAGTCATCTACAAGGAAGAGCACACCAAGCTCTACTACATGAAATACTACCTGGCCGAGGCTGTTCCTGGAGATTTCGTCGCCGGGGAAGGCAACGTAGTACATAAAGACGAAAAGGGCTACTATGCCGTCGTGGCCACCACCCGCCCCGAAACCATCATGGGAGACGTCGCCATGTGCATCAACCCCAACGACCCGAAGAACCAATGGCTCAAGGGCCGCAAGGTCATCGTGCCCGTGGTCGGGCGCGTCATCCCTGTCATCGAGGATGAATATGTGGACATCGAATTCGGTACCGGCTGCCTGAAGGTCACTCCCGCCCACGATGTCAACGACTATATGCTCGGCGAGAAGTACAACCTCGAGGCCATCGACATCTTCAACGACGACGCCACACTCAGCGACCGCATCGCCACCGCTCAGCAGAAATCCCTGGCAGAGGTTAGAGTGTCAGATGATTTCGTCATCGACCTCCAGCGCTACGTCGGCACCGAGCGTTTCGCCTGCCGCCGACAGATTGCAGAGGACATGGTGGCAGCTGGACTCATGGAGAAGATTGAGGACTACGACAACAAAATCGGCTGCAGCGAACGCACCGGTGTGCCCATCGAGCCCAAGCTCTCCATGCAGTGGTTCCTGAAGATGCAGCACATGGCCGACATCGCACTCGACCCTGTCATGAACGACGACATCCAGTTCTATCCCGCAAAGTACAAGAACACCTATCGCCACTGGCTCGAAAACATCAAGGACTGGTGCATCAGCCGTCAGCTCTGGTGGGGACACCGCATCCCGGCTTGGTATCTTCCTTCTGGAGGATTCGTTGTTGCCGAGAACGAGCAAGAGGCTCTTCAGCTGGCCCGTGAGAAGAGTGGTAACCCCAACTTGCAGCAGACAGACCTCCGTCAGGACGAAGATGCCCTCGACACCTGGTTCTCCAGCTGGCTGTGGCCCATCAGCCTCTTCGACGGCATCCGCAACCCTGGCAACGAGGAAATCAAGTACTACTACCCCACCGCCGACCTCGTCACAGGTCCCGATATCATCTTCTTCTGGGTCGCACGCATGATCATGGCAGGCTACGAGTACGAGCACAAGATGCCCTTCCGCCACGTCTATTTCACCGGCATCGTGCGCGACAAACTCGGCCGCAAGATGTCCAAGTCTCTGGGCAACAGCCCCGATCCCCTCGACCTCATCGAGCGCTTCGGTGCAGACGGTGTGCGCATGGGCATGATGCTCAGCGCACCGGCCGGCAACGACATCCTCTTCGATGAAGTCCTTTGTGAACAGGGCCGTAACTTCAACAACAAGATTTGGAACGCATTCCGACTCGTCAAGGGATGGGAAGTAGCCGATGCTGAACAGCCCGAAGCCGCACGCATTGCCACCAACTGGTTCGCGGCCAAACTGCGCATCGCCGCAGAGGAACTCGCTGATGACTTCTCTAAGTACCGTCTCTCCGAAGCACTTATGACCGTCTACAAACTTTTCTGGGACGACTTCTGCTCATGGTATCTCGAAATGATCAAACCTGCCTACACCGATGGCAAGCCACAACCTGTAGACCGCACCACCTACGATGCCACACTCCAATTCTTCGAGATCTTGCTCAAGATGCTACATCCTTTCATGCCATTCATCACAGAAGAACTCTGGCAAGCACTCTACGACCGCAAAGCCGGCGAGAGCATCATGCGTGCTGAACTGCACCTGCCCGCTCCCACGGAGGCCGAACGCCAACTCTGTACTCACTTCGAGGCCGTCAAGGAAGTCATCACTGCCGTACGCTCCGTACGCAGCCAGAAGAACATCGCACCACGCGAAGTGCTCACACTGGAGATTCTCAATGCAAACCCGCTTGCAGAATTTGAAGCACCGATCATGAAGATGGCCAATCTCGCTGCTATCAACATCGTGACCGAGAAAAGCAGCGGCAGCGCTAGCTTCCTCGTCGGAACCACAGAATTTGCAATACCACTTGGCAATCTCATCGACCTCGAGGCCGAACGCAAGAAACTCGAGGCCGAGCTTCAGCGTATAGAACAGTTCCTCGGCAGCATCGAGAAGAAACTCGCAAACGAACGATTCGTACAGAATGCACCTGCTGCTGTCGTCGAGATGGAACGCAAGAAGAAAGCCGATGCCGAGCAGAAAATCGCATCCATCCGAGAGTCCCTCGCAAACCTTTAGTGCCTGGCGCTTTACCCGCCAGGTCTCCTTCCCCTGGCGCTTTACCCGCCAAATCCCCAGTGCCTGGCGGTTTTCCCGCCAGCTCCCTCCCCCAACTAAAAAAGCCCGCCGGGAATCACTTCCTGGCGGGCTTGGTTTATAAGTAAGTTAATAAATTCTAATTAATAATCAGTCACTTGCGGACTGGTCGTTGTTTAAGTGTCAGTTCAGACGGCTACTGAAAACAGATGCGTTACTGACGATTGCTGCAATTGCTACAATTGCGAAAGCAATAGTTGATGTTACTGTAGTCATGATGTTTTTCCTTTCTTTTAAATTTGTGTTATCCTTTATTAAATTAATGATTAATGTGGCCACGCTTGGCCTCTTTTTTTCTTTTGACGCTGCAAAGGTACGGACTTTCCCCGAAATAAGCGTCAAAATCATGCCAAAAAACATAAAAACGGCCCGTTTTGTTGACTACAATCAAATAATATATGTTATTCAACATTTTTTTCATGCCATTTTATCATAGGATGGAACTGCCAATTTTGCATCTTTTCGGCCAATTGAGCACAAAGTAGTGCCTGCAACTCTGAAAATGCCTTTCGTCACAAAGAAAAGAATGATCGAGGGAACGATTATTCACAATATTCACTCGTATTCACATGGTTTTTAGTACATTCTCATATCGATTAACATTTTTTAAGTACATAAGAGCCCTGTTGAGTTCAAATTATCTGTACTTTTGTAACGGCATATATACCAAAAAGTTACTTTCCCCGGCCATTTATACCGGATAAACCGTTGTTCTACTATTCAAACTTAAATCATATAAAGATGGGAAAAGCGTATATTCAACCAAAAATGTACGTGCACGCGCTCGCGTGCACGGATGGGCTCCTTCAAGTAAATATGAGCCTGAATGGTTCAGGAAATGCCAGCGAACATGATAATCCACCCATGGACACCAAGGGCGACTGGGGTGATATCTGGGAGGAATGATGGCCACTTGTCTACGTCAAACCGATTAGAAACGCAAAACTACATCATTATGATACACACAAAGAAACTACAGACACGATGGGTGGCGCTCATGGCGCTGCTGCTGGTGCCCCTATGGTCGCAGGCAGTGACCATCGACCTGGCCGACGCCAACGGCAACGTGCTGCGCTACTCGTACAGCGGCACGGGCGCGGCTTCTGTGAGCTCTCTGGTCTCGGTCAGCGAGGACGCAGACTTGGCCGGACACATCATCATCCCTGCTACTATCACGGATGCAGATGAGGTGGTACACAATGTCACCTCCATCGCCTCCGATGCCTTTAGCAACAACAAGGAGGTTCTTTCAGTAAGCATCGGAGCGAACGTAACAGCCATTAACGATTACGCTTTTAGTGGCTGCTCGAACCTGAAAGAAGCCACGGGGGGCGTTGCTGTGAAGACGCTCGGTGCCAACTGTTTCCGCAGCTCGGGGTTGACCAAGGCTTTCATCCCTGATGCCGTGGAGACCATCGGAAGCGCTGCCTTCATTGGCTGTCCACTGAAGGAAATCGTCTTTGGCTCCAGCGTTCAGAGTATTAGCACAGGGCTGTTCCGCAATTACACCTCTGACATCATGAATGTGGAGCGCATCGTCTTCAACGGCACATACACCTCAATCCCGAGCAGTTTCTGTACAAATTGCCCGAAACTGACGGAAATTGTGCTGGGCGATAACATCACGTCAATAGGAGGCAATTCCTTCCTGGGCGCACCTCTGACGTCGCTGACCCTGCCTTCAGGCCTCACCTCCATCGGAAGTTCTGCCTTCGAAAACTGCGACCGCCTGAAGAGCGTAGTGATTCCTGATAATGTGACCTCACTCAGCAACTATGCTTTCAGTGGTTGCGACAGCCTGCAACAATTGGTCATCGGTTCTGCGGTGACCTCCCTTGGC
>CACXXT010000010.1:0-126256 GCA_902771725.1 uncultured Bacteroidales bacterium
CTTGTCCGTGGTGTTGTAGTATGGTTGCAGACCCATGGTACCCAATTGCAACGAGTCTGCAGGGTCGATATCGGGATGAGGAATGTTGATGCGTCCATTGAAGACACTGGGCCGGCCGAAAACGATGTACTTCTTGCCGAAGAGGTAGTTCTTCTTGATCCACTTGAAGGCTCCGACCTGGAACCAGACGAGATCCACGATACCACGTCCGTCAGTGAAATGAGCAATGAGATGGCGTTTGCGTCCGTGCCCTTCCTCCTCGAAGCTCAGAATTTCACCCATCACCTGAACAAAAGGCATGTCGGCCGTCAGTTCGTGGATATAGTAGAGCCGCGTGCGGTCGATGTGCTTGTAAGGGAAGTAGTACAGCAAATCGCGGAACGTGGTGATTCCTAGTTCCGATTCCAGAACCTTGGCTCGCTGAGGACCAACGCCGGGAAGGTAGGTTATGGGAGTAGACAGGTCGATAGCCGAATTACTTTCTGACTGCAAAAATACAATGAAAAAACCGACTTCTTGCCGCTGGCTGCTCTTTATTAACGATGATTAACAGAAAATGAAGTCCTGAGTTGGAAAATATGATGTATTTTTGCAGCATTAATCCTTATTTTAGCTATAAAATGAGAACTCGGTTCCTACTTTTTGCCTTTGCTTTGTTGATAGCTGCCAACGTCCTTGCACAGGGAAACATCCACGAGCAGTCCACTTCCTACGAATGGCCAACGGACACGGCCGTCCTGCGCAAACTCCGTACTTGGCAGGACCTGAAGTTCGGAGTCCTTCTTCATTGGGGCCTTTACTCCGTGCCAGGCATCGTCGAGTCCTGGTCTATTTGTGATGAAGAATGGATAACGCGCGACACCACACGCACTTATCAACAATACAAGGACTGGTACTGGGGTCTGGCAGACGAGTTCTGCCCCAAGGCCTTCAATCCCGAACAATGGGCGCAGGTGATGAAGCAGGCTGGAATGCGCTATATGATTTTCACGACCAAACATCACGATGGTTTCTGCCTTTGGGACAGCCGCGCGACGGACTTCACCATCGCCCGTCATGCCTTCAGAGACGACCCTCGACGCGATGTACTGCATCCTGTGCTGCAGGCGTTTCGTGACAGGAACTTCATGATTGGTACCTATTTCTCCAAACCCGACTGGCACTCCCAACTCTATTGGTGGGATGTCTATCCCACAAAGGGACGCAACGTCAACTACCCTGTCCAGCAGTACCCTTGGCGCTGGCGTCAGTTCTGCAACTTCACTCATCGGCAGCTGGAGGAAATCCTCTCGGGCTACGGTAGCGTGGATTTATTGTGGCTGGATGGTGGCTGGGTGTGCCCAGAGAATCGCGGACAAGATATAGACATGCCTCGTATTGCTGAAATGGCGCGTCGGCATCAGCCAGGTCTCCTTGTTGTGGACCGCACTATCCATGGACCCTACGAAAACTATCAAACGCCAGAGCGCACCGTACCCGAACAGCAGTTACTCTATCCCTGGGAGAGTTGCATTCCTCTCAGCGACGATTGGGGATGGGTGCCCTGGCCGCGTTGGAAATCACCCCGTCAGGTCATCAACACACTTATTGAGGTCGTGGCCAAGGGGGGTAACCTCGTTCTCGGCGTAGGCCCTACGGCCGAAGGCCTCATTCAACCCGAGGTTGTTGAACGTCTACAGCCTATAGGTCGTTGGCTTGCTACTTATGGCGATGCCATCTACAACACCGTTCCCACGCAGCCTTACCATGCTTCACAACCAGCGATGTCCTCTGCTTCCTCTGCGCCATCGGGTGACCTATGGTTCACAGCCTCCAAGGACGGTAGTACTCGCTACGCTCTTTATGCTCTTCCGGATTCAACCTCTATACCTTCCACCCTCGTATGGCAGGGCTGCGTTCCCAAGCGTGGAAAACCCGTCCGCCTTCTAGGGAGCCGCAAGCGCTTGAAATGGACTGAGCATGATGGCACTGTAACCATCCACCTTCCCAGTGGACTCCCTGAAGAATCCTTTGCCCTGGAATTCTGTACTCAGAGTGAGCATGAATAATAAATGTCCGTACGCGCTGTATGGCACGTGCGGACATTCTTGTCGATTCTGCATTAGCGGTCTCAATGACTGAATATCAGGTGATCATCTTCGGCCTCCACGAGGATGGTGTGGTCACGGCTGACGGTGCCGGCGAGGATGGCTTTCGAGAGGTCGTTGAGGAGCAGGCGCTGGATGGCACGCTTGACAGGGCGGGCACCGAACTCGGGGTCGTAGCCCTCGCGTGTGAGCAGGTCAATGGCGCTTTCGCTGAGATTGAGCTGGATGCCATTTTGTGCTAACATCTTCTCGACGGCAGAGATCTGCAGTTTCACGACCTCGCGGATTTCAGTCTGTGTAAGCGGTTCGAACATGATGGTCTCGTCGATACGATTGAGGAACTCGGGGCGGATGGTGCGCTTGAGTTGTTCCATGACCGTGCGTTTCGTTTCCTCGATGACCGACTCGCGGTTGACGGCGGGCAGACCTCCTTCCACACTACCATTCGTGGGAGAATTCAATTTGGCAAATTGTTCGCGGATGTACTCTGAGCCGAGGTTGGAGGTGAGGATGATGATGGTGTTCTTGAAGTTCACCGTCCGTCCTTTGTTGTCGGTCAGACGACCGTCATCGAGTACCTGCAGGAGAGTGTTGAAGACATCGGGGTGGGCCTTCTCGATTTCATCGAAGAGCACCACGCTGTAGGGCTTGCGGCGTACAGCCTCGGTGAGCTGACCGCCCTCGTCGTAACCGACATATCCCGGAGGTGCACCGATGAGTCGGCTCACGGAGTGCTTCTCCTGGTACTCGGACATATCGATACGTGTCATCATACTCTCGTCGTCGAAGAGGAACTCAGCCAGGGCCTTGGCCAGTTCTGTCTTACCGACACCTGTAGTTCCGAGGAAGATGAAGCTGCCGATGGGTCGTTTGGGGTCTTGCAGTCCGGCACGGCTGCGTCGTACGGCATCACTGACGGCACGGATGGCTTCGTCCTGGCCGATGACTCGATGGTGCAGTTCTTCCTCCAGGTGCAACAGCTTCTCACGCTCGCTCTGCAGCATCTTCGAGACGGGGATACCTGTCCAGCGGCTGACCACTTCGGCGATGTCGTCGGCTGTCACTTCCTCTTTGACCATGGCCTCGGTGCCCTGAGCAGAGCGCAGCTGTTCCTGAATCTTCTGGATTTCGGCTTCGAGTGCCTGCAGACGTCCGTAGCGGATTTCTGCCACGCGGGCGAAGTCACCTTCGCGCTCAGCGCGGTCGGCCTCGAACTTCAGCTGTTCAATCTGTTGCTTGTTGGCCTGAATATTGGAGAGTAGAGCTTTCTCGCCTTCCCATTTTGCCTTCATCTGCTGTTCCTGCTCGCGCAGGTCGGCGATGTCTTTATTCAATTGCTCTAACTTGGAGGATGCTGGCGAATTGGTACCCTCTGTTTCGCGGCGGATGGCCTCGCGCTCGATTTCAAGTTGCTTGAGCCTGCGGGTGATTTCATCCAGTTCTTCGGGCACGCTATCGCGTTCCATGCGGAGTTTGGCGGCAGCCTCGTCCATCAGGTCGATAGCCTTGTCGGGGAGGAAACGGTCGGTAATGTAGCGGTTGCTGAGTTCCACGGCAGCGATGATAGCGTCGTCCTGGATACGGACACGGTGGTGGTTCTCGTAGCGTTCCTTCAGTCCACGGAGAATGCTGATGCTGGAGAGGGTGTCTGGTTCATCTACCATGACACTTTGGAATCGGCGCTCTAGGGCCTTGTCCTTCTCGAAGTACTTCTGGTATTCATCCAGCGTGGTGGCACCGATGGCACGGAGTTCACCACGAGCCAGAGCGGGTTTCAGGATGTTGGCAGCATCCATTGCTCCTTCGCTCTTGCCGGCTCCCACGAGGGTGTGGATCTCATCGATGAAGAGGATGATGCGGCCTTCGCTCTTGGTCACCTCATTGATGACGGATTTCAGGCGTTCCTCGAACTCGCCTTTGTACTTGGCGCCGGCGATGAGGGCTCCCATATCCAGCGAGAAGAGCTGCTTGTCGCGCAGGTTCTCCGGTACGTCGCCCCGCAGGATGCGGTGTGCCAGTCCTTCCACGATAGCGGTCTTGCCAGTACCTGGCTCGCCGATGAGGATAGGATTGTTCTTCGTTCGGCGAGAGAGAATTTGCAGCACACGGCGTATTTCATCGTCACGTCCGATGACGGGGTCGAGCTTTCCCGCGCGCGCTTCTTCTATAAGGTTTCGCGCGTATTTGGCGAGGCTCTGGTAGGTCTCTTCGCTGGACTGTGACTTGGCCTGCTGACCTCCACGCAGTTCGTGGATTGCGGCTGCCAGGTCTTTCTCATTGACGCCTGCGTCCTTGAGAATCCTTGCAGCAGTGGAAGTACTGCCAACGACAGCCAGCAGCATCAGTTCGATGGTTACGAACTCATCGCCCTGCTTGGATGCCAGTTCCTCAGCGCGGGTGAGGATTGTATTAGTCTCGCGGGCGAGGTAGGGTTCACCGCCCTCCACTCGCGGCAGGCTCTGTAGCTGGGCTTCCAGAGCCTGGCTGACGGCCTGTTCGTTGACTGACAGCTTACGGAACAGGAACTGAGTGACTTGCTGCCCCGTCTTCAGGATAGCGGCAAGCAAATGCTCTGGCTCGATGGCCTGCTGACGGCGGGCCTCAGCGATGCGCACGGCCTCCTGTACGGCCTCTTGCGCTTTGATGGTAAACTTGTCGAATGTCATAATTATAATAGGATTTAAAGATTTACTTTTTGATGATTTAGGCTCCACTGGACATAGCAGTGTTCACTTCTCCCTCGGCAAAAGGCATGCGAAGGTTACTTTAGCGGTCAAATAGTCATGAAAACAGCCTTTTTGGCGGTCTATAACCTTCTTTTTTGTTTCAAAAGGATGCTTGGACGTATCTTTTAGATGATTTTTTGTCGCATTTACGATTCCGCTCGGTCTTTTTTTATTACCTTTGCGGCCAAGAAAAATAACCAAAGTCCAATAAATCTATGCAAACATCACAGTCAGAGCGCGGCAGTCGCGCCTATTTATTCTCCATCGTTCTCGTGGCCGTCCTGGGCGGCCTGCTTTTTGGCTACGACACAGCCGTCATTTCCGGAGCTGAGAAAGGCCTTCAGGCTTTCTTCATGGAAGCTCAGGATTTCGCTTATACCGATGGCTGGCACGGTTTCACTTCCGCCTCGGCTCTTATCGGCTGTATCATCGGCTCGGCCCTTTCAGGCTTCTTGGCCACGAACTTTGGCCGCAAGAAGTCGCTGATTATTGCCGGTCTGCTGTTTTTTGTATCTGCGCTGGGCTCGATGGATCCTGAGTTCCTGTTCTTCGAATACGGAACTCCCACCTACTCGCTGCTTCTGATGTTCAATGTCTACCGTATCATCGGTGGTGTCGGTGTGGGGCTAGCTTCTGCCATCTGCCCGATGTACATCGGTGAGGTGGCTCCGTCGAATATCCGCGGAATGCTCGTTTCATGGAACCAGTTTGCGATTATCTTTGGTCAGCTGGTGGTCTATTTTGTTAACTTCTTCATTCTTGGAGACCACATCCAGCCCCTCGTGGAGGAGATGGGTAAGGGAATCGCGGCCATCAATCCTGCTGCGCAGTGGACCGTCACCACAGGCTGGCGTTATATGTTCGGTTCTGAGGCTATACCCGCAGGACTCTTTGCCTTGCTTATCTGTTTCGTCCCCGAGACTCCGCGCTACCTCGTCTCGATAGGTCAGGACCAGAAGGCCGTGGGTATCCTGGCACGTATCAATGGGTCTTCCCGTGCTGCCGAGATACTTCAGAACATCAAGGACACGATGGTGGTGAAGACCGAGAAGCTGATGACCTATGGCTTCATGTGCATCTTCATTGGAATTATGCTTAGCGTGTTCCAACAGGCAGTGGGTATCAATGCCGTTCTCTACTACGCACCGCGTATCTTTGGTGATATGGGCATGGAGAATCCGATGGTCATCACGGTCTTCATGGGTGTTATTAATATCCTCTTCACACTCGTGGCCATCTTCACTGTTGAGAAGTGGGGACGCAAACCTCTGCTCATCTGCGGCTCGCTGGGAATGGCTCTTGGAGCTTTCGGCGTAGCCACGACCTTTGGCCATGCAGGCCTGGAGTTGATTACCGCTGCCAGTCTGCTGGTCTATTCAGCTTCGTTCATGTTCTCCTGGGGTCCCATCTGCTGGGTTCTTATTGCTGAGATTTTCCCGAATACCATTCGCGGAGCTGCCGTGGCCATCGCCGTTGCCTTCCAGTGGATCTTCAACTTCATCGTCAGTTCCACCTTCGTTCCGATGTTCAATATGCATCTGCAGCCAGGCGATGACTTCGGTCATTGGTTTACCTATGGGCTCTATGGCGTCATCTGCATCATCGCAGCTGTATTCGTCTGGCGCCTGGTTCCCGAGACCAAGGGCAAGACTCTGGAGGACATGACCCAGCTCTGGGGAAAGAAGAGATAAGCTATTCTGAGATATCCTGCAGGAAGTCCGTGACAAGACGGAAGAGTGGCAGATACGTGTCGAAGCGCACGTGCTGCCAGTCGTCTTGTGGCGTGTGGTAGAAGGGAAATGCCTCGCCTTCCTCGTTCTCGAAGAAGATGCAGGGCACTCCGCGCACGGCAAAAGGATAGTGGTCGCTTTTCTCTTCCAGCGGACATAGTTTCAGGCTGCGGAACCCTCCGTTGCGGCGGTTGAGCTGTTCCAGAACGGGGAATGCCCATGAGCCCGTTTCGCTGGGTTCGCAGTGCAACTCGGGGTTGTTGTCTCCGATCATGTCTATATTAAAGAGGTATTTGATTCGTGAGAGGGGCACAACGGGGTGGTCTACATACCAGCGTGAGCCGCGCAGGTAGGCATCCTCACCAGAGAAAGCGATGAAGTATGTGTCGAACTCCGGACGATGATGTGCATAGTGGCTCGCAAGGGTGATGATGGCTGCCGTGCCGGAAGCATTGTCGTTGGCTCCGCCATAGTAGACTTTCCGCCCGAGGTTGCCAAGGTGGTCGTAGTGGGCTGTGAAGACGAAACAACTGTCGTGGCGGCGGCCTTCGATCTTGGCAATGACATTGTCTGTGGCGTAGTCCTTGTAGAAGCGGTTCTCCACGTTCACACGGATACGTTTCGCATCTTTGGGCATCGCTGCCGACAGAGTCCACAAGGTAGGAATCGCAGCCACGCGCTCACCATAGGCTTTGTAGAACTTCAAAGGCTCGTTCCAGGTATAAATGACGCCGCTGATGTGGCTGCTGTCAGGGTTCTGTAGGAACGTGAAGTCCTGGCGGTGGCGATAGGGGAACCAGAAGTCGCAGACGAGGAAGCAGCCGCGATTCTCCGGACGTGCAAGATCTGCCTTGATGTGCTCGAAGTCGTAGTGGAGCGTGTCGACATGATACAGCTGAAACTCCCCCCGAATGCCGGGATTGTACTCGCGGACGGTGAAGTCGCGTCCGGCTTTCAACTTACGGCCATCAATGGATAGTTCCATCTTCCCAGGGAAGGTGTTGATGTCCAGTGTGAAGGGTTGATACATCACTTCGTCTACGCCAGACTTCTGGAATTCTTTAACAATATAGTGACCTGCCTTGCGAACACCATTCCGGGCATAGCCTCGTCCTTGGTATTTGGCAGAGGAGAGTTGTTTGACAATTCGTTTGAATCGGGGCAGGTCCTGTGCAGGGAGGGATGCTGCTACAAGAAGCAGCAGAAGCAGCGATAAGCTGCGGAGGGAAGAGACTTTAGGGTACATAATTGGACTGAGGTTTAGTTGTTTTCCGCCACAAAAGTAGCGATTTTTTCCCAATTTGTATCCTAAAAGGAGAAGAAATGAAGGAAAGTGAACCTTAGTTTGGAGTTTTATTGCTACTTTTGTCCCACTAATTAACAAAAGTAACAGATATAGACCTATGAGAAAACTATTTGTTTCACTTATACTGCTGTTGGCAGGAACTTCCATACAATATATCCGTGCCCAGGGCATCGGCTTCGCTCGCGGAGCAGATGTGAGCTGGTGTACGGAGATGGAAGCAGACGGCAAACATTTCTACAATGCCCAGGGCATCGAGACAGAGCTGATGACGCTGATGCATCAAATTGGGATGACGGCAGTGAGATTGCGCGTGTGGGTAAATCCAGAGAAAGTGTATGGTGCTTGGTCCGACAAGGTCGATGTGATGGCTAAGGCGCGTCGTGCACAGGCGGCAGGGCTGGAGGTGATGATAGATTTCCACTATAGTGATTTCTTCGCAGACCCAGGGCGTCAGACGAAGCCAGTAGCGTGGGGCACATACTCCTTGGCACAATTGAAGCAGGCCGTTGCTGACCACACCGCAGATGTCCTTTCAGCGTTGAAGGCAGAAGGCATAGAGCCGCGTTGGGTGCAGGTGGGCAACGAGACGCGTCCGGGAATGATTTTCGAGGAAGGGAAGATTGACTGGAACAAGTCGGGAGCAGCGGCATGGGCTGGATATGTAGCGCTGAGCAATGCCGGATACGAAGCCGTGAAGAATGTCTTGCCTGATGCACAGGTGATTGTCCATATCGACAAGGGTCCCGACGACAACGCCTGGTTCTTCCGGGATTTCAAGAAGTACGGAGGCAAATTCGACATGATAGGACTCTCACACTATCCCGAGAGCTCCTGGCAAACAGAGAACTCCAAGACGGCAGCCAACGTGGAAGCGCTGGCTACGCAGTTCGGAGTGCCAGTGATGATCGTGGAGACGGGCTATGCCTCCACAAATGCTACACTGGCCGGTCAGGTGATGGCAGATCTCATGGCGAAAGCCAAGGCTGCCAAAGGCTGTGCCGGGGTCTTCTACTGGGAACCGGAAGTCTATGGATGGTGGAAGCCTGCCTATTATAATAAGGTGGGATGGAACGCCTACAACAAAGGCGCCTTCACGTCGCAGGGACGACCCGCTGCCGCACTCGATGCCTTTGCCGGGGACGACACACATATAGGAGCACTATCCGGGGAAAGTGCGGAGCCTGTAATTTACGATCTTAATGGCCGACGCAGCATATCTCCCGCTCGCGGCATACTGGTGGCGAACAGAAAGGTGATAGCTACGAAACAATAGTCTATTAGCAGTTCACATCGACTTCCACAGGACAATGGTCGCTGCCCAGGATTTCTGTATGAATCCGGGCATCCGTCACTTGTGGGAACAGACGGTTGCTGACGAGCCAGTAGTCGATACGCCAGCCGGCGTTCTTCTGGCGGGCCTGGAAGCGGTAGCTCCACCATGAATAGACATCACGTACATCTGGGTTAAGGGTACGCCAGGTATCGGTGAAACCTGCCTCCAGCAACTTCGTGAACTTGGCACGTTCCTCATCGGTAAAACCCGCATTCATGCGATTGCTCTTGGGGTTCTTCAGGTCAATCTCCTCGTGGGCCACGTTCATGTCTCCGCAGACAAGTACAGGCTTCTTGGCATCAAGTGCTGCAAGGTAGTCGCGGAAGGCATCGTCCCACGTCATGCGGTAGTCCAGACGTTTGAGCCCGTCCTGTGAGTTGGGCGTATAGACGGTAACGACGAAGAAGTTTGGGTATTCCAGCGTGACGACGCGTCCTTCATGGTCGTGCTCGTCAAACCCCATACCGTAGCTGACGGCCGTTGGGGTGTGTTTCGTGAAGATGGCAGTGCCGGAATAGCCTTTCTTTTCGGCATAGTTCCAGTAGCTCTCGTAGCCTTCGAAGGACATGTCCAACTGCCCTGCTTGCATCTTGGTTTCTTGCAGGCAGAAGAAGTCTGCATCCAGCTCCTTGAATATTTCGCGAAAGCCTTTGCTATCGCAGGCGCGCAGCCCGTTGACATTCCATGAAATGAACTTCATAATACTATGGGATTTTAGGATTTCATTGAAAGGGAGATACGGTTACGACGACGGTCTATCTCGATGACCTTGACACGAACATGCTGGTGCAACTTCACCACGTCCAAGGGATGGTTGATTCTGCGGTTTGCCATCTGGGAGATATGTACCAACCCATCCTGATGTACTCCAATGTCCACGAAGGCTCCAAAGTTCGTGATGTTTGTCACGATTCCCGGCAGTTCCATTCCCTCCACGAGGTCGTCGATGGAGTTTACGCGGCTGTCGAATTCAAATTCCTCCAGCGCCTCGCGGGGATCGCGTCCGGGCTTTTCCAGTTCCTTCAAGATGTCGGTCAGTGTGGGCACTCCCACTTCGTCGCTGACATACCTCTTTATATTTACGCGTGCGCGAAGTTCCTTCTGTGCGATGAGGTCAGCCACGGTGCATCCTTGATCCTTTGCCATCTGCTCCACCAGGGCATAACGTTCGGGGTGTACGGCGCTGTTGTCCAGCGGGTTCTTTGCTCCGTTGATACGCAGGAAACCGGCACATTGCTCGAAGGCGGCCGGTCCCAGACGCGGCACCTTCTTCAATTGTGCACGGGAAGTGAAGGCACCGTTCTCACGCCGGTATTCCACGATATTCTTTGCCAATGAGGGACCCAGTCCGCTTACGTATGTCAGCAGGTGGACGGAGGCCGTGTTGAGGTTCACACCTACGCTGTTCACGCAGCTTTCTACTGTCTGGTCCAGGCTTTTCTTCAGTTTGCTTTGGTCCACATCGTGCTGGTACTGACCAACTCCAATGCTCTTCGGGTCGATTTTCACGAGTTCAGCCAGTGGATCCATCAGCCTACGCCCGATGCTGACAGCACCGCGCACAGTCACATCCTCATCGGGGAACTCCTCTCGAGCCACCTTTGACGCCGAGTAGACCGAGGCACCATCCTCCGAAACAACGAAGACCTGCGGGGAAGTTTCCTTTGCAGTACCCTGAGAAGAGAAGGCCAGCTCCACGAAAGCTTTCGTCTCGCGGCTGGCGGTACCGTTGCCAATGGCGATGGCCTCCACTTTATATTTCCGAGCCATCGTGAGCAACGCCTCCATGGCATCGGCCGTACGGCGTACGGGAGGGTGGGGGAAGATGGCCTCATGGTGCAGTAAGTTCCCTTGAGCATCGAGGCAGACGACCTTGCAACCCGTGCGGAAGCCCGGGTCAATGCCCATCACCCGCTTCTGACCTAAAGGTGCACCCAACAATAGTTGGCGCAGGTTTTCTGCGAAGACGCGGATTGCATCCTCGTCGGCTTTTTCTTTGGAGAGAGCCGCAAATTCGGTTTCTATGGAAGGCTGAAGCAGGCGCTTGTAACCGTCGGCTACAGCTTCGGCTACCAATTGTGCGCAACTGCTCGAAGAGGCTTGGAGCTTTACCCATTGACGGCAGAGTCTCTCTACATTCTCCTCTTCGTCCACGGTGATGCTCACTCTCAGTACGCCTTCTGTTTCTCCGCGACGCATGGCCAGCAGGCGGTGGCTGCTGCAACGTTTCAACGGTTCACTCCAGTCGAAGTAGTCTGAGAACTTCTGGGCTTCGTCCGAATCTGCTTTGCTTTTGATGACTTTGGAAGTAATGAATGCCGTGCGACGGAAACTGCCGCGCACGCTCTGGCGGCTGCGTTCATCCTCGCTGACCATTTCGGCGATGATGTCCTGTGCGCCTTTCAGCGCTTCTTCGACGGTGGGTACATCGGGCGTCAGGTATCGGGTGGCGGCAGTCTCGGGCTTGGCCTCACGTTGCAGCAGCAGCAACGTTGCCAGTGGTTCCAGACCTCGTTCCTTGGCCACCTGGGCTCGAGTCCGGCGCTTGGGTTTGTAGGGTAGATAGAGGTCTTCCAGTTCTATCGCATCCCAGCATGCCTCGATGCGTTGTTCCAGCTCGGGCGTCATCTTCCCCAACTCCGTGATGGTCTTCGTGACCGTCTCCTTGCGCTTTTGGATTTCCTTCAGGCGGTCGTTCTGCTCGCTGATGGCTGCAATCTGCACTTCGTCCAGCGCACCCGTGCGTTCCTTCCTATATCGTGCAATGAAGGGAATGGTGGCACCCTCGTCCAGCAACGCCAGAGTTCCTTCCACTTGTTTTTTAGACTTTAAACTTTAAACTTTAAACTTTTCCGTATCTTTGCGCCCAAATTAAAAGAAAAGACCATGCAAATAGGTGAAAAAGTTAGGTTCCTGAACGAAGTTGGAGGTGGTGTCATCTCCGGTTTCCAAGGAAAAGATATTGTGCTCGTCGAGGACGAGGACGGATTTGATATTCCCATGTTGCGCTCGCAGGTGGTGGTCATTGAGACGAACGCGAATAACTTCGTGCGCAAGCCTAAGCCGCAGACATCAGCTGTGGCACCAGAGGCCTCCAAGCCTGCAGCGACCCCAGCCATAGAGCGGCAGAGCCTGAAGGCAGCGATGAACGCGGATCTTGATTCCGAAGAGTTGGACACGGACCCCTCCGACCGCCCCATAACCTTTCAGGCGAAACCCAAAGAGCGCAAAGGCGGCGAACTGCTGAATGTCTGCCTTGCTTTTGTTCCTGAAGACTCACGCGAGCTGACAAGTACCCGCTTCCAAAGCTATCTCATTAATGACAGCAACTACTTCATCAGCGTTGTCCTTGCTAACAATGAGGGTGCAGCCTGGCACTTACGATGGCAAGGAACAATGGAGCCTAATACGAAGCAACTCATTGAAACTTTCGACCGCTCGATTCTCAACGATCTCCAGCGAATCGGCGTCCAGCTCATAGCCTGGAAGCAAGACAAGCCTTTCATGCTAAAGCCTGCTGTGGGAGTTGAACTCCGCCTGGACACGGTGAAGTTCTACAAACTCCACGTCTTCCAGCCCTCGCCTTTCTTCCGTGAGCCTGCCCTCATCTACGACCTCGTGCGCGATGACCGTCCCATTCGTCAGGTCTTCGTCGAAGCAGAGGAAGTGTTGGACGCCATGCGTGGTGAAGAGCCTTTGCCCGTCGATACCGTTGATTCTGTTGATTCACCAGAGGTGCCAGCTCCCGTCCCTCAGCGTTCCCGCGCCGAAGAGCGCGAAGCGCTGAAAGCTGCCAAGCGGGCTCTCAAAGCCGAGCAGCAAGCAAAGGCTGCAAAGAAACAGCAGCCCACAGAGGATCCCAATTCGCACGTCTCCAAATCCAGTCAAGTCCCTGCAGACAACGCTCCCCTTGAAGTGGATCTCCATATCAATGCACTTCTGGACAACACCGCAGGCCTCTCGCCAGCAGTGTTGCTGAACACCCAGCTGACAGAGTTCCGTATCATCATGGATCGGAATATTCGCAAGAAAGGCCAGCGTATTGTTTTCATTCACGGTAAGGGAGATGGCGTTCTGAGAGACGCTCTCATCAAGGAACTTCGTCGCCGCTACCGCACTTGCACGTACGAGGACGCTGATTTCCAACGCTATGGCTACGGAGCAACAATGGTAACAATCAGATGAAAAGTCCCAAAGAAATACGCATTGCCGATTTTGCATACGACCTGCCAGATGAGCGAATTGCCAAATATCCTCTGGCTGAGCGCGATGCTTCCAAGTTGTTGGTCTATGACGGAGGCAGCATCAGCCATTGCCAGTTCCGCAATCTGCCTGAGCTGTTGCCCGAAGGTTCGCTGCTCGTGATGAACAACACGCGTGTCATTCAGGCACGCCTCCACTTCCGCAAGACAGCTCCCGAAGGACAAACAGGTGCACTTATCGAAGTCTTCTGCCTCGAACCGGCTGAGCCGAATGACTACGTCCTGATGTTCCAGCAGACAGCGGCCTGCACTTGGCACTGCCTTGTGGGCAATAGCAAGAAATGGAAGTCAGGTTCTCTCACTCGTATGATAGTTGTCGACGGGCGCGAACTTACATTGAGAGTCGAACGTGGTGAAGGCGATTGTATGCACTTTCGCTGGGATGCAGAGGACATTACTTGGGCACAGGTTCTTGATGCCTGCGGCGAGCTTCCTATTCCTCCATACCTCAACCGTCAGACCGAAGCCAGCGACCTCCGCACCTACCAGACCGTCTACTCAAAAGTCAAAGGCAGTGTGGCAGCCCCTACAGCAGGCCTGCACTTTACTCCTTCAGTCCTCTCTGCCATCGATGCCCGTGGTATAGAACGTGCTGAACTCACCTTGCACGTGGGGGCTGGCACTTTCAAGCCTGTCAAGAGCGAGCGCATCGAAGGTCATGAAATGCATAGCGAGTGGATCTACGTTCCCCGCACGGTCATCGAAGCCCTGCTGCGCCACAACGGAGCATGCACCGCCGTCGGCACCACCAGCGTTCGAACACTTGAGTCCCTTTATTATATAGGTAAGAAAATTCTCGCCAATCCCGATGCTACGGAGCAAGACCTGAAGGTACGCCAATGGGAACCTTACGAAGACAGGGTCCTCTCCGACGATACTTGTGCCGATGAGGACGTCATCTCCTCTCTCCGCGCCATCCTCGACTGGATGGATCGGAACCACGTCGGCGCTCTGCACACCTCCACCCAGATTATCATCGCTCCTGGCTATCGCTACCACATTGTGCGCCGGATGATAACTAATTTCCACCAACCGCAGTCCACCCTGCTGCTCCTCGTTTCTGCTTTCGTCGGAGATGACCGTTGGCGCGACATCTATCGCTACGCCCTCGACCACGACTTCCGCTTCCTAAGCTACGGTGACAGCAGCCTGCTCATTCCCTGATGCAGCCGGAATAATAATTATTTCCTCTCGAAAAATTCCTGTGGACCGGTGGTGTAGAGGTTCCCGAATTGGGCGGAATTCACGATGTGGACGTGCGAACCCAAGGTGTGCTGGGCGCAGTAGAGAAAGAGGTCGCGGTAGGTTGTCGAGGGCGATGCCGTCAGATGGGTGACGAGATTGTGGCTGAAGCGGTCGCAGCGCCATACGCCGAGATCGGAACTCCAGTTGTCTGCGAACGACTGTTCATAGGTGCCGGCACTCGACATGGCGAGTACACCTGGGATGCCTATGAGGGGTGTGATGACACACTCGCTATAGCATGGTTCGGAGAGAACCAGCATTTTGCGATAGCCCCCCTCGGACTGCATCTGACCAATTGTCTTGCGCAGAAGCTCGGCGGTCATGCCCCGTCCAGCCTCCTCATTGCGCCAAGCCAGCTCGTCGGCACCGTTTCCAGCCCTATTCCTTCCGTGACCGCTCCAGAAGAGGAGGATGTTCTGTCCTGCGTCCTTTGGTAGAACGATGGGTGTCTTGTCCGTCTTGACTCCAAGGAGGATATTACAGATGTCTGCAGGGTAGATGGTAGCATTGTCGTAGTCTATTTTGCAGCCGTCCATCAAATCTTTTCCACTATCTTCGGCACGGATGATTCCAGGTTCTGGGTTCTTCGTGTCGGCAGCCAGCGCCTTGTCGATAATCAGGAGGATGTGCTCGTCATCATAGCCGTTCCGTTTCAGCAGTTGGTATATGTTGAGCACATCCGCCAGATGGCGGTAGTTGTTCCATCCGTTGCTGCCTTGTATCAATACTGCATACTGATCAGATAATGCAGGGTAAGTAATTCCTGCATCCTTGTTCTCTGCTGCGTTGGCAAAGGCTTCCTCCGGATTTTCCGTGAGCCAGTTCCAGGCTGCCATCGCGGCACCAGTTCGGTGGCTGCCATCACGACTCAGATAATTCTGGTGGGTGACTCTACCACCTTTAATCTGCCAGTGGACATAGGTGGTATGAACCGACGAGGTGTAGGTCTCTTCATCGAAACGTATGTCGCCGGATGCACCCATGAAGTTCAGCAGCTGCCCCTGCTCCAGAGCAGATAGGTAGAGCTCCATTGACGTAACATTCCATGCTGCGCCACTCAGCTGCTGGGCATGCGGGGTGGTGATGGCAATGATGGCATCGTTGAGTAGAGAGTTCGGAGTGGAGTTTTGAGAGTCGAAAGTAGAGTGGGTGTGCTCCACATAGCTGGCGGCGAATGCGGCCAGCATCAGTGCATCGTAGAACTTACACTCGGCAAAGGTAGGCTTGGTACCGAACTTCACCTCGTAGCTCTTCTCGAAACCTGTCGTGGGGTCGGCGTAGGGCGAGAAGCCTTGGTAGTATTGCAGGATGTCTGCTCCTTGCTGACCAAGGGCATCGAGGCTCTCCTGCGTCAGGTTACTGAAAGCAAAATAGGTTCGTGCCCAGAACTCCAGGAGCTGCAGCGTCTCGTCCATCCCCTCCTTATTCATCGGAGCATCGGGGTCGATGTCCCACCACTTCATGCGCAGACGGGCGATGTCGTAGAGCTGTTGTGTGGTTTCGATGATGCAGAAGGCGCCGATGTTGAAGCTGCCGAATGTGGGCAACAGGTTCAATTCATCCAAGTACTCTTGTATGCGGCGATGCAGGTCGGCATCGTCGGTATATTGGTCATTGTGCGAGAAAGGTATGCCCATCTCTTCTGCCTGGAATGGTCCCCAGTCGAAGAATGTTCGACCGTAGCTGTCCTTAGGTGAGAACAGGGCAGTCGGTGGGCTTGCTTCGAGGTCGTAGCCTAAGCTCTTGATCATCGAGGCGTACATACTCATCAGCACTTCGCAGAAAGTGATGTCGGTCTCGGTGAGTGACCATAGGAACGGCTTTTTGTTGGTTACGCCCGCAGCACCTACGGCGAAGCGGCGTATCACTTCTTCGCTGGTGGCTGTCGGTGCAAGGACTGGTTTGTGGGTTTGCTGACAGGAGGTGGCGAGCTGTGCCACACCGTCGTTACCAAAGGGACCTATGACAGCCAGCACATCGTCTCTGCCAGCTAGTGACTCACCAAGCTGAGCGAGGTCTTCCGTCAGTTCATCGTGCCATTCCAGTTTAAGGTCGATGCAGAGTGTGTCGTGCAGCTGAGCCTGGTGCAGGTTGTTGAGGAACCATTGTGCCGTGCGCTCAAAACGTGCCTTCGTGGCATCGTTGGCACTCATGGGTGCCACCACGGCTACCGTCTTCTCCACCCACCGCCGAGACTGCTGATAGACGATGGTGTCGTCCTCCTGACGGCAGGCTGTGAGTAGCAACAGCAACAGGCAGAATGCGAAACAAAGATTGCAGAAATCCTTAAATCGTAAATCCTTAATTCGTAAATTGCCTTTCATGCTCCTCCTCCTTTCTTACGGCTTCTTCGTGCATTTCCTGTTTCATTTCTGGTGTCAGTGTTGGAACGGTTGTTCCTTCGTATCCTACGGGTGTCCAGATACAGATGCTCTGGTTGGGATTCAGGATAACTTCCGTGTACCCTTCTTTCAGGCCTAGTGACTGGTGCTTGGGCATCGTCCCATTGGTGAGCCATTGTCTGATGGTCTGTGCCAAGGCCCGATCGATGTGTTTCACAACCGAGTATGGGGAAAAATAGCTGTCGTAATAAGTGTCGATGCCGATGAATGTTATCTCCTCCCGTAATGAGGAAATCATACGTGCAAACGTATTCGATGCTCCACCGCATACGGGAACCAGTGTGCTGATTTCCTCGTTGGACCATTGTCGCAGCAGTCGCAGGGCTGTGGTGTCGGCTACGCTGAAACCACCTTCCCCCGTCTCGTCGAGAAAGGCCGATGCCAAATGGTTCTTGCTGGCTTCCTTCTCCGTCAGAAGCTGCAGGCCTGCTTCAAAGCCGTCGCTGTAGCCCTGCAGTGCCTCGTAGATGGATGGCGTTTTGCGGTTTGCACCTAAAAGTATAGTACTGCTCTGTTCCGTGGCAGCGGCAATCCTGCCGCCTTCGTACATCGCTCCATAGTAGGTAATGAAGAGCGTCGATCCTTTTCCTTCCAGAGGCTTATGAGTCTCGAGGTAGAGCAGGTCGGCGTTGGGATTGGCAGCTAATCGTTTGTTGTTCTTGCGGATGAAGTCATCGTAGCCGGGTGAGGTCACGATAAACAGACGGCGGACGGAGTCATTGGCAGTTTCCATCTGCCGGAACATCAGTTCCAAATACTGAAGCCCCTCATCGTAGGTTCGTGGTGATTGCTGCATCGTGCGTAGTCCCAGTTCCTGCGCTGTACGTTCCACGCCCTCGTAGATAAGGTCGTTGTATGAATTGTCACCCAGCGCATTGGCATCGTAGATTACCGTGACCAATGGCATGGTACTCGCCGCCTCCTCATTGGGGTCAGGAGCATAGATGGTATTTCCCTCCTTCGTGCAGGCCGCGAAGAGCAGAAGTGCCGCCCAGGAAAATAAGGATTTCCGCATACTATATCCTTTTGTTTGCTTAAATTGCTGCACGAGTCGTTCCGGTGGCTCCGTCGTTGTTGATCTCTGTGTCGCGGTTGGGATCTTTGTCATCAGCATTGCCACCCCATGTGATGGTGGTGTTGGTGATGGTGCCGTCGGCGGCGATGGCCTTGGCCTCGGCGAGTCGTGTGCTGATGCGTGTCATGTACTGCCCCAGGAAGTTGGGACCGAGCTGTCCCTTCACCTCCAGCTTGTTGCCTACGTAGGGATTGCCGATGTTGTTGCCTTTTTGGTCGAGCAGGGTGATGGTCATCTTCCCGTCAGCTTCGATGGTGTAGGCCTCTTGTGATGGCTCACCCTTGAGGCGGGGTTGCACACAGAAGCCAGCTTGGGTGGGCAGGATGTCGAAACTGACGGTTTTCGTCCATTTGCCGGAGGTCGCTGTCTCCTGTGCCTGCAGACCATTGCTGTCGATATAGTAAATAGTAATGGCGGCCGCATCGAGCAAATCCTGGCTCAAGTTCACCACGTACTCAGCCGTGGCACTCGTGGCCTTAGTCGTTTCTGGTTTGTCATCGTCGCTGCTACTGCACGAGGTAAGGCCGCCGAGGGACAGCAAGCCCCCCAGCAGCAAACTCATTATCTTAAGATTCTTCATTGTCGTAAGATTATTTTTTGATGATTTTTTTACCGTTCTTAATGACTACACCCTTGGCGTGCTCGCTTATCCTGCGACCGCTGAGGTCATAGACGTGCTCAGTGCCGTCGCTGTCGATGGTGCGCAGCTGTTCAATGCCGTATTCATCCTCGAGCGTCATGCCGATGGCAGCGCGTGTGCCCTGACGGCTCTGCAGCAGATAGCATCGGAAGGCGGGAATGGTGACGGCGCTGTGGTCTTCGGAGTCGGAGAGCACAGGGTGCCATTTCGCATCGTCGTTCATCACGTAGACGCCGATTTCTACAGCCTCCTTGTTGTCGATGGCATCCAACGTGCCACGCATGACATAGCCGGGTGACTGCATCTGGTGGCCGTAGGTGGAACCGCCGCTGGCGGGGATAGCGACGCTGCCGCTCGTTCCCAGCGACGCATCGTTCTGCTCCGTCCATACGAGGTAAGGCTCCATGGCCTCCATGTGACCCGTGTGCTGGGCAAAGATCAGTTCGTTGTCGCTGCGTCCTGAAAGACGATAGACTTTCGCATCTGCAGGAATATCGAGGGCGTAGGGCAGACAGATGGTGTAAGGTGCGCTGCTCTTTGTCAGCGTGCGGGTGTTCTCCACGTTATCGGCTGTCACGGCGAAGGGCACCAGGTAATCAAGGCCATCCATCAAGCGGAAGGTCTGTGCACGGAAGCCGTTGCCATTGTTGACGGCCACGTTCACATCGGCACTTTCGCCATACTGTGCAGGCACATAGACCAGCGTGTTCTCACCGATACCGAGTGAGCGGACGCCACCTTCGGCGGCGAGCGTCGGTGCATAGTCGGCACATTTGCTCAGATCGACATAGCGTAGGGTGGTAGTATTCTTGAAGGCATCCTTGGCCACACCCTTGGTTGTGGCGGGCAGGGTGACGTTGCGCAGCAGTGTGAGTGGAGCCACGTCGGCAGTACGCAGCGAGTCGATGCTGGTATATTGGAGGGCATCGAAGTCGATGACGCCGGTATGGTTGCGGAACCAGCCGCTGATGTCGCCAATCTGCCGCAAGTCGTCCTTGGTGGCGGCGGCGTGTGCTGCGAAGGCAGCAAACGACTCGTCGTCCTTGAAGGCACCAGAGCTGATGTTGTTCGTGCGCTGCTGTGAACCGGTGTAGGCATCATCATTGATGTATTCTTGATAGAGCGAGGGACGCACGTAGAAGGCATCGAACGTCGGGCTGTAGTTGTTGCACAGGTTACGACACACCCAGCTTTCGTTCTCCATCGCCAACTTTTTCTTCGAGAGGATGTACATGCGGGTTATTGAGGCGCAGTCATCCAAGGCACTCCATACGAATTCCTCGCAGTCGTCGCCGATGACCACTGTCTCCAGATATTCGCTCTCCTGGAAGGCACGCTCCCTGACGCGTTTCATATTTTTTGGCAGGATGACTGTCTTCAGCGAGTAGCACCGTCCAAAGGCGAAGCCTGGCAGCACATCGTCTTCATCGTTTTTAAGGAACTTGATGGAAAACTGCCATTGAGCAGCATCTGTCATGTATCCGGTAGGCTCGATATCGGCATCATAGAGGTCGATGTATTCCAACAATCCAAAATAGTTGCGGCAGCCTCCAAAGGGTGTCTTGTTATTCAAATCCCTCGCGATATCGTAGCCAGCCAGGAAACGCATGACGGTGAAGTCAGCACATCCGATGGGGCCGTTGACTTTCAGGGCACGGATGTGGGAGTAATCGCCCGTGACGGAGGTAATAGCATATAATTGTAGTTCTTCATCTTTAAATGGATCGTTGTATGATCCTACGTGTGCCGTAGAAATCTTCAGTCCCAGTTTCTCTGCCAGTGTGTTCGGTTCGGTCAGTGTTACCTCGATGATATTGTTGCGGAAGTCCTCGTCCTCGCCCATGATGTGGTCAGCATACTGTGCCCACTTCTCGCGGTAGCGCTTCACGTGGGTCTTCGGCACGATGATCTGGAAGTCGGCGGGCAGGTCGCGCAGTGCGTCGGTGGCCAGTTCGGGCACGCTGTCGGCAGCGATGCTGATGGTTTCCAGCTGCTGACATCCCTCAAACACCTCTCTGCCTATCACGGTGAGCGAATCAGGCAGGGTGATGCGCTTCAGACTGCTGCAACCCTTGAACTCCTGGGCGTTCAGGCTGTGCAGTTCGGTAAAGTATGGCAGCTCGTCGAGTGTTGTGAGCCGTGTGTTGCCGGTGAACACGCCGTTGATGTCGTTCATCTTAAGATACTCCGACGGGAAGTAATGATGCTTTGCGGCCAGTGCCTCCATCGCCTCGTCATCGGCAAACGGCGCGGCGATACTGCGGGCGCGGTTGGTCAGGGCAGGGTCGCTCATGTAGTCGCCAAGCTGCGACTGCTTCGTATAGACCTGGGCTATCGGAGCCTCCCACGGGTCATCCTTTTCGCTGGTGGCAAACTCATCGGTGAGGAACACCAGTTCGTCGATGCCGCTGGTGAGGTCCTGCAGCAGGTCGCGGGTATAGCGCTTCAGTCCCTTGCCTATGGCGAGGCGCTTCAGGTTCTTGGCATCCTGGAAGGTGTTCTCGCCAATCTCGGTGACGCTGTTGGGCAGAATGAGCGTTTCGAGGGCCGTACAGTTGTGGAACATGTATTCGCCCACCCAGTCGGCCTTCTCCAAGTACTCGTCCACACCATATTTATTATAGGAGTGCTCCGTATCCTTCAGGAAGTTGGCGTCCGAGAGGTCCACGTAGGCCAGTCGTCCGTCTGTCGGGTCGCTGTCCCAGGCGTCGGCACCCATCATGATGCGCAGCACGCCCACGTCGATGCCGTTCATCGGGCCGTTGACCTTCAGCGTCTTGTATTTCCAGTAGGCTCCACCGAGGTAGCGCACGGCACTGCCGTCCATGATAGCGGTCAGCCCTAACTTCTCGGCCAGCTGTCCGGCTTGGTTGAGGGTGACCTCGGTGATGAGGGCAGGCTCCTCGCTGTCGGCCTTGATATACTGGGCATAGCTTGGCCAGGCCTGCTTGTAGGCATCCACAGCCGAGGCGGGTACGTAGATGACGAAGCCGCTGTAACTGGTAAGGTCGAACACGTTGTAGTCCAACTTGGCAGGTGTAGTGCCCTCGCAGCGCACGGTCTTCAGGCCGCTGTACTGGAAGGCACAGGGATCGATGGTCGCCACGGCGGCGGGGATGGTGATTTCCTTCAGGTTCCTGCAGCCATAGAAGGCCCAGCCGCCGATGTGCTTCACGGTAGAGGGCAGTTCGATGGCGTTCAGGTTCTCGCAGTTCTGGAACCACGAGCCGCCCACCTGGGTGAGGCCCACCAGCTCGAAGCGCTTGAAGTCGGGGAACGAGCGCAGGTCGGTATTGCCCGAGAACTTGCCGTTGAGATAGCTGTCAGATGTCACCCGCGTGATGTCGAGCCAGTCGCCCCACTTCGAGGCGTTGTTGTCGTACCACGCACGGGCCACGTCGGTGCGGTACTTCAGGTCGCTCAGCTTGCTCACCACCACGGGGTCGGCAGGCAGGAAGAGTGCGGGCAGGAAGCGGTCGCTGTACTTCGCCCAGACGGAGTCGGCGGCAAACAGCTCCGTCTGCCGTTCGGTCATCTTGAATCGGACCTTCGGCGACTGGTAGAACACGCCATCGCCCAGTTGCAACATCCTCGGGGTGAGCGGCTCGGCAATGTTCGAGCCGTCGGTGCGCAGATAAAGCATATCGACATACTCCAGGTTCGGACATTCGGCGAAGCAGTAGTCCTGAAGCGCCATCTGCAAGTCGGTGTAGGCATCGCCCGTCCACAGCCAGCCGGCCACGTCCCAGAACGACACGCTCTTGATGTCGGCATTCTTGCGGAAGGCATTCTTGCGCGCATAGTCGAGTTTGTAGTTGTTGTAGGAACCGATGTCGTTGAAGAATCCCAGGGCACCATTGTTGTTCTTGATATAGTCATCGTCGGGGCCGATGGCGTGCAGGTGCTCGATGGTGTGTCCGCCCTGTTTCTCCACGTACTGGTTGCCGTTCTGATAGGTAAAGGCATACTTCACGCCGAACTCAGTAAAGTTGGTCGCTTCCTCCACGTCCTCATATTTGAAGAAACGCTTGTACTGTCCCCACGACAAGTCGTTCTCGAAGTCCTCGCGGCGCTCATTGGGAATGATAATCTTGAACTTCAGCGAGTCGAGGCCGGCGAAGATGCTGTCGCCACAGAGTACGAAGTTCTCAGGCCCCATGGCTCGCTGTCCGTTTTTGTCGGTCTGCATGCGCAGGTCGAGTCTTTCCAGTGACGTGCAGCCCACAAAGGCCGAGTCGGGTATGTATATGAGGTTGGCCGACATATTGTGGCTGGTGCGGGCGCTGTTGTCATGGAAGCTGACGGTGTGCAGCCTCTTCTTGTTCTGAAACACTGATGGCAGCCACGTCGTGGTACGGGTAACCTTCGACACGCCGGTATAGATAACGGCATCCCAAATATCGTCAGGGGCACTCTTGATATAGGTATGATAAATGAGGTTCTTGTCGGGTGTGATGATAACCATGTTCATGGCGTGCGTGCTCACCGCATGCATGTTAGCAATGATGTTGTTCTGCATGCCCTGTTTCAGCGAGGCGGCATTGAGAGCCGACCCTAAGAGGTTACAGGTAGCCAAGTTACCGCCGAGGGTTGATCCGATGAGCGTAGAACCGTGAACCAGTGAGCTGTTCAGCGTCTCTCCTGCAACATAAGCGGCGAGATCCGCTTTCGACACTGCGTCAATAATGCCAGACGCAGCTGCGGTAGCATCTTTCGCACTATTCCATATTAAGCTTCTGGAATTACTGGAGAAGCTCAACATGAATTTATATAAGACTTTTGCTTCCTGCGAACCCATACCGCCTTGAAAAATAGTGTATATCTGATTGGGAAGCAGTTTAAACAAGCCATTTTTATCAATCATTCCCAATTGCAGCATCTCTTGGCACACCTTGGAATGCATACCCCACGTGCCCAACTTGGTGACATCTATTTTTGGCGTAAACAAATCCAATCTTTGTATAGCCACAGGATCGACAACCCCTTTATCGATGTTCGATATAACTTGTGCAGTCTCTTTTGCCATCTTCTCTAAACCCTCTGTGTTGGCAGCCACTTCTCCGATGTCTTTTAACTTAGCTTTTGCTGCATTTAAAGCAGCCTTCGCCGCCAAGGCCTCTTTGGCTGCCACAACTACATTATAGGTCGAATAGGCTATCATCGCCACCTCGGCAGCGATGATAGGAATGCTCCATAGCGAGAAGTCCTGCGTCACCACCTGGTCGGTGTTGTAAGTGCCGTCGCCCGTTGCCACGTAGCCGTATGTCAGGCCGTCCTTGATAATATCGGGCTTGGCCGAGGGCATATAGTCGGCAGGTTGGAGATAAGCGATGTAGCCTACCCAGTTAGGATCTGCCTTGAATTCAGCATAGCGGTCGGGGGCCACCAGGATACGGAAGTCGGGGTTGATGTTCCATTTGCCAAACAGCTGGTCGCCCTCCATCTCGTCAATCTCTTCAGGTGTCGGCAGACCAAAGATGTTGTCGCCCGGGATGACATCCTTCGGACCGAGCACCTGCCAGTGGTCTTCACCATCCTCCACCTTGTAGAACAAGCGTATCTCCTTCAAGTTCTTGCAGTTCTTGAAGGCACCGTTCTCAATCACCATCTTTGGTTCGCTGTAGGAGTTGTTGCTGCGACCGTTGGTCTGCCAGAACTCCACAGCCTGCAGGTCTTCGCAGTTCTCGAAGGCGCCGCGGCGGATAGCGATAGTCTTGTAGTTGTAGTACGAGCCGGGGTCGTTGTAGATGCGTAGCACGCCGTCGTGGCTCTTCAGGTAGCTGGCGTCGGCGCCAGTCACGGTGGTGTACCACAGATTGGCATTGTCCGTCGTGCGGCTCTTGTCCGAGAGCAGCGAGGCAGCGTTGAACTCCTGGTAGTCGGCGTTCCACAGGCGCAGCGTCTTCATGATCTCCCCGTGCTGCTCGTCGGCATTCGAGAGGGCTGTGCCGTCCTCGGCTTTCAGGAAGCTATAGACGGTGCCGTCCACCTTGATGTCGTCGGAGGCGTGCTCGAAGGTGGTGATGCGGTTGCGCACTTGCACCCACGTCTGGCTGCCGAGGTATTGCTGATAGACGCTGTTGCCCACACGCAGCCACGCCTTGGGTGAGTTGTCGAGCATCGAGCCCCAGATGCGTTTCACAGCCGTCGGCGGCATCGCTTGCCATTGGTTGGAGCCGCTGGTGGTTCACTGCATCAGGTTCACCTCCTCCAGGTTCTCACAGTCGGCAAACGCCTTGTCGCCGATGAAGAAGTAGAAGTCGCTGTTGGCCGTATAGCTCATGGCGTCGCAGTCCTGGAAATAGACGCGCCTCACGCCCGACATAAAGCGGAAGGCGTTGTCGGCAATGCAGCCTAAGTGGGTGTGGTCTGTGACGAAGCCCACGAGGTCGTTGAGGATATAGACCTCGCCGCTCGACGGGAAGTGGTCGGCATCGATGGAGGCAGCCGTGATATAGGCTTTCTCAGCGTTCACATACCAACCCTCGGCGTCGGTGTACCAGCCGTAGTCGCTCGGCTTGTGGACATTGGTGTTGAAATAGCGCGTGTAGTTGTGCTCCGTGATGTAGGTGTACTTAACGCCTTTGTAGGTGTACACATAGTCGTCTTTGGGCGCCCGTTTTGGCAGCCTCTGGGCCTTTACCACCGTGCCGTCGCTCAGCTCCACCTCATTGGTGATGCTGTCGGCTGTCGCTGTGTTCGTGCGAATTTCAAGTTCGTCAGCCCATGCGCTTGTGACTGCTATCGTCAGCCACAGCGCCAGCATGGAGAAGAGTCTCTTTTTCATTTCCTTTTTTTATTAGTGCCAAGTTTGTGATTTGCTTGCAGAAGAGTTCCGCTTGCAGCAACTGCTTAATCTCGCTGCAAAGATACGCAAAATTCTTGAGATAATTACGACTTAGAGGTATTAATTGCCAAAAATACAGGCAAAATAGGCTATTATACTTAATTAAGGTAGGCAGAATTGGACTATTCAAACGATATTTCTGATCGCCTTGATGCCATTATGAAAGAACGAGGCCTTTAGCAACGTGAGTTAGCGAGAATAACACGTCATCGCCCTCTGTCCCGACGTGGATAGAGGGCGATGAGTTTGGTAATACAGTGGCATAAAGGATTAATACATGCTGACTGCTATTTGACGGCAATCTTCTTGCCTTTGTTCAGGTAGATACCTCTATGGCGGGGTTGATTGTCGGACCGGCGACCGTCGAGGGTGTACCATGAGGAGTCATCCGCGGCTTCTCGCCCGTGGGCGAGGGGAGCGGTTACTGTGGTGGCTTCGTCGCCGAAGTTGAGGACGAAGGCCTTGATGCCTTTTTCGGGATCGACGGCGGTGATGCCGTTCAGCTGGAAGTAAGCTCGCTGGGCGCCAATCGTGGCTCCGCTTTCAGGATAGTACAGGGTGTTGTCGGCTCCGAGGAAGAGGATGCCCTTGTCCTCCTCGGTGAAAGTCATCTTGTCGTAAGTGCCGATGAAGGTGACACAGTTGGATGGTATGTTGTTCAGTGTGCTGCTGACGGTGACGCCACTGAACGCGGGATTCTTGATGTCGCGGGTTTCCTCGCTGGCCGAGTCGTAGCCGTCGGCTTTCGTCCACTTAATAATATAAGGTGTACCGGCGGTGAGGGCCGTAACCGGATCGCTGAAATTGAGGGTCAGCGTGCCGTCCTGAAGCGAAGTGCTGCTGAGTGTGCGGACCTCGGCACCTTCGAGGGGCGTGCCGGTGATGCTGTTCATGTTGAAGGGCAGGCAGAGCGTGTTCCAGCAGCCGTCCTTGTAGAGCGTGCGGCCCATGAGGGTGGCAGTGTATGATCTATTCGTGGCTGCGGTGCTGATGGCTTTGGTGTTCTTGCCGTCGTTGTCGTCGTTGTCCAGTTCGATATAAGAGGGCAGGTATATCATCGTCCTCTCGCTCACGCCGTAGAAGGGGTTGCCGGCTGCCGTGCGGTCAACGGTTCTGGCGGTGAGGTAACTGCATTCCGAGAAGTCGATTAACTTCAGGTTGTCGCAGTTCTGGAACGAGGGTGCGCTGATGGTTGCCAGCGGCGACTGCTTCGATGCCGTGAGTTTTTCCAGCCAGGGAGTGTCGTCGAGGGCACCGGGAGCCAATGCGGAAATGCTGGTGGGGATTTCGAAATGGCCATCCTCGTCGCCATAATAGGTACTTGCAGCGGGGATTACCATTTGGAGCGTACGGCCATTATTGCTGACGATGCCAGCTTTTTTGGTTGTGTTGCCCGCAGTGAGCACGCTGAGATAGCTACCGCTTGCGGAAATGTCTGTGATATTGGTGCAGCCAGAGAATGCGCTCTTGCCCTTGAGGCCGTCGAGGGGATTAGCATTGCTCCTGAAGTCCAGCTTAGTGAGGTTCGTGCAGTTGCTGAACGCATAGCCGCCGTCGGTGACTCCTTCGTTGTCGGTATAGGTGTAGTCGAAGTCGCCGCAATAGAAGTTGATGGTCGTCAACGCCGGGCAGCCCGCAAAAGCCATGCGACCGATATGGAGCGTCGAGCCGGAATTGATATTCAGCGTCTTCAGCGCCGTGCATCCCTCGAAGGCGCGGTGGCCGATGCCGGTGATGTTCTCGGAAATGGTGATGGAGGTGAATGTGCGGTTGCCCTGGAAGACATCGCTGTCGATGCGGGTGACAGGCTTGCTGTTCACCGTCGCGGGTATGGTGACAGCTCCGCCGTTGCCTTTGTAGTCTATTGCATGGTAGGTGTCGGGAGCATCCGGATTGGGCAGGAAGTAGAAGCCGTCGTAGTAAGCCAGATCAGAGCCGGGCAAGTCCTTGCTGAGGGTGATGGGCAGGGGCAGCTTGTCTGCTTCCTGATAATAGTACCAATTGGCTGTGCCGAGTGCTGATGCCATGCCGTTGCCGCCCACGGGGGTGTCGGTGTAGCAGCTGTTGAGCGAAAGCTTGTCGGTGGGGCTGCCCACGAGGGGTAATGCCGCGGAGCCAGTGGCATTAGTGGCATAGCAGCGGCTGATAGCTAAATCGCCGTTGCCATCTATGAGGGTTGACATGCCGCCAATGAGTCCCTGCTTGAGAGCACCGCCGTCTTGGCGTGTGATGGTGGCTATAGTGCCACAGTCGCTGACGATGCCACTCTTGACATTGGCTGCGAGGGCTCCCACCCAGGCATTGTCCCCTTGGTCGTAGCGGGTCACCACGGTTCCCTCGAAGTAGCAATTCTCCATGAGGAGGCGTTTGTCGCTGCGGCCCACGATGCCGCCCGTGCTGGCATAGCCCTCTACGTAGGGAGTGGCGGTGGCGGAAGGACGCACCCACACGTCGGTCACGCCGCAGGTGGACTGCGCCATGCCAACGAGAGCGCCGGTGTAGTAGTTGCCGCCCTTCACATTCGGAGCCTCCAGGATGACATCGTGGATATAGGCATTGTGTATGTATCCGAAGAGTCCGGTGTCGTTGTAGTCGGTGCGGTTGATGGTGAGCCCCGAGATGATGAAGCCGCATCCGTCGAACTCGCCCATGAAGGGATAGGTGGATGTGCCGATGGGTATGAAGCTGGCAATGCTGCTGAGGTCGATGTCATTGCCGAGCTTGACGATGCATCCCTCGTAGGTCTTGGCACCGCTGTTGACGTCGATGGCGATTTGCTGCAGCTGACCGGCGGTGGTGACGGTGATGTCGGAGGCGAAGCCATCCTTGTTCTGCGGCATAGCACCCGTTTTATAGACGTAGTCGTAGGGGGAAGAATTTATCCTGAACTGCGTCATACCTTCAGTATCGGTAAGGTATCCCCTGTCATCGTCGGGATAAACTTCAGCTACTGCTCCGTTCCATGACAACGGCCAATATTCATCATCCATATAGTTGAGTCCGCCAAATTCAGCATACATATATTCACCGCTTTTGAGACGAAAATCCAATAATCCCGTGCAAAGTCCTGCTTTACAACTCCCTCTCATCGCTATCACTTTGGCATGTACATAATTATAGCTTGCAGTAATTCTTCTCACTTGGCAAGAGCCAATGAGTCCGCCCACATGGTCACCAGCGAGCACTTCGTCGCCACCACAAATGACGTCGCAGTTCTGCACATAATTGTGAAAGATATAAACAGGAGTAATAACATCAACATCAGCATGGCCTATGATACCGCCGGCACAGTCGTCGATGGCACGGACAGTGGAGTTGACAACGCGGTTGCGCTCAATGTGTATTTCCGTGTAGGTCTCCTCTGGGACACCCATATATCCCACGATGCCACCGGCAATATTGTCCTCTGTTTCAACCTTGCAGTTGACGACGGCATTGTCATACAGACTGATATACTCAGCATAGCCCACGATTCCACCCACGTAAGTACTCCCATTTTCTATGCCAGTGAAGCAGTTGGTGACGCGGCAGTTGCGGATGGTGGGGTAGCGGGTATTTGTGTTTTCGGCATAGCCGCAGAGGATGCCGCAGTAGGAGACGCTGGGGCTGAGCAGGTTGTAGTTGACGAGAACCAGGTCGCGTATCTCCCCTCCCCTGATATCAGAGAACAGTGCGCAGCGGCCGCCAGCGTCCACGGCATAGCCGTTGCGGATGACATGGCCCTGACCATAGAAGGTGGCGTTCTCGATGTAGTAGTCCTTGCGCAGGATGGAGAAATACTTGTTGTTGAGGTCGATGTTGCATTCCAGATAGACATCGCGCGTGCGGCGGTCGCTCCAGTAGCTGTTGTTGTAGTTAAACATATCGTAGGCATAGCGTGCCAGCTGTGCGGCATTGCGTATGTGGATGCCCTGCTGCTCGCCGCTGGTGCGCAGCTCATAGTTCTGGAACGACTGTCCGTCCCACAGGCTGTAGCCGTCCCAGGTGAGGTTGGCGCCGTTCTGCCCGAAGTCAGGGTTGTTGCTCCAGGTGCCCATGTCTCTCTCGTCGTCGGCGTACGCTGTATTTACACCGACCATTGTCATCAGCAGAGTGATGAACAGGATGTTTATTGCTTTTCGTCTCATATTTTGTGTTATATCGTTACTTTTCATCCTTGTCTTATCATTCGTATATGATTTATTTTGCAAAGTTACACATAATCTTTGATAATATCGCCATTTTCATCCTTTTTTTATGTTTTTTTAGGTCTTAATGATCAAAAGAGCCCATTTACTTAGTGGACATTAAGTCACTTATAAGGCATAAATTATTTTTTGCTTAGAAATCTTGTTATTGCGGATAGTTACTAAGCAACTTTCCGCCAATCATGAACAAGGGAAAGTTGCCTTGATGATTGCTTATACTTCCGAAACTTGAATCAGCATCCCAACCGTCACCAGCACCGATTCGTCCGTTGTTCCATGGCGATGGAACGATGATTCCATGGCGATGGAACAATGGTTCCATGGCGATGGAACAACAAAAACAGCTGCTTTCGATAAACGACGAGTGTAGTTTAGCGCTATAGGTTGACTACATAAGTCATTTTACGTGTGAAAGTTGAATTTCGACTACATAATTACATCATTGAGGCTTAACTGCTTTATAATCTGTAGATTACAAGGTGTAATAATGGTGTAATTGATGATGTAATGATGTAGTTTGGGTGAAGAAATGGTGCAGTAATGGTGCAGAAATGGTGCAGAAATGGTGCAGAAAATGACGGTAAAACGCCCTTTTCTGCACCAAAACTACATCATTACATCATCAACTACACCATTATTACATCTTGCAACTTGTTGATAATCCGCAAAGTAAGTGCCGAAGATGTAATTGTGTAGTGAAAATGCAACTTTTTTTAAAAAAAGAGGTTCTATTGTTGATGTTCTCAGAGGGTTACTCCGTTCTTCCAGATGGCGATATCGCAGATGCCAGCCTGCTCAGCTCGGGTGGGTGTACCGTTCGCAGTGGCGATGATGAGTTCGGTGAAGCGGTCAAGGAGGTCGTCCATGGATTCGTTGGCGCTGACGAGGGTGCCGGCGTCGAAGTCCATCCAGTGGGGCTTGCGGCGGAAGAGGTCGCTGTTGGTGGCGACCTTCAGCGTAGGCACAAAGGTGGAGAAGGGCGTACCGCGACCGGTGGTGAACAGGACGAGCTGACAGCCAGCAGCGGCCAGGGCGGTGGAGGCAACCAGATCGTTGCCGGGTGCGCAGAGAAGGTGGAGACCTGCAGCCGGTTCTTCTTGTGGGGGGAGGGGAGAGGATGCCGCACTGACGCCGGAAGCTGCGAGGCGCTGGCCATAGGCGAGGACGCCGCAGACGGGCGAGCTGCCGCTCTTCTGGGTGCAGCCGAGGGCTTTCTCCTCGAGGGTGGAGATGCCGCCGGCTTTGTTGCCTGGCGACGGGTTCTCGCCTACGGGCTGTCCGTGGCTGAGGTAATATTCCTTGAAGTCGTTGATCAGGCTGATGGTCTGCTGCAGGATCTCCTCCGATGCAGCGCGCTGCATCAGCAGATGTTCGGCGCCGAACATCTCTGGTACCTCGGTGAGGATGGTGGTGCCGCCGCGGGCACAGAGCCAGTCGGAGAAAGCGCCGAGCAGTGGGTTGGCCGTGAGTCCCGAGAAACCGTCGGAACCGCCGCACTTCAATCCCACGCGCAAGAAAGAAATAGGAACGGGTACGCGCTGGTAGGTCTGCGCCTGCGCGTAGAGTTCTTCAACGATGCGTACTCCCTCTTCCACCTCGTCGCCTTCCACCTCCTGTGCCACGAGGAAGCGGATGCGCGAATGGTCGTAGTCGCCCAGCAGCTTCTCGAGTTCCCGCGGCTGGTTGTTCTCACAGCCCAGCCCCACGACGAGGACGCCACCGGCATTGGGGTGGAGAATCATATCCCGCAGGATGAGCCGTGTGCTCTCGTGGTCATCGCCCAGCTGCGAGCAGCCGTAGGGGTGGGAGAAGTGAAGAATGGCAGTTCCTCTTCCGGCTCTCTCTGCTATGCGCTGGCAGATGTTGTTGACGCAGCCCACGGTGGGAATGACCCAGATGTCGTTGCGGATGCCGACTTGTCCGTCGGAGCGGGGATAGCCCATGAAAGAAGCCCCCTCTGAATCTCCCCGTAAGGGGAGACTTGCGTTTCCGCTTGCCTTCGCTGTGATGCCGCTGTAATCCAGCGTCCCGCTGAGATTTGTAGCCAGGTTGTGGTGGTCTACCAACTCTCCCTTGTGGATGGGGCGAGTGGCGTGGCCGATGGGGTTGCCGTACTTGATGACATTCTCGCCCTCTGCAATATCGCGGAGGGCAAACTTATGACCTGCCGGGATGCCGGGACGGTCGGTGAGGGCCACGGCTACCGTGTCCGCAGGGTGGATTTGAAGGAACTCTTTCAAGGTGTGAAATTATCGGTTATCAATTCTGAGTGATTACTTCCTTCACGCTCTCCATCATGCCGCGGTCCAGGATGCTCTGGATGCTCTGGGTGAGGAGGTCTGTGAGGCCGGGGATGGCGTTGAGGTCGCCATGTTCGTGCCAGATCAGGTCGGCAGCAGCGAGGACTCCTTCTGCCACTTTACGCGTGTCGCCCGTCTGCCACAAGTCCGTGAGCAACTGCATGATGCGCGGGTCGTCGTTGGGCTGGATGGGAGTGCCGTCGGCACGTTCCCCACCTCGATAGTAGACGCAGATGGCGGCCAGACCGAGGACGATGCCCTTTGGCAATATGCCCTTGCGTTCCAGATAGGTCTTCAGGCCTGGCAGGTCGCGTGTCTGGAATTTCGGGAAGGAGTTGAGCATGATGCTCGTGAGCTGGTGGTCGACGAAGGGGTTGCAGAAACGCTCCATCACATCGTCGGCGAAGCGGCGCAGTTCGTCCTCGGGAAGGTTGAGCGTAGGCAGCAACTCGTCGTACATCACCCTACGGACGAAGGGACCGATCACTTCGTGCTGGCAGGCATCGCGCACGATATTCAACCCGGCGAGGAAGGCCACCGGCGAGAGCACGGTGTGGGGTCCGTTCAAGAGCGTCACCTTACGCTCGTGGTAGGGCGACTCGTCGTGCGTGAAGATTACATGCAAGCCGGCCTTGTCGGCAGGGAACTCCTGGGCCAGCTGCTCGATGGACAGGTTAGGCGCAGTCTCGATGACCCATAGGTGGAACGCCTCGGCCTGTACCACCATCTGGTCGGCATAACCCACTTTCTGCTGGATGGCATCGATGTCCTTGCGCGGGAAGCCGGGGACGATGCGGTCCACGAGCGTGGCGCAGACGTAGCAGGACTGCTCGAACCACTGGCGGAAAGGCTCGAAATCGGCTCCCAGGTCTTCTTTCCACAACTCGATGTACTTGCGAATGCAGTCCAGGAGATGATGGCCGTTCTGGAAGATGAGTTCACAGGGCATGATGATAAGTCCTTTGGCAGGATCGCCGTTGAAGGCGCGGAAGCGGTGATAGAGCAGTTGCGTGAGCTTGCCGGGATAAGAGGAAGGCGGAGCGTCGTTCAAGCGACATGCTGGGTCGAAAGCGATGCCGGCCTCGGTGGTGTTGGAGATAACAAAACGTACATCGGGCAATGTGGCCAGAGCCAGGAAGGCGGCGTGGTCGGCGTAGGGATTCACGGTGCGGCTGACGCTGTCGATGCGTTCGAGGGAGTTCACGGCCTGGCCGTCGATGAGCCCCTGCAGATTCACGTGGTAGAGGCAGTCCTGCGCCTGCAGACGCTCGGCCATACCTTGGGCAATGGGCTGCACGATGACGACGGAGGCGTTGAAGTCGGTCTTCCGATCCATCTGCCAGACTATCCAGTCTACGAAAGCGCGAAGGAAGTTGCCTTCGCCAAATTGTATGATGCGCTCTGGGCGCTGTGCCTTGTGGGCAGTTTTGCTATTTAGTTCTTGCATGATTTTCTGTCGTTCTTAGTGTTTTATCATTATATATGGTTCCTGATTAGAACTTCACAAGGATACGGAAGACCTTGCCTGGTGCAGCGTCCCAGTCGGTCATAGCCTTTGCTGCAGCCTCTGGGGGTACGATGCCCGAAATAAGGCGGGCGGTGGGACAATCACCACGACGCAAGTAGCGGATGACGGCGCGGAAATCGTCGGGCAGGGCGTTGCGCGAGCCGCGGATGTCCAATTCCTTCTGCACGAAGAAACGGGTGGGCAGAGGAACTTCGCCTGGAGCATAGCCGATGCAGACGATGCGACCTGTGAAGGCCACTTCGTTGACGGCACAATTATAAGTAGGTGTTGCACCCACGGCCTCGATGACTACATTGGGACCTGCACCATTCGTCAGTTCCTGCAAGCGTAGATGAACATCTTCTGTGCCGCTGTTGACGGTGGCCGTAGCTCCGAGCTCACGCGCCAGGGCCAGCTTCTCGTCGTCGAGATCCATGGCGATGACCGTAGCGCCACGCAGGCTGGCTCGCACGATGGCTCCCACGCCAATCATGCCGCAGCCGATGACCAGGACGGTGTCGGCATCCGTCACCTGGCCGCGATCCACGGCGTGGAAGCCCACACTCATAGGTTCAATCAGCGCGATGTCCTGTGGTGCCAAACCCTCGGCAGGAATCACTTTCTGCCAAGGCACAGCAATGAACTCGCGCATGGCACCGTGGCGTTGCACGCCCAGCGTCTCGTTGTGCTGGCAAGCGTTGAAGCGGCGTCGGCGGCAGCTGGGACAGTTGCCGCAGGCGGTGTAGGGGTCAACGGTCACTACCTGGCCTCTTTGGAACGATGCAGGGACATTCTCGCCCAACTGTTCGATGACGGCACTGATTTCGTGCCCTGGGATGACTGGCTTCAGTGCCAAAGCGTTGCGGCCGCGCCAGGTGTTGAGGTCCGAGCCGCAGAAACCGACATAGTTAATGCGCAGCAGCACCTCGCCGGCAGCGGGCTGCACTTCAGGGAGTTCGATGACGTCGAGTTTCTTAGCGTCAGTAATTTGTAATGCTTTCATGCAGTTTATATGATTTGATGATTCCACGATTCGATTTGTGAAATAGGTGAATGCGCCTGCAAAGGTACGGAATTATTTCCTTTTGCGCGCGCAAAAACATATAAAATTACGCTTCGCCCTGCCAATCTCCTTGTTTTTCTGCATATTTTGTTCGCCTGCTAACTGAATGCTATCTCCACAATGCAGCTTTCACAAGTTCACGATTACGGGTTCGTAAAGCTCCGATGTGTTAGCAAGAAAGACACTCAAATGCGCTTATATAGCTATAAAATAACAACAATAATCGTTGTTTTTTCCCAAAGATCCCATTCCTTCCCAATAAAACTACCGGTTTTTTGCGTGTTTTACCATTTATTTGAAAAGAATGCAGTACATTTGCACATTCATTGATGAACAATGAATGAATATAACGATTTTATCGCACTATAATTCTTACAAAACATGAAAGGAAAAAATGCATTATTATTTGTCCTGGGACTGTCGCTGGCTGTCCCAGCGAGTGCCCAATGGACGAATTATGACACATCGCGCGCCATAAGCGGTGTTCTTGGTATAGCCCGCCAGAGTATAGAGTCTGCTGAGCGGAAGAAGGAGATGGAAATCCAGGCCCGCCAGAAGGTGGAGTTCGAGCAGAGCTTCAAAGATGCTATGGCGGAGGCGAAGGCTTCCGAGGCTGAAGAGCAGTGGGGGAATGCGCTGGAGAAATTCGAGGAAGCCGCAAAGCTTAATTGCAAATATGGCTATAGTGACCAGCACACCCTGACGCAGAAAATTTCCAGCCTGTACGTCAAGGCTGGTCGACAGGAGGACGGGCCGAGTATCTTGAATAACGCAAATACCATTTTGTCCGACTATTCGGCCTATAGCTATGTGAAGGAGAATCCTGTGTTCATAAATAAAAAGAATGCTGCTGGTATCACTATATGCCGCGTGGCCTGTTCTGATAAGGAAACACGCATAGAGATGGAAGTTGAGGCTTTCTCGGCCAATATGTATTGTTCTGTTCAGGGAACCACATATATCAAGGGAAACAAGGGTGGCAAACTGGGTCTGGAAAGTTTGGAGAATGTCAAGTTGGAACCGGCTAGAACATATATTCCCTGGCCCTATCAGAAGCTGCGTTTTGCCCTCATCTTCCCGCCTCTGCCTGAAGAAGCCAAAGAATTCGAACTTATCTTCCCCAAAACGCCTTGGCAGTTCAAGGATATCAAATGTAAATAGCACAAGGGACTCATAACCAGCAATTTTTCAAATATCATATTATATGAAAAAGAATTTCTTTTGGATGTTAGTGACCATGCTGGCACTCTGTAGTGGAACGGTTTTCATGTCTTGTAGTGACAAAGAAAACACCGACAGTCCACAAGACAGTCCACAGATACCGGAGAAACCCACCATGCCAAAGATAACCGAGGACTTTGAAGACTTTGCAACCTGGGTGGCTGCTGCTGTGCAGCGGTGTCATCCGTACATCAGCCAGTTCTGGAATTCGGATGCAGAGCAGGGCAACTTCAACCTGTTGCTGACTAACGAGGGCAAGAACAAACTCTATCTGATCAACGCAGAAGGCAAGCGTGAGATTCCTCAGTCGGAGTGGGACGATGCCCTGAAACGCGGAATGAGCGAGGTGGAAAGTGCAGGCTACTATTTCCTGACGTTCCAAAACCGGTACTGCTGTCTGCAAATCCACTCCTTGGAGAGCTGGGAGTCGATGAAACAGGTTCAACAAATGCAGAAAGGTACCACGCCCGCTTTGGAGGAATGGGGCTATTATATGCTTCATACACTCTACCACGAGTCGTTCCACAACTACGTACAGGATCTTAAAAGCTGGACAAAGAGTGGAAGTTCAACCGATCGTGAACAGTCCTATCCTGTGAACTACGAACCACGCATCTATCGCAAGTTGGCGTTTTTGGCTCTTAGAAAGGCATGGGAGGAACCTGCTAAGGCATCAGAACAATATGCCCGCGCTAAATACTGGATACAGAAGTACGAAACACAATACGTCGAGGAGGCCGGCTCTATCAAGGAAACCGACATCGTGGAGGGCACTGCCGAGTACTTCGGGCGCAACGTCATTCACGCTGCATTTCCGGACTACGAGTTGCTCTACGGCACAGAAGATTACAACCTGTCCGGTTTGATAGATGATGAGAGCTACCAACTGTCAGTGGCCGTGCAGCTCATTCGTCGTGATGGACGTCTGGACGAGGCTATGAAGGCCTTCAAGAATATGAAAGCCACACCCATAGACTTCCTGCTGAAGGACGTGGCCGCTCCCAAGAATTACGACGAAAGTCAGGATGCCACTGATGTGGCGAAGATACGTGCTGCCATGGACAAGCAGTTTTCCGAGTCCAATCCTTACATGGCCCCAGTCATAGCATTGGTGAAGCGGCACAACAGCGGACAAGCAGTATATCTGGTTGTGAACAACAGCAACCAGGTAGTCTATACCTCAACCCAGGGCTACTACAGCCTGAAAGACTACCCTGGCTTCACCTGCCTGGTGAACCTGCAGGCATCCTACTCCCGGGTAGAGTGCATGGGAATCACCGTCCTCTCATGGAAAGACTATACTCTCTTCTCTCTCGCAGATGAAAGTCATCTGGAACTGAAGGACTTGCAGGATATTCAGGAGGAACGCTCACCCTTCCCGAATGTGAAATTCAACAAAAAGGCCACCCTCACCGCCGTCAACAACGAGGAATCGTTCAAGATGAAAGAACTGCCAGTGCAGGTGAAATACGGAACAGACGAACTTGGGAACAAGTATTATGTCTGCCGGTAGAACACAGTAATAACAACAAACCATTTATTTAACAATTTATTATTTTTACCAAACAATGAAGAAAAATTTTTTATGGATGTTCGCCGCCATCCTTCTCTGCGGTCTCACTGTAACAATGTTTACCGCATGCGGTGGCGATGATGATCCCGTCATCCCAAGCAACCCTACTGAGGAGGAAGAAGGAAACAATGAAGAAGAAGGAGAAAAGGAAGATGTAATCGTGAAAGCCGGAGTCTATGACATCTCCGTGGCTTATATTGTCCAGCGCACCCTGACCAACTTCTTCGATATCGAATTGACCACTACCGATAATAACGGTAAGGAAACCACCTATTCTTTCAAGACCCCCCAAGATGCATCCGACGGTTTTGTAGGCACCGAGGCTAAAGATTATCAGGCAGTGTCTTATGACACATTCCGTTCAATTGACGCTCTTTTCACCTTAGATTATTGCAATGACGTTATTGTGCGCCGCGTAATCTTCAAAGATGTTCCTGTTGACAAGAGCGTGAAATTCATCACGGTCTTCCATAAGAAGCAGGACTTGCAGGTTACTCCCCAGAGATACGCCTTCATCCGTCCAGGTATAATTTTCACCCAGACACCTAAGGACAATAAAAAAGCTACTGTTCTGCATGACAGCAGTGTGAGGGCTAGCATAATTGGAGAAAGTTCATTTGAGAGATGGTTGAACAAAATGGATGAAGAAGAGAGAGAGAGTAACGGCACCTTCATTATGACCGCAGGCTCTATTAAATTGGGCTATGTTGAGTAATAATAAGAATTTACCGACAACATTAGATTGATACAACAATGAGAAAGAATCTTTTATTGATGTTCGCCGCCATCCTTCTCTGCGGTCTCGCTGTAACCATGTTCACCTCCTGTGGCGGAGATGATGAGGACAATACTCCGAAGATTCCTGAGGAACAGCAGGATCCTGAAGAGCAGAAACCTGAGGTCAAGAAGGCTGACTTCTATGACATTACTGTCACCGTAGTGGGTCAGAGCAACTTATTAAAGGTAATGACCTCGGACTTCACCATTAATTGGGTGAAGAACGGACAGCCGAACAAGAAAGTCGTTGAATTCGATGAGGAATTCCAAGGTGAAAGCGCATTGGATGCCCTGGAGAACACACGCTATGCAGCAGCTACCAAGGTAGCTTTCTCGGGTGAACCAAAGCTGGAGAAAGAAATGCAGAATAAATACATCTATCGGATGACGCTCAAGGATATCGCTGCCGACACCAAGTACAGCTATGACTTCCTCTTCCACGTCAACAAGGACTTCCAGATAGCAGAAGGCGACTCGTTGCTTTACGTGCTTCCGATGGTGATGGTTACCGAGACTGCTAAGGGTACCACGAACCGCGAAATTGTAGAGGATTTCTACTATAGTGGCGGTGTGGTTCGTCCGCATAACTTGGCCCGTTTCCTGCAACAATTCGATGAACGTACGCCGATGTTCCAGAATCATGAATTCATCGTAGGTGATAGATATTGATTAACCCCATCCTGGCTTTATGCAAGTCCAGGGTAACATAGAAATGAGCGCACCCCGTCACAACAGGGGTGCGCTCATTCTTTTATAATTGCACTTGTGCGCTGTATGAAAAGGTTTCGCCCAAATGAGTCTTATTCCAATGCTTTTCCTATCTCCGTTTCAATGACCTGCAGCGTCTCGTCCGGAACCAGGTACATAGGGAACTGACCGATAGGGGCATTGGGCTCTATCTTTGCACCCATTTATGTTTTTGTTATTCAGTGCCAACGTTATTTCGATCGTTAATAGAGGTAGAACATGCGTTCCATCATCTGCCACTTCTCATCGCTGGTAGCACCTTCGGCGCATTGTTGGAACATAGCCATGTAATCCTCCCACTCCTGCTGACGCGGCAACGTAGCGAGTCGTGCCATAGCCGTGTCCCAGTCGAAGTCTAGAGGTGTCTCGACAATCATGAAGAGACGGGTGCCGAGGATGTAAATCTCCATTTCGAGGATGCCGACCTCGCGTATGCCGTCGAGGATTTCCTGCCACGATTCCTCGCGACTGTGGCGACGACGGTATTCAGCAATCAACTCTGGATTATCGCGCAGGTCCATGGTCTGGCAGTAGCGCTTCACGGGCTGATGGTATTCTTTCACTTGGTATCCTTGTGTACTCATGCTTTCGAGAGTTTAAAGGTACGGTAACCGTAGATGGTAATAAAGATGAAGCAGATGAAGGGGAGTATGAAGGAGAAGTTGACGGCAGGCCAGCCGAAAATGACCTGCTGGTCAATGAGATGTCCCTGCAAGGGAGGCATCAAAGCTCCACCCACGATGGCCATGACGAGGAAGGCGGCTCCGAGGGAGGTATCCTCAGTCTGCACGTTCTCAAGGGCAATACCATAGATACTGGGGAACATGATGGACATGAAGAGGCTGATGCACACAAGGCTGTAGAGGCCCGTCATGCCTTCGATGCAGATAGCACCGAGCGTGCAGATCGAAGCGCCGATGCCGAAGATCATCAGCAAGCGACGCTGGTTAATCCATTTCATAATGTAAGTGCCAACGAAACGGCCTGTCAATGAGAGCGACATCGCCAGGATGTTCCAGCGCTGGGCTGTGGCTTTATCGATGCCAAGATGGTCGGCATACTGGATGATGAAGGTCCAAACCATGATCTGGGCTGCCACATATAGCACCTGAGCAAATACACCATTTCGATAAATCTTGTTGTGCCATAGGCGCGAGAGCGTAGTGCGGGCACTGGTCGTTGCGTCATTCTCTCCTTTGAGCGAAGGCATCTTAGTGAGCGCAATGACGATAAACATCACGAGCACCACGAGACCGATGGCTACGTAGGGGTCGCGGATAACAGCCAAGTCATGGAGGCGGATATCAGCTTTCTCGGCCTCGCTCAGACCATGGAAGAGAACCTGTCCTGCGGCATCACGTTTGTCGGACAAGAGGTTCGGCAATACGATGAACGAAGCGACGGCCATGCCCGAGAGAGAGCCCACAGGATTGAAGGCCTGAGCCAGGTTCAGACGGCGCGTACTATTCTCTTTTGCTCCCAGCGATAAAATGAAGGGATTGGCACTGGTCTCGAGGAAGGCAAGTCCGAAGGTGAGAATATAAAGCGAAATGCAGAAGAAGGTAAACTCCTGGAACTGTGCAGCAGGAATGAAAAGGAATGCTCCTACAGCATATAGTCCGAGGCCAATCAGCACTCCCACCTTATACGAATACTTGCGAATGAATAATGCTGCCGGCACAGCCATAGTAGCATAACCACCATAGAAGGCAAACTGCACCATCGAGGCCTTAGCCGCCGATATCTCCATCAGCGTCTGAAAGGCCGCCACCATTGGGTTCGTGATATCGTTGGCAAAGCCCCATAGAGCGAACAGCGAGGTGATGAGGATAAAGGTGAGAAGGTATTTCTTCTCTACTAACGGTTTCTTTTCCATATTATGATAAATCCTTTTTATTCAGACATGTTCTTTATATAAGGTAGATCTGGCAGTTTCTTGAAACCATACAATTGTCTGGCATTCTCTCCGAGGAACTGAGCCTGTTCCTCGGGCGTAAGCAGCTGGCTGCGTAGCAAGAAGTCGTAGGACATACGATAGGTGATAGCGGTGATGGTACGAGGGTAGTCGGATCCCCACATCAGTTTCTGGATACCCACGGAGTCGGCAGCCTCGCGGATGGCGCGTACGGCAGAGGGGAAAGGATAGAACTCGTCGTTGAAGAGCCAGGTGATGCCACCGCTTTCTACATAGACGTTCGGATAACGTGCCAGTCGGATCTGTTGCATCCAATCCGGACGCGTCACCATTCCGAAATGGCCGATGACCACGCGCAGTCGGGGACATGTCTGAATGACTTCGCGCAGCTCCTCCACCTGGGTGGCGCCATCTGCCAGTTCTACATGCAGGATGTCCTCGCGCTGTTCCATAAGTCTGAACAGACGTATCATCTCCGGGTCATTCAGCTGCACGCGCCAATCCTGCCCGATGAGGCGTGCGGCAGGAACCTTGATACCTCGGAAACCAGCCTCCTCCAGCAGACGGCGTCCGGCTTCGTAATAGCCCTCAAGGCGAAAATCGGGCATGGCGAAGCAGAACAGGCGGTCTGGATAGCGGCGTTGAACCTCGGCGAGGTAGTCGTTCTGGAGGCCGTCGATGAATTCCTGGGTGACCACAGCGGCTCCCACGCGCGCGTAATCCATATTAGAAATCAGTCTCTCGGCGGAGTTCACGCCATCGGTCATGAAGGGGGGCAGCATCTGGCGCTCCTCACCAAAAAACAGCGAACGGCTGCGGTTGGGCGTCAGCTGACGAATGGGCTGACCGTTTACCACCGTGTCCTGCGAGAGCCACAGGTGGGTATGTGCATCGATAATCATCATGGGTGAATCAGGTATTGGCCCACGTCACACGCCGCTGGTCGCCGATGATGTCCTGCACCTCCTGCACCAGCTGCCAGTCGATGGGCTCCTGGATAAAGGCGAGGTTGCGGCGTACGTTGTCGGGATTGGCGGAGGAGAAGAGGGTGGAGGGGATTCTAGGATTGCTGACGGAGAACTGCATGGCCAGTTTCTCGATAGGATAGCCTTTCTGCTTGCAGTAGTCGGCAGCGCGGCTGCAGGCTTCCACCAGAGGCCGCGGTGCGGGATGCCAGGCTGGAACGCCGCGCTCAGAGAGTAAGCCCATCGAGAGCGGCGAGGCGTTGATGAGCCCTATGCCGTGAGCTTCGAAGTAGTCGAGATGGTCGACAAGGGCATCGTCGCAGAGGCAATAGTGACAGAAATTCAGCACCGTCTCAACCGTGCCCTCGGCGCTATGGTCGATGACCCAGCGAAGGTTGGCCAGCTGTAGGTCGGTGATGCCTACGTGTCCTACCATTCCTTTTGACTTCAGTTCCACCAGTGCGGGCAGTGTCTCGTCCACCACTTTCTGAAGTCCTCCAGGCAGAGCGGCCTGAAACTCAATGTCGTGGACATGAATGAGGTCGATATATTCTACTCCCAGACGTTCCATGCTCTCTTCCACACTCTCCTGGGCGCGGCGCCCGCTATAGTCCCAGGTGTTTACACCGTCCTTGCCGTAGCGTCCCACCTTGGTGGAGAGAATGTAACGCTCACGAGGTATCTGGCGCAGGGCCTTGCCCAATACGGTCTCAGCTTTGTAGTGCCCGTAATAAGGCGAGACGTCGATGAGGTTCATGCCTCCATCGAGTGCAGTGAAGACCGCATCAATGGCTCTGCCTTCATCGATGTCGTGGAAGACACCACCCAATGACGAAGCGCCAAAACTCAGTTGGGACACTTTCAGCCCCGTCTTTCCCAATACTCTATATTCCATATAGCATTTATTTTTATAGATCGCGGATTACTCGCATTAACGTGTAATCCGCGATCCTTATTATTGTCCTAAGCTCCTGTATTTACAATGGGCTGTGCATTGTCCTCGCCGCAGAGCACTACAAGGAGGTTCGAAACCATCTGTGCCTTGCGCTCGTCGTTCAACTTGACGATATCCTGTTCGGACAATTGGTCCAGAGCCATCTTTACCATGGATACTGCACCTTCCACAATCTTCTCGCGGGCAGCGATGATTGCCGTGGCCTGCTGGCGGCGCAGCATCACAGCCGCAATTTCGGGCGCGTAGGCGAGGTAGTTGATGCGTGCTTCTACGACTTCAATGCCTGCCATGGCCAGACGTTCTGTCAGTTTCTGCTCCAGCTGGTCATTGATTTCCTCTCCTCCGCTTCGCAAGGTGATGTCGTCGGAGCGGGATTCTGTGTCGTCGTAGGCGTATTGTCCTGCCACCTGGCGAAGTGCTGCATCGCTTTGTACGCGGACGAAACGTTCGAAGGCGGCCATCATCGACTTCACGTCGGTGCCGACTTGTGCATTGTTGGCAGCCATCGTCTGGGAGTCGATCTCGAAGAGTGCCTTGTAGGTGTCCTTCAGACGCCAGACCAACACAAGGCCAATCATCACGGGATTGCCTTCCTTGTCGTTCACCTTAATAGGCTCGGCATCGAGGTTTCGGGCGCGTAGTGACAGCTTCTTTGTGGTCGTGAAAGGGTTGATCCAGAAGTAACCCGTGCGGGTGAACGTTCCTACGTATTTTCCGAAGAACATCACCACACGTGCCTCGCCAGGCTCCAGCATGATGAAACCGGCCCAGAGGAAGAAGGAAAGCATCAGTGCCAATCCACAACCTAATCCCAGTGGCCAGTTCTCGTATTCGATGGCCAACACAAACAAGGCGATGCTGCCCAGCGAAAGAACCAAATTCAGAAAAAGCATGCCGAAACCGTTCAGCGTAGTTCCTGCGTAAGTAAACTCTTTGTTTTCCATTTTTTTTTGTATTGTTAGTGAGTCGTAATCTTCGCTGATTAATAGCAAAAAGGGTAGCAAGGAAACCCCTCTTGGCCACTTTTCGCGGCAAAGTTACTCAAAAAATGGAAATAACGCCAAACTTTTTGCTTCTTTTTTTCCTTCAGCCCCGCAATGAGACATTTCTTCCCGTTCGTGAGACGATATAGGCTTAATTCATTTGCGAATGACAGGCAGATCTCCCTCGAAAGTGATGGAAAGGCAGAGGTGACGGGAAAGTGCAAGGCTACGTGGCATCCAAACATCGGCCATGAAATAGAGGGTAGGGCTATCGGCGGTCGGGGAAGGCTGAGTCCAAATCCAGGTGCCCTGTGCTTCGAAAGTACGCTTGGCACCAGGCCCTTGCATGGGCGAGGGGTGTTGCGTCCACGGTCCTTGGATGCTCTTGGCGGAGAACATACGTGCTTCGTTGGGAGTCCATCCCGTGCAGCCGCTGCAGATGAGCCAGTATGTGTCGCCGTGCTTCAGCAGGCAGGGTGCTTCGTTTTGTCCGCCGGGGGCTATGCGGTAGTAGCGACCCGTGTAGCCGAGGTAGTCGGGAGTCAGTTCCGCTGCCTGGAGGGTGAGGTTCTCTTCGGAACTGTAGATGTGCCAGGCGGTGCCGTCGTCATCCACATAGACGGTCATGTCGCGACTCATTTGTCCGGATTCGAAGTCCTTGGCTAGCAGCAATCCCTGTTCTACAGCGGTGCGCCATGTGGGCGTCCACCATTCAGGGTAGTCGCTGGGATTCAGTGCTTTGGCTCGCTTGATGTCCTCGTCCGAGAAGTCTGCGGGCCAGCGGCCGGGATTGGGTCGCTGTACGTGATGCAGGCGGAAGGGACCATAGGGCGACTCGCTGGTGGCGAAGCCTGTCTGGGCTGCTTCGTAGCCACGTCCCTTCAGCTCGGAGTGGAAAAGCATGACAAATTGGCGTGTCCGTTCATTATATAAAACCTTCGGGCGCTCGATGATACATCCTCGCTCAATGGGCGATCCGGCTTCGTCTACGACTGTGAGCACCAGGCCTCGATACTTCCATTTGAGATCCAGCGGTGTCGCTGCCAGAGAGTCCGATGCACTGATGGGCTGGGTCCCGATGGGTGCTGTATAGAGGCTGACACCTTCAGAGGTGAAACCGAACCGGGGACGGGCTTCGCCGTACCACAGCCATTCGCCGTTGTAGGCGATGATGCAACCGCCGTGAGCATTTACGTGGTTGCCGTCGGCATCCGCCGTAGCAGGGTAGGAGGGGGTGGGCACCATGCTGCGGCGGGCGCGAGGACGGTTGGGACGGTTTTGGGCTTCTGGTTCCTGGGCCATCAGATTGGAGACCATCAGAAACATGATTGCGAGGGAAAGCAGTCGGTTCATAAGTCGTATATTTAATGGTATGATGCTTCTTAGACGTGGCAAAGAGGGGAAGGTTTAACTCCAAAATTACTTAATCTGCCGTTTTGTGACGAAGGAAATAATAAAAAGCGTTAATAAATTCGTTTATTTCAGATATTTTGCCTAATTTTGCCGCCGAATCGTGGGGTATGTCCTACGCCTTGCTCTTAACACTGAAGTTACACCTTATTATATATATAGATGGAAACAACCCTCGTACTGCTCAAGCCCAGTTGTGTTCAGCGTCAACTGATTGGCGAGATTGTACACCGCTTTGAGCGCCGCGGCTTGCGCATTGCCGGCATGAAAATGATGCAGTTGGACGATGCCATTCTGCGTGAGCATTATGCTCATCTGGTAGATCGTCCTTTCTTCCCCACTTTGGCAGCATCGATGCAGACGTCACCTGTTGTGGCATTGGCCCTTTCCGGGTTGGAGGCAGTGGGTGTCGTGCGCGCAATGACGGGCTTCACCAACGGTCGTAAGGCAGACCCCGGCACCATCCGTGGTGATTATGCCATGAGCAACCAGCAGAACATTGTCCACGCCTCTGACTCCGTAGAAAATGCCGCCATTGAGCTGAAGCGTTTCTTCCGTCCCGAAGAAATCTTCGACTACAAGAGTGGCGTGTTCGACTTCCTCTATGGTGTTGACGAAGCTTGACAGAAACTTTCAAGAACTCACTAACTGAACCCCTATGATAAGAAACGTCATCAAGAAAACTACGGCAGCACTGTTGCTCTCAGTTCTGGCTTTGCCTGTGGCAGGTCAGGATCTGCTGGCACGACAGGCTCCGGTAGACAAGAAAATGCGCGCGGTGGACAGTGTGGCCATCCAGCGCCTGTTTGAACAAGAGAACATCGAAGACCCCGCAGCTGAACTCTACCCGGATTGGGAGGATCGGTTCATCAATGCCTATGGAAATGTGGAGCTGCCGCAAGAACTGAAGATTGACTTGCGCCACTTCTGCATGCCGACGACCAACCGGATCGTCACCTCGAAATATGGCTATCGTCCCCGTTTCCGCCGTCAGCATAAGGGTCTGGATATTGACGCCAATAAGGGTGACACCATCCGTGCAGCCTTCGATGGCAAGGTACGTGTGGTAGAATTCCAGCGCGGAGGCTATGGCAACGTCGTTGTCATCCGCCACAACAATGGCCTTGAGACGGTTTACGGACACCTCTCCAAGCACCTTACCCAGAAGGGAAACATTGTCAAGGCTGGCGAACCCATCGGACTTGCCGGAAACACTGGTCGCAGTTATGGAGCACATCTGCACTTCGAGACTCGTCTGCTGGGTGAATACATCGACCCCGCCAAGCTTTTCGACTTCGAGAATCAGGACGTAACGGGTGACTTCTATGTCTTCCGCGGTCGTGGCAGAGGTACTCTTCTGGGCAAGCATGATCCCAACGCAGCCCAACTCAATGGCGATGAACTGGCAGAAAATGCCGAGGAGGCAGAGAGCGTCGAAAGCACCGAGGAAGAGGTGACCTATATCTCTTCAGAGGATACTAAGAGCAAACAGCGTTCCCAGCGTGCTGCCCGCAACACCCGTACGCATAAGGTGCGCAAGGGCGAGACCCTCTCCAGTATCGCCAAGAAACGCGGAACCACCGTCGCCAAGCTCTGCCGTGCCAACGGTATCTCGACAAAGACCAAGTTGCGCGTAGGTCAGATCCTCAAGTACTCGTAATTGCAAATTACAGATTCCAGATTCCAAATCCGTAAATCCGTAAATCTGTAAGTCAGTAAATCCGTAAATCCTAAAATCCCCTCCATGTCCACCGAAGAGCAATTCCGTGCTGTACTCGCAGAGTGTCGCGAGATCTTTGCTAAGAAGTTGCACGACTACGGAGCCGCATGGCGCATATTGCGCATCCCTTCGCTGACGGATCAACTTTACATCAAAGCCAACCGTATCCGCTCGTTGGAACTGAAGCGTGAGGCCAAGGTGGATGAGGGAATTCGTCCGGAGTTTATAGGTATCGTTAATTATGCCATCATCGGACTCATTCAGCTGGAACATGGCTTTGCAGAGAAACCGGATGACATGACGGTGGAGCAGGCGCTCGCTGAATACGACCGCTTGGCCGAAAAGACCCTGCAACTGATGTTGCGCAAGAACCACGACTACGACGAGGCCTGGCGGGGAATGCGTGTCAGCAGCTATACCGATCTCATCCTCCAAAAGATTTTCCGTACGAAGCAGATAGAGGAACTCGATGGAGCCACGTTGGTCAGCGAAGGTATAGATGCCAACTATATGGACATGATGAACTACGCAGTCTTCGGTCTCATTAAACTCACCTTCCCTGATTAGCGGTCTTGTGAAATCTAGAATGTCTAGAATATCTAGAGCTTCTAGAACATCTAGAACATCTGGTAGATCTGGAAATCCCCATGACAAGAACCTCAAGAGACAGAATCCTATGGATAGTGGTGAACACGTGCCGCCTGCTCGTGTCCGCCACATTTATTTTTTCCGGGTTGGTCAAATTGCTGGATCCCGTCGGGATGCAGTACAAGATTGAGGACTATCTGATAGCCTTCGGCTTTTCTGTCAGCCCGGAGAACGTATGGCCTTTGATGGCGGCGGTGACTTTGTCGTTGGTGGAGTTCTTGTTGGGCGTCTACCTCTTTTTTGGAATCCGACGGCGTCTGACCTCGTGGAGCTTGCTCATCTTCATGGCTCTCTACACTCCTTTGACCTTGTGGCTTGCTATCACAAACGGCGTGTCGGACTGTGGCTGCTTCGGCGATGCTGTGCGTCTGACGAATTGGCAGACCTTCGGGAAGAATGCGGTTCTGCTGTTGATGGTCCTCGTCATCTGGTGGCAGGGACAGCGCATGACGCGCTTCATCAGCGAGTCTGTGCAATGGATGATCTCGCTCTATAGCATCATCGTAGGACTCCTGATTGCCGGTTTGTGCATCGTGAGCGAACCGTTTATCGATTTCCGCCCCTACCACGAAGGACAGCACATACCGACAGCCATGGAGTGGCCCGATGATCCGATGGGAGTTCCAGAGATACTGGGCTTTGAGTTGGATCCGGAGGTACTGGAGGACACATCCTATTCTTTCCTGCTCATCTCACCCCATCTGGAACTCGCTGACGATGGCGCCATGGATCGCATCAATGCGACCTACGATTTTGCACTTCGTCAAGGTTATCGTTTCTTGGCGCTGACCGCTTCAGATACTGAGGCCATTCTGCGATGGCAGGATCTCACAGGAGCAGAGTATTCCTTTGAGTTCATGGATGAACTGGTACTGAAGACCATCGCCCGTACCAATCCGGCAATTGTGTTGCTGCACGACGGACGCATTGTGGGTAAATGGCCGGCAGATGAACTGACGTCGGATGACCTGAACCAAGCTTCCATGGACGAGATGGTGTCGGAGGCCGAAGAACCCTATAGCCCCTTCGGTGATTTGTGCGGCCTCCTGCTTCTCTATGCTCTACCTCTGGTGCCTCTGACGCTGGCGGACCGCATCGTTTTCGCTCTTAAAAAATGGATAAGGAGCCATCGGAGAACTAAAAACAATTAAAAAACGTCGAATTCTTTGGCGGAACGACTATAATACCGTAATTTTGCAGCCGAAAAGAGCTACCATAGCTTCTTTGATTCCCGCAATAATATCCACAACTCCTAAAAACAAATAACAATGAGAAAGAAAATTGTAGCAGGTAACTGGAAAATGAACCTCAACCTGCAGGAAGGCCTCCAGCTGGCCACCGAACTGAAAGAAGCCCTCGCAGCCGAGAAGCCCAACTGCGATGTCGTCATCTGCACACCCTTCATCCATCTGGCAAAGGTCGCCGACGTGGTTGCCGGAACCGTTATCGGACTTGGTGCAGAGAACTGTGCCGACAAGGAGAAAGGTGCTTTCACCGGTGAAGTCAGCGCTGCTCAGGTCAAGAGCACGGGCGCTCAGTACGTCATCCTCGGCCACAGCGAGCGTCGTCAGTACTACGGCGAGACCGCAGAACTGCTGAAGGAGAAGGTGAACCTCGCTCTGGCCAATGGCCTGAAGGTCATCTTCTGCATCGGCGAAGTGCTGGAAGAGCGCGAGGCTGGCAAGCAGAACGAAGTCGTTGGTGCCCAGCTCGCCGACAGCCTCTTCGACCTCACCGAGGAGCAGCTGGCCAATGTCATCCTCGCCTACGAGCCCGTGTGGGCCATCGGTACCGGTAAGACCGCTACCGCAGAGCAGGCCGAGGATATGCACGCCTTCATCCGTGGCTGCATCGCCGGTCGCTTTGGCGAGGCTGCAGCAGAGAACATCAGCATCCTCTATGGTGGCAGCTGCAAGCCCAGCAACGCCCGTGAGATCTTCTCCAAGCCCGATGTCGACGGTGGCCTCATTGGCGGTGCTGCCCTCAAGTGCGCCGACTTCAAGGGTATCATCGACGCCTGGAACTAAGAAACGGAGAATAAAGAATTGGAAATGATGAAAAAGAGATGGTCTTTGCGCCTGTTTGTCCTCGCCTGCTTCCTGTGGGTGGGAGTGCTGCATACCCAGTTTTCTATTTTCAATTTACAGTTTTCAATTCTTCATGCTCAAACCTTCACCGAGCACCTCACGCGCAGCAATGCGGGTGAGGGCTCGGTTATCCTTCACCACGACTCTGATATCGAGGCGCTGGTGAATGGTCGGATTACTTATGCCAACAGCGCACCCGCTCCGCGCACCCAGACCCCTGCCACCCCTGCGGCTGTGTCTCATCCGGACAGCCTCCTTTCCGGCGACTCTTCTTCCTTCGATCAGCTGACGGGCTATGGCCGTCGTATGCGGGCCACAGGTTATCGAGTTCAGGTCTACGCTGGAGGCAACAATCGCCAGGCGAAAGCTGAGGCATACCGTATGGCAGGAATCGTACGCTCCACGTTTAGCGACGTCTCTGTCTACACCAATTTTATCTCACCCCGCTGGACGTGTCGCGTGGGTGACTTCAAGACTCGTGAGGAAGCCATGGAATTACTGCAGCGAATGCGCGAGACGCAGAAATTCCGCGAGGCTTCGATTGTCAAGAGTCAGATAGTTGTCTTTTATTAAGATGAAAGAACGAGAGGAGCAATTGGCAGCGCACTACGCTGAAATCCTATCCCTGCTGGGTGAAGACCCTACACGCGAAGGACTTGTGAAGACCCCTCGCCGGGTGGCACGTGCCTGGACGGAACTCACTCGAGGCTACGATGAAGACCCTGTGGCCATCTTGAGGTCTGCGCTATTCCAGGAGACATATCATAATATGGTGGTCGTGAAGGACATCGAATTCTATTCCCTTTGCGAACATCATCTATTGCCATTCTTCGGGCATGTCCACATCGCCTACATTCCTAACGGTGAAATCACAGGACTCTCTAAGCTGGCCCGCATCGTCGACACCTTCAGCCACCGCCTTCAGGTGCAGGAACGCATGACGCAGCAGATTGCTCATTGCATTGAGGAAGCCCTCTCGCCTCTCGGCGTCATGGTCGTTGTCGAGGCCCGTCACCTTTGTATGCAAATGCGGGGAGTGGCCAAGCAGAATGCCGTGACCACCACCATGCACCACATCGGAGCCTTCAACGACCCCACCACCCGCAACGAATTCCTCTTACAACTTTTCAAAGACTAATTCCTTTCTTCGTTTCTCTATGCTCACCGAACAAGATAGACAGGAGATGCTGGCCCTGCTTCATCGTGAAGTGGTGCCGGCTATAGGTTGTACCGAGCCGATGGCGGTGGCCCTCTGCGTGGCCAAGGCTACGGAGCAGCTGGGTTGTCTGCCCGAAAATATTGACTTGCACCTGAGTGCCAACATCCTGAAGAATGCCATGGGAGTCGGGATTCCCGGCACTGGAGGCATGATAGGACTTCCGATAGCAGTTGCCATGGGGGCCGTTGCAGGCAAGTCCTGCCTTGGGCTGGAGGTGTTGCGGGATTGTACTTCCGAGGATTTGGATAAGTCCAAGCGTTATATGGCCGAAGACCGGATACACATTGCTCTCGAAGAGCAGGATACGGACAAGTTGTTCATTCATGTTCGGGTTGCCGATGCAAACGGACACACCGAGGAAGCTTGCATCAAGGGCGGGCACACGAACTTCTGTCCCACATCATCCGCCGCCCCCAAGGAGAATGCTCGTCCGGAGGCAGTCGCTACTTCCGAAGCAGGGACGCCTTGTGGAGAGTCTTCGCTTTCCCTCCGTGCCGTTTTCGATTTCGCAACTACGGCTCCCCTCGATGATCTTCGCTTCATCCTGGAAGCTAAACGGCTGAATGAAGCAGCTGCGGCCGATGGCTTGCGCGAGAACTACGGCCATCAGTTGGGCAAGACTATGTGCAGCCCGCTGGGTCGTGGCATCATGGGGGATAGCATCTTTGCCAAGGTGCTCTCCGAGACCAGTTGTGCTTGCGATGCCCGCATGGCAGGAGCCAAGATCCCGGTTATGAGCAACAGTGGCAGTGGCAATCAGGGTATCTGTGCCACAATGCCTGTGGTGGTCTTTGCCCGCGAGAACCACAATACGGAGGAGGAACTCATTCGCGCTCTGACCCTCTCGCACCTGACCGCTATTTATATCAAGCAGTCCCTGGGTTGCCTCTCGGCTCTCTGCGGGTGCGTGGTTGCCAGCACGGGCAGCAGTTGTGGCATCACCTATCTGTTGGGTGGCACCTATGAACAAGTGGCGCACTCCGTGAAGAATATGATTGCGAACCTGACGGGGATGATCTGCGACGGTGCCAAGCCCTCGTGCGCCCTGAAGCTTACGACTGGCGTGGGAACCGCTGTCATGAGTGCCATGCTGGCCATTCAGCACAAGTATGTGACTTCAGCCGAGGGCATCATCGAGGATGATGTGGATCGCAGTATCCACAACCTGACCAGCATCGGCTCCAAGGGGATGGACGAGACGGACCGCTTCGTGCTGGACATCATGACGCATAAAGGGTGAATCTAGCAGGTCTTAGGCTATCCTGGGAAATCCTAGGCTACCCTAGGCATTCATAGGTTATCCTATAAATAAGAAAAGGAGGGCTCCCAAAACAGGGAGCCCTCCTTCTTCTTTCTATCTTTTGCTTGGCTAATTACATCATGCCGCCCATACCCGGGGCACCGCCCATGGGCATTTCGGGCTTGTCCTCCTTGGCGTCGCAGATGACGCACTCGGTGGTGAGGAACATACCGGCGATGCTGGCAGCGTTCTCCAGAGCAACACGTGCCACTTTGGCAGGATCGATGATACCAGCCTTGCGCAGGTTCTCGTAGCGGTCAGCGCGTGCGTTGTAGCCATAGTCGCCTTCTTCGGTCTTCACCTTGTTGACAACGACGCTGCCTTCGAGGCCGGCGTTCTCAACAATCTGACGCAGAGGCTCTTCGATGGCGCGCTCCACGATGCGGATACCGGTGGTCTCGTCGGCGTTCTCGCCCTGCAGACCATCCAGAGCCTTGATGGCGCGGATGTAAGCGACACCGCCGCCGGGGATGATGCCTTCTTCGATGGCAGCGCGGGTGGCGCAGAGGGCGTCGTCCACGCGGTCCTTCTTCTCCTTCATCTCGGTCTCGGAGGGAGCACCCACGTAGAGCACGGCAACGCCGCCGCTGAGCTTGGCCAGACGCTCCTGCAGCTTCTCCTTGTCGTAGCTGCTGGTGGTATTCTGGATCTCGTTCTTGATCTGGTTGATGCGGTCCTTGATGAGCTGGCTTTCGCCGTGGCCGCTGACGATGGTGGTGTTGTCCTTGCTGATGGTCACCTTGTCGGCGCTGCCGAGCATCTCGATGGTGGCCTGCTCGAGCTTCAGACCCTTCTCCTCGCTGATGACGACGCCACCTGTCAGGATAGCGATGTCTTCCAGCATAGCCTTCCGACGGTCGCCGAAGCCAGGAGCCTTCACGGCGCAGATCTTCAGCTGGCCACGCAGACGGTTCACCACGAGGGTGGTGAGAGCTTCACTGTCGACATCTTCTGCGATGACGAGCAGAGGACGACCGGTCTGTACGGCGGGTTCCAGGATGGGGAGGAAGTCCTTCAGGTTCGAGATCTTCTTGTCGTAGATGAGGATGTAGGGGTTGTCCATCACGCATTCCATCTTCTCCGTATCGGTGACGAAGTAAGCGCTGAGGTAACCGCGGTCGAACTGCATACCTTCGACCACACCGATGGTGGTGTCGCGGCCCTTGGCTTCCTCGATGGTGATGACACCGTCCTTCGAGACCTTCTTCATGGCCTCGGCCAGCAACTTACCGATTTCGGGGTCGTTGTTGGCGCTGACGGTGGCCACCTGCTCAATCTTCTCGTAGTCATCACCCACTTGTTCGCTCTGGTCGGCAATGCTTTCTACGACACGTGCCACAGCCTTGTCGATACCGCGCTTGAGGTCCATGGGGTTGGCACCTGCGGTGACGTTCTTCAGACCTTCGCGGACGATGGCCTGAGCCAGCACGGTGGCAGTTGTGGTGCCGTCGCCGGCATCGTCACCGGTCTTGGAAGCTACGCTCTTGACGAGCTGTGCACCGGCATTCTGGAAGGCGTCGGCCAGCTCAATCTCCTTGGCGACGGTCACACCGTCCTTGGTGATCTGAGGAGCACCGAACTTCTTCTCTATGATTACATTACGACCTTTCGGACCCAGGGTCACCTTTACGGCATTGGCCAACTGGTCCACGCCCTGCTTCATCTGTTCGCGGGCTTCGCTATTGAATCTGATTTCTTTTGCCATGATCTTGCGCGCCTTTCGGCGCAGATTAAAGTTTAAAGTTTAATGTTTAAAGTTTAATGAGGTGAGGTTTGTGGTTTAAAGTCTGCGGTCTAAGGTATCAACCTTTATACCTTAATCTTTAAACTAAAGCCCCGCTTTATGCCAGTACAGCCACCACGTCGCTCTGACGCATGATGAGGTACTTCTTGCCTTCATGCTCCAGCTCGGTGCCGGCGTATTTGCCATAAAGAACTTGGTCGCCAGCCTTCAGCACCATTTCTTCGTCTTTGGTGCCGCGGCCCACAGCCACTACGGTGCCCTGGAGGGGCTTCTCTTTTGCGGTGTCGGGAATGATGATTCCGCCTACGGTCTTTTCTTCGGCGGGTGCCGGTTCAATCAGAACTCGGTCTGCAAGGGGTTGAATTTTCATAGTTGTTTGGATTTTATGTTTTGAATAATAATCTTGCACTTGTTGCCATGCGAAAGGCGTGCCAAAGCGTGGCTTTCTGCCAACTTGTCAGTCTTCTTGTGCTAAAAGATGTCTTTTTCTGCCTTAGAAATGAAAAACTTCGGACTTTAACCCTTCTACCTTAAACTTTTTCCCTACCTTTGTACCCCGAAAGATATGCGAACGCTCATCTATTTAGTCATCTTCTTTTATGTCTGTCTGGCGTTGGTGATCGTCCCCAAGGTAGGCGGCTTCATCTGGGACCCTCTCATCATCGTCCCGGCCACGGCCGCTTTGTTCACGTTGCTGGTGTGGTTGGTGGCACGCTTCCTTGGCACGGACCGCACGGCGATGGGTGTTGTCATGACGGCTGTATTCATTCTCATCTTTGCTCCAGGTGCCGGCGTGTTCTTCGAGCGCGATGAGGAGGCTCTGCTGGAGTTGAGTTCACAGTGTATCGTACCTTTCTTCCTGACGCAGTACAAGCGCATCAGCCGCAAGGATTTCCGGAGGGCCTATGGCTTCATGCTGCTGATGGGTATCTTCTGCAGTTTCACCCACGATGGCATCACCTTGCCGCTCTGTCTGGCGTTCCTGTTGCTCGCCTGGCAACGGCGCAGCGAGTTTTTCCGTCTGGCATGTTGGCCGATGGTCATCGGCTGGCTCATCGGCACCATCCTTCAGTTTGCCACTCGCGACCATCTGCCTGACCTGACACCTGACCTGAAGGTGCTGACGAGCAGGACCACTCAAGTCCTGAGCCTGTTGTGGGATGCTAAGATCTTTGTCTTTGCCTTGGTGCTGACATTTTGGCTTTCAACGACCTCTTGGGGCCGGACGGAACTGTGGCGGACGTTCCGTCGCCAGCGGCTGATAGCCTACAGCCTGCTCTTTGCTCTGTCTTGTGTACCGTTTGCTCCCTTGGGCATAGACAATGCGGTCACCGGGGTGTGCTTCTTTGGGTTGTTGTGGGCGTTGTTGCTGTGCCAGCGGCTGATGCAGCGCTATGCCGATGTTGCCAGAGTTCGTACGAGTTGATGATATTCTGCCATAGTACATAGCAACCGGCCCCGATGGATGCAACGGGTGTCAGGTAGGTGTAGGCAATCCAGATGGCCAGCCCTGTGTTCTTCTGGAACATGGCTTGCCCCGAGCAGATGTGTTCGCCGAAGGCTCGTCCGATGCTGCGTCCGATACGGAACTGGATGAAGGAGGTGAGCAGGGTCAGTAGGGCAATGACCGACAGCAGTTCCGCTCCGGCACCGCTGTGGACGATGTTCTTCATCGTGATGCCGGAGGTGATGGCCAGCGAGACGCTCCAGCAGTAGAAACCGAGGTCGGGAGTGCGCACGAACCAGCGGTAAAGGGGTTTCACCCAGTGGCGCACGATGGCACCAAGTATCAATGGCAACAGGAGCACCAGTGCCAGCCGATGCAGGATTGCCAGGAAGGCTGCGAGGAATGTCGTTCCGTGACCCGGTTCCAGCATGGGGAATACGGCAGGAATGAGCAGGGACGTCACCACGGACGAGAGCAGCACAAACGTAGTCATCTGGGTCAGGTCGCCGCCCAGTTTGGCAGTCACCACGGGAGATGCCGAGGCGCATGGGGCAATGATGCAGATGAGCACGGCCTCGAGCAGCAACTTGACAGAGAGGGCAGAAGACGAGAAAAGGGAAAACGTGAGGACAGAACAGTACAGGGTGATGATAACCAGGAGGACGACCAGCAATAGCTGCATGGCAAGGATGCAGAGATGCCATTTCCGAAGTTTCATCAAGTGGAAGTCGACCTTGGAGAATGTGATGAACAGCGTCAGGAAAATGGTCAGCGGCAACAGGGTGTCGAAGATTGGGCTGAGCAAGGTAGCGGCGCAGTCCAACTCGGGAATGCCTGCAAAGAGGAAATAGAAAAACGCGCCCACGGCAATGGCCACGGGCAGCGTCCAGTTCTTTAGGAAACGGAGCATCTTTGAAGTGTTATGACCTGAGAGCAATGTTCTACCACGGCAGGACGGTGGGTGATGAAGAGAAGAGTACTGCGCACTGCCAGTTGTTCGTTGTACTCGATGAGGTTATTCAGCAATTGGTGCTCAGTCTGTTGATCCAGGGCACTCGTGGCCTCATCCAGCAACAGGATGCTGCCTTTCCTGAGCAGTGCCCGTGCGATGGCGATGCGTTGAGCCTGTCCTTCCGAGAGTCCAGCACCGCCTTCGCCGATGATGGTGTCCAACCCTTCGGGCAGTGTCTGCACGAAGTCTGCGCAAGCCAGGTGCAGCGCCTTATGCATCTCTTCTTCGCTGGCATCTGGGGCTCCCAGTTGCAGGTTCCATCGCAGGCTGCCACTGAACAGCGAGTTGCCCTGCGGCACATAAACCAGGTTGCAGCGCGTCCTGGCGCTGACCGTGTGCCCGACGCTATCCTCGCCGGGGTCTCCTACTTCCCCTTCTTCTCTTTTCTCTCTCTTCCCGTACATCACCACCCGGCCTTCACTGGGCTTCAGCAGTGCCAGTATCAGGCGTATCAGTGTGGTCTTCCCGGCTCCCGTCTCACCCAGTATGGCGGTGGAGGAACCTGGGGGGAAGTCCAAGTTCAGATGATTCAGGACGTGGCGGCTGTGGTCGTCGTATGCAAAGGTGACGTCTTCCAAACGGATACCGGCTCCCTCGGCAAAGCGAATCGGTTCGCCGTCCTGTTCCAGGGGCGTTTCTTCCAGTTCCATCAGTCGTTCTGCGGCGGTGAAACTGCCGATGATGGCGGGAATGAAGCGTGTCAGTTCCCGGAAGGGGCCTTGGATCTGGCCGCACAACTGGATGAAGGCGGTCATCATACCGAAGGTGATGGTGCCATCGGCCAGTCGGTTGGCACTCCAGAGGAAGGCGAAGAGGTAAGCTCCGCCGAAGCCCACATTCAGCACCAGGTTGGAAGTCGAGGAGAACAGGGTGCGATGGCGCACCAGCTTTCGCAGCGAGGCTTGTTGCTCGCCTACGACCTTCAGCATCGTCTCCACACGTTCCAAGGTCTTCAGCACCAGACGGTGCTGGATACTTTCTTGCAGGGTGCTTTGTATGCGGCTGTCGGTGCGGCGGACTTCTCGGGTGATGCTTCTCATCCGATTGATATAAAGGCGGCTGAGCAGGATGAAGACCGGCAGGATGACTGTCACCCCCACCGCCAGCATGGCATCCATACTATATAAGAAGAGGAACGCGCACGCGAGGCGCACCAGCACCGCCAGTGCTTGTGGCACTGTATCCGTGACCACGTTCACCACCGTCTGGCAGTCTGAGATCAGGCGGTTCAGCACATCGCCGCTGTGGCGCTGTTCCTTGCCGTGCCATTCGCTGCGCAGCAGATGGCTGAAGATGCGGCGTTGCATACGGTTCTGAGCGTCCACACCCAGCAGGGCTGCTATCCATCTCCCCGCGTAACCCAATGCCAACTGCATCACCATGATACCCACGAGCAGCATCCCGGCGCTCAGCAGTGTCGAAGGATGAGGCAGTGAGCTACCGGTGTGTTCCACACCTGTGGCCACGTCAATCACCTGCTTTGTTGCCCAGATGAAAGCGAAATCCAGGACCACACGGATGATGCCGCTCGTCGCATTAATCAGCGACTGCAGCTTCACCTGCCTGAAGATCTGGACGAACCAGATTAATATGGCAGAGGTAGGATACTGGATTTTCCCTCCTCCCTCCTTGTTAGGGAGGGGGATGCTACTGTTGCTATCAGATAATTTACATCTCATCAGACTCTTATTCTTGAAGGTAACCGCTCACTCCCTCACATCCGTTCCCCACATCAGTTTCTCTCGCAGCGTTCCGAAGAAACTCTGGCTGGAGCGCTTCAGCACCTTGATGGAGTAGGGGGCACGCCGGATGGTCAGTCGCACGTCTTCGCTGCATTTCTCGCTCCGCCCGTCGATGGAGACGAGGAAGCGGTGGTTGCGGGCGGCCACGGAGAGCGTCACCACCGTGTCGTCCGTCAGGGTCAGCGGACGCACCGTCAGCGAGTGCGGAGCCACCGGAATCAGCCCCAGGGTGTGGCAGCCGGGTTGCATGATGGAACCGCCTACGGACAGCGCATAGCCCGTGCTGCCCGTGGGGGTGTTGATGATGAGGCCGTCGGCTTGGTAGGTCGTCAGGTACTGCCCGTTGATGTCCACACGGATGCTGATCATCGACGATACATCGCGCTTCAGTACGGCAACCTCGTTCAGTGCGTAGGGGTATCCTTCCGGCTGCCCTTTGTCGTATTCCAGCTGTAGTACACAGCGGTCTTCTACGGCATAGTTGTCATCGTAGATCTGTTCAATCGTATGGGGCAACTCACTGGGCGAGATGTCAGCCAGGAAACCCAGTCGGCCCATGTTTACTCCGAGGATGGGGATTCCCTTGTTGCCTACGCGCCGTGCTGCTTCCAGAAAGGTGCCATCGCCACCCATCGAGATGGCCACGTCTGCTTCGAACTGGTCGTCGCAGATGAGTTTTGCTCCCTCGGGCACGGCAATCTGAAGGTCGTCTACGAGGTAATGATAGAACGTTTCGTCGATGAACAATTCAGCCTCACGCTCTTGCAGCAGGCACAACAACTTCTGGACAGAAGTCGACTTCTTGGCTTGGAAGGCATTGCCGAAAAGGGAAAAACGGAGTTTGCGCATGGTCCTTTGTATTATTTTCGCCGCAAAGGTACGCATTTTTGGGCATCGATTACGCGGATTAAGTTGTTTTTTTGCTCTTTTGGGGCCGATAGAGAAAGAAAAGCCGTCAAATCCGTCTATTCCGTGCCTAATTTTGTCTATCTTTGCACCATGAAACTTAAATCACATAGTTATGACTCGACTCAGTGTTAACATCAATAAGGTGGCCACCATCCGCAATGCGCGTGGTGGCAACAATCCCGACGTCCTGCGTGTGGCTCAGGACTGCGAGCGTTTCGGTGCCCAGGGCATCACGGTTCATCCCCGTCCCGACCAGCGTCACATCCGTTATCAGGATGTTCGCGACCTGCGTCCGCTCCTGACCACGGAGTTCAACATCGAGGGCAATCCCATCTCGGAATTTATCACCCTCGTCCTGGAGAACCGTCCCACGCAGGTCACCCTCGTCCCCGACGGTCACGACCAGATTACCTCCAACCACGGTTGGGACACCAAGACCCACCTCAATTTCCTCACCGATGTCACCGCCCGCTTCCACGAAGCCGGCATCCGTGTCAGCATCTTCGTGAATGCCGATGAAGAAATGGTGGACTATGCAGCCCGTGCTGGTGCAGACCGCGTGGAGCTCTACACCGAACCCTATGCGGAGGCCTTTGCCTCCGCCACTGTGGCCGCCGCCTCCCCTTCCAAATCCGCCGTCTCCCCCTCTTCCCCCCTCGCTTCCCCCTCCTCCTCGGTCCAGGCTGTAGTGCCCGAGGGTTTCCCCGAGGGCTCTCCCGCCTGCGCCGCAGCCATCGCCCCCTTCGTCCGCGCCGCAAAGGCCGCGCAGGCTTTTGGCCTTGGCCTCAACGCCGGCCATGACCTCAACCTCCACAACCTCGCCTACTTCAAGCAGCAAATCCCCTGGCTCGACGAGGTCAGCATCGGCCACGCCCTTATCTGCGATGCCCTCTACCTCGGCCTGGAGGAAACCATCCACCGCTATCTCGCACAGCTGCAGACACCAAATTTGTAAATAGTAAATTTGTAAATAGTAAATTAAATATGGTCTACTTATTCTTTGCTACTGGCACCGAGGAAATCGAAGCCCTCGGAACCGCCGACATCATCCGTCGTGCAGGACTCGACCTGCAAATCATCTCCATCACAGGTGAGCGCACTGTCACGGGCGCCCATGGCATTCGTGTCGAAACCGATGACCTCCTGGAGAATGTCGATTTCTTCGATGCCGATATGCTCATCTTCCCGGGCGGCCTGCCCGGCGCCACGAACCTCGCCGCCTGCTCCGACCTCAACGAACGCCTGCGTGACCATGTCTACCTCGGCCGTCCCGTTGCCGCCATCTGTGCTGCACCGCTCGTTCTGGGTCGTCTCGGCCTGCTTGACGGCAAGCGTGCCACCTGTTATCCCGGCTTCGAAGGCGAGCTGAAGGGTGCCACCTGCACCGGTGCCCTCGTGGAAGTCGATGGCCAGTTCATCACAGGCAAGGGACCTGCTGCCGTCTTTGAATTCGGCTATGCCATCGTTGCTCGTCTGAAGGATCAGGCCACGGCCGAAGCCCTTGCAAAAGGGATGCTATGGAGCGAGGTGAGATGACCTCTTTCGCTATCATTGTCGCTGGAGGTAAAGGTCTGCGCATGGGTGCCGACCTGCCGAAGCAGTTCCTGCCCATCGGCGGACGTCCCGTGCTGATGCACACGCTCGAGGCTTTCGAGCGTGCTATACCCGGTATCCACCTCATCCTGGTGCTGCCTGCTGACCATCAGCCCTTTTGGTGTGACCTCTGCCGTCAGCATTCGTTCACCCTTCCCCATGCCATTGCCACTGGCGGCCCCACCCGTTTCCACAGCGTCCTTAATGGTTTGAAGACTATAACCCCGGAGCCGGGTATGCTCGTTGCCGTTCACGACGGCGTCCGTCCCTTTGTCTCCGCGGATGTCATCCGGCGCACCTTCGAGGCCGCTCGCGACCACGGTGCCGCCGTCCCCGTCATCCCCGTCGTCGAGACTTTGCGCCAGCTCTCCACCTCCGCTCCCTCCCCCTCTTCTTCCCTCTCCACACTGCCTTCATCCTCCTTCCCCTCCGCTCCGCCTTCCTCCTCCCCCTCAACTTCGGCCACTGTGCCCGCGCCATTAGGCACGGGTTCCTCCCGCACCGTCGATCGCTCCCTCTTCCGCCTCGTGCAGACCCCGCAGACCTTCCAGCTCCCCCTCCTCCTGAAGGCCTACGGCCAGCCCTACCGCGAGACCTTCACTGATGATGCCTCCGTTGTTGAGGCCCTCGGACATCCAGTCACCCTCGTCGAAGGCAACCGCGAGAACATCAAAATCACCACTCCCTTCGACCTCACCATCGCCGAGGTTCTCCTCAGGGGGATGGGGTGAATGGGGTTTAATGGGTTTAATGGGGCTTAATGGGTTTTATGGGCTTTATGGGCAGAATGGGCAATCAATCCAGCCCATTGACCCCATTAAGCCCATCAAACCCATAAAAAATCCCTTCCTACCTTCCCGCTTCTTTCAGCTGGCGGGTGGCGCGGTCGATCATGTCCTGTGTGCCACTGCCGTCGCTGACGTATTTCACTACCATCTCTGCGTACTCGATGGCCTCCTTCAGCTTAGCGCTGGGGTTGGAGTTTTCGCGAGCCTTCGTCAGCAAGGGTAGCAGTTCGTCGAGGTCTTCCAGCTCGGGCAGGTTCCCTGGTCTCATGGTGTTCAGTGCGGCATTCAGCTCTGTTGTCATCGCATCGATGGCTTCCTGGCTCTGGCTGCGGTCGGCGTCGTCGAAGAGGGCACGTGCGCGGTCGAACTGCTCCATCAGCCGGGCATAGCCGTGTTTGGCCCACGGGGCGTATTCGGGCACCTTCACCTCCATCTCGTTCCACCGGTTTTGGGCATCGCGGCGGCTGCGTGCCAGCTGCATAGCTTCCTTCAGGCGGGTGTCATCCACCCCCGAAGCAGAGGCTTCGGCCACGGCAGCGATGGGTGTGCCGGGCAGCAGGAAACGGAAGTAGTGCGTGACGTGGCGGTCGGCGTCGTAGTCGGGGACGAGGTTCTGGATTTGAACCGCGCCGTGCTTTAAATCCAAGACCGCTTCATCCCAGCTCTTCAACCCTTGGACAGCCATCACCAGCGGTCCTTGCATCAGCGCTCCGCACCAGGCGGGCTCAAAACGGGTGCGAGGTTCGTTCTTGCCCGTGGCGGCGACTTCCATCTTGTCTGGTCCGAAATCGATGTGGCGGGTGAAGGGCATTGTGACCTCCACCTTGTCGTCCTTTGTCCAGCGGCGCAGCGGTAGCGTGACGTAGCTGCAGGGCTGGTAGCGCTGACTGACGCTCTCACCGTTGACCTTGACATCGAAGCCCTCGGTGGCCCAGTAGGGCACGCGCAGCTTCAGCACGAAGGGCTTCTTCGCCTCGGGGAAGGTAATGGTTGTCTGCTCGGCAGGCCAATGGCAGTCCTGCTGGATGGTCGTCTTCTTCGCATCCCAGCGGGCAGTTGTCGGCAGGTAGAGTGCCACCCACAGTGTGTCCCCGCCCACGAAGTATGCTGCCTCCTGGTACTTCACGTGGTTCTCCACGCCCGTGCCGCCGCAACAGGTGCTCTGCGGAGTCTCGTTGCCCCAGGGCTTGGAGGCGTCGAGGCCCACGGCGTACTGGTAGAGCACGGCATAGTGCTTGGGGTTCAGCGAACCGATGAGCTGGTTGTACAGCACCCGCTCGTAGTAGTCCATGTAGCGGGCATCGTTTGGACGGAAGCAGTTCAGGTCCTTCGTCAGCTTCGCCAGGTTGTAGGCGCAGCAGGTCTCGTTCAACGTAGGTTCGGGGTAAGTCGAGCGGTCGCGCCAGTCGGTGCCCACATTCGTGCACATCGAGAGCACCTGCGTGTAGGGCTGACGGAACATCTCGCCGTTGCCCACACCGCCCATGGCATAGCGGTAGCGACCCTGGATCATCGTCCAGAAGTTCTGGGCGAGGTTATAATAATAAGGATCGGCGTTGCCGCGATAGGCGCGCAGGGCTCCCGTCACCATCGGTATGTGCTGGTTGGCGTGGCGCGTGCGGATGGCATCCACGTTCTTGGCCAGCGGGCCGAAGAAGGCTGGGCTGTCGAAGTACGTCGAGGCTTCCAGCAGGCGTTCACTCTCTGAAGCACTCCCCTCGCTAACAGGAGAGGGGCTGGGGGAGAGGCTCTTTACCATCTCCGAGAGGCGTGCCAGTGATTCGGCCATGCCGCCCACCTCGCCGGCGATGTACATATTCCACATCTCGTAGCGGTTGCCGGGATGCGCACGGCGCTCTTCCTGTGTGCCGTCGCTCTGCACAAATGTGCGGTAGTGCAGGCGGTTCCAGACCCAGAGCCCCATGTCCTTGGCTATCAGCAGCGCCTTCTTGGCGATGGCTTTGTCATCGATGTAGTTAGCTATGTCGATGAGACCTGCCAGCTGCTTGTGTACGCTGTAGTAGGGTGCCCACACCCAGTTCTCGTTGTTGTACGCGCGGTACATCTCTATCAGTGCGCAGTGCTGGGCGGGGATGGCGTTGAGGTATCCGTAGCCATAGTGGGCGTAGTCCTTCTTATAGTTGTCGAAGTCCTTCCAGGTGCCCTTCATCTCGCGCAGTTCCGCCTCGGGGGCGAAGTCGCGGGCTTCGCGGTAGCGGCCGAGCGCTTTGTCGTAGACGAAGGTACGTTCCTGACAGGCGCGCAGCTCGTCCACCATCAGGCGGATGTTTTCCTTCAGCTTCGCCTTCTTCGTGGCATCGGTGCAGGAGGCGTAGGCCATGGCCATCGCGCTCATGTAATGTCCGCTGCCGTGGCCCTTCAGCTTCGTGGTGGGAGAGTCCCATCCGTCGGCTTCGGGGTAGCCATCGGTGGGCAGTCCGTAGGTGTCGCGGTAGTTATATAGCTGCTGCTTCACGTCCAGCGACAGCAACTGGTCGATGTCCATATCGCGGTTGTGCGTCAGACGATTTTCTCCGTTGATGCGCACCTTGTTGAGGGGCAGCGGTTCTGCCAGTGGAGTGGGGGAGGGGGTGGCGTAGCTGCCGCCTACGACCTGCACCTCTGCCGTGACGGGGAAGCCCAGCGTGGTGGTGTTGTCGCCGGTGATGTAGCCGCGCACCTCATACCGGGTGCCTACGGGGTTCTGTGCAGCATCGGCCTCGGCCTGCTCCGTGGCGGGAGCGGCATTGGTCCAGCGTACCTGGCGGTACTCCTTGGTTCCGTCGGTGTAGGTCACCCACAGCTGGTAGGGCAGGCGCGGTGCTGTGCCGACAGGTGCCTGCACCTTCACGGCTTCCGTCGTGCGGATGGTCTTGTATTCTTGCGCACAGACGGTCAGTGCTGAGGCGAGTAGAATAGATACAAATAATGCCTTCATTTGTCGTTCGTTTGTTAGTTTGCGGCGACAAAGATAGGCATTATTTGTGGAATCTCGTTCAAGAATGGTCAATTATTTCATCCTTGAGGCTTCATATCCATAGCTTTTCACACGTTCGATGAGTGCTTCGGGGTCATGCTCACCCTCGACGATGGCCTCGCCGCTGGTCAGATTCACCTCCACGTCCTCCACACCCTCCACACTGTGGATGGCGCGCTCCACGTTGGCTTTGCAGTGGTTGCAGGACATACCTTTAATAGAATAGTGGGCGGAATGGGCTTCGTGGGTCTCGTGGGCGTGATGAGCATGATGGGCTGAATGGTCATGATGGACTTCATGATCTTCATGACAGCAATCGCAGCTGTGACCATGCCGATGCTGCTGCCAGAAGGCATTCAGCAGCAGTACTACCAGCAGCACCATCCACACCCATTCCCAGACACCCAGCCCGTGGGCACCGTGGGCGCAGCCGTCAGCGATTGCGCTCTGCACGGCAAACCACTCCTGTGGCAGCAGGTAGTCGATACCCAGTCCGAAGAGGATGGCGCCGACGATGATGGCGGTGAGGTAGAGGCGCAGCGTACGACGTCCGAAGACTTTGCCGATGACCAGCATCGAGGCGGAGTTCACCGCAGGTCCTGCCATCAGCAGCACCAGGGCGGCACCAGGCGTCAGACCTTTGGCCATCAGCGACACGGCAATAGGTATCGAACCCGTGGCACAGACGTACATTGGAATCGCCACGGCCAGCACAATCAGCATATTCAGTAGTTTGTAATCATGCAGTGCAGCCAGCCATTCGTTAGGCACTGCCACCGTGATCAGTGCGGCTATCAGCAAGCCAATCACCAGCCACTTCCCCACATCCTGCATCATATCCACGAAGGCATAATCCAGCGCCTCCTTGATCTTGGCCATCCAACCCTCGCCTTCGCTCTCTCCATGCTCGCAGTCGCAGTGGTGGTGATGCTCATGCTCATGCTCGCAGTCGCAGTGGTGGTGATGCTCCCCGCAGCAATCATGTTCCTCGTGCTCATGATGATGCTCCCCACAGGCCTCCCCTTCCTGATGGGAGGGGTTTTTATTCACCAGCCATCCCCCGAACAGCGCAGTCATCAGTGCCGCTATCGGTCGCACGATGGCGAAGGGCAGTCCCATCAGGGAATAGGTGGCGATGATGCTGTCCACGCCCGTCTGTGGCGTAGCGATGAGGAAACTGGTGCAGGCGCCGTCGCTGGCACCTTCCTTGTGCAGCCCCACCGTCGTGGGAATCACCCCGCAGGAGCACAGTGGCAACGGCACGCCGATGGCGGCAGCCTTCACCACACTCCTCATGTTATTCGGTGCCAGGTGTTTGGAATACAGAGTCCGCGGTACGAAAACCCGCAGCAGTCCTGCTATCAGGAAACCCAGCAGCAGGTAGGGAGCCATCTCCGCTGTCATCATGACCAGCGCGTCCCAGTAGTGTTCAAGAATCTCTATCATTGTTTCTTTAGTTTGTGTGGTCTAAGGCTTCTATAGCATAGTATCTATAGCCTCTATTCCCCTGTTTTCGGCTGCAAAGGTACGCTTTTCCCCATGCAACTCAGTTGCAAAGTGCCTTTTTGGCAGAAAAATGCATGAAAAAATGGCCTTCGATGAAAAAACTCTAAACTCTAAACCTTAAACTCTAAACTTTTTTGTACCTTTGCACCCGCATTCGCAAGAGCGCACCCAGGAGAGATGCCAGAGTGACCGATTGGGCCGGACTCGAAATCCGGTGAACGGCTTGTCCGTTCCGGGGGTTTGAATCCCTCTCTCTCCGCCAGAAGGAAGCCATCGGGCTTCCTTCAGTCGTTTTCAGAGAGTGATTCAAACCCCAGCCTCGCCTTTTCCTCACGTGCTTAGCGTCAGGTTCTTCGATTAGAATAAATCTATCGATGAGGGTTACTCGCCCTCATTTTTTTTGCCAATTTTTACCTTAGAATCACCTGTCACATCGGCATTGTTTCCTCCGCCATAGATATTTCCTCGGATATCAGCACCCAGGACATCCTTCTTCTCATAATAGGTGACATTCTCCTGGGCCGTAGCATCATCCTCTGTTTCGATATAGTCAAACGGACTCGCAGCTGTGCCATCACCTGTGCGGGTGTATAAGCCTGCCACACTGGTGCCTACGGCAACTTCCTTCACCACATAGACCTCCTCGAGGGTACCAATGTTAATATAGGCGTTACCTATGACTTTTGCAGCGTTGCCGCCGCCAAATACATTGTTAATGGCTCCCATCTTTCCCTTGGCATGTGAGGGAATCGGATATCCGTTGGGGGTTTTTGCATTCTCACCGACAATGGTATCATCGTATTTTCCTAACGTCACATTGACGTTCACCGTAGGATTACCAACCATCGTAGCACCGTCACCAAAGCCACCGCCATAGATATCTCCGATGCTGGTAAACGACATCACATTGATTTGAGGATCATGATAGAGTGGGGTGAGCGGGGTCTCTCCCGGTTCTATCGGTTTGCCCTCGCTATCATAGCCATAGACAGAATAGCCAGCCTGATTGCCACCGCCATAGAGTTCGCCTATCTTGATAGGACGACAACCAATCTCTTCAATATTCACAGTGATTGAACCACTGATTGTTCCACTGAGGTTGTTACCGCCAAACACGCGGTCAAAGGTACCATTGGTGATATTCAACGTCACATTGCCGCGAACGTCGGCAGCCTCAGCACCGCCATAGACCGCTTGCAAGCCTGGAATACAAGCCATCAGCAACTTGGCCTCAGCATCCATCTCTGCACTCTTTCCACCACCGTAAGCCTCATCGACACAGAATTCACATGCGCCCCCCTCGTCCAGCAGCGTCACAGCCGTCTGACGTACATTACCCTTGGTATTGGAGCCTCCGAACACATGGTTGACTTTGCCACCGTAGATATTCACAGCAGCCTTACCCGTTCCATAGACATACGATGAGCCCGTTCGTTTCTCCTTCGTGTCGGCATCGGATTTATCACGTACCTTCCACTGGCCGTCTTCCTTATAATACTCGGAATAGTTCTTGTAACCTACGTTGGCGCCAGGGTTCGGCATCTCGACACCATTGATGAGAATCTTGTCAAGACCATTACCGCCGCCGAAGAGTTCGTCAATCTCGTACGTTCCGTTTACCGTCACATTGGTAGCCGGCGTGCAGGCTGCATTGCCACCGCCATACACCTGTTGGATGCTGGTGAGGTCACAACCATCGATGATGACATTGGTGGAATTCGTGGTACTTGCGCCACCGGCAGGTTCGTAAGCAGCCAGATTGCCACCGCCGTAAACAGCGGCAACATCAAACAACTTAGTACCCTTCTCCGGTTTGGTGCTGATGTCGGCTTTGTCCTTATTCTGTGTCGCATAGACATGCACCATTACCTTTCCCATTGGTGTACCTGCAGCATTATTGCAGCCAAAGACTTCATGGACGGCACATCCTCTGGCTTTCCCAGCAATGACAGTGCCTGTTTCGCCCGACGTCGTCGTGCCGTTCAAGTCCAAGAGTACATCGCCACGGTTTCTCCCAGTCCGCCGCCGTATGCTTCGCCAAGGATATTACCTCCCGTCAGGCGAACGGTCGTCGTGGTGCTTGCAGAGGTCTTGCCTGTAGCCCAGTTACCCGCCGTAGCGTCCCAGTTGCTTGTCTGCGTGTCAGCCAAAGCGCCACCGCCATAAACGTCGTTAAGGACAAGACCGCCAGTCATGTTGACGGCTACGCTCTCCTTGACGGTACCAGCCTCACCGCCGCCAAAGACAGAACCGGCGATGAGCTGTGCCGTTTTTCCTTCATTATCAGCTGCAGGTGTTGTCGCATAACCGATATTCACCTCTGTCTCCCTGACGTTGGCGAGACCTGAGGCGGCAGTACTAACGCCAAACTCACCGCGGGCAGCACCAAAGACATGTCCATTTCCATCACCATCGTAGCCGATACGACCACCAGTAACATTGATGGTTGTCTTACCACTGTTGGCTTCAGCACCACCGCCCACAGAACCCATAGCACCAGCGCCATAGACATTGTGAACGACGTGACCACCGATGATGTTGACAGTGGCAGTACCCTGTACGATACCTGCCAGCGGGTTGTACTTGTCTTTTGTTCCATCACCATTGGAGTCGTACTTGTCCGTACCGCAGCCACCGCCATAGACATTGCCACGATAGGGATAGGCAGCACCTGAGTAACCTCCAACCGTCTCACCTACGGCAATACCGATTGTACCTTTTTTAATATCTATGATGGTATTCTGGAAAGTGTGACCATTCTCGCCACTGCCATAGACAGAGCCCTTAATCCAAGGCGTTGTTTCTACACCCGTATCGCCTACTGTGACATGTGTGCTATAAACCCATGCCATGCGGTCGTTAGGATCAACAGCAGGCTCTCCTTCAGGAATGGCTACATCACCACGCGAAGATCCGAACACCATACCATTCTCCTGGCCGTTGCTGCCAATCGTACCGCCTTTGATGGTGATGGTACAAGCACCTGTATTAGCTGTCTTCAGAGTAGTAGGCATACCTGATGTAGCATCGTAAGTAAAATCGCCTACAGAGCCGTAAGCGCCACCGCCATAGACGTTGTGGAGAATGGTAGGAGAGCCACTGATATTGATATTGGTGTTACCCTTTACGAGTCCGGCTGTAACATCATTTTCCTTACCTTTACCACCGCCATAGACGTTACCCCAAGTAGCGCCGCCCTTACCGGTAGTACCGATGGTGCCACCGCTGACATTCACTTCGGTATCACCATTTACAGTAGATTCCTCACCACCACCATAGACGCTGTGACCGACTTTCATCACCTTACCATTTTTATCAGCAACAGTATTACCGTTAATAGTAAGAGTGACATTACCACTTACAGATCCGAGGTTTTCTAGAGATACCTCAGTGTATATATAGTTCTTCCCGTCACCATTGGGGTTTAAAATGGTGGGACTTCCTGTACTAAGTGTTTTTGTTCCGAATGTCTTATTGTTCGTCCATTCGTATGTGGTAAATGTTCCGCCAGACTGCGGTTTAATCATACCTGTGTATGTGTTTGGTACAGGTGGCACCTTGTCCTTGTTGTAGATATTGACTGTACCCGCCGAAGCTGAATAGCCCGCTCCAAAGACAGCACCATTGACTGTGCAATTGGTCAGTGTAGAGGTGACGTTGCCCGTGACACCACCAAGGAAACCACCACCATAGAAATTGGTATTGATGGTGCAGTCGGTCAATGTGCTGGTGACATTACCCGTGTTGGTGGTGGCAAACTGGGCAGAGTAGTAGTAGCTACGGTTAACAAATTTACCATTCCCGTCACCAGTAGAATAATTGATTACCTCAAGATCATAGTTGGCTGCATAACCCTGATCCTTATTGCGGTACTTCCCAGGGGTATAATTAGAGTTGATGGTGCTACTCCAATCGGTAACGGGAACTCCCGTACCATCGGTATTGGCATACTGCACATAGTTGGTGCCGCCATTGCCTGCACCGAAGAATTGGTTAAAGGTAGTGCCTGTTGCGCTGGTCTTGACGGTCTTGCCAGATACCATATCGCCGAACTTAGGACCGCCGCAGTATTTGCCCACGATACTGTTGTTGATGACCACATCGATGCTGCCTTTCACTATCTTATAAGTATCGCCAGTAGCCTGGGCCATGACGCCGCCACCATAGAACTCGCCAATGAGCGCATGATTGATACGCCATGTGACATCACCCCAGATGCCCTCCTTATAAGCAGCGGCTATCGTACCAAAGCGACCACCGTCGATATAGCAGTGGGGGTTGTCTTCGTATGGTTTAATGGCCTCATTGTATCCACCAGTGAGATAGAAACTGGTGAAGTCTCCACCGAGAACGTTGACGGCACAATGACGTGTTTGATATTTAGCATTGGTATTGACATGGGCGCCAGGAGTGAATGAAGGCATAACAATATGACCGCCAAGAATGACGTAATTGATATGTTGATTTGTTTCACCATTGCGGCCACGACTGTACTGATCGTAGATACCACCATTAAGGATGATAGGTCCGTCATCACGGGTACCAAGTTCAAACTCAAACTGTCCGAAGCGAATAAAAGCGGTCTCAGTAACCTCGAAATGTCCTTTGGAACGGTAGCAGCCAAGGGAGTAGAAATCTTTTGAATTGTGTAACTTGCCCGCAATACCCAACTCCACCACGGGGAGAAAATCAAAGCGTATAGGGGCGATAACCTGACGTGCCATTTCCTTACCCAACTGCCATTCGAGGCAATAGTCAGGTTCTTCGTCGAAGTCAAGGTCCACACTCATGATGGTGAAACCGCGAGTGTCTTGAGTTTGATGTACAACATCACTTTTGCCAACAGATTCCTGCACATTACCCACCAGAACAAGCGCATAGTCATAGACTGTCTTTTTCGCATCGATATTAGCAGCAGTAAGTGTTTCCTTTATTGATGTGGTCTGGATGGTGGCGCCGTTGACATTATTTTCGCGTGTTCCAGCAGGAGCAAAAGCAGCCCCAGTATTACCTGAGGTAACATTGACTCTGTCATAGTAGCCACCATTATTTCTCACATAGATGGCTTTGCCCCAATAGGCCTCAATGGTGATTTCCGTAACACCGTCAGGAACATAATAGTAGCCGCCCTGAGCAAAGACACGACCCGAGACACTGTAGAGGTCCTTCTGAGTGCAGTTGCGGTCTGCAAAGTTATAGCCGTCCTGCCAGTGAGCGACAAATGAACCTTCATTGCCGCCACTGACGTTGGTAACCTTCCAACCTGTCACCACCTGGTCAGTGTAGTTGCCAGCATACTTTTCCTGCCATGTAGCACCGTCGGGGTTACCGAATACGGTGTTGTAATAGGGCAACTGCACCTTGCGGTAACCGAAATCGTAGTGCAGGGAGTCCATGTCGGTGATGGGGATGTTCAGATGCTGGTCAGAAGCAGAGCCTCCCGACTTAATAATGACTGAAAGTGTTCCGAGTTGCTTTCCCTCGAATGGTAAGGCTGTGGTGCGGTCGAACCAGGGGGTGCCTGTATTGGTATTGATAATGGAGGGATATTTGCCGAAGGGCTTCAGTATCGGGTATGGGGCAAGATTGGGGTCAACCACCCACTTGTACATCAGTGAGGCATCCTTGGGAATGGCCTGCACCTGAGCGGTCGTCAATGTGCTCGGTGCCACGTCAGAGCCTACCCACCAACCACATAGTTCACGGTTACTGTTCAACAGGCTGCGGTGGAACTCCACCTGCGTGAGGTAGCGCTCATCGGCAGGGAACGAGCAGTTGTAGGCTGTGGGCTCACCATTGGCAGTGCTGAAGGTAGAGCCGCTTCTGTAGTAGTTGTAACTGCTGATGCCTGTATTGGCAGCATTGGTTATCAGAGTGCCGCCATAGACGCCATGCTGGTTGGTGCCGCCTGTAATATTACCATAGAACATGCAGTTGACAACAGCTGTCTTGAGTTTAGTATATTTACCACCTGATACTTCTGCGGTTGACGCGAATGTGTTCTCTCCTACGATTCCAGCTGCAGTTGTGGAAGCGCTGACGTCAGCATAACTATAGCAGTTGATGACGCGAGAATCTCCATCCAGTTTACCCACAATACCTCCAGCACAGGTGCCACCAGAAACGGTAGGATGAGTGCCTTCAGGGAAAGTAGCATCGTTAGGCAAGATACCGCAGTTATAGATTCGGCTATATCCCTGAGCAATGCCAGCAATGGCACCCACATATTCATCAGAACTGCTGATAGAAACATTCTGGAGGGTGACGTTCTTCACCACACCACCATCAACAGTGTTGAAGAGGGGATGGGTGAGACCCGTAATAGGCTGCGTGCCGCCATCGAACGTGCCGCTGAAGGCTTGGGTGATGGGATCGGCACTACTGAAGTCGAGAGGAGCGGTGGCGATAACCTTATAATGTAATGAGGCTCCCTCCGCTGTATTGACGTGATCAATAAAGTCTTCTACGTCTGGTTGGTACTTGATGGTATAAGGATTTCCTACAGTGCCGTCTCCATCCATGCCTTGTTTCAGGGTGGCAGTTGCTACGTCAGAGTTATCATAGTTCGTTGCGACAGCCATCGCATTGACGGTAACGGGTAGTGTGCTCGATACGATACCGCCAGAACTGATACTGCTACTTGAAGTGGTGGGGGGTGTGCCATCGGTAGTATAGTAAATGGTGACATCCGAAGCAGGGAACGAACAACTGATAGTGAAGCCGTCGTTGCCACTGCGGGCAATATCCGGTGCTACACATTGCAGTATCACCGCATTGCTACCCACGATAGAGGTAATCATACCCTCTTTGACTGCGATGGCTTTGATGGTGACACCGCTGATGTTCTCAGTCAATGGTACAGTGTATTCGGTACTCGATGTGGTCGGGGTGGTGCCATCGGTAGTGTAGTAAATGGTAGCGCCAACAGTTTCTGTTGTAATAGACACCGCATTGTTGCCGTTGTTTTGGATAATTGGTGTAGCTACCTGGGGAATAGATAACTCTGCCACAACGGAAGGGTCTAATTCCCCATGGGTGGCAATTGCTTTCACTGTCGTAGGACTGGTAACAGAGAACGGGCCAGTGTATGCAGTACTCGTGGTGGTAGGTTCGCTGTTGTCGGTAGTGTAGTGGATGGTGCTTCCTTCGGTTCCACAAGTGATAGATACCTTCGAGGTAATGTTGTCAAAACTAATAGCTGGTGTAGCACACCTTATGTCTATCTCACCCTCACCTATGTCGGAGTTGATCATATTATCCTTAACGGCTATCGCTTTGATGGGTTTACCTCCCAGTTCTTCTGATGCACCGGTGTAAAGTGTTGATGAGGTAGTAGGGGTAGTGCCATCAATAGTATAAAAGATCGTTGCACCGGGGGTTGCTGTTGTGATGGAAACATTATGGGTACCTGTTTCCTGCTGGATAGTAGGAGTTGCAACTTTTCCAATCGTTAATGTAGTCACTTCCGAATCGGTATATCCTTCTTTAGTGACAATGGCTTTGACGGTTGTCGGCTCTGTTAAGGTAAATGCCCCATTATACAACGTACCGTTAGTAGATGATGGTGTTGACCCATCTGTGGTATAATAGATGGATGGCAATAAGGTAGCTGTCGTGATAGATGCCTTTCCAGTAGTTCTGTCGAAGGCAATTACAGGGTAGGCACATACGGTGCTAAAAGTTGTAGTTTTAAATTCCCAATGAGCACCATTTGTTGCGCCTCTGCTATTGATGATACCCATATTGAGACCATTGGTAATGCTCGCTTGCGCATAACCGATACTACTGCTTGTCCATAAATTATCGATGAGCAGTTTAGGTATGATGGCATAACATGTTACACGGCCATTTCCGTCACCTCTCGCTGCCTGAACCACGACAAACTGATATCGCTCTTCGTTTGCTGAATTATAATCTTTTACATCAATTGCTTTTGTTTGGTTACCTGTATTGTCGGTAGTACCGTTATAATACATGTATTTTCCCCCTGCTGCAGGATTAATAATGTAATAGTACTTATACCAAGTATCGGATGAAGCCTCTTTGAGATACCACGCCCTGCTTTCGTTTGCCTGATTGGTGAAGATGACCTTAGCGGGTGTAGCGTCAGTTGCGGCATAATAGGATTCCATTTGGACATTGTGTATTTCGTAATAATACTTGTCCGAATCCGTCGATGGCGTAAAAGGAGGGGTTGGGTATGTAAGGGTTCCGTTAAAGGGTACGAACTTCCATTTGGAGTTGACGTCATTGATATAATGGTTTTTGTCATCATTTGTCAATCTGATGGGATAGGTATTGGTCTCACTACCATTTCGTTTGTTCAAGCCAAAATAAGACGGTTTACCTTTAGCATCAATATTAAAACCTGTTGTGTTATTAGTTTCGTTTAGCTCGATGTAGAATTTACATCTTTCATCATTATCTGAAGTTTTCTCTACCAACGTAACACCTCTACTAGCATCGGTGTTAGCAGTACCACCGCCATGACAGATGTATTTCCCCGTACTATTGTTGACGATATAGTAATATTGAGTACCACCTTCTTCACCTGCATCCAGGAAATACCATAGCATATAGTCACCAAGGATATTGTTGGTTGTAATGGTATTATTATCCTTGGGCGCTATATAGAAACTCGGGAACGCATTCGTCTGAATCAGATAGAATTTCTTCTCGCTATCTTCAATGGTACCATTCCCATCAGCATCAGTTGTTATTTCAACAGGGCTTTGTCCCCACACACTACCATTTCCCACAATGAGAAGTAGGAGCATACTCATCAGTATGGACAGCGTATGGTTAGAACCATGCTGATTCTTTGTAATTCGCAATGAAGGTCTATATAAAGTTATCATATCTTGTTACTTGATTGCTATCTTCTTTTGGATGCGGCCGTTGGCGGCGCGGATGATATAGACACCGGCAGCAGGAGTGTAGGTATTGGTGGTCTCACCCGGCTGGATGGTGAAGTTGGCGATGGCGAGTCCACTTATGTTATAAATGCGCACATCGGCCTCCTCTCGGAGCGAGGAAGTGATGCTGATGGTGCGATTGTGAATCGTGAATACGAGGTCGCCCTCACCAAAGTTGTCACCTGACGGGTCTTCATCTTCACCAAAGGCAAACGACGACTCAATGCCCTCAATGAGGATAGAGCGGGCCGGTGCCTGTTTTGGAGAAGTGGCCACAAAGTACGGACGGAACGGCGTAGCAGCAGAACCCTCTGCAGGAGTCTTATCGAAGCTGTTACCATCCTTGTTCATGAGATAACCTGCAATAGTTTTGCTCATGTAGTTGGGCATGAACTTATAGCCGTCGATGGCGGAGGTGTTCATCTCATCGTCGCTGACAGCAATGGTGATTTCAGGTTCGGAGACGAAACTGATGGTCTGCTTGTCAAGCTGTGCAGGGGCAGTGGTAGCTGTATTCCTGACTTGCCACTCACCGCTGAGGTCAAACTCATAGAACGTCTTGCCCGGGAAGCCTATCATATAGGGCTGGGCAGCAGCCAGCAGCGGATATTCAGCCAACGTACGGCCTTGCTGGTATCTGGTCTGATAGATGTCCGCGTTGGCATCCTGCTGTACATTCTTGCTATAGTAGTAGTCCCACAAGAAGGTGTTATCCACCTGCTTGTCCTCATCGTCACCACTGGTAGGATAGTTGAAGGCCGCTGTAAAGAAGCCGTCGGTCTCGGGATTGGTATTAGCCTTCTGGCCATTGTATTCAGACAGCCAGTACTCATGACCGACCTTGGTGCCATTCGCATCGACGGAGGGGCTTCCACTGTAGAAGTGGGTTATCTCGCCCTTATCCTGAGTAGATACCAGTTCTGCCGTGAACGGCAGGCTGATGGTGGACCAGCCATTGGTCAGACTGATATAGTTGTCGGGGATACGCTGATACCACATGCGCTTGTCGTCAACAAACTGATAACTGATAGGACAGTTGAAGTCTTTCTTATCGACCAGAAGCTGGTCGCTGATGGCCTTGAGGTCATGCTGTACCAAATGGCCAAAGACAGTCCAAGTGGGTGCTGCTTTAACACGCTTGTATCCGCTATGACCATCATTATAATTTGTTTCGTCATAGTCGCTGTATGCTGGCTCAGTGAAGTAGCCCGTCAGCACATCGTATGTCTTCTTGTTGACCTCCTCGGACGGAGCGTAAACCAACAGGTTCGGCGTCTCGTCGCGGTTGGTGATACTGTTCAGGCCGCTCTCGTCAAGCAGCGGACGATAGAATAGATCAGCACCAGCGGTAGAACCTCCAGACTCCCGACCGAGGGTCCAATAGCTGTCGTTATGACCGGCGAAGTCGATAGCCGTCATATTCGGATAAGCCGGATGCAGATAAGCATCAGAGGGGTTCGTAGTTTTCGCGTATGCCACGAGATTGACACTGGGGTTGAAGTGGGCAACGTCCATCGTCTTCGACTGATAATAGGCAGGAGCACGATAAATGCGGTTGCTCTCGTCAGAGATTGACAAGCGGCCACTATTTTTAACGATATGCGAAGGCACTTCCTCGTGCGGACGCTGGTCGTTCCAGTTATAGGTCAGCATCTGTCCGAAGTAGAAGTAGTCATCCGGCCATATCGGATAGAAGTGGCTGATGTCATCAGCATCGACAAGCGTGCGCTCATCCTCGCTCTCGGGTATCACACCGTCTGCATAGCGGAAGTCGCCGTCAGCATAGCGGTCTTCTACATAACCACCATTGGCATAGACGCCATCAACACCAGACGAACAGTAAGTGGCATTCTTGTCATAGTACTTTGTCTGCGGAGTAGATAAAGTGCCATCATCCTGGATCGTGTAATACTTATATGAAGTACCAGAAGCAGTCTCATGATCGTTGTAACGCTTGAACAGGTAGAAACCGTTCAGGTCGTAGCCCACCGTTCCGTTGTAGAATGCCGATTCTGGCATCGGGACAGCATCGCCAGCCTTATAGCCCTTCGTCTCTGGGTAGTAGCAGTTCACCACCTGCTTGCGGTTGGTATCTGATGGATTGCCAAAGACAGCCTTGGTATTGGCGTCGAAGCCGCTGGTAGCGCTGGTGTTGATCCAGCAGTTCTCTACATAACCGTCACCGGTGTCGGCAACACCTGCGGAGGTGAATGAACCCGTCACTCCAAGGTTATATACATTTCCGCAGAGGCGGCCGAACAGCGAGTTGTCGAGTCCGTCGATGTGATAGCCGTCACCGTGGAAGTTACCAGAGAAGCAGTGACCTTCCTCACCGATTGGCGTCCAAGTGGATGAACCACTTGGCACAGTAACGTTGGTGTGCAGGATGAACTCGAGGTTCTGGCAGTCTCGGACATGCTCGTTGAGCGAGCTCTTACTGAGGTCGTAGAACTGTTTGAGCTGGGTAGCACCGTTGGTGGCATCAGTGATGTAAATCTTGGAGTTTCGCTTAACGGTAGGATTGTCTACATAGTAGTAGTGCTGGGTATCGTTAAGCACCTTTGTCAAGTCGTGGTAGTTGGCCACGCTCACCGGCACGGCGTTAGAATAGGTCTCGCCAAGATAGGTCTTTGCGTAGTAAGCCAGATAGAATCCATGCTGATACCAGTACAGAGGATCTGCAGTTGGGGTATATTCTATACCGTTGATGTGGCTCTCGGCATCGGACTTCTTCTCGAAGAGTTTCCATCCACCGCCTGTTACCTCATAGGCTCCAGGGGTCACGTGCGGTTCACGAACGCCGACGAACGTACCAGGCAGCACAATCTGCGGAGCCTTGATGTCCTCGACATAAGGAATACCGCTCTTGAACACGACATGGATGTTCACCACGTGGCGCTCGCTGACGGGAGTGACGTGAGCACCAGAACCATCGCTCTCCTCGTAGTTGTACTCGTAAACGATAGTGATAATCTTCTCCTTCGAGAGGTCGAAGATGTCAGAGAAGCGGCTTACGTACAACGTACTGGTCTCCGTAGGAGCGATACCGTGGATGCTGAAGTCCTTCTGCCTATTAGCCAGGTCGTCGTAGTTGTCTTCTGTGATAACGAGACCTACAGGTACATTGTCGTTTACGTTGTAAGTACCGGTTTCTGCAGCACTGATACCAGTAACACCGGTAACAGCGACACCTTCTGTATTCTCACCCACCTTATAGCTTTCGCGGCAGTAGTAGTAAGTCTTATTCACATCATCATCAGTGAATGTCAGGGTGGTGATATTTGCCTTATCAGTGTCACCTAAGCTGCTATACGTGCTTGCAGAGATGACAGTACCCACGGCGTATGGCGAGTTGCCAACCTGGAATGCGGTGTTGACGACATATACATCACCTGCCGCTTTCACGTCGATAGAAGTATAGTGCCGCTTCTCGTTCGGCAGGCTCTCATATTCCGTACGAGAATATTCCTCACCATTCTTCAGTGTTACACCGTTGTGAGTGGAGGTTTCGGAGCCGTTGTAGGTTGCGCTGTAGTCAACAGGTTTCGCCAGTGAGTAGCCTGCAGAATTCAGTTTGGCTGCCGCCAACGTTCCAGTAGCAGAGTCATACTGGTATTTCTTGCCCTCAGGATATATGACGCTGGTGCCCTCAGCATTCTTACTGTAAAGAGGATCGATGAGCACGTCGAAGGCATCGTAATTGAAGGCGAAACGCTCGCGGTCGGTCTTGGACATGGAGCTCCATACTTCCAGACCACGATAGTTCTTGTTCGCCTCGTAGTAGTTACCACCATAGAGACCATCCCTGGTGCAGTAGTAAGCAGGAACGATATCATCCTGAATCATCTTTGCCAATGCAGGATTGGAGTCCTTGTAGGTATTGTAGTATGTCGTCTTCTCTGTCTCCGTCATGCGGTTGCCGACATAGATGAACTCTGTCTTGCTGAGCTGGATGGTGCTGGTGCAGATATACGCAGGAGCCACATAACCGGACATTCCGGCAGCCTGTGTGGCAGAAACCGTACTACCCACATTCAGGTGAACGTCGTCTTTTGTATATTCACTTGTTACGATATAGGCTTCTTCGAATTCAGCCTGTCCATCTGGGATGGCAGAAGAATGCCCCGTTGCCATGGTCTGGTAAGTATCGTAAATACTCTTAGCGATAAGGTTACTTATCTTATACTCACGCTGTCCGAGGACACCGGCTTCACCGCTTGCCAAGTGATAGGTAGGACCGTCTTCGTAGCCAGCCAAATCTTCATCTTTCTGTTTCTTTGCTGCAGTAGCACTCTCAACTTTGGTGTACCAGGTATCCCATTGTGTCGGGTTGTTCACCTTATAGGTCAGCATGTAACCCGTGTCGTGGCTCATGTTGTTGGATGAGCGATATACGAAGTCGAAGTCCACATTATCCTGCTTCTCTACGTGGTAAACCGTTGGGTGAGCAGCTTTCAATGTTTTGTATTCATCAGGCAGCATCACTGTTCCGGCCGGGATGATGCTGACATCCTCGCTGCTGTACTTGCAGTCAGCGATGGTGACGTATGTTTCATCGACAAACAGATTCTTCTCAGAACTGGTCAGCAGGAACCAATCCCAGTAGTTGATAGGATCGTTCAGATGGTACTCCACTTCATTGATGACCATCTTCTTGCCCTCCTCCAGTTTCACACCAGGAGCAGAATAGTAAGCATACTTATTCGGCATCACGTTGAGCAGCTTCATCGTACCGTGTGAAGCAGCTGTGATGGTCAGCGGGATGTCCACCGTCTCGCTATAGGCATTAGGAGCTCCGGTATAGGCCGAGATGTACTGGTCATAAACATATACCGAACCCTTGATGTACCAATAGTGGGCAGGAACGGCATCGCTGCCTTTATACTTACCGCTGATGTTGTAGCAGTCGTCGATAATCGTCTGCGTACTGTGTACAAAGTTTCCGGATGTCTCCCATTCCACGTCTGCACCTTCGTATGTGAAGTCGCGTCGTGTGACAGCGCCGAGATTCAGCAAGGTCAGCGTATTATGCTTGTGCTGAGTATATGTACCAGTCTTGTGTACGTTCTTGGCATATACGAAGCCACCGCCCATACCTGGCTGTACGTTGATGAGGTCGAGTTCTACAACACCAGTGATATAGCCCCAGTCTTTCTCATTCAGACCGTCGCCCGTGCTCTGTTCGGTGGTCAGCTCGAGATATACACCCGATGCCAACGCCACCTTATTCTTACTGGTACCGTTGTTGCGCTTACGGTCATTGACGAAGCCTGCCTTCCAGTCGTAGTAGGTCGCTGTACCGTATGCTTTAGATGCAACAGGAGTGCCACCGTTGTTGTACGCCTTGGATGCAGTCTTGAAGTCTGGATTGGAAGCGTTATCCGTAACACGCACATCCTTTGAAGGCAGGAAGAACACGTCACTGGTGAGGGCACCTAAGTAGTTCACGATGCTGTAAATACCGAAGTAGTTGCCGTGAACCTTCTTGCTTTCGTCGGATGCGTCAGTTGTTCTCACAGAAAGTTTCTGGTTGAGTGACACCTCACGCACACGGTTGATGGTGTAGTTGGTGTGATCGACAATCTCCGGCACACGGTCCTGTGCACCCTGCATCACCATACGGCTGCCGAAGACACCGCAGAAGTCCGCGCGCTGGATGGTATTCATCAGACGACCGGCATAGACGGGGACAACACCATTTTGCTCCCAATAAACAGGATTGGGGTATTTCTCGCCCGTTGTCGGATTCGAAAGAAGGAGATCGACATTACCGTCCTTGATACCTTCAAACACCGTCAGCAGGTCATCGATGGTCAGCGTAGAAGCTTTGCTGCTTTCGCCGCTTGCTGTATGGTAGGTGGTACCGTCCTTATCTGTACATTCCTTGATACACTTGTATTTCAGCTGATAGTAATCAGCTTCGCGCTCAGGAAGCTGGTTGTACTGAGCAATGGTGATTTCAGGAGACAGGCTGTAATAGTCCGTACCATAGTTAGTGATGTTCAGTCCACGATAACCATCCACGAAGGTCAGGTTGCCATCACCGTACAGACCACCCGTATGTCCTGTGCCCAGCGTAATCAGGTCACGATGATAGACATCGTGGATAGAGGCTGTGGCGTTACCGAATACCGTAGTGGTGTTAGCATAGACGGTGGAAGAACCGGATGAGGTGTTACCGCCGGCGAATACAGCGTTGAAGATCGTGATACCCGAAAGATCCAAGCCATCCCAACCACCATCGTTCTTGTTGCCTAATGTATGAAGGTCTTCGGTGGTTACATATTCACCTGCAGCATAGTCGTGACCATTGACGGTGACATCAGACGTCGCCTTACAATAAGGCTCAATCAGCACCTTGCAGTCCTCTGTCAGCACAAACTCACCTTCATCCTTTACCCATTTCGAGGCATCGATAGCGGTAGTTGGGTCGTAAGAAGTCGTTCCAATATTGTAGGCATAATAGTATCCCTCGTGTCCGTCGTCATAGCGTTCGCCGTCTTTAACACCGACATAGAGTTTGTCGTCCTTCTCATAGGCACTGTACACATAACCGATATCGCCGCCACCGAAGACGTTGCCGTTCTCGCGTTCCAGCTCCTTGGCAGTACCTATCGTACCGCCATGTATATCTACCTCTGTCTGTCCGAAGACGTAACCGTCGGAGTAGAGCGTACCGCCTTCACCCAGGTTGTTATATCCTCGACCGCCGCCGAATACGTTGCGGTGGACGTTGCCTTCAAAGAGTGTCACATTAGCCTTACCGGCCTTATAGATGCCCTTCAGGGTACGAACGCTGTTGTCAACGCCTGTTGCCTCGATGACGCCACGTCCGATAGCGGCAATCTCGCCACCACCGAAGAGGGCGTTACGAACGTGACCGCCATACATCTTTACGTTGGTGGCATCCACACTACTGTTGTCGATATAACCGCCGCCGAAGATACAGCCGCTGTCGTACAGACGGTTTGTGCCATCGCCCGACGAGGTCTCGTCGTGCAGTTTCTCCTGATAGTAGTCAGAGCCTACCTGTATGTAGTCGAGGTCGGTATCTGTTGTTGGCACAGCGCCGAAGCGACGATAACCGATAAATCCATTGTTGAGGGTGATGTTGGCCGTTCCGAATACAGGACCACCTTCACCACCACCATAGGCATTACGCTCGATGGCAGGAATACCGTCGGTGAAGCTTGTACCGTCCTTCTTACCGATGATGACGTTGGTTTCACCAAGGACATCCGCCGTCGTAGCAGCATCAATGGCTCCTTCGTGATAACCTACGCTGCCTTGCCAACCGCCGCCATAGACGTTACGTGCCGTACCGCCTTCGATATAGGCATTGGTAGAAGCGATGAATGGCTGGTCAAAGTCATCTGTTGTTACTTTGTATCTGTTGTTTACCGAACCTACGGTTCCTGCGGCATAGATGTCCTTTGTTACTTTACCGCCGAGCAAGGCGATGTGGGTGGTTCCATGTACATCACCTGTATTCGGAGTATTCGCGTCACCCAGACCACCGCCGTAGGCGTAGGCACCGCTGAGGCTACCGTTGTACATATAGCCGCAGACATTAGCGCCTTCCTTGATGAGAACGTTGGTGTTGTATTTATAGGTGGCCAAATCGTTCTGTAATCCATTGTTGGTATATCCACTGCCCAGCGAGAGGTCAATAGGTGTTGCAGACTCGGCATCAGCCAGCACCTTCCACGCATCCACCGACTTCTTGTTCATCACACGTCCTAACTGTCCACCGCCATAGACCTCATACAAGCGGGCACCATCATTGAGGTTGACTTCGGTATATTCCGTCCATGTGTCCTTACCATAACCAGCGCCGTACACCGTGGCAAAATACGCTTTCTCCTTGTTGTAATAGACTGGAGCATTGATGTTCACGTGGCTGTAGAGCGTGCGACGGCAGTTGTTGTTACCGCCATAGATACCGGTGCGATAGCCGCCTACGATGGCATCACTGCTGTTCCAGTTGACGTTAGACTCATATACGTCGCATCGATACTCATTATACAAACCATAGGCACCTCCGAAGATGGCTTCAGCACGGAAGGTAGAGCCCTCGGGCACATTGACTTCTGTACGACGGGTGACACCTTCCTGATAGCTGCCGCCATAGACCGCCTTGAAATGTCCGCTCAGCAGGTCGATGATGGCTGATGCCTTGTGTGCAGTGGCAGGATTGTCTGCAGTGGCTTTTGCCACGCCCATTCCCACACCGCCGTTCTCGCCGGCACCGAAGATCTCCGTACCCTGATAGGTGGTCATGGTCTGTGGCACGTCAACAAGGATATAGCTACGGTTCTGCATGAGGTTCTCCTCCTCTTCGCCGAGGTAGCCCTCTCCGGCACCATAGATGTGCTCAACGGTATTGAGCGAGTTGTTGGAATCGATAGGACGGAAGTTGATGAAGGCATTATCCAGGAAAGGCTTGGAATACCCCGTCTTTGCATGACCCGCTTCATCGAAGAACTCTCTGAAGTGAGTATCATTCTTATAGTCGTAGACGCCGTATGCTCCACCGAAGATCTTCTCCACGCGCCCCTGTACATATTCTATATATGCTGAGGCATTGAGCATATCGGCATTTGACACCTTGTTGCGAACGGCATCGTTGCGCAGACGGCTGTCGAAGTTAGCAGTCCCCAGGATTTGTCCTCCTAAGTCATTGCCACCATAGACATAGTCGCGGATGTAGGGGAAGCCGTTGGTACCAATATAAGTCTCGGTATGTCCGAGGATATTGGCATTACAGGAACCGGCAAAGGTATTGAAGACACGTCCGTTGCCTAAGTTGATGACGCAGTTACCGGCTACAGGACCTAAGAATCCACCGCCATATATGAACTCGCACTCTGCCATGTCCTCTGTCATGTTCTGGGACTTGGCAACACCGGCAACGGGGCCATTGAGGTTTACACGAGTGCTGTATTTCTCATTGTAGGAGTATTCTAGTTTTCCCGTAGTTTCATTGTATAGATCAGCCTGGCCGATGGCACCTTCCTCGCTACCGCCGAAGATCTGGAAGACGTAGCCGCGATTCAGGTTGATGGTGGTGCTGCCCCAAATCTCTGTATTCACGCCCTTGCCGCCTCCGAACACGTTCAGCGCAGAGCCCAGCACGTCCATACCCTGTTCATCGAGGATGACGCCCGTGTTTCGCTTGGTAATCTTAAATTCATCGTTCCCATAGAGTTTCCCCTCTCCTTGTTCATCCCCTTCCACCTCGTCGAATACGATATCCCGGTCAACAATCGAGGCTCCGATATTGATGATGACATTGCCATTCACAATACCACTATTATAACAGCCTCCATAGATATTTCCGCCCTTCAGTCGGCGGTCGAGATCGGCATCGATACTTGTGACAGGACTCTCCGGTGAAGCGCCAGAAGTAACAGGAGCTACGTTTGCGCCTGTTGCAGCGCTGATGGTATTCCACTCCAGTGCTGTATGTCCGGTGTTCCATCGCTTGGGCTGAATCTTCAGGCCGTTGAAATTTAATTCCAACTTGTTGCCATCGCCATCAGGAGCACCTGTGAGGCCACCCTTGAAGAGGGCATTATAGGCTGTGGGGGTAACAAAGGCATTGTTACAGCCACCCACCACCTTGTTATAGATAACGACCTTCTGTGCAAACTCAATGGCTGTCTTACCGGCACTCGTCATACTTCCCACGTTACCACCGCAGTAGAACGAGCCGAACATCGTTGAATAAGGTACATACACGCTGTTATCATCGAAGACGACACGCGGCATCAGACTCATGGCGACTCCGTCCATATAGGCGGCAAACTGATTCTCATCGGTGAGATCCATGGAATTGAACTTGGTGCCGTCGCTCGTAATGTCCTTTCTCTTAAAGGTGCGCAACACACCCTCCATCGTTTCATTTCCTTTCTCATCATAATTAATCATGTTCTGGCCATCATTACCCAAGAACACGTTGTCGGCAATGACATAAGAACCGATTTTCAGTTCCACTATGGGCTTCGCCTTCACGGTCTTCAGTGTAGCACTGTTACCTCCGCAATAGATAGCACCACCGATGACGGTAGGATGTTCTGCATCTGTTCCCGCCACACGGATAGAAACCTGTTCGGCGTTGGGGCGGAAGTCGTTAAGGGCTTCTGCAGAAGTCTTTCCTGTAGGAACGGAATAGTAGAGGTCGCCATAGACATCATGGCCTTTCAAATCGGGATTGTCAGTATAGGGATATGAGCCGTTACCGCCGCCATAGACATCACCACGGATATTCGCATGGATACCGACGGCATTACCGCCATAGACACGTCCTGTGATATCATTACCGCCATAGACATTGGCAACGTCGCCGCCATCGATGACGACACGAGCCGACATTCCTGAGGGGAAGTTATAGTTGGAGGTTCCCTCAGGTAATTGGATGTCGTTGGAAAGAGCATCCTGGTAAACTCCGCTTTCAAGCGAACCGGACAGCAACGGATGCACATCGGCCATTCGACAACCGCCATAAACGTTGTCTACAATGATCGACGACCCTGCTGAGATATCCAGCAACAGGCCTTCCTTGCAGGTCATGGCACCCTGATTACCGCCACTATAGAGGTTCCTGATTTTCCCCGCCTTGAGGTTCCACTTCGGTCGTATGGCCATCTCTGCCTTGTTGTTGCCTCCAAACAGGCGCCCGATTTGGAAAGCGTCACTGCTGGGGTATGAGAAACCGGTGTTGATGCCCATGTCTTGAGTAAAGCGCGTTTCTGTCAGCAGTTCACCGTCTGCGCCAGCCTTAGGATTCGTGGCATCTTTTATGCTGTTGACCACCTTGCTGGGGTTGTCCACATGGATGACAACGTCTTCCGTTGCCGTAGCGTTGTTGCCGCCGCCATACGCATAGACAATAGAGGCGCCACAAATCTCAAGATAGGATTTCCCTATCTTCGGCTTGGTTTTGCCTTTATAGGGACTGTCCTCAGAGGTATAGTCGTATTCGCCGTTACCTCCTCCGAACACCTGTCCGATATAAATCTTCTTTGCGCCCTCAGCCTCAGACGTGACGGCATTGTCGCCCTCGCCCGTCGTGACGGTCTTGGTAGAGGTGCGCACAAAGGTGTTCCAGGTATTGTCGATGTTGTTCTTACCTGCTGCTGTACCTACTGCTGTCAGCTCAGCGGGTATTGTTATTGAGGTGCCGATGGTTCCGGCAATGTCGTTGCCGCCAAAGAGCTTGTCGACAATGATGTAGTTCGAGGCATGTTCTCCGTCAATGTGTACGAACGTGCTGCCGCCCACATTGGCCTGACGGGCACCTCCATAGACCTGATGGATATCACCTTCATAGACTAACACCTCTGTCTTACCACCCAGGTTACCGGCATTACCTCCGCCATAGACGTTGCCGGCAATGGTAATCTGCGCCTGGGCTGTCATCGTGCCCAGGAGCATCAGTAAACATATTATGGTCTCTCTAAGTTTCAATTTCTAAACTGTAACCAATTATCTTTAACCATTAATTTCTAACGACCACGATAGGTGGATCGTTCAGCGACAGATCGTAGAGGTACGAAGGGTCGATATTGATCTGGAGTGTACGTTCTTCTCCACGTTCCAGCTCAGCCAACGGATATGCCAGTGCGTTTGTGGCAGTCCGCTCGGCAATCTTATTGCCTCGTTTGTCGTAGATATCGTATTCTATCACCAGGATGAGCTTGTTCAACAGGGTAGTGGCAGGAACGACGTAGCCGCTACACACGGTGGTGGAGGTCGTCGTCAGTGTGAGTTCCTGGTCTCTGATGGTCAGCTCGCGTGTTTCCGTGCCAGGCGTGCTATTGTATGTCACGCCACTGATGCCGACACCCTGGGTGAGGGTGACATCCACATTATAATGACTGATGTTCGCCACCTGCAGTTTCATGTTTTTAATTTTGATGGTGCGCACGGCATTATATTCTTCGCCCACCTTCATGCAGAAAATGATATGGCTGTACAGGTGATCGAGGAACAAATTGATATAGTTCTCGCGCTGACTGTCGTACTCGAAGCTGAAGGCTCCGCGCACGGCTGCCGTCTCGTCGTTCTCGTTTTCCGCCTGGCGCACACCCGTCACGATGCAATAGTCTTGCTCAGCCGTCGGGGGCATCTGCTGGATATGGAGTTTGGCACCGTTCTCATTCCAGTCGGAAAGGCTGCTTCCGAAGTCTTCGTTGTCAGGCATATAACCATACAGCTGGTAAGTCCTCCTGCCGGACTTCAGCTTCAGTTGCGTCGTCCATGTTGAAGTTCCTGCGTATTTGAACAGCCCCTCTGTTGCCGTTGTCCCCTCTGTGAGGAAGAATCGGATATCGCCGTAAGCCGGTTCATCCGTTAAGGCACGTGTAACACGAGCCAGCCAGAGAGCGGCGTCGGGCTCCTGCGCTCCAGGTTGCTGAGGCTCCTCCGCATTGTCTTGGGAGCAGGCTGCCAACAGCACGAGGACTGTCACCATGAGGATGTACAGTAGATGCTTCATGTTACCAGTTATAGAATTCATAGTTCGTTTCTGTCGTCTTCCAGGGCGCTATATCGACGACTACGACATGCAGTCGTGCCTGTGCCTGATAAGCATAGACCGTCCAGATATGGTTTCGCGAGAAACCGCCTTCGTCCACCATCTTGAACGTGGCGGTCTGCTCCTCACCCGTCTCACCTATCTGGTATTTTATCTCGCCCTGCAGCTGCTTGTCGCTTTCCCGAAGGAAGTAAACGCGTTGCGTCAGGTTGCCAGCCTCTGCCGCTTCGTCCAGCATGTGCTCATAGGCTTGAGGCTCCAGTTCCTCGTGGCCCCAGGCGTAGATGACAGGCTGTTCGATGGAGGGCACATCGTTAATGGTCGCTGCCAGCAGTTCCGGTGTCGTGGTGTTGTAGCCGCTTGCCGTATTGATGTGGCAGGTTTGTCTATCGTAAGGAGCACCATCAGCCATGAAGAGGTATTGTTCTTCAGGTATCATCGTAGTATTCAGCTTGATACTCTTGACAATGAGAGCCTCGTTGCCGGTCTGATTAGCAAAGGCAAAGCGCAGTTTCGAGACGGTGCGTATCAATGAGACACGAGCCATCTGCTCGCCGTCAGCTAATCGCAGCACAGGAGCAGTGCCTGCTACGGGCTGGTCGCGGAGGACACCGCTCATGGGCAGTCCCAGGTCTTCAGGAACCGTCACCACGGGTGCGGTGAGACCGAAGGCGTCTTCTGAGCCATGGGCCAGCACGGCAGCCTCCAGTTCAGCGCGTGTCGTCTCGTGGTCGAGCGTCAGATGGCAGTTCCCTGCCTCTACATTGGCCAGCACATAGACATCCACATTCTCACGGGTCGCCTCATCCGTCTGTGCATATTTCTCGTCAATGGTCAGTTGTAGAATCTCATAGCCATCGGTCTTGTTCAGGGCCGACGTCTCTGTAGGTGAGTAATATCCGATGAGCTTATTCGACTCGTGTGTAAACACCCATATCTGCAGGGAATAGACCTTTGCCTCGTTGCCTATTGGATCTACGTCGTCGTCTGGATAAGCACGGGTGGGCACGGCGGTTTTGGGAGCATGCACGTAGATGTACAGTTGTGTGGGTGTCTTGGCCTGCTCTCCGCCGGGGCCTTCTGTAGTCTGGTCATCATCAGATGATGAGCAAGCCGTCAGACACAGCAACAACAGCGGCAGCAGCAGCCACAGGGGCTTTCTCTCCCCCCCACGGGGGGAGCAGGGAGAGGGGCCGCTATTACGGGTGGTGGTATGTCTGTACGTTTGCTTCATCGCTCTTTACATCTTTAATTTTCTAATTTTCTAATTTTCTAATTCTCTAATTCTCTAATTTTATATTTTTTAATTTTTTAATTCTCAAAACAAGACCTCTTCGGGTGTCGTGGCCACCCATTTCGGCGTCAGTTCGATGCCCAGCTCCAGTCTTGGCGACAAGAGGTTGGGCACTACGTTATAGGCTTTCTCCAAACCTTTAACCTTGATGTTCAGTGTGGTCGTGTAGTCCTGTGTGAACACACGGTCACGGATTTCCGTACGCGAGTCTTCCTTGAACTGTTCAGGGTCAATCTCGCCTACGAGATAGAATTTTGTTCCTTTCTGTACGATGCCGCCCAGTCCCTTGAAATCCGTGCCGCTGTCGTTCGTGAGTTCCAGGGCCACAGGCACTTTCTTCTTGTCATAGCTCTGCAGCACCAGAGTGTTGATGGGCTCTGTAGCGTCGGCCGAGGTGCTCAGATAGAGGGTAGGCAATTGATTATCATAGATAAACTTCATGTCTGCCTCCGAATAGATGGGGTAGGCTGTTGTGGGTGTAAAGTCGAAGCCCACAGGCAGCTGTCCGCCGATGAGGACACCCGTCAGGGGGAAACTTGCATTCCCAACCGGAATGTCTTTTCCTGCAGCATCTTTCAGGCTTGAAGTGTCTGTTTTCTTGAGGATGATCTTTACATGTGCCACGCCGTATTGCAGGGGTTCCTTGATGGCTACGGCCGTGGTGCTGGTACTGACCACCCCGTTGGCATATTCATAGCTTGCTAAGATGTCAGTCCATTCGCGGTTGGTATATTGCTCCTTCCGCTTGTCGATGGATGAGGTGCGGATACGGCTGTTGCCGTAGTAGTAGAGTTCAGCTGGATAGGCATAGCGGCCAATGCCGTTGATGTCTGCCAGTGTGGTGGTGTTGACCTGTGGCTCAAAGGCTGTTCCGGTCCAGCGGATGACGGCGGCGCCATCAGGCAAACCGATGGAACCGGGGAAGCCGTCCCAATCGGTGTTGTAAGTGTTAATGGCTGTAATAATCGCTGTGCGGATGGCATCGTCGGTGCCTGTCAGCGTCTGGCTTTCCAAGGCCGACTTCAGGGTCTGTGTATAGACTTTGATATTGGTTGCTGAGCCAGCCAGCGGTTCGCCGCCGGCGTCCTCCTCGGCCTCTGTCTTATTGAGAAAGTTCAGGTACATCACGCCCAGCGTGGCATTCGTGGTTGCTTTCCATGGCACGTCGTTGCCTTCAGCGTTGGCGATGGACGTCATATAGTTGGCCAGGGCCGTGGCTGTCGGATCGATGTCAGTGGCAATCGTCTCCAGGGAGAACCGGATGTTCTGGGGCGCCATGTCCAGAGGGAAGGTCTCCACCAGCGAGCCATTGATATGTTTATCGCTGGAAGCCTGTGGGGCACGGCCATAGCACAGGAAGGCATTGACACCGGACATCAGCGTGCAGTTCTCATAATAATAGTACTGTCTGGCGGGAACGGGCTTTTCTCCGTTGCCATACACCTGGAAGGCTTTCGGCAGATCGTCGGCGGTCACCTGCTCGGCTTCGCCAATGGCAAAGGGTACGATATGCTGCATCTCGATGCCCCGATACGCCTGTACGTCTTCCTGAACCATAGCAGCACTCATGCGTGTCGTAGGACGTGCCTCCTTGGATACAGTAAAAGCGATGTCGGCCACCACAGGGGCGTCGGATTCCGACTCTTGTGGCAGTTTGTCGTCTATACATCCTGTCACCAAGAAGATGACTAAGATAAGACTCACGCGCGCGAACATTATTATATTATAATGGCGTTTCATACTTTCCGGCATCATTCCAGTTCAGCGTAACGCTGACACCCACCGTGCTGTTATAGGGTCTCACGGCGCCTTCGTCGTCGAGTTCACCCTTAATGATTTTCAAGTCTCCCGCCTTCAGCGGTTCGTCGATGTCCAAGATGGTCTCTGTGATCGTGCCGTCGGTCTTCGTCAGATACACCTTGAACTGCCAGAGTGAAGCATCACCCTGCGCCCGAGTCTTCACCGATGCCGGCATCGCATCCCGCGACGGGAAGTTCACAGAACAGAAGCATAGCAACTTGCTGTCTGTCGCTACCCGTTCCGCGATGACGAGTGGAGGGGTTTCTGAATAGACATACGTGCTGTCGCGAACGTAGAAGGCATCGGCAAAGCCCGTGGTATAGACCTTGATGTCGCTAAATGCATGCCCCTTGGTGTCGAGCACCAGAGTGGCAGCGCTGTTGGCCATATACAGGTGCACGTTGAACGTCTGGTCAACGCCCGACAGCACCTCCATGGGCTGACGTGCGGTGAAGAGTCCTGTGGTGTGTGAGGTCAGGATCTCTTTTCCGTCTGTCAGCTGACCATCCGCCTGTTGAAGCACAGAAGAAGGACTGTACTCGTCATTCGTCAGGCTTACCACGTTATTATATGCAATGTTGGCTATGGCCAGGTGCATGTATTTGCGCATGGGCAGCGTCAGGGTATAGCTCGACTGGTTGGCATCCATGATGTGCTGGTCGTGCTGCAGGCGTCCCAGATTGCCTTCGGTGTCGTAGAACGACAGGTCCACGTCGTGGGCAAAGTCCGTGAAGATATCTTTCAGATGCATAGTCAGCGCATTGGCCACGCTGACTTCCGTCATCGTGGTCAGCTGCGTCTTCAGCTCCGTGGTCATATTCGTCACCAATCGCAACTGATAGTTCAGCTCGTAGGTGTTACCGCAGTCTGACAGGTCATCATCAATCGTGGAGCATCCTGCCGCCAGCCAGAAGGCTGGCAGCAGGAGTCCCACTTTGATGAAAGAGTATCTTCTGGACTTCACTTGACAGAAGGGGATTAGTTACCGCCAAGTACTACATTGTCGAATACGAGGCCTGCTCTCCAATCGAGATCAACAGACAGACCGAATGACAGCTGGCTGGAACGCAGGTCAGGAATCGTGACGTAGGCGTTCTGCAAGCTCGATGTGTGTGCGGAAGCGTTTGCGTCAAGCTTGAAGTTGGCAGTAGTCATGTAGTCCTGAACAAAGACACGGGTGGTCTTGGTTGAAACACCACTTGCGTCAAGAGGGGGAACCTGGTAGTATGTATCCCATGCAGAAATGGCCTTACCTGTGGGATCGAGTTCTGCAACGAGGTAGAATGTCTGACCCTTGCGAACCAGATTGTCACGTCCCCAGAAGTCATCACCGTTGTTGACGAACTGAAGTGCCACGCGCACCTTGTTCTGTTCGGCAGCGCTGGTATAGTTGTCAAACAGGATGGTGTAGTTATCAGCTGACACAGCTCCAGCCGTGGTGGGAACAGCAGTTCCGGCAGCAACACCTGTCACGCGGTTGTCATAAACCAGTTTGTCGAAAGTAGAGGATGTGGGAGGCAGGAATTGCCAGTCAACACTTGCGGGCTGGCCTCCAACAATAACGCCTGTCCATGTGAAGTCAAGATTTGCAGGGCTGAATGCTTGGTTGGTCTCACCCGTATTGAGTGCTGCCCTGTTGTCCTCGAGTTCTGTCAAGCCAGACTTGATGCCTACAGTCGTCTTCAACATGGCCACACCATAGTTCACGTTCTTCGTCATAGCCGTTGCACGGGTAGCAGATGTCACCGATGTTCCAGTCCAATCGCTGTCCCACTTAGTGGCGTCATCCCAGTTAGCAACGCCATTAGGATAACCTGAAGTAGATGTCTTCTCCTTGTTAGAGGTACGGACACCACTGTTGCAGTAATACATCAGTTCTGCGGGGAACTGATAAGCTGTCTGGTCGGTTGTTGCAGCCTTGTCGAGCAGGCTGGTTCCCGGGGTCTTGTGGGTAAACTTGTTTGTTGTAGCATTATAGGCAAGCTGTGCAGAGCCCTCAGGCAGGGTGAATGTGACAATGGGGAAGTCTTTAAGTTCTTCGTCTGTGACAGCAGCCCAATTGGCATTCCAATCGCTACCCATAGATGTTTGGATACCATCGACACCCTTAAAACCATTTATTGGAGAGTCTGTAACAGAAGTAAAATAGTTGGTTATCTGGGTGTTGATGGCCCCGGCGATATGTCGTGCCAGCTCCTCATAAGGAGAGGTAGCCGTGGCAGCGACCACCTTAGTAGTCACAGCATACAAGTCCCTTACAGTAGTAAGAATAGCCTTTGAAGAACCGCCACGCAGTTCGTAGGTACCATAAGATGTAAGGGTGTGGAATGCCTTGTAAAGAATTTCCTCCAGAGGTGTAAGCGTACGACCCTGAGTGGTCTCGTTCAAGTCTTTCCAGGTGGAAGTCAGAGTGGCAGCACCTGCCCAACCCGGATAGGTTGAGGTGTCCACTGTGTAGGAACCTGTAACATTGACTATCTTGGTCATGATAGCTGCGAGAAGCTCGGCAGTATATTGGAACCTGTTAGCAGCTGTAGCATCACCTACACGTGGGTTAAGAGCGAAGCTGAAACCTGTTGCTGTTTTGCCCGAGACGTTGTAGCTTACCTTACCTATTTCATTATAGTCAGGAGTAGAAGAACCCATGATAGCCTTGCCGTAGAACAGCATAGCATCAGTACCCGTAGGCATAGCGAGCTCCAGAATACGGTGAGAGTTGCTGCCGTCGTTGTCGAGCGAGTTTGCAGCGGCGACCATTCCCAGGTCATAGCGATTAGCAGCATCTGCAGCGGCAAACGTTGCATCAACGAAGCCTTTACCACTTGTCTGGAAGGCAAATAGCAGCGTGTTGTCAATGCCGCGGAAGTTATTGCCGTCAGCCTGTACGGTGGTACCTCCAGAACGAGTCTGGGCGTTACTTGCGATGTTCAGCACGAACTGTGACTTGACAAGTCCAGTGGCTGCATCATAGGTGGGATTGTCTTCCACTGCTGCGACTTCGCCATCAGACGAGCAGGCAGTGAAACCACATGTGCCAATGAGTGCTATCGCACCGACATAGGCAAATTGAAGATACTTTTTCATAATTGTTAATTAAAATGGTTAAAAAACTGTTTTCGATATTCTTATCTTGTCGCTTTCTCTATCCTGCGAAGGTTTTCCTCGGCATCCGCATTGCCGCGTGCAGCCGCTTGGCGGAAGCTCTCCAGAGCCTGCTGCTGCTGACCGCAGAGCCAGTAGGCGACGCCCAGGGCATTCAGCGCCCGTTCGTCGTCACGCACCGTCAGCAACAGACGCAGCGCCTCGTGGTGGCAGTCGGTGCAGTCGCTGGTGAGGAGTTCGCTGGCCTGGTTGATGACCTTGGCAGCCTGATCCGGCACGTAGTCGTAGTAGATACGGATGTAACCTGAGTTGCGCTGGTCGCTGAGGATGTGTTCCTTGATATATTGCCAGGTGCGGCCTCCATTCATGCGACGCAGCTTCTGCTCACGGACGTCGGCATTGCTCTCGCCGTCGATGATGCTGATGGCCTGCTGCAGCTCCTCGCTATGTTGCGGCTCCGTCGTCACGCACTCCGAGAGTTGGTCGCGGAACTCTGCCCAAGCCTCGCCGCCGCCCACGGTGTCGAAGAGGGAATCGGGAATCTGCAGCTGGTCCTGGACGTAGTGCTGCAGGGCGAGGGCACGGTCGGTGCCCAACTTCTCGTTGCCGGCAATGGGTCCTTCGATGGAGGCCAGGCCGATGATCTGGATGATCTTCACGCTGCTGGCGGTGTCGGCCATAATCTGGCGGGTGATATCCACGATGCGCTCCATCACGCTCCTGTTGTCGCGGAACTCGGTGTGCAGTATGGACTTTGCCAAGGGGAAGTGTACGTAGAGGGCATCCTTGTCGCGACGGAGGATGCGGGTGCGGTCGTAAGGCTTGTACTGCGACACATGTGCCAGCACCGGATTGTCTTTCTGCAGCTGTCCGGCACGTCCCGTGAAGTCGGGCACGGCACGCACGATGGGTTCAAAGGGTTCCGGCTGCGGTTCCTCCACGGGAGGCACCACCACCACGGGTTCTTCCTCGGCAGGCAGCATCTTGGCCGGACGACCGGGGATGTTATATACAATATTCAGGGCTGCCTGCGGCATACCGAATAGTTTCTTTTCGTGCCCAAGCATCTGACCGCAGTGTACACATTCGAAACGGTCATAGCTGGTGTAGCCTATGGCTGCACCGATCATGGCTTCGAGGTTGAAGAAGCGGCCCAGCGGCCACGAATAGCCGTAGAAGATACCGAGCGCCACGAGGTCGCCCTGCCTGCGCTCGTTCCTGACGGACTTGTAGAGACCAAAGGGGAATTTGATGCCACCTACGTTGTAGTGACTGTAGATGACGTTGGCTCCGAAGAAGTGATGCACATTGACGGAGTCTGTCCAGTAGCGGACAGAGGGCGAGAGCAGCACATGGCGGAGCTTGCGGGTAGCGGTATCGTCCAAAGGCCACGGACGATAGCCTGCCGTCATGCCTAATGACCAGTGGGGGGCCAGCCGCAGGCCAACACGCAGATTGGGGGTGAGAAAGCCATCGTACAACAGGTTGTTGCTGACCGTGACGACCTGTGCATGGATACCTGTGAATGCACAACACCACAGTGCTGTTAAAACAAGCATTCTAACTACACCGTGCGCTTTTCTTTTCGTGATTGACAAATTCATACTGCAAAGGTACGCTAAAAAGCTCACAAAAGTTCATATAGAAAGACTTTTTGATAAAGCAGAGGAAATATTTAATAAAAATTAACAGGTAATAAACACTCTTTAATCATACTCGCAAGGATATTCCCTGTAAGACCCCGCAATAATGTATATTATTGAGTCCACTCTCTATCTCCGCCTGCTGCATGTGGCTACACAGCCTGTTGCATGTGGCTACGCAGCCTGTTGCATGTGGCTACACAGCCTGCTGCATAGCTCTATACACCTAAGTGTATAGGCCCACGAACCTAGGTCTATCTGAACACGTCCATACGTGTTTGCCTTTACGTCCGTACGTGTTTGCCTTTACGTCCGTACAAGGTGGATACTTATCCGGCGTCCAGACTTATTTTGTTTGGTAAATTACATTTTTTAACTTGGAAAAGTGCGCACCTGTCACCGATGAGCCAATTGGTGACAGGTGCGCACTTTTCCAAGTTAAAAAATGAAAAATTTTCGAGCGTTTGACAAACTTGGGCGTAAACGTAGCCGAAGCAGCTGCGGGGTGGGAGAGGGGGATTATGGTTGTTTCTCCTGACCGATGGTCACTGTGTTATTGCCCGTGACTTTGGCTGCATTGCCACCGCCGAAGACGTTGCCGCGGATGTCGGCACCGAGAACAGTGATGTTCTTACGAGGTTCGGACTCACCACTGGCTGTCGATACGTAGTCAATCTTCTGCACCGTGTTGATGTTCACCGCGGTACTGCCATTGATCATGGCGGCGTTACCACCGCCGAAGACCGTGCCGATGGCCCCCATCTTACCCTTCTCGTGGTTGGGTACCTCCACCGTGGAGGTCACGGTGGCAGGGGCGCTGGCATCATCGTGGTATTCGATGGTCCATCCCTTGAAATTGCCATCGGCATCGAAGTACGTGGGTACGTCGTAGGTGTAGGTACCGGTGGCCAAGCCACTATTGCTATTGTCACCTATCACCTCATTGATGTTCACCGTCGGGTTGCCTGTCACGGTGGCAGGTTCGCCCAGTCCTCCGCCGAAGATGCGTCCGATGCTGGTGAAGGACTTCACGTTGATGGTCGGTGACTTCGGATTGCTGGAATCGCCGAAGGGAGCCTGGTTACCACAGCCGTAGAGCTCACCGATGATGATGGGATGACAGCCTGTCTCCTCGATGTTCACCGTGATGGCACCGCTGATGGTGCCGCCCTGGTTGTTGCCGCCGAAGACGCGTTCGAAGCGTCCGCTGGTGACCGTCAGTTCCACATTGCCGCCTACGGGCGCATCGTTGGCACCGCCATAGAGGTTCTTCAGATAGCTGACACATCCCAGCTTCACGCTGGAGCCGCCATCCATAAAGGCTTCGTTGCCGCCGCCATAGACCTCATCGAGCTGCAGCGGACAGGTGTCGTCCGACTGGTCGATGAATGCCACGGACTCGTGGCGAACGTTACCCTTCGTGTTCGAGCCGCCGAAGACCTTGTGGATCATACCGCCGAGGGCGTTCACATTGGCGTTGCCACTGCCATAGGAGGTCGTCGTAGTGCCTTCAGTAATGTAGCCCACATCGGCACCCGGATTCGGTGTCGGCGTTGCGGTGCCGTTGGGCAGGGCGTCCTTACCATTGCCGCCGCCGAAGATGGTGCCTATCTCATACGTGCTGTTTACCGTGACCTTAGTAGCAGGTGTGGAAGCTGCATTACCGCCGCCGTATACCGTCTCAATGCTCGTGTAGTCACAACCATCGATGATCACTTCAGCGAAATCGGTATTGCTCACAGGTTCGTAGGCTGCCATGTTGCCGCCGCCATAAACGGCTGCCAGTTCGTAGGTGTTGGTGTTCTTGGCTGGCTTGGCGGCTACGGCATCGCTGCCATCCTTGGTCACGGTCTTGTAGATATGTACCAGCGCGTGACCCTTCGGCGTGCCGTTCAGGTTGTTGCAGCCGAAGATATTGCCCTTGACCCAGCATTTGTTGCTGGCCTGGGTCTTGTTCAGTTCCACGGTCACGTTGCCGTAGACCTTGGCTTTCAGGTCGCTGGTCTCGCCGAAGTAACCGCTCTTGCGTCCCAGACCGCCGCCATAGACGTTGCCGTTGATGGTGCCGCCGGTCAGGTTCACCTGCGTCTTCTTGTTCGATGTCGAGGGGATGGTTTCCGAGTTTGTCCCGTAGCCGGCCGTCACGTTGTCGATGTTCGTGTTGGCCAGGGCACCGCCGCCATAGAGGTCCTGCAGCACCAGACCGCTCTTCATGTTCACCGTCACGTTGCCCTTGACGGGACCTGCTTCGCCGCCGCCGAAGGCCGAGCCTACGATGAGCTGCGTCGTCGAGCCGTCATCGGCACTCGGAGTCGTCGGATATTCGATAACCAGCTGGCTATTGCCGCCCACGTCGGCGAGGAGGGCGTTGGCGACTTCGGAACGGGCGTTCTCTTTGCCCTTGGGGCCGCCAAAGACGTTGCGGTTGATGCGTCCGCCGGTGATGGTGACCGTGGAATTGCCCTCCGTGGTACCCATGGAGCCGGCACCATAGACATCTCTTTCAATCTTGCCGCCCTTGATGTTGACGTAGGAGTTGCCGTGGATGATACCTGCCAGGGGGTTATAGAACGATTTCTCGTCGTCGCTGAGGGTGCCGTTGCCGTCGGCATCATATTCGTAGGTATCCACACCGCAGCCTGCACCGTAGATATTACCGTGTTCATGGGTGCCGGAATCTGTGCCCACATGTCCGCTGAAGATATTGATGGTGGTGTTGCTGTAGTTGTGTCCGTTCTCGCCGCCGCCATAGATGGAACCCTTGATATGGGGAGTCGAGAAGTTTGCCCCGTCACCATCGGTGCCGATGTTCACGAAGGATTCGTTTACCCAGGCGACCTCGTTCAGCGGGTGCGTCAGCAAATAGGCGCGACCGTCGCCGCCGCGCGACGAGCCGTTCACCATGCCGTTGTCCCAACCGTTGATGCCGATAATGGCGCTGCCCGTGATGGTGACGGTGGTCGTGCCCGTGTTGGGAGCACATACGGTAGTGCTCGAACCGGGTTCGTAGGAGTAGGTGCCCACGGAACCCAGGGCACCGCCGCCATAGACGTTGTGGTAGATGTTGCCGCCGCTGATGGTCACCGTGGCGTTGCCGCGGATCTCGCCGGCTGCAGGAAATGCCAAGCTGCCTTTGCCGCCGCCGAAGACGTTGCCCATACGGTAGCCGCCGTACTTCACGTAGCCGTTATCCTTCAAGCCGTTCTTGCCGATTTCGCCGCCGGTGATGTTCACGTCCGTGCTGCCCGTCACGCTGGCAAGCTCGCCGCCGCCATAGACGCTCGCCCAGATATGCGTGCTGCCGCTGCTGGAGATGTCGATGTCGGTATTGCCCTTGACCAGGCCGGCATAGGCACGGGCATTCAGCGTGGTACCCGATTCGTCTACCGAGTAGCCGTCCGTGTCGTCGCCGCTGCCGTAGCCGCCGCCATAGACGCTGCCGTAGGTGTAGCTGTCGCCAACCTCCATGCCGATGGTGCCGCCGGTGATGTTGATCGTCGTTCCTTCGGCCACCACACCCATCTCGCCGCCGCCGTAGACATTGCTCTTGATATGGCCGCCGCTGATGGTGATGGCGGTCTTACGGGCTTTACCCATATCCGGCCAGTCGTGGATGACATTCGTGTTGTCCAGCTTATACAGACGACCCATGCATCCGCCAAAGACGTTGCCACCCTTGGTATGCATCAGCCGGTTCTTATCTGTGTCGGCAGAGCCGAATTCTGTATAGGGGATGAAATTATTGTTCTTCCAGGTTTGGCTCCAGTCACCGTCCGGCACTTTGTACTCAAAGCTGTTGCCGATGGTGCCACCGCTGATGTTGATGGTGATGTTGCCGTGAGAGGTGTCGCCAGTGGATCCCAGCAGTCGGCCATAGTCGTCATTGGCATAATCCACTATGTACGTACCCACCGAGCCCAATCGGCCGCCGCCGTAGATGGAGCCCAGCATCGTACCGCCCTTGATGGAGATACTCACATTACCTTGTACGACACCCGATGTCAGAGCATCGCCGGAAAAACCACGACCGGCTCCAAAAATGTTTCCATCCACATACGAGGTGCCTGTTGTGCCGATATGAGGACCGGTATGGTCGTCTTTGCCGATGGTGATGGTGGCATTACCCTTGACATGGCCGTCCTCACCACCTCCGAATACACTGCCGAAGATGGTGCCGCCTTCCACTTCTACGGTGGTGTTGCCTTCCACGTTCGTGCGCTGGGTGAAATACAGGCGCTGGTCGCCCTTGCCGGCTCCGAAGAGGTAGCAGGTCACGGGGTGCGCAGCCATCTGTTCCACCGTGCGAGGCACACCAAGGGTGCCGCCAGTCATCTTCACACGGCAGTTGCCACCCACGTCCGTCAACTCGTTGCCGCCGTAGATGCTCGTCAGGATATGGCCGCCGGAGACCTCCACATACGTGTTGCCTTCCACCCATCCGGCCTTCTCTAACCAATCGTGGCCTCCGCCTTGTTTGGCATAAGGCCAGTAGCCAGAGCCGCCGCCGAAGACGTTGCCATAGAATGTGTGGCCGTCATCACCGATCTTGGAACCGCCAGGCGTGGCATCGTACAGGTCGTACGGTGTATAGGGCTCTTTGTATGGCCAGTGGGAACATTCGGGCATGGCCGCAGCGGCAGTAGTGATGTCGGAAGCATTGCCGGAAGTGACAGCATTGATGGCGGCCGTCCATTGGGCTTCGGTATAAGGCGCCGTCTGGCCTTCGCCGCAGCCTATCTGTCCGCCCTGGATATATACCTCTGTATTTTCGCGCACGTGGCCGTTTTCGCTGCCTCCATACACGCCGCCTATGATGAAGGCGGTGCCGCTGATGATTACCTTCGTATTCTTGACGTAGGCCGTGAAGTCGATGTCGGGTTCTACGGTTGGATCGGCAGACGTGCCGCGGCTGGCACCGAAGACGTAGCCGTAGTCATCGGGCATCGTCATGTCGCCTAAGTCGCCTACGGTGCCGCCACTGATGGTCACGTTACAGGTGCCGCCTGACGACCAGGTGTCAGGCTTGCCTATACAACCCGAATGCGAAGCATGTCCTGTCACTGTGTTGAACGTTCCCACATTACCTAAGTTACCGCCGCCGAACACACGGTTCTTCACCGTGCCGCCGGTCATCGTGACGTTAGCATTGCCCTTGATGTCGGCCTCGTTGCCGCCGCCAAACACGCTGTTGTTCACCGTGCCGCCCTTGATATCCACCGTGGGATAGTTCACCGAGGGCGGGTTATAATCTGCGTGGTTACCGCCGCCGAACACATTGTCCACGCCGGCAGCATCCGTGCCATTGACCGTCACTGTCACCGTGCTCTGAGGAGCACCATTCACATTATTACAGCCGAACACGCCCGCACTCTTGTCGTCCAGAGTCACACTGCCGCCGTTGACGGTCACGGCAACAGTGCCGTACACATTAGCAGCCACATTGTTATGACCAGTGCCGAGGCTTGCCAGATCGCCCAGTGCACCGCCATACACATTGCCGTGGACGTCGCCCTTATTCAGGGTTACGTTGGTATGCTTATTTGCATCAGTATTCGTACCATTGACGCTGCCAAGGGCCGAGCCGCCATAGACATCGCCATAGACGGTGACTCCCTTTTCGGTCTGACCCTGGGTTCCGAGCATTAAATCGACATTGCCACTGACAACGGTGGGTTGTCCGTAGCCGCCTCCGTGGATATTGGCGGGCTTAGAAGAAGTTCCCACTTGACCGCCATCGATTTGCATGGTGACGTTGCCAGAGATAGTGCCTGTAGCATTAGATCCGCCATACATACCTCCTTCTACAAGGCCGTCTTTCATGGTGATATTCACCGTGCCGCCTTGATTCTGACAGGCACCGCCAAAGACACCGCCAGTGATGGTGCCAGAATAAGTTGTTCCACTCACGCCACCATTCTTTCCGCCGACATGACCGCCAAGAACGTGTATGTTAGAAGTATTTGTGGTATAACCATAAGAGCCACCACCGTAAACACCACGCTCTACATAAGCATCATCGGCAACAACAACGGTCGTACCTTCTGTCACCTGACCGGAATTACTACTTGCTCCGTAGCCACAACCTGCACCGAAGACATTACCACCAACGGCGCGATTGATAACCGATGTAGAGGAATTGCTATTTACGCTAGTTCCACCCCCAATGTATAATTTTGTGCTACCGTAAAGATAACCGCCATCACTCTGGGTTCCATTGGCTCCACCTGCTATCCAACCTCTGACATCACCTCCTGTGAAAACAAATCGTCGATTACCTGTTGCTGAAGCATATGCAGCCGCTCCATAGACAGAGCCGCGAATTGTTCCTCCTTTGATACGGATTTCAACGGCGTCTCCATCATTGACAATATAATTATTACGATTGGTTCCATACGAGTTCAAGCTGCCAGCCAAACTAGCGATCTCACCGCCCTCCATGGTAAAGCGACGTTTACCCATATATTGGGTATTATCATTATTGCCGGAATTACCAATATAAATAGATTCATCTGCATTTGCGTCTGTAACCGATTTGCTTCCCTGAACTTTACCACTTTTTATAAGCCAATCGTAAGTTAGATTATTTCTATTTGAAGCACTAGAAAATACATGAACTGCATCGCCTCCATAAATGGTGTTATTTGCTGCAATACTTAATTTGTTATTGTCTCCTTTAGCTCTGTCGTAGTCACTGCCAAAGACAGCTTTAGTAGATACGGTGCTGCTAAACGTTCTTGCTGTATTGTCTATAAGCGCAAAAGTGCCATATGTACCACTTTCAAGGCGAATCGTGTATTCTACAGCATTTGTCTGATCGGCGGAAAGACCTCGTACTGTTCCCACATTGGTCGATGTGCAACCGCGGCCAACGATAACATTGTATCCGCTTGAGGTAAGCGTGTAAGCAGAAGCACTCAACGTCACGTTTTCAAACTTCGTATTAGCACCGAGAGTGATATTATTGTTGTTGCCCGTAACAACACCACTAGTACCGTCTGGAGCCTCACCATTTGGATAGTAGCAAGAAATGGTCACAGCACGGTCCACATTGGTAATACGACGACCACTCCCACCATTGAACCTGTAATTTTGATTCTGCGTTAGAGTCATAAAGTTGCGCTCTACGCCGAGGTCGCCATGATCAAGTATGGCATTCGCATTACCACTATTTCCCTTTTTGAGATAGGCTCTTGCCCAAACAGCTTCGAACTCTACTTCCATACCATATTCGCTGTTGGGGGCAAAGTAAATATCTGTCTCTGCATTGACAATGGCATTCACAGCGAGAGCTGTGCCGCCGCTGGCAGCACTATAGACTGCACCACCGGTTACACTCTTTAAGCGCCAGCATTGGAAGCCGCGCCAGCCGGTGAAGTCGTCGGCATCTACATTGCGTGAGCCATAAGTCGGGCGCACCTGGAATGGGTTGGGTATTGGTGTGTAGGGACAACGCGATGCAGCGGAGGTCTGACTACTTGAACTGAAAGTCCAGGCCGTCTGTGTAGCGTCACCACGCTCCAGAGTCTTATAATATATAAAGGTATTCTCGTTCTCACCACCTACATTCACCTTGGCTCCGCCCACATAGTTGGCATTGCCCGGCGATACATAGTTGCTTGTACCAGCAGTGTAGTCATTGTTATTACTCATTACGATACCATCTCCATAATACGTAATCTTCACATCGGCAGGATTGAGGCTGCGGATGGGGCACTCGGGGTCGCTGTAGTAGCTCCAGCGGTGGTCCTCTGCATCGTTGATGGTCACGATAGTACCATTGGCAGCGGATGCCGGATGATAGAGGTAGGAAGCGACGTCGGAGTTGAGCATGTCCGCATGGGCGGCTATCACCTTAATGGTGGCACCGTCCGTGATGCCTGTGATGGCAGAGCCGTTCCATTGAGTGGAGGACAAGGTAGGCTCGCTGCCATCGGTGGTGTAGTAATAGGTCACGCCAGTGGTGGCACAAGCGAAGGTCACACCACTCGAGGTGTTGTTAATGGTCGGGGTCGCCACCTTATCCGGCGAATAAGTCGCTGTTGTTACCTCCGAGTCTCTGTAATCGGTCTTCACGGCGATGGCATTCACGGTCTGTCCGCTATTGATAGAGAAAGCCCCTGTCGTAGTATAATTATTAGATGAGGTCGTAGGGGTACTGCCGTCGGTGGTGTAGTAGATGGTGGCGCCGCCGGTCGCAGTGCTCAGCGTCACGTTAGCCGTGCTCCCACCGGAAGCAGGGGTGATGGTGATGGTGGGCGTAGCGCATTGTTCCACGACGGTGACATGCACCGTCGTGGTCAACGAGGTGCCATCAACTGAAAGGGTGATGTTTGTCGTACCAGGGGCTACACCATGGACGGTGACGGTATTATCCGACCTCGTGGTTGTCGCAATGCTGGTGCTGCCCGACGCCACCGTCACCGTGCCGTCGATGCCTAACGGCTGTAGGGTATAGGTGAACTGCCTGTTTCCTCCTACTCCGACGATGATGCTTTCGGGATATACCAGGATGCCGCTGACGGTGGTCTTGGTGGCCGTGACGGATGCTGTGGCTGTCTTGGGAGCTACTCCCGGAAAGTCTACGGATGCGGTGACGGTCACCGTACCTGTGACCTCGCTGGTAGAAATCTTGTTATAGCTGAGGGTGATGGTGGTGCCGCTTGCTGTGGCGGGAGTGAGGTATCCGCCAGTGGCAACATCGCCTGAGAGAACCCAGCTGAAGGTGGGCGTAGGATGGGTCTCCACGGGAGCGGAGGCTGTGGGGGCGGCGGCATTCAGCGTGCCGTTATAATAATAATAGGTGTTGCCACCGCCTGTCAGCGTGGTGTAGGCCGGAGTCGTCGTCGTGGCGACGGTTGCTGTGGCGGATGCCGTGTATGTCTGTCGTTCGCCATAGTTGAACGTATGAGACGTGGGACTGACAGTCGGTGTGCTTATTTCGCCTACCGCATTTACTGTTTCGTCATGGTGAGTTCCCGTCAAGACGAAGTCCACCGTCTTGTTGCCCAGTGAGCCGAGGTTTTCCACATTCAGGCGGACGGTGATGTTGCCTGTTACATTCTCTCCAAGGGTCAGTACACCTGTATTTGAATTGATTGTAGCGTAACTTGCGCCAGAGGCGATGCTCCATCGGTAAGTCGGAGAGGGTGTGCTGGCCGTAGGAGCTACGGTGTGGTCTGTATTGTCGTACCAGAAGTGATCAGTACCGTTAAACGTATAGATCGTGTACCCGGGTCTATAGGTGCCGGTCAGGTCTGTATGGCTGAAGGTGATGGTATTGTCGTTGGTGCCGCTGATGGAGATGGTGGGAAGGGTTGTGTTATCAACTAGGTTATTGTTATCGGTGTTTGTGTTAACTTGATAGTTTTGAGAACCGTTTGTATTATTGTCTTGCATTGCCCATGCATACGGATCGTTTTGCACAAAGATGGAGGCCTCTCGTCCCCAGCTGTTTTCGCGCGCATAAACATTTCCATCGCCTCCATTACTGCTACTGCTACGCCAGATATTGTTGGCACTGTTTCGTACTGTTAAGGCGGACCAGGTGTATGTGCGGTTGAATATAGTGCCACTACGTGTACACGTAGTTGTAAGATAATATGTATTATTGATCTTATTGCGGAGGCTATAACTTGTGTTACCAAGGTTGGCCTCAGTGCCCCCATTATAGCACGTCCAGATGCAGGTGGGGTCGAAAACTGTCTTGACAGCAATGTTGTTGCCATTCATGCCCACATAGTAAGTGATGCCATAACTCGTCCATGTCAGCACATAGTCGCGAGCCTTCACCCCCGCAGTTGTCAACAACAATGCAAGTGCGATGAGAGCTCGGCGGGAGAAACGTCGGAGCAGGATAGAAATATTAAGTTGATGTCTCATATTGTATGTCATATTCTGGGTCATATAGTGAGGTAATTTTTGTTTCGATTTTGGGGAGGGGATTCCGACGGGGAAACCGTCGGACACCCTATTGTTGTTGCCACCAGGTGTCCTTCTGGCGGGCGAGGGCTTGTGCGAGGCAGTTCATGGCCTTGCAGGTGGGGACGGAGATGCTGGCGTCCTCGGGTTGGTAGAGGTATTGCCACGGGGTGATGAGGAGCAGGTGGCCATCGGCGCAGAGGCGGAGGCGGTCCTGCGAGGGGTGGTAGCGGTCGGGGAACCCGTTGTCGGTGATGAGTGCTACGGGGAAGCCGCGCCGCAGGGCTTCGTCGATGATGGCCTGTTCGCCTTTGGCGATGCGGGCACTGATGAGGACGCTGCCGCGGGCCGCCTCTGCGAGGCAGCGTGAGCGATGGGCTGCGAAGCGGGAAGCATCTTTGCGGTGACAGACCACGGGCAGGAGGCGGCGCGCGAGCAGCGCGCGGTCGCCGAAGGTGTCGCAGGTGATGCTGCCGTCGGGGGACAGCAGGAGGCGGGACTCCAGGGAGGCCAGCGCATCGGCTGTCACGAGGTGCGGCGGGCATTCGCGCTGCAGGTAGCCGCGGAGGGCGGCGGGGAAGAGCGCGGTGGAGATGCTGCCCCGCTCGGGGCGGAGGTGCAGCTGCTGGCGCAGCAGGCGGCAGCGCGGGTTCGCGGCGATGTATTGCCGCTGGGTCGCCAGCTGCGCCGCATCCACAGGCATGACATCGCAGTAGCCGGGGTCGAAGAGGGGATGATTCCCGCTGCGGGCGGAACTGGGTACCTTGTATCCGGCGGGAAAACCGCCGGGCACACTCACCGCAAAGGGGGCGGGGGAGAGGATGCCTGCGGAAGAGAGGATGCCCGAGGAAGCAGGGGAGATGATGCCTGCGGGATTCGGGGAGAGGATGCCTGCGGGGGCGGGGGAGATGATGCCCGAGGAAGCGGGGGAGATGATGCCTGCGGGGGCGGGGGAGGTGATGGGGGCAGTGTGTGCGGCGGTTTTCCCGTCGCAGTATCCTGCCGTCTGCCCAGTCATTTCCCAGAACCGCCGGTTACATCCTTTCTTGAATCCGGCAATGACCTGCCCGAGGTGCATGGTCGTGCCATTGCGGCTTAGGATCTTGTCTTGTACTACCATCAGGAAATGGATGTGCTCGGGCATGACGATGTGATCTTGGATGGTGATCATGGGGTAGTGCGCGGTGATGGCGTGGAGCAGCTCGTGCTCCACCATCTGCCCGAGGGGGGAGAGGGCGATGCGGGGTGCATCGGCGCTGCCATCGGGCGCGCTGAGGTTGCCCACCACGGCACCGAGGGGGTGGCCGAGGTCATCTGCCACATGCAGGGTGATGTGGTAGATGCCCGGTCGGGTGTAGTCATGAGCCGCTGCGCGGCGGGTCATGCTGTGCTGGGTGGGGTTCTGCTTTTCCATTTTTTCTTTCTCGCCGGGAAAACCGGCGAGCACACTGCTTTTTGAGGAGGGGCCGCCGGGAAGGCGAGCACACTGCTTTTTGAAGAGGGGCGCCGCCGGGATGGCGAGCACACTGCTTTTTGAAGGGGGGTGCCGCGGGGCGGCGAGAACATTGTTTTGAGGAGGTGCCCTGCGGGGGGGAGCCCGCAGGGCACTATTCCTTATTTAATGCTAATCTTTGTTTTGTTGACGATGTAGACGCCGGCGGCGACGTTGGTCTCCATGGTCTCGCCCGGAGCGAGGGTGAAGGTGCGGATGAGGGCGCCTGCGGCGTTGACGATGTGAACGTTGGTATCGCTGTTGTAGGTCGAGGTGACGATGATGCGTCCGCGCTTGCCCTTGACGATGAGCTCGCCATCGAGGCGGTCGTTGATGTCGGGCTGCTCCTCGTCGTTGCCGAGCTGGCTGTCGAGACGGTTGAAGGTGATGTGCTTGACGCCTCCTTCATTGTTGCCTTTGACGCCGCCGGTTGTCTTGGTGAAGTACGGGCGGAAGGGCACGCCAGCCGTGGCATCGGTGGTGACGTCGTAGCGGCTGCCATCGTTGTTGAGCATGTAGGCACCTGCTGCCACCTCCTTCGTCAGGTAGTTGGGTGTGAAGGTGAAGTTCGTACCCGTGGGTGTGACAGCTGCTGCTATCATCTCGTCGTCGCTGACGGCGATGCTGACGGGATTCGAATTCGAGGACACGTGCGAGGCAAAGGTGATTGTCTGCTGCCTCAGCTTGCCAATCTCATTATAAGGTATGTTGGCCACGAAGTTACCGCTGAGGTCGAACTCGTAGTACGTAGTGCCGGGGAAGCCGATGATGTAGGGCTTGGCAGCGGCCGAGTAGGCGTATGCCGGGTAGGTGTGCGACGTACTGTAGTAGTTCTGCTGGTAGATGTCGGTGTTCTTGTCCTGGCGCGGCAAGTCGGATTCCTTGTAGTAGTAGTCCCAGAGATAGGTGTTGGTGTAGTTCTTGTCTTTGTACGCCGTTCCGGCAAATATCGCAGGTTGCGTGCTGGGATATTCGAAGTTACCCTGGAATACCTCCGGGTCGGGATCTGTGGACACCTTGACCTTGCCGGTGAACTCGCGCAGCCAGTACTCATGACCCCACTTGGTGTTGGTGTCGTTGTAGCTGTTCTGGCTACCGCTGTAGAAGTGCGTGATTTCACCCTTGGTGTCTGTGGTGACGACTTCTGCGGCGAATGGAATGCTGATGCCTTCCCATCCCTTGACCCTGTCGACATAGGTGTCGGGCTTGCGCTGGTACCACATACGTTGTCCTTCAGCGAAGGTGTAGGCGAGCGGAGCGTTGAAGTCCTGGAGGTCGACGAGGAAATGGTTGCCGGGAGCGGTGTAGGTGTCGGTACCCATCTTCACCACGGCATGTCCGTGGATGTCCTGAATATCCTTCGGCGCCACGTTGCGGTAGGTGGCGTTGGTCTCGGTGTAGACGGGATCCACGAGGTAGTCGATTACCACGTCGTTGGTCTTGCTGTCGGCCGCGGTGGCATTGTCATCGATGGCTTTGGGCGTATAGACGAGCCAGTTCTTGGTGAGTCCGAAGTTGCGCAGGGCTTCCAGTCCGTCGTTGTCGAGCAACGGCGGGAAGAAGTTGCTGCCTTGCAGGCCCTGCTTGTAGTCTGACGTGCTGATGGTGGGATAGTCGGTGACATCTCCGTTGCCGCCGGTGAAGTCGATGGCGGTCATGTTCGGGTAGGCCAGGGTGGTGGGATCGCCGCTCTTGTACGGAGCGAAGACGGCATAGGGGTTGTAGTGTGCCACACCCATCACCTTGCTCTGGAAGTAAGCCGGAGCACGATAGACGCGGTTGTTGGCCGTCGAAACGCTGGTCAGACGTGTGTTGGACTTGTTGATGTGCGAGGGTGTCTCCTGATGAGCACGGTCGACAGTCAGGTAGTCATACGTCAGTCGCTGTCCGAAGAACAGGTAGTCATCCGGCCAGATGGGATAGTACTTGCTGTTGGCGGGGTTGAAACGTACGTCCTTGTTCTCGGGAATCGTACCTCCGGCATAGATGTAGTCTCCGTCGGCATAGCGGTCTTCGACGTATCCGAAGGTCTTGTCGCCGGCACGCTCGCTGTCAAGCGGGTAGATGGAGTAGGCGGGAGTGTAGTACTTCGTCTCGGGCGTCGTGGGCAGGGTGCCGTCGCCATTGGCGCGCCAGAATCCATAAGGCTTATTGCCCGTCTCGCTCAGCGCCTGGTCGAAGTAGCGCTTGTTGAGGTAGAAGCCGTTGAGGTCGTAGGTCACCTCGCCGTTGTAGAAGGCGCTGAGCGGCATCTTGCGTGCGCTGCCTCGGTCGTGCGATTCTACTTTATATACATTCGTTTCGGGATAGTAGCAGTTCACGACCTGTGTTCCGTGGGTGTCCGACGGGTTGCCGAAGACGGCTTGTACGCCGGCCGGGCGCTCCGTGGTCGTGTCGCTGCTCTTGATCCAGCAGTTCTCCACATATCCAGTGCCGATATCCACGATACCTGCTGTGGTGAAGTCGCCGGTGACGCCGAGGTTATAGACCTCGCCGCAGAGTTTGTGGAAGAGCGAGTTGGTGAGACCGCTGATGGTGTAGCCGTCGCCGTGCAGGGTGCCTTCGAAGCAGTGTTCGTCGGTGCCGATGGGCGTCCAGGAGGTGTAGGCCTTCGGTGCGATGTCGCTGCGGAGGTAGAACTGCAGGTTCTTCGAGGCTCCGATGAATTCGGTGTTCACGCCGTGGTGTCCGCTGAGGGCTCCGGTATTGGCGATGGGCACAGACTCGTCTTGCTGGTTGTACTGCTTGGGCTGCAGCGACAGGTCGAAGAAGTCCTTCAAGAGGTCGAGTTCGTTCTTTGTGGCATCGGAGGTGCAGTCGCGGTTGTCGATGTAGATCTTCGGGTCGCGCTGACGGTGGGCATCCTTGTGGTCAAGGAACATGTGGTTCTCCTTGTCCAGCATCACCTGGTCGAGGTCGTGGTAGTTGGCCACGGAGAACTGTACGGAGTTGGAGTAGGTCTTGCCCAGATAGGTCTTGGCGTAGTAGGCCACGTAGTAGCCGTCCTGATACCAGAACATCTTCGTGTCGTTGTTGACGTACGGCTGTCCGTTCTTGTGGCTGGTGGCATCGGGCAGGTTGGTAAAGAGTTCCCATCCGGATCCCAGAACCTCAAATGCTCCGGGTTCTACATTCGGCACCTTCAGACCCACCGTGGTGCCTGGCAGCACGGTGTTGGGTTTGGAGAGCTGGCCTATCTCGGGCACGCCGCTCTTGAACTGCAGGTGGATGTTTACGATATGGCGCTCGGTGATGGGCGTGATGTGCACGCCGGCTTCGTCGCTCTCTTCGTATTCATAGGTGAACATGACGGTGATCACCTTGTCCTTGCTGAGGTCGAGGATGTCCGATTCGCGGGACACGATGAGCGTGGAGGTCTCCATCGGCGTGCGGCCATAGATGGTGAAGAGTTGCTTTTCTTGATCATCATCTACCGTCTTGTTGGGCAAATCCTTGTAGTTAATTGAATTGATGATGAAGCCTACAGGTACTGTATTACCGCTTGTTATTTCTTCATTATCCAAGACATCTTTCACGGTTACTCCTTCACCATTCTCGTTGACCGTGTAGGAATCGCGGCAGTAGTAGAATGTGACGGGACTTTCCTTGGAAGCTCCGGGCGCTTTTGCACTGAAGTCCAAATCATCCACTTTCAATTTCTGATCAGGAGTGAGTGAGTTATAGAGCTGCTCCGAGATACCCTGACCGACGCTGTAGGGCATATCGCCTCGGATGAAGGCGGTGTTCACCACATAGTACGTGGAGTCGGGCTTTGTCACCGTGATGGGCGCATAGTGGTAGCGTTCGTTGGGGATGGCTTCGAACTCCTCGCGGGAGAGTTCCTGAGTATTGGTGATCGTTACGGTGGTCGTACCATCGGGCTTCGTGTAAGTGATGGACGTAGCACCTGTCAGCTTGGCCTGATAATCTACGGGCGTGACCGGAGAATAGATCTTCGGGTCGTTGGGGCCGTCGTATCGGGTCATGATGTTGGCATACGTAGGATCAATCAGGAGGTCGAGAGCATCGTAGTTGAAGGCGAAGTGAGCCTTGTCTGCTTCCGACATGGAGCTCCATGCATCGATAGCCGGGTAGGCAACACTGGGCGAGTAGAGGTTGCCGCCGTAACTTCCAGCAGTGGAGCAGTAGTATGCATTGGCGTAGTAGCTGCTGTTGTTGGTGAAGTAGGTATCAACGTCGCTGTCGTTGGTATAGCCCTTGGCCTCCTTGATGAATGCCTTCAGCTGGTCTACCGAGTAGAGGTCACCGGCGTAGAGGATATTCTGGGCTGTGACTTCCAGGGTGCTGGTGATGACCAGCGCCGGAGCCACCTTGCTACTGATGGATGACCAGTTGTTCGAATATTCAGACTGTGCGATGGCCACACCCGGATAGATATGATGCTCGGCACCGTTGTTGTCATTCACCACCAGTTCCTGCTTCACCACATAGGCGGTCTCGAAGGTTGCCTGGTCGGTAAGCGCATTACGGTAAGTTGTAGGTATTTCCGTGTAGGTGGACTGGATAGACTCGTCGATGATCGAACCTACTTCATATTCTTTCTGTCCGAAGACACCGGGATTGGTGTCCGTCAGGCGGTAGGTGGCACCTTCGATATAGCCTGTCGGCTCGTTGGCATCGGTATACTGCTTGGTGTTCTTCTTCTCAGAGAGGTCATTCTTGGTGTAGTACTGGTCCCACACCATCGGGTTGTCTACCTTGTAGGTGAGGACATAGCCCGTGTCGTGGCTGAGGTTGTTGGAGAGGCGCACCATGTAGTTGAAGTTCTTGATGCCGTCCGGGTCAACGATGAAGCCGCCGGTGTCGATGTCTTTGATCTTGACCTCCGGTGTGCCCGTGAAGGTGTCGTATTCAGCTTGCAGCATGGTATATCCCTTCGGGTAGAGCGTACCGTTGATCATGCAGGAGTCGATGACGGTGTAGGTCTCGGAGACGAACTTCTTCTTGTCCTCATCGCTGAGCATCTCATAGTCCCAGTAAGTGATGGGGTCGTTGAGGTGGTAGGTGATGTTGTTGGCCACGAAGTTCTCGTTCTCACCCAGACCCAGACGTGTTCCGGTGTGGGTTGTGCTGTTGTAGTCAGCGTAGTAGGCATAGAGGTTGGGCTGCACTTCCGTCATCGTCAGCTTGCCGTGGGCGTTGGCCGTGATGGTCAGGGGCAGGCTGATATTCTTGCTGTAGGCCGTGGCAGAACCTGTGAAGGCGGAGATGTACTGGTCATAGACGTAGATGCTACCCTTGATGTACCAGTAGTGTGCGGCCACCTTCCCTTCCCCGTAGAAGCTGTTGGCGAGGGGGTAGCAGTCGTCGATAATGCGTTTCGTGTTATGGATGAAGTTACCGGAGGTCTCTACTTCATCTGTTGCTGTCACCGTGTCGTAGGTGTAGCGCTTGTAGGTCACGGCGAACAGGTTATAGGGTGACATGGTGACCTTGTTCCAGCTAGGATGATGGTGTGCTGTGCCGTGCTCGTTCTTGGCATAGACATATCCGCCGCCGAGTCCCTGCATGACATTGATGAGGTCCAGTTCAATCACACCCGTGACGTAGCCCCAGTCGGTGTTGCCCGACGTCTCGCTGGACTCGTTGATGATTTCCAGATAGACGCCGGAGGCGAGTGCTACCATATTCTTACTCGTACCGTTGTTGCGGTTCTGCTCCTTGGCCTGGCTCTTCTTCCAGTCCCAGTAGGTAGCGGTTCCATACGGCTTGCCGTCGACTGTTATCTTGTTGCCAGTCCCTACCTCGTCCTTGGTGTCTGTGACACGTACGGTGTTGAATGTGACATCGCTGGTGAGGTTGCCGAGGTAGTTCACGATGCTGTAGATACCGAAGTAGTTGCCGTGCAACATATCTTCTTCGGCCGTGTCGTCGCTACATTGTGTCTTCGAACAGTTCAGGGACACCTCGCCCACACGGTTGATGGTGTAGTTGGTGTAGTCGGCTTTCTCGGGCACGCGGTCGCGGGCACCCTGGAGCACCATACGGCTGCCCCAGACACCCACGAAGTCGGCACGCTGCACGGTGTTCAGCAGACGTCCGGCATAGAGCGAGCAGAAGCCGGCTTCCTTCCAATAGGCTTCGTTGCCGTAATAGTCTGTTCCCTCGAAGATTTCCTCGTATTCGGATTCTTTGAGTCTGTTTCCCTCCGTGTAGGTCTTCTCGTTGTAAGTGAATGTCTGCTGGCACTCATACTCCAGTTGGAAGTAGGCACGTTCGCGGTCGCTCTTCTGACGGTACTGCTCCAGGGTAATCTTGTCCTCGAGGCCGTAGAAGTCGGTGCCGTAGTTGGAGATGTTCAGTTCGCGGAAACCATCGACGAAGGTAAGGTTACCGTCGCCGTAGAGACCTCCGATATGTTCCGTACCGACGGTGATCAGGTCGCGGTGATAGACGTCGCGCAGGGCGGCCGTGGCATTACCGAAGACGGTGTTTGAGTTCACGAACACCTGGTCGCTACCTACCGAGACGTTACCGCCTGCGAAGACGGCGTTGTGGATGACGATACCGGATTCGTAGTCTATCTTGTTCCAGTCGGCGGTTGCCTTGCTCAGGAGGTCCAGGTATTCCACGGGTACGTATTCGTATTCGCTGAAGGTGACGGTCTGTCCGGCGACCTTCACTGGATAACCTTTGTTATCCCCGGACGTCTCTCTGACGAAGTTGCCGTCCGCATCTGTCTGAAGCTTGGGAAGCGTGAGACTCTGTCCCTGCAGCACCTGGCAGTAAGGCGCCACATCGACGGAGCAGTCCACGGTCATGCCGTTGCTGATGTTACCGTTCTTGTAGTAGAAACCGCCGCCGTCAACGGGCAGGCCGTTCTCGTTGTCATCAGCAGATTCCTTCTGGATGTTGTTGGGATTTGAGCCCACCTTTTCGCCCGTGGCACTATAGACATATCCCACGTCGCCGCCGCCGAAGACGTTACCGTCGCCGTCCAGTCCGTTGCCCACGCCTTCAGTCGTGCCCACGATGCCGCCGCGGATGTTGACATCCGTGTTGCCGAAGACAAAGCCCTTGGTGTAGAAGTCCGAGGCATTGATCTGGGCTGCCGTCATGAACTTGGTGCCGTCGCCGCCCCAGCTGTCGTAGCCGCGGCCGCCGCCGAAGACGCTGCGATGGACATGGCCATTATAAAGGTATACGTGCGTGGAGCCACCCATTCGTATCGTAGGCTTGGCGGTGTCGGGGTTGGGCTGATCCTTCCTGGAGCCGCGCCCGATGGGACCGATCTCGCCGCCGCCGAAGAGGCTGCCGCGCAGGTGCCCGCCGTACATGGTAACATAGGTGGTATCGACATAGCTGTTGGCGATGTATCCGCCGCCGAAGGCATTGCCGGCCTGCTCGATGGCATTGGCGGAAGCGCTCTCGCCCAGACCCGGGTCGTCGAGTTCTTCCACATAGCGCTCGTCGAACTTCGTGGTTGAGGCAACGTCGCTGGCGTCGGAGGTATAGCGGTAGCCCACGTAGCCGTTGTTGATGGTCAGGTGGGCAGAGCCGTAGATACTACCACCCTCGCCGCTGCCATAGACATTACGTGTGATGGAGGGCACGCCATGATAGAAATGGTAGTCGGGGTCTGTGCCAGAAGGAGTCTCTAACTTCTCGGGCAGCACGCCGACGACGACGTTGCTGCGTGCGAGGACATCGCCGGTGGTGGAGGCAAGGACGTCTCCGGAATGGTAGCCCACGGGACCCAGATAGCCGCCGCCGTAGGCGTTACGCACCATGCCGCCCTTGACGTAGGCGTTGGCGGTGGCGGTGAAGGTCTTCAGGCCGTAGAGGTCACGTACGTCACCTCCCTGTCCGCCGCCGTAGATATCCCTATCCACGGTGCCGCCGAGCAGGTCGACGTAGGTGGTGCCGCTGACGGTGGCAGTCTCACCATAGCCGGCGCCGTAGGCATAGCCCGTGACGAGTCCGCCTTTTTGGATGTGGACGTTGGTGTTGTATTTCTCTTTCTTATGATAGAAGTCTTTTGTCCTGCCGGCTTCAATATCCAGTGCCAGCTCGGTGAACGGAAGGTGCTCGGCGCGCAGGCCACAGTTGTGGTAGTCGCCGCCGATGGTGATGTCCAGCCCTTTCTTGTCCGGGTCTGACTCGGCTTCTGCCAGGCGCTTCTTCTCGTTCAGGGAGAGCTCGTTCAGCACCTGTCCGGCATCGCCGCCGCCAAAAGCCTTGTAGACCACACCGCCGTCGCCGATGTTCACATTGGTATACTCGGCCCAGGTCTTTGCACCCTTTCCGGCACCATAGACGTAGCCTTGATAGCCGCCGGCCTTGTTGGACCAGACGGTGGCACCGATATTCACGTTGGCATAGATGGTGCGGCGGGCGTTGTTGTTGCCGCCGTAGATGCCGCCGGTGATTTCGGTGCTGGCGTTGTAGTTCACGTTGGATTCATACACGTCGCACGGGTAGCGCTCGTCTTCACCGTAGGCGCCGCCGAAAATGTTGTTGGCGGTGATGGTGGAACCCGCAGGAACGTTGACCACGGTGCGGCGGGTGACGCCTTCGTTGTAGCTTCCGCCATAGACGTTCTTAATCTGTCCGCGGAAGAGGTCGATGACGGCAGAAGCCAGGTCCGGCTGGGCTGCCACGTCGGTGGAGTCGAGTTCCATGCCCACTCCTCCGAAGGCTCCGGCGCCGAAAACGGCCGTGTTCTCGAACTGCGTCATGTTCTGCGGGATGTCGATGAGGATGTAGCTGCGTTCCTGCATCACGTCGCGGTCGATCACGTAGTGCTGTCCCTGGCCGGCGCCAAAGATCTCGGCTACCGTGTTCAGCTCATTGTTGCTGCTGATAGGCTTGAAATTGATGAAGGCGTTGCCCAGACGGGGCTTGGAGAACGTGCCGATGTTGTTGCCCTCGGCATCGCAGTACTCGCGGTACTTGGGATCGGTATAGTCGTAGTCACCATAGGCACCGCCGAAGATGTTGACGATGTGGCCCTGAGAGTATTCGATGTAGGCAGATGCCTTGACGGTCGTCGAAGGATGGTATACGCTGGAGCGGATGCCTTCTCTCACACGGCTGGTGAAGTCGCAGTCGGCACCGTTTGCTCCCTTGATAGACTCGCCCAGGATCTTGCCGCCGACGTCGTTGCCGCCGTAGATATGGTCGCTCACGTAGGGGAAGCCGGTGACGGGGCTGCCGTCCTTGTTGATACCCACGCCCACATAGGTCTCGGTATGTCCGAGGATGTCGGCAATACAGGACCCGGCGAAGGTGTTGAACAGACGGCCGTCGCCCAGGTTGATGCGGGTGTTGCCGGCGATGGGGGCCTTGAAGCTGCCGCCGTAGATGAACACCGTCTCCGCTACGTTGTTATCGACATTGCCGGGGATGTTATCTTCATCATCCATGTTGATGTAGGTGCTGAAGCGAGGATCGTAGAAGTAGTGCTTGCCGTTGAACTCATAGTCATTGGCAGTGATAGTTCCTAAGGCTGTTCCGGCGAAGTCTTCACGTGCCTGGCCGATGACACCCTCCTGTCCGCCGCCGAAGATCTGGAAGGTGAATCCCTTCTTCAGGTTCACTGTCGTGCTGCCCCAGACTTCAGACTTTGCTCCGTATCCGGCACCGAAGACGTTCAGGGCCATGCCCAGCGGGTCCATACCCTGTTCGTCGAGGATGACGCCGGAGTTACGCTTCGTGATGGTGTATTCGTCATTCGCGTAGAGGACTGGACTTGCTTTGGTGACAACGTCGAAGACCATGTCCTTGTCGATGATGTCGTCGAGGAGGTTGATGACCACATTGCCGTTCATACGTCCCGACTCATAGCAGCCGCCATAGATGTTGCCGCCTCGCAGTCGGCGGTCGAAGTCATGGGAGTCTTCCGCAACATTTCTGTTGATGGTCTTATTTCCACTGAGTGCCGGGGCATCTTCATCATCGCCGCCTGTGTAGCAGAAGGTGTTCCACTCCAGGCCCTTTGAAGGATCGTTGTCGTCCACCCAGCGCTTGGGCTGAATCTTCAGTCCTCGGAGGTTCAGGATCAGACAGTCCCTGATGGCACCGTTGGCCGCATTGCCTTCCTTCATACCCAAGGGACCTTGCTCTTCGGGAGCACCGATCATGCCACCGTTGTAGTACGCATTGTAAGCTGTTTCCTCGATGTTGGCGTTGTTGCATCCGCCCACGAACTTATCGAAGATGATGACGTCCTTGTCGAAGTTAATGGTGTTGGTGCCTCTCCAGATCATGCTACCACGGTTGCCGCCGCAGTAGAATGAACCGAAGTATGTGGAATAGTTAATGTAGTCATACGGGTCGCCATTGGAAGTCTGCTCAAAGATTACGCTCGGGTGTAGCTCCATGGCACAGCCATTCATGTATCTGGCGAAGGTCTCCTTGCTGGTCTTCAGTTGCATCTGGCTGTAGTCGTAGCTATACTCTTCACTGGTTCCGACTTCTCCGGATGCGTTCACCTTTCCGCCATACAGCTTCAGGATGTCTTCCGTTACCATGTTCTCGCCGTTGTTGCCGAGGAACACTTTGTCGATAATCACGTGGGAGCCGATTTTCAGTTCCACCTTCGGGTTAACGTTGGCGGGCAAGTCCCTCTTCCTCGTCAGCGTTGCGCTGTTACCGCCCAGGTACACGGAACCCTTGATGATGGTGGGATGCTCGGCATCCGTACCACGCACGAGAAGGGAAACCTGTTCGGCGTTGGGGCGGAAGATATTCAGTGCTTCGACAGAGCGATAGTCCTGGGGGAGTGTAAAAGAGGGATTCTTGCTATATACACGTTCCTTCGCCTCTACAGAATCCGGATTATAATAATAATCCTGGAAGGCAGGCATGGCACCCAGCTCGGAATTGTCGGTGTAGGAGTAGGAGCCGTTGCCGCCGCCATAGACGTCGCCATACACGGTGGAGTAGATACCTACGGCATCGCCGCCGAAGACATGACCGGAGATGTCGTTACCGCCATAGACATTGACGACGTAGCCGCCACGTATGATGGTTCGTGCCGAAAAGCCTTCGGGGAATTTGTAATTGGAGTATTCAGGACTTTTGGGTAACTCAATACTTGTAGGAGTCTGGCCTCCATCGGTCTTCGGATCCACGTCGGCACGGCGGCAGCCGCCATAGACATTATGGATGTACAGGTTCTCGTTTGGATTGTACTTTGCCAGCGGGTTGATATCAAGTAACAATCCGTGCTGACTCGTCATGTTGCCCTCGTTGCCGCCAGAGTAGATGTCACGGATGCGGCCGCGCTGGATGTTCCAGGTGGGCATGATGGACATCGGGGTCTTATTGTTACCGCCGAAGATACGGGCAAAGGTGTAGTCGTAGCGTTCAAGGTTGGACTGGAATTGGTTCAGCTCAACCATATTTGCTAAATAGGCTAGCACTTCTGCTGTCTGCATTCCTGTTACTGCAGCGTATTGCATACTGACCTTCAGGAGGTCTTCACTCTCGTTGTTGATGCAGAGAGTGGTATTCTTGGTCACCGTGGCATTGTTTCCGCCGCCATAGACGTGGCACAGCTCCCCGCCAAGCAGTTCCAGATAAGTCTTGGGAAGGTTGGGGCTGGTGAACCCTGTGGCATTCTTGGCGACGTATGATTCGGGATTTGTCTTATAGTCGTTCTCGCTGCGATAGATTCTATAGTCGTCATCGGCGATTTTCTTGTGGTAGTAGTCACCGTTGCCGCCGCCGAAGGTTCGGCCGACAACGATAGCCTTATCCTCATGTCCATCTGCTTTCTTCGAACGGCTGGAGCGGATGAAGGTGGTCCAGGAGTTGTCGATGGCATTCTTTTCGGGATCCGTCTCCTTGGTCTCGGAGCCTCTCAGCACCTCGGTCAGTTCTGTGGGTACTTCATCCACATCGGTGTCGTTGGGGTCCACAGTGGAGCCGATGGTTCCCGAGATGTCATTGCCGCCATAGACGTTGACGATGAGGATGTCGCCGGTGGCATGTTCACCGTCGAGATTGACAAATGTCCTGCCACCCACGTTGGCCATTCGTGCGCCGCCGAAGACATCGTGGACCTGGGCGCCTCGGATGTGTACGGTGGTATTGCCGTCCGTGTCGCCCTCGTTGCCACCACCATAGACGCTGCCGCCAATGGTGACCTGGGCTTGGGCCTGGGGTACGAAAAGTGCAAGGAGCAGGGATACTACTATAGAGGCTCTAGAAAGTCTAGAGGCTCTAGACAATCTAGACAATCTAGATGCTCTAGAAACTCTAGAAGCTCTAGAAGTTCTAGAAACTCTAGATAGTCTAGAGACTCTAGAAGCTCTAGACAATCTAGATACTCTAGAAACTATAGATGCTATTTTTCTTATGGCGGCGGTTATCATAACTTTCAACTTTCAATTATCTTTTTCAATTTTCAACTATCCCATCTCTCGCCCCCGCGGGGAGAGTAGGAGAGGGGCCTTTTAATTGCTAATTGTAATCGTTGGGTTGTCGAGGTCGGGCTCCGAGAGCACGTAGAGGAACGTGGGCTTGATGAGCAACCTGACGGTGAAGAGTTCACCGGCCTGCAGGATCGGGAAATTATTAACGATGCCTGATCTAATCTGGTTTTCAGCCACACAGCCTTTGCGGATGAGGTTACCATTAGGATGTTCCGTGGTGATATTATTGTCATAGACATCGTATGTGGTCTTGAGGACAAAGTTGTTGGAGGCAGCCGGCACCAGACAGCCGAGGAAGTCGTAGTAGTCGTTCACGGGTACTTTAACTCCGAGGTCGTCCTGCTCGTTCGTCTTTTCGTAGAGCGCAATGGTCTTGTTTTCCACAGGAGTTGAGGTCGAGAGGTATTCGACGTTTGTCAGCGGGTCTGTACCATCGCTGTTGGCGGTGAGCGTAATCTCGAGATTTACCGTGGGCATGATGTTCACGGCGGTGAGCTCCACCTTCGTAATCCTGATGGTGCGCAGGGCGGCATAGGTGGGGTCAACTTTGGTGGCGAAATGCAGGCCGGCATAGATGTGCTTCAGCAGGACGAAGAGGCGGTTGTTACCTTCGTCCCTGCCTGTATAGCTGAAATTGCCGAGGGGAACGTTGTTGGTCTTTGTGTCATTCATCTTCTCATCCTCTGAGGCCCAGCGCAGACCGACGATGACCGAAACGTCGGCCGTCGTCAGCGCTTCGTAGTTGTTGAGGGTGATGACGGCGCCTTCGGCATAGCCTTGGTCCTCGCCACTGATATCGGCTGTGGGCAATGGGGAGATGGTGGCATTTTCCGCACCGCTGCGGGGCATGAAGCCGTAGATCCAATATTGCTTGTCCTTCTCCACGACGATGGTGGATTTCCAAACGCTGACGCCATTATCCAAGCCCTGGTAGATGAAATCTCCTGCGGGGTTGGTAGCTTCGGGGGTCATGAAGACACCGATGGTGCTGTCGTCCGTGGAGGCGTGGGGATGGAGTTGTTCGTATGATTGATATCCATTGGGAAGCTTCGTGGTATCGTCGTAACCATCGTTGTTAGCATCGGTGCGGGTGCTCCAGGGCGCTATTTCGAGGAAGGGAGTGGAGTAAGACAACAGCTCCACCGTGGTACGTGGACGGCTGTCGACAGGCACATCTTCGGTATCGCTCTGGCAGGCAGTCAGCAGCAGGGCGGCCAGGAGGATGAGGCTGCCAAAGGTTCTAGAACTTCTAGAGTTTCTAGAGCAATTGGAGATTATAGTAGCTTTCTTACTCATAGTTTCTTACCAGTTATAGACGGTGTGATCGCTGGATTGTTTATTACCCCAGTCGTTGATGGCCACTTGGACGATGTCGATGGTGATGCCACCCGTTTCGGTGATCTTGAACTTATAGGTATATTCGTAGCCGGCCTTCCACTGCATGTACTCTGCAGGGATGACGACACTCTTGATTTCCTCGGATACCACTGATACCTGAGCCGTGTAGCTGCCCTGGGAAGAGTTGGGGAGCACGGTGTACCACGTCTTAGGCTTATTGGGCCAGGTGTAAAGGCCTGGGTCAACGGTGACGCCGGATGGTATATCGCCGGGATCTAGTTCCTCGTAGTAGTCGATGAGGAATTTCTTGAAGCCTGACGTGGGGGCTGTAGTCCACGTCTCAGTCGTAGCTGTTCCTTTGAGGGGATAGCTGACGGAGACGGTGCCTGCGGTGTTGATATTCACATCGTTTTCATCGCCGTTGTCAAGATTCTCCGATGGGCCAAAGGCGATATGTCCGAGCTTCTCGTGACCGATGTTGAGGCCCTCGACGAAGGTGAACATGAAGCGCACGCGGGCAAAGGGCTTCAGGAACTGCAGCACCACGGGTTGTCCGAACTGACGGTCGGGGTAAGTGGCAGGGTTGCCGTTGCTGAACCAGAGGCGGGAGAAGTAGGGTGCTGCGTCGATGTTGGCATCCGTGGAGGCATCGACGGCGGCGGAGAAGGTGACGGCGGAGGGGGTAGAACCACTGCCCACAGCCACCGATGCGTGGGTAACGGCAGGGGCAGAGGTCAATGGGTCTGCGGGGGTATCTTTGCCGAGGGCGTAGCCGAAGAAGCGGTAGGCCTTGGCGCCGAAGTCCCAGTACTTGATGGTCTGCTCGGCCTGCTGAGCGGCGGTGGCACCTTGGTGTACGTATTCCCAGTCGTCGGTGTTCGAGGTGGTGGTGTAGGCGGTGTTGGCGCCCCACTTGACGGTGAAGTTGGGCATCACGGCCTGATAGCTGGTGTAGTCATTGCCAGTGGCCGCGTCGTTCTTGTAGCCCCAGACCTGGAAGGTCTTGTCGCCTGTCAACACGTCCTCGAGTCCCGTGACAGCACGGGTGACTGCCTCCTCGTCATGCATCCTGCCGCTGAAGCTGATGACCTTCTGCTGCTCCGGCTCCGGCGTGGGGTTGGGCTCCACGGGGTCGCTGCTGGAGCAGGCGGCAAGGAGGGTGAGGGCCAGGAGTTCTCCTATGATATGACTCTTCTTCTTGGTCATTGTTCTTTTATCTTTTCGCACTGAGGCCCGGCCTCGTGTGCGCGCGGGTACATTATTTTATTTTAGGTACCAAGTGGGGAGTCGAACCCCACTTGGTTTGTGTTGCCCTCCGAGAGAGTCGCGCTCGAGCTATGCTCGCTTGCCACTGCAAGAACCTCGGCGAGCTTTTGGGTGGGAGTCAAGCGGGAGTCGCGCTCGAGCTATGCTCGCTTGCTACTGCAAGAACCCCGCTTGACTAAGAGAGAATTAAGGAGCAGCCTTAACCTTTACGATCTTGTAAGCATAGGTGCCAACATTTGTTACACCCGTGCGCTTGTAGTAGGTGGTTCCAGATGTAAATCCAGTAGCCTCAGTTGTGCAAGCTGCGTCAGTATAAAGGGTACCTGCAGCTGCATAGGTCGTGGCGTCATAGTCATTCTTTCCTCCATCAGTGCTGTAGGTCGCAGCAGTCTTAATGTATTGGATAGCATAGACCGTACTAGCAGCAGTTGTGAAGTCTGCAACAACATTGTTGCTTGCATCCATGGTTACAGTAGAACCATCTTCGGCAATAATGGTCTTTCCATAAGTGAATGAGCTAGCAGTGAACTTAATCTTGGCAGCGGTTTGTCCTGCCGTTGTCAGACACGGGTATTCTGCGATAGCCTCGGCAACAGAAGCCTCGGTGATCGGGAAGTTGGTTGCATCACTTGTGGTTACAGTGTAGAGCTTCATGTTGTCTGCGGAGAGAGTAGCCAGACTGCTACCATCTTCAACAACAGCATAAACCTTTTCACCTCCTTCATATTCGTTGTTAACGGTAACCTTCGAACCCTTTGCATAAGTGGTGATGCTGGGCTCGCTGACAGTGGTGATGTACTCAACCTCACCGTTCTCTGCTTCGATGACGACAGCGTCGAAGGTGATGGGATAGAGGTCGTTGTCGTTGATCTTGAAGAGGTAGGTGTACTTGAAGTTGGGCTTCCACTGGAGGTACTGAGCAGGAACCTCAGCGGTCTTACCTGTGATGTTGATAATCTCACCAGTGACAGTGTTGCTCAGCTGATAGTCAATCTTCAGCTTCAGGTTGGTAGTGTTAGCCTCCTGGGGGAATACGGTGGTATAAGCACCCGTAGTCTGATCGAAGGTTGGAGTGGCTGACGTCTCCGCAAGGGTGGTATTATAAACATTTGTACCGAGGCTGATAAAATTCTTGCTGTCAGAAGAATTGGTCGGGGTAAAGGAAATCGTGGGATGATTAACAATACCGGCAGTAGTGTTTGCAGCAGAATTATCGTAGTATTTCACCGTGAAAGTACCAGCGACAGAAGTCTTGGAATTTGCAACATCCGGAGAGATATTGGGAACATTAGCAACGAAGTTAGCGGTGTTCTCTGTGGTCATTGCAGTGAATTCAGGATTGGCTGTCGTTGCATAGTAGAACTTGGTAACTTTAACGTCATAACCTGGAATCGTTTCATACATACCGACACGGATCTGAGAGAGGCCATTGCGGAATGTGAACTTGACATTTCCACCATATTGGTTGGATTGTGTGCGATCATAAGTTGCACTTTTTGCAATATTCACACGGTCAGCAAAGTAGAGGCTGTTGAGATCTGCCATATCGGTGACGGTGACTTCGTAGCCCTTGTCATAGACCTTTGTTCCAGAGGTAAGCTTATTAATCTTAACAGCACCACTAGAGATGTCTGCGGGTTTAGCAGAGACAGCTGTGAAGGTGTAGTCGGTTGCAGCATAGTCCCAGTACTTGATGGTCTGGACGTTTGTTGTGACTGCTGTAGAAGCTTCTGTAATGTTTGCAGCTTCTGCACTAGTCCAGCTTAAGGCTACATACTCCCAGTCCTTTGTGTTGGAAGTGGTGGTGTAAGCGGTGTTAGCACCGTAAGCCACTTTGTAGTCAGGGAATACTAAATTACCTGTAGCTGGAGCAGCTGTAGTCTCATTCTTTTCGCCCCACACGATGAACTGGTTGTTCAGCTTCGTGGCGGCAGCTGCTCCTTCGGCGCGAGTGGCAGTGGGCACATCGAAGCCGAAGCTGATGGGCTTTTCGCCTTGAGCTTGACGAGCGGCATCATCCGTTCCCGTGAAGCTGTCGCTGGCGCAACTTGCAAATGCTAAGATAGCAGATGCGAGTAAAACATACTTTTTCATAATCTCTAAAAAATTAACCGGTTAAAATTATTATTCTTGATTGGAAACCAAATGGGGAGGGGTTGAGGCTCCCCACTTGGTCTTGTGTGTTATGCCTTTACGCGGATAATCTTCACGCCATAGGCGTTCTGGTTGTCAAGATAGGTCTTCTTGTAGTATACACCAGCAGCGAAGGTTGCAGGAGCAGCAGTCGTGCAAGTCTCGTCGGTGAAGTAGAGCGTTGTGCTCCAGTCTGCCGGCTTGGTGGTCAGCGTGTTGGCAATGCCAACAGGCTTCTGAGTGCCGGTAGAGATGGTGTAAACATAAGCATAGGTCTTGCCAGCTGTGGGAGTGAATTCAGCAGCCGTATTTGCAGTCACAGTGATGTTGTTTCCATCGGCACCGGGGATGGCGGTAGGATAGGTCGTTGTAGCTGCGGTGAGTGTCCAACCGTTTCTGGGTGTTGTGCCATCCAGTTCAACGATGTTCAGAGCGTCCATGATCTCAGCTTCGGAAACGATACCGTCCTTATCTTTTGCATTGGTAGCGGCAACTTCATAGAGCTTACCATTTGTGTTGAGGTCTGTAGCCAATGTACTATTGGTCATAACCTGAACAAAGATATCACCTTTTGTTGCATCATACTCATTGTCACCATAGACATGACCCTTCTGGTAGGTGGTGATGCTGGGAGTAGCAACTGTGGTGATGGTGCTCTGGGTGTAGTCCTGAGTTTCCATAACGACAGCGTCGAAGGTGATAGGATAGAGACCTTTGGGATCAGTAGTGTTCTGAGCTGCATCAGCCTTGTTGGTCCAACCGTTGGTGTTGTCGCTGATCTTGAAGATGTAGGTGTAAGCGTAGTTGCTCTTCCAAGCAGCATAGATAGCGGGTACGAAAGCAGTGGCGCCATAGACCTTGATTTCCTCGCCAGAACCATCAACAGATTCAAGCGTGTAGTCGATGCGGAGCTCGAGGACTGTACCTTCTTCGTTAGGCATAGCAATCTGGTAGTAGTTATTGGCTACATCACCAGCGAACGATGCGGTAGCGGAAGAACGGCCGAGCCAGATGTCACCTGTAGTCTTCTCTTTGTACTGCTTTGCAGTATAATTCAGAGTGGAGAAATCCTTCGTGGTTCCCTTAGTGTCAGCAGTAAAGATGACGTGAGCCTTGTTGTAGTCGCTATTGGAAATATTGCTGGCACCAATAGTGGGGAAGTAAACGGTATATTGACCTGCGGTGTAGAAGTTGTCCTTGTCAGTATCACCAGTAGTGAAGAGAGTGGCATTAGCAACTTTCTTGGTTGCATCAGTGGAACTCAAGACGGTGGTGCCATCAACATAGAACTTCACGTCTTTGACAGAGTAACCAGGAACGGTCTCATAAAGAGCAACACGAACCTTAGAGGCAAGTGCACGGAACTGGAACTGAATCTCATCCTGGAATTGGGGCTGTTTAGGAGTCATGGATGCACCTGTCTTGTAAGCTGTCACCATGTCTGCGATATAGCATTTTTCAAGATCAGCGGCAGCACCACGAAGTGTATAAGCACCGGCTGTCTTACCAGCATTAGCTGCATCAATGGCTTTCACCACAACCTCACCTGTTGCGGGGTCACCAGATGTCTTGACAGTAGCAGTACCCGTAGAATATGCGATGAAGTCATACTGGTCAGCGGCGTAATCCCAGAATTTGATAGACTGTACAACACCATCAGAGTTAACAAGTGTTGAAGGAGCCAAGAAGGGAAGTCCAACATACTCCCAGTCAGAGGTGTTGGACTGGGTGGTACCTGCAGTGTTGGTTGCCCAGTTCACCTGATAGTTGTCAAAAACCATGCCAGTGGCGGGGACACCGTTAGTGGTGATTGCACCAGTACCATCAAATACCGTGGAAGTGCCAGTGGCTCCTTTGAAGCCACCTACGATGAATTTGTTGTTCAGCAGAGCTGCTGCATCTGCGCCGTAGTGGTCGGCACGGGTCGTGCCCTTGAAGGTGGAACGGAAAGCGATAGCGTTGGGCTCGCCGATGCTCTTGGGCTCGTTGCCCTCACCGACGATGCTGTCGCTGGTGCAGCTGGCCATCACCGTGATGGCGGCTGCGAAGAAGAGAAGTTTTTTCATTGTCTTCATTGTTTTGAGGTTATTAATTAAATTTACTTTATACATTATATATTTTGAGCGCGTCGCGCGCGGAGTTATTGGGGTGGTAGTCAAGTGGGGAGTCGCGCTCGAGCTTTGCTCGCTTCGCCTTGTGCGAAGAACTCCACTTGTCGTAGTCAAGTGGGGAGTCGAACCCCACTTGACTTAGTGTAGATTTACTGTACCTTAATAACCTTAACGTAGTAAACACCGTCGTTCTTGACGTACTTGTCGAAGTAGGTCTGACCAGCCACGGCAGCAGCCTCGTTAGCTACGACGAACGTGTTGGTGTCGAGCTCATACCAGCCAGTGGTCTGCTGCGGCAGGATGACGCAGTAGGTGTAGATATCACCGAGGGTAGGATCTGTGGTCTTCTGGTAGTAA
>CACXXT010000010.1:126298-135071 GCA_902771725.1 uncultured Bacteroidales bacterium
CCATCGAAGGTGTAGAGGTCGGTAGCACCTGCGAAGTCTGCATAAGCCACATTGTGAGCAGCCTTGTAGTTCATGCCATTGTCGGTAGTGTAATAGTAGGTGGTACCAGTTACGGCATAGCCGGAAGCGATCTGGTTACCAGCTGCATCGAGGTAGAGGTTACCAACACCCTGACCGATGAAGGGGGTCTGCATGGTGTAAACACCACCAGATACAGCGAAGTACTTCACATCCTTCTGAGCATCGGTAGCAGCGGGAGCCTTGTAGTCGTAGCGGTACTTGGTGGCTACGGTGGCATCAGAGAATGCTACAGCCTGGTACTTCACGACATCGTTAGCTGCAGTGGGAGCTTTCTTCGTGTAAACGAAAGCATAGGTGCCAGCAGAAGATGCTGTAAACTTGGCAGCCTGGTCGGTGCCTACGCTGATAGCGTTGCCATCAACACCGTATTCTACGCTGTTGGTCAGCTCGAAGGTAGCTGCTGTCAGTCCCAGTCCACTACGTCCCTTGATGGTGAAGCTACCTTTATCGTCGTCCTGCATCTGCAGAGCATCGATAACCTCAGCCTCGGTCTTGCCAGCGGGGATGGTGTAGAGGGCAGCTTTGTCAGTAAGAGTCTGGAGCTTGCCATTGGCCAGGTCGGGAGTGGATTCAGCGTTACCGTCGTTGACGGTGACAAAGATGGGGCCAGTTGCAGCCTTGTATTCATTGTCGTTAACCACGGTTGAACCCTTTTGGTAGGTGGTGATGCTGGGAGTAGAGACGAGGGTGATGGTCTCCTGGGTTGCATCGTTGTCTTCAGCATTCTCGACCATAGCATCGAAGGTGATGGGATAGAGACCTGCGGGCTCGCTGTTGACGGTGGTGTTATCGGGCTGTGTGGGATCGTAAGCACCAGTGTAGCCATTGGTCTTATCGCTAATCTTAAAGATATAAGTATAAGCGAAACCGGGCTTCCATTGGGTGTAGATGCCAGGCACCTGAGCGGTAGCACCCTTCACAACGATTTCCTCACCGCCACCGTCGATGGATTCGAGGGTGTAGTTCACGCGGAGGTTGAGGTTCGTACCTGTCTCGTTGGGGAGGAAGATAACATAGTAGTTCTTATCAGCATCGCCTGCGAAAGAAGCGGTGTTGGATGTACGGCCAAGGAATACGTTGCCAGAAGTCTTCTCGCCCTCTTCAGCGATGGTGTATTTCAGACCGCCCCAGTTCACAGTGGTGGCTTGAGTTGTGCCGGTCTTCGGAGCGAAGGCCACGTGAGCGAGATTGTTGCCAGTAGCTGCACCATCCACGTCGGGGAAGGTGACGGTGTAGACACCCTCGGTGAAAATTTCATTAGCAGAGGTGGTGAACAGTTTGGCAGCTGTTGCAGATGCATCGTCAGAAGCTGCAGCGCTGTAAAACTCAACATTCTTGACGCTATAGCCGGGGATGGTCTCGTAGATACCGATACGCACCTTGGTACCGAGCTGGCGGAACTTGAAGGTGACGGGGTTGTCGTTGACTTTATTGCCGTAGTCAGCCTTCTTCACTGTCACGAGGTCTGCGATGTAGCATTCGCTGAGGTCATCAGCGGAACCCGAGAAGGTGTAGGCTGCAGTTGCAGTAGCGTTGGGGTCGATGGCCGAAACAAGCACGCTACCTGCAGGAATACCAGTGGAAGGTTCTTCGAAGATAGCGGTCTTGGTACCTGTGCTCCATGCGATGAAGTCATACTGAGCCTTGCTGTAGTCCCAGTACTTGATGGTCTGGCTGGTGATGCCGTGGTCAATGGCGTGCTTGATGCGGCCCTTGCCTACGTATTCCCAGTTGCTGGAGTTGGACTCCGTGGTGTTGGCGGTGTTCTCTGCCCATTCAACGAGGTAGTTGTCGAACACGATTGTACCGTCGGTGGCAGCGGTGGTGGCACCTTTCTTACCGGATACCACGAACTTGTTGCCCAGGAGTTTTGCAGCGTCGGCACCGGTGACATCAGCACGGGTCACACCCTTCTTGAAAGTACTGAAGAGGATAGGGCTCTCAGTCTCCAGGATGGGTTCGTCCTGAGGAATTGTTACCAGGTCGTCGCTGGCGCAGCTGACGATGAAGAGGCCGGCAGCGGCGAGGAGAAGGAGATTAATTTTTTTCATTGTCTTATTGTGTTTTGAGGGTTTAATGTTCTGTTGTTGAACTGTTGTCGGTACCGTCGACTACGGTGTAGACTGTTGTTGTGTTGCCTTCAGCCTCGACGACTACAGCATCGAAGGTGATGGGGAAGAGGTTGGCGGGGTTCTCGGGATCGGGAATCTCAGAGCCGGGGTTGCCCGGATCGGGAATGGTGGGTACGGGCACGGGGTTGGAGGGGTCGTGCTGGTCACCCTTAGGTCCTGCAGGATAAGCAGGATTGGGGACGAGCGGTACTGCGGGGTTGGGAATGGTCTTGGTCGGGTCGTCGGGGTAGTCCGGATCCTGGATTGTCGGCTGAGGATGGCCGGGTTGGGGAATGTACGGAGGTATCACTTCGCCCGTGCCGGGATCTACGACGGGGTCGTTGTCACCGCCGCCATTGTCGGGATCCGGGTCGCGGCCGGGACCGGTGGTGATTGCGCCGCCACCGCCGTTGCCGGTGTAACCGTTGCTGTTGTCGGAGATCTTGAAGAGGTACGTGTAGGAGTAGTTGGGCTTCCACTTCAGGAAGTCGGCGGGAACGCTGACCCAAGCGTCGCGGACGTGGATGCTGTCGCCACTGCCGTCGAGAGCGATGAGGGTGTAGTCCACGCGGATCTGCATCTTCAGGCTGTTCTCCTCATAGGGGAGGATGGGCTTGTAGGCCGAGGTCTGATCTGACTTGCCGTCGATGGTGTAGGTGCCCTTTCCGAAGGTGGCCGTTGTGGCGGTGGTGCCGAGGAAGGCCTTGACCTGTGTGTCGGTAGCTTTACCGTCGACGTTGAGGTAGGGCTTGGAGGCGACACCTTCCTGTGTGTTGGAGTAGGTGTAGTCCAGCTTGCCGAAGTTGCCGGAGAATGCCAGCTCGTTGGCGGCGCCGGCGAAATCTACCTTGGCAGCGTTGGTGGCGTCGTCGTAGGTCACCGTGTACTTACCATTCTGGGGGAATGCAGCACCCACGCCGAGCTCGCGGCTACCGGAGGGAGCGCCGATGAAGTAGAAGATGAGGTCCTTGACGGCATAGCCGGGCACGGTCTCGTAGAAACCGATACGCATCTGTGCGCCGAGGCGACGGAACTGGAACTGCACGACGTCCTTGTAGGCATTGGTGGCGGGTGTCGTGGTGGTAGCAGCCTGTGCTGTGGGCGTGGCGGTGATGCGGTCGGCGACATAGATCTGGGTCATGGCAGCAGCGTCGGTGACGTTGATGCGCATGCCTTTGCTGGTGCTCTCGATGGTCTCGCTGGCAGCCAGACCGGCAGCAGCGACGAAGTCGAAGCGGTCTGCGCTGTAGTCCCAGTACTTGACGCCCTGTACGGCACCTTTCTTGGAGGTCTTGCCGGCATACTCCCAGTCGTGGGTGTTGGTGGGGGAATCACCAGCGGTATTGGCGGAATACTCTACGAGGTAGTTGTCGAAGACGGGGCTGGTGGTAGTGCCCTTGGTCTTGGTACCGTAGACCCAGAACTTCTTGCCGAGCAGTTCTGCGGACTCCTCGTGGGTGACACGGGTCTTGGCGCGTGTCATGCTCCCGAATCCGATGGCGTCGGCTTCAGTCAGGGGCTCCAGGGTCTCCGCGGGGCTGACGAGAGCATCGCTGGCGCAGCCAGCCACGAGAGTGGCCAGCAGCGCAGCGGTGATGAGTGATTTAGGAGTTTTCATTGTCTCTTGTTTTTTTTCTAGTTTCTCAAGTTCTTCTAGTTCTTCTAGATTTTCTAGATGCTCTAGATTATCTAGAGGTACTAGAGGTTCTAGGATCCTAGGTTACTCTACGGTCTTGACGACCTTGAATACGTCAACGTAGTTGCCTTCCACGTCGTCGAGGCCTGTGGGCAGGTAGCGCAGCCATACGATGTAGTAGCCAGCCTTCTCTACCTTGAACTCGGCGAAGGTGGTACCGCACTGGTCGATGGTCTTGCCGCCTTCAGCAGCACCGGCGAGGGTGGCGTAGGTGTAGGTGTTGTTGTCTGCCACGCTCTGCTCTGTGGTCTCGGAAGCAGAGTAGGCGACCTTCCACTGTCCGTGAGAGATGGAGCTGACGATCAGGTCTTCGCCAACCTTGTACTCACCGGCGTTGGTGACATCGGAGGTCACGGAGTAGGTGGTGATAGCGTCGCCGCCGAGGCTGGTTACGCCCGTGATGGTCTCCTGGTTGTAGTCCTCGATGTTGCTGACAACAGCGTCGAAGGTGATGGGATAGAGGCCGGAATCAACACCGGGATCGGGGTTGGGGTTGGGGGTGTCGGGATCGCTGGGGTTGGGGTTGGTGGGGCCAGTAGTACCGTTTGTCTTATCTGAAATCTTAAAGATGTACGTGTACGCGTAGTTAGGCTTCCACTGAGCGTAGCTCACGGGAACGACAGCGCTGGCACCCTTGACGTTGATGGGAGCACCCACACCGTCGAGGGCTACGAGGGTGAAGTCTGCACGGAGCACGAGGTTCACGTCGTTGCTGGCGAAGGGCAGCACGTTCTTCCAAGCGCTGCCGGCAGCGGTAGCGTAGGTGGGAACGGCGGAAGTGGTGCTGAGGAACTTGGGATCACCGGTGGCATCCGGGGTGCCGTCCTCTTTGAGGTTGCCGCCACCGACGACGGTGCTGGCAGCGTAGGTGTACTCGAGCTCACCGAACTGGAAGTTGTTGGCAACGTTGGTGCCCTCAAAGTCAGCGAGGACCTCGTTGTTCTCGTCGTAGGTGACGATAGCGTTGCCGCTGACGGGGAACTTACCGCGCAGACCGGCCACGGTCTTTGTGGAGGTACCTGCCTCAGCGAGGTAGTTGTCGTCGTAGTAGAACTTCACGTCCTTGACAGCGTAGCCGGGAACGGTCTCGTAGATACCGAAGCGGATGCGGGCAGCCAGACGCTTGAAGGTCAGCTTCACGGGGCCTTTGCCGTACTGGGCGTTCTTGGTCTTACCTGTAGCGGAAGCAGCCCACTTAGCAGTCACGCGGTCGCTCATGAAGATCTGATTCATGTTGGTCTGGTCCACGGGGATGGTGTTGCTGGTGGTGCTGGTGACGCGCAGGTCGTTGGGCAGACCGGAGAATGCCACGAAGTCGTACTCTTCAGCGGAGAGGTCCCAGTACTTCACATCCTGGGTAGCGGGGCTGACACCCTTGGAGGTGAAACCGAAATAGGTCCAACCGTTGGTGTTGGTGTCGTCGCCACCGATGTTGCCGTCGTAGTTGACAACGTAGTTGTCGAAGACGGGAGTCTCGGCACCTCCGGTTGTCTGCGTACCATAGACACGGAAGGTGTTGTTGAGCAGGGTGGCTGCATCAGCGCCGGTGGCGTCGGCACGGGTCATGCCCTTGCTGCCGCTTTCGAAGTTGATGCTCAGGGTGTTGTTGCCGGGGATGTCGTTACCACCAGCATACTGATCACTGGTGCAGCTGGCAATGGCTACCATTGCGAATGCTGCGAGGAAGAAGGAAAACTTTTTCATCTTTCTTGGATTTTGGTTTTTATTGTGATACATTATTTTATTTATTTATATGGGTTTGATGGGCTTAATGGGCTTAATGGGTTTTATGGGTTGTCGGACTACATTTCGAACTCGTGAGTACCACCATCTTCGTAGTCCTTGACTACCGCATCGAAGGCCGATCCTCCAGAGCGCTGGGGTACGGGGATGGTGTCCATGTCCAGTTCCACGGTGATGACTCCTCCTTTCCATCGGTTGTATACCTTTTCTGATATGTCGAATACGAAGGTGGAGTCCATACCGTTGTTGAACTGCATGTTCACGTCCATGAAGTGGCGGTACTTGGTGTTGACTTCCCTGCGGTGACGGATGCGGTTGCCGTTTTGGTCGCAGATACCGAATGTGAGTACTCGTCCGCCGATTACGGACACTATTTCGCCAGGTTTCTTCACATCGATGTATGTCTCAAATTCATCAGTCAGCGTCACATAGGGCTTGAATCGGACGTTGTAGGTCACGTCCACGGGAGTGGAACCGGCGATACCTGTATTGACGTTTGTGGTACGTGCCATGGAGGCGATGTCCGAGATACCGTCGACGCCGATGATCTTGTTGCGGTTGTTGTGGAGGATGATCTGCGTGAGGTAGATGTAGGTGATGGGTTCGAGGGTCATGTCCAGCTGCTTGACCCAAACGTTGCGGAGGCTGTCGAAGACGAATCCGTCGAGGTTCTCGTTGATCTCCACGGCGCGGTCGTAGGCCGAGAAGAGTTGTTCGGGCTGGTAGAAGGCACGGGTGAACTTCGGAGCCTGGAAGCGTGAGGTGTGCATGGACTGGTTGGTGAATGCCAGCACGCTGTCGAGGGTACTTGTCTCGTCGATGTTCAGACTCTGTACCTCATCGTGGATGGGATCGATGTCACTCCATACGAGGATGTCCCAGTAACCCCAGTTGTACTCGCCGTGGAAGGTGCTGCCTCGGACGGTGCTTGCCAGCACACTGGTGTGGTTGCCGTAGGGCTGCTGGCGGGTGTAGTAGCGGCGGAGGTTGAAGACTTCGGGCTTGGTGTAGCCTATGGAGTCGCCGAAGATGCGGCGGTCTTCGTCGTCCCAGCCGTAGACCCACTCGGCACGCCAGTCGTACTTGATGCCGTACTCCAGTTCGTAGTTCCAGTAGGTCTGCAGTTCGAGGTCCACCACGGGGATTTCGATGTCGCGGGGTGAGGAGCCCGGCAGGTGCAGTTCGGGTTCACGGATGCAGCTGCTGGTCATCAGACCTGCACACATACCAACGCACGCGTATAATAAAAGGAGCGTTGGCCGCACAGCACGCCACAGGCTGCATGCCTTTTGCCATGCAGCCGTGTGTTGGATATTGAGCACTGTGCGTATCATATGTTCAGTTTCTGTCAGTTCCAATTCTCTATATCTTTTTTGCTCATTCCACCATGTCTTCCCATGGGATGAAACTTACGCCTTTCTTGGCGATTCGTCGGTAGAGCAGGTCGTAGCTCAGCGATATTCCTACCCGTGTGGGTCCGAGCCAGGTGAAGCGGTGCTGTCGCTCCTTGAACAGGCTGGGGTCACCGTAGTATTTGTAGTAGTAGAGGTCATCGTGCGGGTCGCCTTCGATGGGGCTCTCATACTGGTAGGGGTCGTACTTACACCCGAAGAAACCGGCTTGCAGTCCGAACTCCAGTCGCCAGTGGCCTTTTCGGGAGAGGGGGAGCACGTAGCCTACGCCCACGCCGGCTCCCAGTCCTTCGCCTACCCATCCGCGGTCCTTGTCGAAGCAGATGCCGAAGAGGCCGAGGTGGCCGTAGCCCTGCACGTAGAGTCCTCGGAAGGCAGCGCCCTCTCCGGGAGGATTGCTGGCGATGTCGCCGGAGCGGAAGTAGTAGCGGGCTTCCAGCTGGTAGTTGCGGATCTGGAAGAACTTATACTCGTGGTAGTGCTGCCACCAGGGGCAGTCGAACGAGGCTCCGAAGGTGAAATGCCCATGCTTCGGGTAGTACTCGACGGCAATGTTGGGGATGGGGCACCAGCGGTTGTAGCCGGGAACGTAGGCGAAGTCGAAGAGGAGGTTGGTCTTCACCGACAGCACTTCGCGGCGGGGGCGGCGCAGCACGGGCTCCTTCACGGGCAGTGTCATGGGCTGTGACGTGAGCGGCAGCGTGTCGGGCAGGATGGGCTTGAGGGTGGGGAGTGGCGGAACCTCCAAGGCGACCTCTTTCGCATGGGTGCGGGGAGCGCGGAAGAAGAACACTACCCTGGCAGCGCGCAGGCGCGGGAAGTACTCGCGCAGCAGGCGGCGCCAGAGTGTTCCCTGACGGGTGTGCTGCAGGGCGTACTTCAGACCGGTGATGTTCTTTCTGGGAAGGTAGCGGTCGCAGTAGGTCTGTACCACAGCGTAGTCCTTATCGCTGGCACGGTGCATCATGATGCAGAGGGTGCGGTAGTCCTCGATGTCGATCTCCAGTTCGAAGGTCTCGTCGTCGATGGGCTTGTTGATGTTGTCACGCAGGAACTTGATGAGGGTCTCGGCACGGTGCTCGCCCAGGAACTTGTTCCAGCGGGTGGGGCCTTCAGGCGAGGCGGCACCGCGGATGATCATGCTTGCCAGCTCCAGACTGTCGCGGTTGATGAGGGGGAATACCTCGCGCTGCAGCTGCAGGATGAGGGAGTCCTTCTTCGGCAGGTGGTACTTGTTGATGGGGAAGATCACCTTGCCGGCGATGTCATAGAACTCGTCGTCCGTGAGTTCCGGAGTCTTTGCATTCTCGGGGAGGAAGCGGACGTAGGAGTAGGGGGCGTAGTCGGTGGTGTCGGGGAAGAGGGGACCGCTGGGAACGGGAGCCTGGCTGGGAGCAGGAGCTGCCTGTACGAGGCCTGCCTCTGGGTTCTCCGTATCCTCGGAATCCTCGGACTCTGCAGATGTGAGGCGTCCGTCTGCAAATGCCAGAACCGGTATCAGCCAGAGGGCGATGCCGAGCCAGAGTGCTATGTTCTTTGTGAAGAATTGCATGAGTCCGAATTGGTTTCTTTTGTTAATATTGAGCCCGTTTTGCGGGGCTGTGTCAGGGGTTGCTTTCAAATTGTTACTTGAAACACACTTTTTAGTGTTGTTTTCTTAAGTGCTGCAAATCTACGCTTAATAAAATTAAGAAGCCACAAAAGGACCCATTTTTTTTTTTTTTTTTTTT
>CACXXT010000010.1:135080-152370 GCA_902771725.1 uncultured Bacteroidales bacterium
GCCGTCAATTTTGAATACCGTTTTAGATGGTGTCAGGCTCAAATTTACATCAACTTTTATCTGCTAAGGAATTAACACCAATGCACGCACGGGAATATTAGCGGGAGGGCGCGCGGGCGTAGTACGAGGGCGCGCGCTCAATAAAAAAGGTGTAGGCTTATCCACCCGCACTGGCGGAGATTCCGTGACGGGCAAACTGGCGGATGCAACGGTCGATGGTGTCGTCCGTGGGGGTGCCCAGAGGGTAGTTTCCGGGGTTGTAGGTCGTGCCGCGTCGCGCGTGTTTGTCGCGCCCCATCTCGTGGTAGGGCAGGAGGGCGACACCCTTGAGCTGAGAACTGAAGGTGGAAGATGCCTTGTTGAGGGACTCGAGGAAGCTGGCGGTCTGTTCGATGTTTTCGCAGTCGGAGTTGACGCCGTCGATGAGTGGGATACGGATCTGGAAGGGTGTGCCGAGTCCGGCGAGCAGGTGCAAGTTCTCGAGGATACGCCGGTTGTCCACACCCGTGAAACGCTTGTGCTTCTCGGGATCCATCACCTTCAGGTCCACGAGGAAGAGGTCGGTCTCGGCGGCAACGGCACGCACCGCTTCGGCCGATGTATAGAGCGTTGTGTCCACTGCCCGGTGGATGCCGCGAAGCCCGAGTTCGTGGAGGAGAAGAAGAAGCCCCTCTCCATCTCCCCCCGTGGGGGGGAGGGTTGCATTTCCGCTTGTTGTCGTTTTGTGGGATAAGGAGCCCTCCCCCCCACGGGGGGAGATGGAGAGGGGCCTCGCTTTCGCTTGCATCAGCGGTTCTCCTCCGCTGATAGTCACTCCTCCGCCACTGTCCTGCATGACGTCTCTTTCCTTCTCGATTTCTGCAAGCAAATCCTCTATTGTCCAATCTTTTCCGCATATTTCAAGGGCAAGGGTCGGGCAAAGTTCCGCTGCAAGTTCCTCTCTGTCAGGGAGGGTATGGGCCTGCTTAATCCATTCCAGCTGGTTCGGATAAACCCCACATGTGTTGCATCCGATGCACTTCTTGGCCTTGAAAAGCCATTCAGGTTCAGGGCGCCAGGATTCGGGGTTGTGGCACCATACGCAGCGCAACGGGCACCCCTTCAGGAAGAGGGTGGTGCGGATGCCGGGGCCATCGTTGATGGCATATCTCTTAATGTCGAAGACTATCATAGAGCGGAGATGATTTGTTTTTTTTTAGGCTGCTGGATTATCCGGATTGGGTCGGTGGCACCCACGTCGCGACTGCTGAAGGAGCCTCCATTCGTCGGCGGAAGAGAGGCCGCCTGTGGGCGGCCGGCCGCCGACCTGAGGGCTTAGCCCCACCCCCGGAAGGGCCCCTGTAAGGGGGCCTGAAGGGGGGGGCGGGGCTAAGCCCGAAGATAGTCGGAAATCGAGCTCGAGAAGGAGCTGGATTCTGCCTGGAGTGCATTTGGCAGGTCCGCGGCCCCGAATCCCATCGAATCCCATGGAAAGATATGGAAGGATGGCGAAGGCCATGCGAATCCACAAGGGAGTGGCTGAGGTGACGTACCTTTGCACTCGCAATCCAAGGGATAAGAAGATACGGATCTTATAGCGATAAGAACCTAATCTTATGCCGATAAGATACTAATCTTATGCGCCGAAGATACTAATCTTATTTGCCTCACACTTCTTCATTCTCGGTGCGGGCAATGATCTCGTTCTGCAGCTGCTCCGTCATGTCGTTGAAGTAGTCGCTGTAGCCTGCCACGCGGACGAGTAGGTCGCGGTACTGGTCGGGGTGCTGCTGGGCATCGAGCAGGGTGGCGGTGTCCACGATGTTGAACTGGATGTGGTGGCCTCCGTGGCGGAAGTAGGTTCGGATGAGGTGGCCGAGCTTGCGCATATCCTCCTCGCGCTTGAGCAGGGCTGGCACGAAGCGCACGTTCAGGAGGGTGCCTCCGCTCTTTGTCTGATCCAGTTTGCCGAGGGATTTGATGACGGCTGTGGGTCCGTGGGTGTCGCTGCCATGGGAGGGGCTGGTGCCGTCGGAGATGGCGAAGTGGGCCAGGCGGCCGTTGGGCGTGGCACCGCAGACCGAGCCGAAGTAGTTGTGGCAGGTGGTGGAGAGCATATTCAGGTGGGTCTGGCCGCCACGGGTGTTGGGACGCCCCTCGATGGCCTTTACCAGGTCGTCATAGACGCGCACGGCGATGCTGTCGGCATATTCGTCGTCGTTGCCGAAGAAGGGGGTGCGGTTGCGGATGTAGGCGCGCATGGTAGCCCCTCTCCCTGCTCCCCCCGTGGGGGGGAGAGATGCATTTCCCGTTGACATTTCTGAGGATACGGAGTCCTCCCCCCCACGGGGGGAGTTAGAGAGGGGCTCTCCCCAGTTACATTTACAAGCTGTTAGTATCTCGTCCATCGTGTAGCGCTTGTCCTCGAAGACATGTTTTTTCAGGGTTGTGAAGCAGTCGGTGATGGTGCCGAGGCCGGTACACTGGATGTAGGTCGTGTTGTAGCGAGCGCCGCCGCTGTAGTAGTCCTTGCCCTTCTCGATGCAGTCGTCAATGAATAGGCTGAGGAAGGTGGCGGGGGCGTAGAGCGAGAACATCCGTTCGATGTAGTTGTTGACGCTGAGCTTCAGGTTCACGAAGTACACCATCTGCTTGTGCCAGGCGTCGTACAGCTCCTCGAAGCTCTGGAACGAACGCGGGTCGCCGGTCTCGAGTCCGAGGCGTTTGCCCGTCTCGGGGTCGATGCCATTGTGGAGGGTAATTTCCAAAATTTTCGGAGTGTTGAGATAGCCTGTGAGCAGGTATGCTTCCTTGCCGAAGGCACCCACTTCGATGCATCCGGAGCATCCTCCCTCGCGGGCATCCTCGAGGCTCTTGCCGGCGCGTGTCATCTCCTTCACATAGGTGTCGGGGTTGAAGACGGAGGGGTAGCCGTGGCCCTGGCGGATGACCTTGATGCCTGCGAGCAGGAAGTCGTCTGGCGTGTTCTCGGCGATGTGGATGCTGAGGCCTGGCTGTAACTCGTGCAGCTCTTCCTGGATTTCCAGAATCATGTAGGAGACCTCGTTGGCGGCGCTGTTGCCGTTGCGGTCCACGCCGCCGATGTTGATGTTGGTGAAGTCGTTGTAGGTGCCGCTCTCGAGGGCGGTGACACCCACCTTGGGCGGCGCGGGCTGGTTGTTGAACTTGATCCAGAGGCAGGAGATGAGTTCCTTGGCCTGGTCGCGTGTCAGCGTACCTTCCTCGATGCCTTTCTGGTAGAAGGGGAAGAGGTGCTGGTCGAGATGCCCGGGGTTCATCGAGTCCCATCCGTTCAGCTCCGTGACGGTGCCGAGGTGCACGAACCAGTACATCTGTATGGCTTCCCAGAGGTCGCGCGGGGCGTGGGCAGGCACCCAGCGGCAGACGGAGGCAATCTTGCGGAGCTCGCGGACCCGCTGCAGGCTTTCGGGGGTCTGCGGTTCCTTTTCCAGCTCATCGGCCATCTTCTCTGCCAGTTCTGCGTGGCGCTCGGCAAAGAGGATGGCGGCATCGCAGGAGATGGCCATGGCCTCGAGTTCCTGTTGCTTGTCGGTGGCTTCGGGGTCGTAGATGAAGTCCAGACTGTCAATCTTCTTCTGAATCCTTTCCTTCAGTTCCAGCAGGCCGATGTGGTACATTTTGCCGTCCATGGCGGTGTGTCCGGCGGCGCGCTGCTCCATGAATTCGGTGAAGACGCCTGCGTGGTAGGCTTCCTCCCACTCCTTGCTGACGTGGTTGAAGATGCGCTCACGCTGGGTCTTTCCGGCCCAGTAGGGGATGACCTCGCGTTCGTAGGTGTCGATGTCTTCCTGCGAGATGTGGTAGCTCTGGAGCTCGCGGGTGTCGAGGGTGTGGAGGTCTTCTACGCTGTGGCAGGTCAGCTCGGGGAATGTGGGCACGGCCTTGGGAACGGGTCCGCGCTCGCCTACGATGAGTTCGTCCTTACCGATGTAGATGGTTTTCTTCTTGCATATCTCGTAAAAGTTCTTCGCGCGCAGCACAGCGATTGGCATGGTGCCGTAGTTCTTCTTGTAGAACTCCGTCTCGATGAGTGCGCGTTCGATGCTGAGGGTGGTCGGCGTGGAGAAATTCTCCTCGCGGAGACGTCTTATTCTCTCATTCATTCCGCCTTCGTTGGCGGGCTGTTTAATGCTGAAATTCATGCTGTGAGGGGTGGGGGAGTTATGGGGTTAATGGGGTTAATGGGCGATATGGGGTTATTGGGCGTTTTTTGCTGCATAGACTTCCTCGATGGTCATGGGCTTCTTAATGGTGCCTAGGAGCTTGACCTGGCCATCGGGCATGACGGCGTAGTTCAGCTCGTTGCGCAGGCCTGTGAAGTCGCGCCAAGGCTGTAGCTTGTCGTAGCAGATGAAGTCGGTGAACTGGTGCTCGGCCTGCCACTTGTCCATCAGTTCGGGGATGAAGTAGATGCCGGGCTCCACGGTGAAGACGAAACCGGGTTCCAGAGGACGTGCAAAGCGCAGGGACTTGAAGCCGAACTGTGTAGATTTTTGTTCGCCTTCGAGGTAGCCTACGTACTGCTCGCCGAGGTTCTCCATGTCGTGGACATCCAGTCCCATCATATGGCCGAGTCCGCAGGGGAAGAACAGGGCGTAGGCACCAATGCGTGCCGCTTCGGCAGGGTCGCCCTTCATCAGTCCGAGGGCTTTCATGCCTTCGCAGATCTTCGTGGCGGCAGCGATGTGTGCTGCACGGAAGGGCACGCCCACCTTCAGGGTATCCACGGCAGCGTAGAACGAGGCGAGGTGGATCTCGTAGATGGTCTTCTGGCGCTCGGTGAATCGTTCGCCCACGGGCATGGACGACGAGAGGTCACCGGCATAGTGCGAGCGTGTCTCGGCACCGGCGTCGAGGAGGAAGATGTCACCCTCGCGGAGCTGGTGGATGAAGCCGTGGTTGTGCAGTACCTGTCCCTGCATCGTGGCGATGGTGGGGAAGGCGAGGGCGTTGCCGTGGCGGCAGGCCACTTCTTCCACGGCGGCTGCCACTTGCGACTCGTGGATGCCCGGACGCACCGTTCGGTAGGCCGCGAGGTGCATCTCCGTGCTCAGGTCCACGCTCTCCTCGATGAGACGAATCTCCTCGAGGTCCTTGTAGTTGCGCTGGGCGACGATGGCTTTAATAAAAGGAACGCTCGCGCGCGAGGGTTGTGCTGCGGGCTCCACGCCCAGCAACTCCCACAGCCACACACGATGGTCACCGCGGTAGGGTGGCAGGAAGTGGATGGGCTGTCCCTTTGCACGTGCCTGGTCGATGTAGGCCTTCAGCGCGCTCATGGGGCGTGTGTCGGTGATGCCATAGGCGGCGGCACGCTCGTGGAGGGTGGGCATGGTGCCAGTCCAGACGATGTCGTCGATGGTCAGTTCGTTGCCGAAGACGACCTCGCGGTTTTCGTCGATATCGATGATGGCGGCCAGGTCGGGGTTGTCGATACCGAAGAAATAGAGGAAGGTGGAGTCTTGGCGGAACCTATACGTGTTGTCGGCGTAGTTCATGCCTACTTCGGCATTGCCCAGGAAGAGCAGCAGTCCGCTGCCGAGGTCGGACTTCAGTTTCGCGCGGCGGCGCAGGTAGCTTTCTTTGGAGATGTGCATAGGTGTGTTGAGGATTATATGTTTTCGTTACTTTGTCTTGCCATGCTCTCGGCAACGGCGTTGAGGGAGGTGCATTCGTCGCGGGTGATGCGGCGCTCCTGGGCGTTGCCGGTGACAAGGGTGAGGAGCAGCAGATGGCCGCTGGAGCAATGCACGATGAGTTCGCCAGCGGGCTTATGGTAGTCCGAGAACGGCTCGGCGCACAGCTGGATGCAGAAGAGCCCCTCGCGGAATGCCTCGTCGCGCACCCGCTTCTCATGCTCGCTGATGAAAGGGCTGATGAGGACAGCACCACGGCGGGCTGCGAGGATGCAACTGTTCATGTAGTTGCGCCGCTGTTCATCGGTGAAATGGCGGCGCACATGCACGGCGACGAGGCGAGCATCCAACAGCTGCACCTGGCCAATAGCAGAGAAGCTCCAGCGGGCATAGCGAACATGGCGCTGCACGATGAAGAGCTCGCGATGCTGGCGGCGGAGCATGAGGCGGCGAGGGTTGTCGCGGACGTAGTCTATCATGTTCTGCAGCTGGCCTTCGTGCAGGAGAAGGCGGTCGTGGTAACCTTTTTCCCAGAGGGGGCGGAGGGGGGAGGTTCCGCGCGAATACGCGCGGCACCCAACCGGGGAGGGAGGCGAGGTGGCAGGGTGGGAGGAGGCTGGCTGGGAGGCTGGCTGGGAGGAGGCAGGGTGGGAGGAGGGCGAGGAGGCAGGCTGGGAGGAGGCAGTGGTTGGGTGGAGCGCGTATTCGCGCGGATCTCTGCCGTTGAAAGCCTTCGTGCAGCCCACCATGAAGCCGCGGATGATGTCGCCGAGGGCGATGTCCATGTCCTTGCGGACGAAGATGATGCCATGGAAGTGGTCGGGCATCAGCTGGTAATCCAGCAGGGTGATGTCGCGCTCGCAGGGTTGCCCCGTCTTTGCCGCTTTCTCCGCTGCCAGCTGGCGCTGGACTTCGGGAATCTGCTCCCAGCATCGCAGCACCTCGTGGCCTAAGGCTGTGGGCACTATGGCAGCTTCGTCGAGGCTGGCGCCCACCAGCGTTCCCAGGAGGGGCTGGCGCCCTTCGGTGCAGAGGGTGATGAGGTAGATGCCGCGGCCGTGGTAGTCGTGGTGGATGCTGCGCTGATGCATCTGTGGCACGGGGCGGCTATCGTTGGGGTGGGGAGGGGTGATCATCTATATAACAGGGATGCGCAGATATGTGCGGGACACACCATCAGGGCTTGTGGCACTCGTTGACTTTCTGGTGCTTGCTGATTTGCATGTCTGTTTCGGGGAAGTACTCGGCGAGGAGGTTGTAGAGGTCCGGGTCGTAGTCGCGCAGTTCCTCGCGGGTGTTGCACCAGTTGTGCTTACCGTCGGTGTGAGGCATCTCGGCGTTGACGTTGAACCAGTCCTGAACAGCTTCGGCGAAGTATTCCATGTGGTCGGTGATGCGGTAGGTGCCGTCGAGGATTCCGCTGGCCTTGGCGTTCTCATAGAGCTGCTTGAGGCGGCTGTCGAACTCAGGCTCGGCAATCATCAGGCCGATGCAATGGATGGCGTGGGCGAACTCATGGATGAGGATGTCCTCGGCGTGGTATTTGTCAATCTGATAGGCGAGCACATTCTCTTCGGCACAGGAGGTCAACGGCTCTTCGATGGTGCCTCCGAGTCCGCGGGCACGGAGGTCCCAGTTCAGGGAGGTGTCGTTGATGAGGTAGTGGTGCTCAGGCAGGTCGGTGGTGCCCTCATAGCGTGCCATGATGGCCACGCGGGCCTTAGCCCGGATCATGGCGTCGAGCACCTCGGGCTTCAGCATGCAGGTCATGGCGTACAAGGTCCTGTGCGCTGCCACGAAGGCAGAGTCAGGCACGCGCCACGACGAGATGAGCGGCAACCCGTTCACATCCACATACTTCACGTAGAAGGAGTCCAGACCGAGAGAGTCGGGAACGGAAGTGACGATGCATTCGGGAACGGAAAGGGAATCCCCGTCAGCCCCAATTCCCTCCCGAGAGGGAGGGGTGTTGCAGGCTGTAATCAATGTTATGACACTTATAGCAAAACAAGTCAAAAGTTTCTTCATAAAGGAAAGCAATAATCTAAAGATGAAGTTCTATGTGGCAAGCCTTCCCCCTCCCTGACGGGAGGGGAACAGAGGTGGGCGTCTCCCCTCCCTGACGGGAGGGGAACGGGGGCTTATTTCATATAGGTGTAGCGGTAATCGGTGGGACTGACGAGGGTCTCCTTGATGACACGCGGGATGATCCAGCGGATGAGGTTGAACTCACCGCCGGCCTTGTCGTTGGTACCGCTGGCACGCGCACCTCCGAAGGGCTGCATGCCCACGACGGCCCCCGTAGGCTTATCGTTGATATAGAAGTTGCCGGCGGCGTAGGCCAGGCGGTCGGCCAGCTTCTCCACAGCCAGGCGATCTCGACCGAAGACGGCACCGGTGAGGCCGTAGGGTGAGGTCTCGTCGCAGAGGGCAGCGGTCTCGTCGACCTTGTCGTCGTCATAGGGATAGACGGTGATGATGGGACCGAAGATTTCCTCTTCCATCGACTTGAAATGCGGGTTGGAGGTCTCGATGATGGTGGGTTCCACGAACCATCCCACGCTCTTGTCGCAGGTGCCGCCCAGCACCACCTTGGCATCCTCGGCAGCCAGTGCGAAGTCGATGTAGCTCTTGCACTTGTCGAAGCTGGCCTCGTCGATGACGGCGTTCACGAAGTTTTTCGGGTCGCGCACATCACCCATGTGGATTTCGCCGGCCATGCGCTTCATGTCCTCGAGGACGGCGGGCCAGAGGCTCTTCGGGATGTACATACGGCTGGCAGCCGAGCACTTCTGTCCCTGGAACTCGAAGGCACCGCAGAAGGCAGCCGTAGCCACGGCCTTGGCATCGGCCGAAGGATGTACGAAGATGAAGTCCTTGCCACCCGTCTCACCCACAAGGCGGGGATAGCTGACGTAGCGGTCGAGGTTGGAACATGCCTGTCCCCAGAGGCTCTTGAAGGTCGCGGTGGACCCCGTGAAATGGATGCCGGCGAAGTGCTTGCTTTCCGTGCATACCTTGCCGATGAGGGCACCACTGCCTGGCAGGAAGTTGATGACGCCGTCGGGCAGTCCGGCTTCCTTGTAGAGCTGCATCAGGTAGTAGTTGGAGAGCAGGGCCGTGGTGGAAGGCTTCCAGACAGCCACATTACCCATCAGCACCGGTGTCATGCAGAGGTTGGAGGCGATGGAGGTGAAGTTGAAAGGCGTCACGGCCAGCACGAAGCCTTCCAGCGGGCGGTACTCCGTGTGGTTGATGTTGCCAGCGCCGTCCTTCGGCTGCATCTGGTAGATCTTGGAGGCATAGTGTACGTTGTAGCGGAAGAAGTCGATGGTCTCGCATGCGGAGTCGATTTCTGCCTGATAGATGTTCTTGCTCTGTCCGAGCATACAAGCGGCATTCATGATGGGGCGGTACTTCGTGGCCAGCAGTTCTGCCATCTTCATGGCGATGCCAGCGCGTACGGTCCAGTCCGTCTTCGACCACTCTTCCCATGCCTTCATGGCGGTGTCGATGGCCAGCTGCACTTCCTTCTCGCTCACCTTGTGGTAAGTGGCGAGCACGTGCTTGTGGTCGTGGGGGCAAGTGACGGTGCCCGTGTTGCCCGTACGGATTTCCTTGCCGCCGATGATGATGGGAATATCGACGACGATGTTGCTTTGACGTTCGAGTTCAGCCTCGAGAGCGATGCGTTCAGGAGAACCAGCCAGATAACTCTTCACCGGCTCGTTGGCCGGAACGGGGAAAGTGATAATAGAATTACGCATATTAGTTAGGATTTGGTGTATGAATCGCCGTTATTGCTTAAAGCGGCCGTAAAGATACACCTAATTTTCCTAATCGCGATACGTAGTCCCGTTATTTTTTGTTAACGTCTGATTCTGAAACCCAAAAAGGTATCCGCACTATCTGGCTATGACTTTATGAACCTCGTTGTTGATGCGGACAACGTAGATGCCTTGATGTTGCAGTGGAGCACTCCAGTGGTTGTCTGCTGCCTTGTCGTTGATGAATAGGGCACCGTCCGGCAGATAGACCAGGATGTGGTCGCCCGGCTCCGTCCCTATCACGTGCAACACACGGTCGCGCACGTAGACCTTATATTGATGCTCTGCAGGCAGGTCGCCGAGTTGTGGCCTCGTGCCTCCCAGCTGGATGTAGAAGCGTCCAGTAGCTTCCGGGGAACCGTTGACGCGGTAGACCCCTTCCTGCAAATTGACCACATTGCTTGTTTCGTAATCGATGAGCCACACAGCGGTCTGTTCTCCAGCTGCCTCGTTGTCGAGCAGCGAGAAGGTGTAGCGACCTTCGTGCGGTGCGCGGAGCCCCAACGGAATCGGTGTTCCCACTGGTGCATGGGTCGTTAAGGAGAAAGGCGTTCCGGCTGCATTCTCCAACCACAGTTGGGGAACTTCAGCACCCAATGATAGCCACTTGATGCCGTCGGAGTTGATGCGATAAGGCATGTCAGGCACACTGACACCATTTGTTCCCTTGACTTCAGAATACTGATTATCCTCGGCTTCTTCCGTCGCAATCATTTCAACGATATCGCCCCAGCCGTCTTCATCGGCGAAGGTCACGGTAATCATCTCCTTCACGGGAGCATCGGTCTCGTCGCCATAGTAGGGCACCTTGAACTTCAGTGCCTCGCTGTCGCCGGTGGTGGCCGTCTGTGTGAAGAAGCCGTCGCCTGGATTGAGCGTGGTGCTGCCGTCCCAGGACTGCTCCGTGTAGAACTGGCCGTAGGTGGCATTGGCTGTATGATTCGTATAGTTGTTGCCGAGTGAACGGTAGAACACATGCGGCACATGCATGTTGAAGTCCGGATTCGTGCCGCCCGTTGCATAGCTGCTGACAAGCCACGGGCTGCCTTTCAGGTTCCAACCCATATCCTCGAGTTTGGTGAAGTGTGCCGTGCCGTCGTTGGGATGGTTGTCATGCTGGGTCAGCGTCACGGTCTTGCTGTCATGACCGCCTTCGGTGTAGGCGTAGGGATCGTAGGGGTCGGTGGAGTCTTCGCTTCTGGTGATGCCCCAGCCTGTGAAGCGGTAGGTGGCAGCGTTGGCAATGCCTCCTGTGCCGAAATCCATCAGCCAGCCCTCTGTGCGCAGCACCTGCGGATCTGTCCTTTGCTGTAATCCGTTGGCAGTGCAGATGGGGCTGATGTCATCCAACCATAGCGATGAGTTGTCTGCCCTGAAGTCGTAATTCCATGTCGCACGGGTCTCTGTGTCATACAGGTAAGGTGTGAAAGTCGGGGACTGGTTCGTCTGCGTCAGAGTGTTTGTTTCACTTTCGTAGCTGGTGCTGATGGTGGCCTCCAGTCTCACGTCATGCGGAAAGGCCATGAGTCTGTGCTGTTCACTGGCCGTGAACGAACGCTCCGTGGCCACGTATTCGGCTTGGACGAAGTTCCCGTTGCCGTAGAGCGAACCGCCTTCCTTCACCAGCAGGTAACCCGGGCGGATGGGGTTCTCGTTTGTGAAGAGCAGAGTGCCGCCCGCCTGGGGTTGGGTGAGCGGTGTAGCGTGTGTGGTCTCTTCCTGATCGACACTCAGCACACTGCCCTCGCCGATATACACCACGCTGCCGGCGTGCGGATACATGTGTCCGCCATAGTTGTCCTTCCAGTATTCGTCTTTGGCCACCATACGTGCGTCATCGAATGTTGCCGCATATTCCGGGTCGGTGCTTTCCATGTCCGTCACATATTTGTTCAGGTCGGCAGTGGCCTTGGCATTGGTCACATTGGTAGCATAGACCTCGTCGCCATCGTCGATGCGCCAGGTCTCGAAGCAGCCGTTGTCCACCTGTCCGCCCAGTCGGCGGGGGTTGCCCAGAAGGTCGCGGTCGTGGCTGAAGTCAACGACCGCGGGGAACATCACGGCAATGGCGTTGTCGCCGTTGACCGCGCTTGTCGTCATGTCGTCCGTTCCGGCGTTGATGTCCGAGCTCTGTTCGTGCAGCTGGTACCAGTAGGGCTTGTGGTCGGTGAGATACGCGGCGGGCGTATAAGCGTTGGCGTCGGGACGCCGGTAGGGTGCGAAGGAGGGGTGCATGCCTGCCGATTCGTTCACGGCAATTGTGTTCGACACGTTTGTCGTGGCTCCGCTGCCGCCGATGGGCGTCTCTCCCTCGTGGTCGGCCACGACGGTGCAGTTCAGTACGTAGCCGTTACTGGCTACATTGACGATGGTGCCCGCCTTGTTGTCATAGAGCAGCGTGTTGTAGAGCAGGCTCATCCGGTTTTCGCCGCTGCCGCTGCCGCCGGCCAGGTTCACCACTGGCTGTCCGCTGCTCATGACGTTGTCCGTGATGATGCTGTTGCGCACGGCCACCTTCGGCACGGTGATATCGATGGCGGGCGTGGTGGCCGGTGCGGCATCGGTCGCGCCGTTGGAGATGATGAAACCGTCGATGACGGCACCTTGATTGTAGGTGCCATCCACGGAGGCGATGCCCTTGATGCGCGTCGTGTAGTTCATGTTGGAGGTGACGTTGCGGGCCGCCACGCTGCGGCGTTCTGCTTTCACGCGGTTGACAAAGGCAGCCAATTCGCTGTCCGTATATACCAGTTCTTCCTGAGCAGGATCCGTGGGCACGGCCTGCAGGAGTGCCGAGGGCTGAATGCTGCCATAGACGTCCACGCCGTCGCGGAAGGTCACCACATCTTCCGTGTCGCTGTTTCGTTGTCCGCGGACGAAGACGTAGGCCTTGCCCGTTCCGTTGCTGGAATAGATGGTGGCGGCATCGATGGCCATTTGCAGATGTCCGTGGCTGTAGGCTTCCTCCCAGGTGCGTCCCGTCTCGGTGCCGCTGGTCTTGTTGGGATCCACATAGATGACGCGCTGGCCGCTGCTGGTACACTCAAAGGCACCGCGGTCAATGAGCGCATTCTTCAGGCGGTCGTTGAAGCCGGCATCGTGGTCGTCGGTAGCCTTGCGGATGCGGTAGGTGACTACCTTCTCGTCGTTGCCCACACGAATCGTGGTGCTGCGCGTAATGAGTGCGCTCTGGTCGGGATGCAGGTTCTGCATCAGCTGTTCATACTCGGTAGCAGGTGCGTATTCCGGTTGTGGCCATACAAACCGGGCATAGGTGCTGTTCACGCCTTGGTTCATCAGCTTCTTGCCAGGCTTAATGCTGAAGTTGCCGTTTTCGGGGTCTTCGAAGTTAGGACCAAGGAACAGGTCGCGGTTGGTGTCCGACAGCCCATAGTTCTTTTGTGCATCCTCGGTGTGTGAGAAGCCCGTGATAGCATTGTGGCTCATGCGGTCGGTGGGCGTACTGGTGGATGTGTCGTAGGTCGTCGCCGGCACCTCGAACTGCGTACCCGGCGTGCTTTCGGTGATGGGAGTGCTGTTGTTCTGGTCGTCCCTCCAGATGGCGTTGTTGTACATCGCCGAATGATACTCCACACCGTACTCTGTCTCCTCCGTCAGTTTGATATGTCCGCTGTTGAGGCCTGAGGTACAGTTCAGCACGGTGGTGTTTACGGCATCAATCGGGTTGCCGGCATTGCGGTCAAAGACGGAGTTGACGATGAGCGAGCTGCCGCCGCCGCCTTCGATGAGCACGGCCGAGGTCGGGTCGGCAACTTCCTTTCCGTTCTGCGTGAAGGTGCAGTTGCGCAGCGTCAGCTTGGGCTCTTGGGTCGTTGATGTCCATGTGGGATTCCAATGTTGGGTATCCCAATCCCAAATCCAGGTGACATTTTCAATCTCAGAGCCTGTGTCGGGATCGGTTGTCGTTGTGGTGACTTCGTGACATTGTGCCGGTGGCTTCAACAAGTCCGTCTCGCTCTTTTTGTGGTTGTCCTCATCGTATCGATATTGCTTGTGGTAGTAGATGGCCGCGCCGCCCGGGTTCTTGTAATTTGTTTCATCTTTGATACCGTCGGCTAGCGCATTGTTGAAGGTGATGCCCTCGAAGGTGATGGGGATGGCCACGCCACGGCTGGAGCTGGAGACGACTCCTGCTGGGGTGACGTTGGTGGTGTATTGCTCGGCATCGAGGATGTTCACCACATGGTTCAGCTGGTCTTGCGTGATACTTGTGCGCTGTTCCACGCTCAACGTCACCTTGTTCTTCTCGAAGTCGTAACCGGCCTCTTCGGGTATTTCCAGGTCGTAGCCGCCACGCAGCGTCAGGCTTCTTACAGCAAATTCCTCATCGGTATGGGGTGTGAAGGCACCGTTATTGTAGGGGCGTGTCTGTATGGTGAAGCTCAGGCTGCGGTCGGTGTTGTCGCCAAGCACGGCCGTGGGCTTGTATTCGCCGCCGATGATGTTGATCTGCTTGGCGTGGTCGTTGCGGCTCTTCAGCAGCGTCTCGATGGCGGCTTGCAGGTTGCTGGTCGGCGTCTCCCACGTGTAGCCGTCGTTGCCCTTGTCCAGGTTCTCGATGGCGCTCACCCACAGCACGTCCACTTCTGAACTTTGGTTGATGCGCAGGTTGCGGTGCTGGTACTCATACACGCCGAGGTCGATGTATGCCTTGGCCTCCTCGAAGGTCAGGGGGTTCGACGAGATGCGCAGCATGTTGGCTTCCTCGTTGGTTGCCGCGTCGGTCATGTTCGAGTTCTTGTAGCGCATGTAGTGCTGGTTGCCGAAGGGCATGAGCGTCAGCTTGTAGTAGAGGCTCTGCTGGAAGGCATAGAAGGGGAACGGGCCACCGAAGACGTCGTTGTCGGGCAGTGTCCCGGGTGTCTCGGGCGGGATGCCGCCCTGGTTGTACTCGTCAGCCCCTAATTTCTTATACTCGATGTCGCCCGATGCGGTCTTTGAGGTCAGCGTCAAGTACGACCATCCGTTGTCCGTCAGGTTGTTGATACGTGCAGGCATCCAGTTGGCCGAGGGGTTGTAGCCGTTCTTGCCCGGCTCGGTCGATGGCAGCACGAAGTTGGGGCCGTTGACGCCTTCGTTCTCAAACGTGATGTTGATGTTGTTGTTGCCGCCGAAGACGTCGAAGTAGTTGGCGCCGTATTCACCGAGGAAGGGGACCTCGTGCGGGTCGTACTCGCCGCCCGCCACGCCCAGGCGCGGGACAGGATCAACGGTGACCTTGTTCTTTGTGGTAACGGGTGTAGGCCCGAAGCCGGGGCGGTAGGCGCAGAAGAACATGGGCTGGTTCTCGCGGAAGGCAGCAAGCTGTGTACGCTGATCGTCGGTGATGGTGCCCATGGCCTCCAGTGTGTCCAAGCGTAACTCAATTTTTTTGTTGGCCTGAGAACGATAGCTGAACACATCGTCGTTGATGTCGGTGATGCCACAGCCCGAGAAGTCGCTGTTGGTCACGCCCGTGGTCTTGTTGCCCCAGTAGATGGTGTTGATACAGAACCTGTCCTCGACACCCGACTCGACCTGGGCGGGGTTCACAAAGACCGACGGATAGCTGACCGCCTGATTCATCACGATGTCGCAGTTCATCAGACGTACTTCAGAATGTAAGCCGCCCCAGATGGCACCGCCAAAACCTTGCTTGTCATAGCCCGGGGCAGAGGAATCCAGCATGTTGTTACCACCGTTGCTGTTCCCGTCGCCCAGCATCGCCTCGTTGTTCGCAAAGATGGTATTCACACAGCGCAGCACATCGTTGGTGGCGATGGCACCGCCGCCATTATACTTCACGGCCGCGCGAGCCGCAGACACATCGCTATCCGCCTGTGTGGGGTGATAGGTCGGACCTTGGGCAAAGTTCTGCACGAAGGAACAGCTGAAGATGTTCATCGTGCCGTTGGTGAAGATGGCACCACCCTGGATGGCATTGTTGTTTTGGAACTGAGAGGCCGTGATGTAGAAGGGGATGTTGCGCTTGCCTTTCTCGTCAGGGTTGCTTTCGCCGCTGTCACCGTCGCCGTCCGTCCAGCTGCCATCGACCATGATGCCGCCGCCACGGTAGTACTGCTTGAGGTTGCTGACGGCCTCGCTGTCATAGTCGCGCGCATTGCCCTGGGTGATGTTCAGACCAGTCAGGATGATGGTGCGGTGCATCTCGGAAGTGGCATCCTCCGGCTCATCATTATCCGAGAGACCACGCTCGGCATCCAGCTGTTTACTGAAGCGCACCTGACCGCCCGTTTCGCTGGCGCTCGAGTAATCGGCTGCATCTTCTGTATATCCTGCATATCGCCTGGGAAGTTCCCCCACATATTTGGGGTCGGCAAAACAGGTGACGACGTGATAGACATTGTCCATCGTCTCCACACCACGCGGCGTGTTTCCGGACAGCGTTGTCAGATGCAGGAACTCCCACGGCTCATAGACGTTGTTACCGTTGATGTCGGCAAACTTGCGTTTCTCCCAGATTTCGACAGGTTTGGCCGCTATCAGTTCTATATCGTCAAGGCCGGCGATAGGGGTGTTGGTCTCATCAATGAACGTAGTACGCGCATTGCTCCGGTAGTCACGGATAGGGGTGGTCTGAGACGGGTGATATAATTCGGGATGCTCGCTGCCGGCCAAGTCGAGGATGTCATCGCCCGCCATCGGTTGCAGGTAGGGGAAGTTGTAGCCGTCCTGACAGTAGAAGTCCTTCGGGTCGAGGCCGCCCACGACGGTCACGCCTTCGGGTATCACGAAGGTGGAGCTGCGGGCATGGCCCTCCACGCCATAGGTGTTGTGATAGGGGTAATAGGTTCCTCCGGAAATGAACACCTCAAAGCGGGTGTCGCAGAAGATGTGTTTATACTTCCTGAAGTACGTAGTGCCACTGGCCCACGAGTCAGCCTCGGTATAGGTGTAGGCCCCCTCCGTGCCGCTGCGCGTGTAGAGGGGTCCTACGGACTGGGCAGCAGCGAAGGCATTGGAATCAACGAACTTTGTGCCGTGAGTGGCCATATTGTCGCTGGTGCGGAGTGCCACGATGTAGTCAAAGGCATCGCTCAACTTCTGGAAGGGGTTGGCCATCGACGTGCCCGGCTGACTGTAGAGCGGGTCGGCACAATTCAGCAGCCGCGAGGCGATGTCTGTATCCACATTCTGCGGGTTCGACACAAACAGACGGGTGAACGGGCGTTCATACCTGGGGCTTGAATGATAGTTCAGCACACGTGCTCCCATCTCCAGGAAGCTGTTGTCCTTCGCCTCGAGGTCGCACTCGGGCGTCATCGTCATGGTCTTCAGGTATTGGATGGTGCCTGCAACATCGTTGTAATTGTATAGCTCCTTCATGCGGGCCACACCGGCCATGTCACGGTATTCCAGCGACGGGTAGGTGTTGCGCAGGCTCTGGTAGAGCTGGTAGGGCATGCCCGAACGTACCAGCACCGACAGACGGTCAATGTAGTAGTAGGCATCCTTGTTTTCCTGGCTTTCATACGTGGGTTTGTCGCCGCGCCACCGCATGTCGTCGATGCTGTTGGTGGTCCAGCGGACACCATGGGCGGCATCGGCCTGCAGCTCGATGTTGTTCACGCCCGGCAGACGACGGGCCTGCACGGCGCTGTAGGCGAAGGGATAGTTGCCCTCGGTCATCAGCTTCTGCGTGTCGAACACGCCAGCCACGTTGTTCATGTCGTTGGAACGGTTCCACCACAGGCAGACACCCTTGGCGCGGATATTGGTCTCGTACCACACACCGCCACCGCGCACCGATGCGTTGTTGCGCACGATGGTTGAGTTGTAGATGCG
>CACXXT010000011.1 GCA_902771725.1 uncultured Bacteroidales bacterium
CACGCGCGTGGATGCATTCTTGTGCACGGAGGGGTACGCCTTGGCGATGATGTCCAGGATCGCATCGGTGCTCAGGTCAGGAGTGAACTCATCCTCGCGTGGCAGACGGAAGCAGGACTCCACCATGGTCGTCAGATCCAGGCTGTTCTGGTACTTGCAGTTGGCCTTCTGCAGCACCAGCGTCTCCTCGTCGGTGAACCAGAAGCGCTCGCCCTTCTGCAGCTCAGCACACAGCTGGGCGTAGAACTGCTCGTACTCGATGGGTGTCACGTTGTCGATGACCTTGCCACTCTCCACCTCGATGCAGAGGTAGCGGCGGCTGCCGGTGGGATCGTTCAGGGGGTGACGGTTGTTGGTGGTGGCAGCAAAGCTCGCATAGCGGCTGCGGTCGCTCTGGTTGGAACCCCAGATGCGGCGTCCGTTCACGCGCACCTTGGACACCATCTGCTTCAACTCAGCCTGCTGGCTGGGTCGCACCTGATCCAGCTCGTCGAGGTTCACCAGCAGGTTGTTCGTCAGCGCCATCTCCTTGTCGAACTTGTTGCCCAGGTTCACATGATCAAGGTAGTACTCGCGCAGGTGCTCGGGCAGCAGCCGACGCAGGAAGGTACTCTTGCCGCAGCCCTGGGCACCGATCAGCGTCAGCACCAGCTCATTGGCGTGCAGCTGGTCCTGCTGGAGCCAGTGCGCCACCATGGACAGCAGCCACACATGAGCCCAAGCCACCTGCTGGGCTGTGATGCCGGGGATGCGCAGCAGCAGCTGCATCACGCGGTCGCGGCCATCCCACTCGGGCAGACTATGGAGGTAGCCGGCGATGGGATCCCAGGCAGGAGTGCTGCTGCTGTAGATGCTGTCCTGCATCTGAGCCTTCAGACCACGCTCCTTGGGCATCGCACGCCGAGCTGCCACAACGATGGAGTTGAACTCCATCTTGTCGAGGTAATGCCAGGGACCCCAGGCACCGCCCTTACGCGCGCGGACCTCTATTTTATCTGCCAGGACGTTGTAGCGGAACTCACGGTGTTCTCGCAGGAAGATTTCCGCAGGCAGCAGGTCGTCCTGCTCCTCTGCCTGCGTCTCAGCGTGCAGACCATCGGTCTGGTTGTCGTTCAGCTGGCCCTCAGCCTGCTGGTCACTCTGCAGGATTGCCTCCTGCTGGTCACTCAGCTGACTTGCAGCCTGTTCATTGCTCTGCAGACTCTGGGTCTGCTCATTCTCGTGCAGGCGAGCTTCCTGCTCTGCCTGCTGATCGGGACACCTGGTGCCGCCGATCATGGTTTCAATCGTTTCTTCTTTCATGATAAAAAAGTTTTGATGGTTAATAATTGGGTTGGCTATGGCCTGGCACCCGCTGGTGCCGAAACCGGGTGCAAAGATACAAAATTTTTTGCCCCTTGTCAAGTTTTTCCGAAACTTTATCTTTCATTGTTTCAAGCACTTACGCCGCCTTATGCATCGCCATTTTCTTCAAGATTTATAAGTCTTAAGTTCAGGATCCATAACCTCCCGTCCATTGATCTATAACTCCTCAGGTAAGGATGTTATCTTTGCGCCTCAGTGGGATTTCTTAAAACCGCGACGCGATTTCTCGGAATTTCATCGGAATTTTAAAACATCCCATCGTGCTCTTAACATAATTTAATCAGCTTAATTTGGACATCTCAACCATCCTCACTATATTTGCACCGTCAAACCAACTTATACATCCCAATCATCCATGCTACAGTACTATAAACAGACCATCAGAGACCTGCGCAACCCGGAATCCGAGAAAGTGCGCGAGGTGTACAAAGTGCTGCTCAATCGCGGCGACTCCGCAGAGGACTTCATCGACCACGTAGCCCGCCACTCTCGATTGGGCACGGCAGTCATTCAGGCAGCCATGACGGAAGTGACTGAGTGTCTGGCAGAAAGGCTGGCGGAGGTCGGTAGCGTTGCCTTGCCGGGAATAGGCACCATCAGCGTCGCCATCCGCCCCAGGGAAGGACGCGACAAGGGGCTGATGGACCAGACGAAGGAGGGGTTTGCCGTCAAGCAGGAGAAGCGGGAGCTGAACGCACGCAGCATAGAGCTCCACCACCTGAACTTCCGTCCTGCCAAGGCGCTGTTCGACGACGTCTACCATCGACTCAGCGCCGAAGGCAAGCTGGAGATGATCGGCGGCAAGGAAGGCGTACCCCTCTACCAGCCACGTCAGAAAAGCCGTCGCGACCGTTTTGCCGCTGCCCGCGAGTACATTCAGGAACACGGTTTCATGCGTGTGGCAGACTATTCCGAACTGACCAACCTCTCCAGAAGCAAAGCCCAGCGCGAGCTGCGACTGGCCTCCGAGCTCACCCACTCCGGCATCATCGCCTCCGGCAAAGGCAGCCATCGCATCTATATCCTCGCCCCCAAGCCAACACCCACCGACGAGCAAGGTTAGCAAGGTTAGCATAGTTAGCATAGTTTTTGAAATTCTGATTTGCGTGCAAAGGCGCTGACCAGTGTGCCCTGCCACCGCCGAAAGCCTTTTTCCCCTCTTTCCTCCCCTCCCCCCAACTTTTCTCCAAAAAAATTTGGGAGAAAAGTGATTTGTGCTTATCTTTGCAGCGTCCCACGCAGAAGAGAGGGGCCCTGCCCCTACTTTTTGCGCTAGACAATCTAGAAAATCTAGAGGCTCTAGAGAATCTAGACGATCTAGAGAATCTAGAAGATCTAGAAGATCTAGAAAGCCTCAAAAACCAAGAAAGCAATGCAAAGCAATCAACAGCAGCCCGCTAATCAAATAGAATCCATTCTTCGTAAGCAAGCAAACTGGAAGAACCTATGGTTCTACCAGAAAACAGTGGTGCTCTACCAGCTGACCTACACATTCACACGCCGCTTCCTCCCACAGTACGGCGATCGCACGGTGGACCAGATGGTGCAGGCTGCCCGCTCTGGCAAGCAGAACATCGTAGAGGGGTCTGCAGACGGAGTGACCTCCACAAAGATGGAGCTTCAGTTGCTGAATATTGCACGTTCCAGTATCCAGGAGTTGCTGGAGGACTATGAGGATTACCTGCCTGCTCACCGCCTGGTTCGCTGGACACCCGGGCATCCACGCTTCAATGCGATGCTTACCTTCTGCCGCTCGCATAACCACATGAGCCACTACGAGAAGTTCTTCGAAAAGTGGACCGATGAAGAGATGGCCAACATCGCCATCACCCTCTGCCGGATGGTAGACAAGATGATGCTGGCCTACCAGAAGAAGAAGGAACACGAATTCATCACCGAAGGCGGCATCCATGAACGCATGACCGCGGCCCGGCTCGGGTATCGCACCAACCAGCGCGAGACAATAGAAAAGCTCACCCGCGAAATCGCGATTCTCCGCCAAGAGAACGAACAACTAAAGAAAGAAATTGCTGAATTAAAGAAGTGAATCCTCAATCGCTGGAGCTAAAACGCCCTGCCAAATTAGCATAGTTAGCAAGGTTAGCATAGTTTTTGAAATTCTGATTTGCATGCAATAGATGATCAACCCTATTCATTCCTCTATTTCTTCTCGCAGAAGGGTGATTTTGCTCTATTTTTGACCTCAGCCCATACTTTTTTCTTGCATTTTACTGCTGATTCAAAACTTTTGCCTATCTTTGTGCCCGAAAGGGCACGAAGCGGCTCCGATGCGAGCCGTGGGAAACCTCAGCGGAGGCGCCCGAATCAAATCTTATCGGAAGTATTAAACGTTTGCCGTTTATTCTTATAACGTCTTGAAAACTTGCAGGTAGAAAAGACACATATAGAAAGAACAAAACGAGCGAACGTCCATGCGATAGCGTGGGCGTTTTGCTTCATTTCTATATGTAAGGTTTCCTGCAAGTACCTCAAGACGTGGATGAAGACAATTCGTCCGCGTTTTGCATTTCAAAAAAGGGTACTTGAAAGGTAATCTATTGTTATCTGAGTTCATGGCAACGAACTAAACTTAGTGAAAACACTTGCTTGCTATGACTCAGCAGGACATTCCTGTATCTTCCCATATCTTCACCAATAGAGATGGGAACACTTTGATGAAAGAATTCGAGGGCATTCTGGAGAATAACCCTCAAGTGAAGAATCTTGATGCCGTGGTGGGATTCCTCCGTGCATCAGGCTATTTTACTTTACGCCCGTTCCTTAATAGTATAAATAAGGTGCGTATCCTGATAGGCATTGACGTGGATAAATACATCGCCCGTGCCCATCAGAAAGGCGAACTATTTTTCGGCGCCGAAGAAGAGGTCAAGGAGGAATGCTTAAGGAAACTGAAGGAAGACATTGAGCAGTCTGACTACACCAAGCAGGTGGAGGATGGCATGCTCCAGATGGTGCAGGACATGCTGGACGGCAAACTTGAATTGCGCGCCCATCCCTCGAAGAAGATTCATGCCAAGCTCTATATCCTCTATCCTGACAACTACAACCAGCACACCTTCGGTGCTGCCATCACAGGCAGTAGCAACCTCAGCGGCAACGGATTAGGCATAGGCGATGAAAAGCAGTATGAGTTCAACGTCAAACTGACGCAATTCGAGGATGTGGCTTTCGCCAAGCATGAGTTTGAACTGCTGTGGGAAGAAGCCAAAGGAGTCCCCATCAATGCCGAGGACTATCAGGCGACGCTCGACAGGACCTACCTGAAGGGTGATGTCACGCCATACGAGCTCTACATCAAGATGCTGATGGAATACTTCTCCGACCGCGTGTTGGAGGTTGATCAGGACGACCCCTTCGATATGCCTGATAAGTATGACAAGTTCGAGTATCAATCGGATGCTGTCATCGAAGGCTATCAGAAGCTCATCCGCTACGACGGTTTCTTCCTTGCCGACGTGGTAGGTCTGGGCAAGACGGTCATCGCCACGATGATTGCCAAGAAGTTCCTCATAGAGAACGGACGCGACCACACGAAGATTCTGGTGGTCTATCCACCTGCCGTGGAGCAGAACTGGATATCAACCTTCAAGGATTTCGGCATCGACAAGTATGCCTGCTTTGTCAGCAACGGCAGTCTTGGCAAAGTGCTCGATGATGACAACTACAAGTATTGGAATGCCGATGAGTACGACCTCGTACTGGTGGATGAAGCTCATAAATTCCGCAACCACACCACTGGAGCCTTCCAGCAGTTGCAGGAAATCTGCAAGATGCCCCGCGTGGAAACGGGCAACATTCCAGGCTACAAGAAAAAGGTGATGCTGATTTCTGCGACACCGATGAACAACACTCCCGCAGACCTTTACTATCAGATATCGATGTTTCAGGATCCGCGCCGCTGCACCATTGATGGCGTTCCCAACCTGACGGCGTTCTTCTCACCCCTCGTTGTGGAGTTCCGCAAGTTCCGCAAGCAGGAGAACTTCGATGTCAAGCAATTCAAGAAGCTGGCAGAGCGCGTGCGTGACCGCGTCATCAAGCCTCTGACGGTCAGACGTACCCGAACGGACATCGAGAGCATTCCGCGCTATAATAAAGATGTACATGGTTTCCCCAAGGTGGCCGAACCCATCAAGAAGGAATATGAGCTGAATCCCCACTTGGCTACGCTCTTCAAGGAGGCAATGGACATCCTGGACAAACGCCTGACCTACGCTCGCTACCAAGCCATCGCCTATCTTAAGCCCGAAGCCTCCAACGGACTCTATGACAATGCCGAGCTCATCAGCCGCAGCTTGGCGGGTATCCGAAAGAACGGACTGGTCAAGCGACTGGAGAGCAGCTTCTATGCGTTCAAGAAATCTGTCGAGAACTTCCGTCAGGCCAATGAGAACATGCTTCAGATGTGGGAGAACGACCGCATCTTCATCGCGCCGGATATGGACATCAACCTGCTCTACGAGAAGGGCTATACCGACGATGAGATAGAGGAGAAACTAAACGAGAAGGCCGAGACGAATCCCAAGAATGCCGTGTTCAAGCGTGATGACTTCCGTCCAGAATATATCGAGATGCTGCAACAAGACCAGAAGCTGCTTGATGACATGTGGCTGGAATGGGAATACATCGACGATGACGACGACTCGAAGTTTGCCCGGTTCGAAGACCTGCTGAAGCACGAGCTCTTCAGGAAAGAGCGCAATCCAGAGGGGAAGATTGTGGTGTTCTCTGAATCGGTAGATACGATCGAATACCTGGCTCGCCGCATCAATCGCAAAGATGCGCTGGTCATATCTTCCCACAACCGCAGTACGTTGTTCAAGACCATTCGCGAGAACTTCGATGCTAACTGGAAAGAGCAGAAGAACGACTACAATATCATCCTCACCTCCGACGTCTTGGCAGAGGGTGTCAACCTTCATCGCTCCAATATCATTATCAATTACGACACCCCGTGGAACTCCACCCGTCTGATGCAGCGCATAGGACGTGTGAACCGTATCGGCTCGAAGTCAGACACCATCTATAACTATGTATTCTACCCCTCGGAACAGGGCAACAAGGAAATCAAACTCAACCAAATTGCGTTGAGCAAGATTCAGACCTTCCACACCACCTTCGGCGAGGACAACCAGATTTACAGCACAGAGGAAATCATCGACCGCGACCTCGACAAGCTCTTCAAGGAAGGTATCAAACGTGAACAAGAAGACCGCAATCTGGAACTGCCATTCTACGAGGAACTGCGCACGCTGTACCTACAGAACCGCAAGGAATACAAGCGCATCGAACGGCTGTCGCTACGCAGCCGAACGGGTCGCGAGCCTCGGGAGATCGATGGTGTGACCTTATCCAACGATACGCTGGTATTCCTCAAGACTAACTTCCGCAAACTCTTCTATATAGTCAGCGATGAACAGGTTCGTGAGATCTCTGTGCTCGATGCGCTCAACTATTTCAAGGCCCAGCCCGAAGAGAAGCCTGTGGCAAGAATCGCCCAGCACCATGAACACGTGGAGCAGGCTGTGAAAGAGTTCTATCGTGTCAAGGAACAAGAACTGCACGAAGAAGAGCAGAACCAAAGCCAGCGCAGCAACCTGGGTGCTCAGGTGACGACGGCCGTCAGCCTCATCAACAGCATGATGCCTCATATTGAGGATGGTGACACACGCCTGAAGCTGGTACAGCTGAAGGAACTTGCAGAACGAGGCACCATCACCTATATCGCCAAGCGCCTCCAGCGTATTCAGAAAGACCTGCAGCGACACGGTGGCAGCAAGGCAAAGATGACCTTCGAAGATGCGTTGAAGCAAATCCTCGAAATGGCCAATCATTACAATGCCTACTATCGCGACACGCAACATGCAGAGGAGGAATCCGATGCTGTCATCATCCTCTCCGAGAGCTTTCAAGGAATAAATTGTCAATAGTAAATCTAAAATAGGAAATCATCATGGTACCGTATAAAGACATCATCGAATCTCGCTATAATCGTCAGAACTGGCAGTTGCTGCTGCATGACATCTTCGGTAATAAAGTCAAGTTCTGGAACACCCCATCCCCTGTATCAACCAGTAGCCAGTTTGCCAAACAGGCACTCTGGCTCGGCACCATCACCCTCAGCGATGAGCAGACCATCAGCGTCTACGAAGTGGAATTGGCTGACAGCGTGGACATCGAGCGCAACCGCCGTGGCATCCGCGATATGCTGCTCACGGCTTGGCGCAACAATGGCAATGCTGGAGCTTTCATGTTCTGCTATCGCAAGAACGAGAGCGTGTTGCGCTTCTCGTATGTCAGCGAGTCGTGGAAGTTTGCAGACGATGGAACTTATCAGAAGGAATCTACAGACACCAAACGCTTCACCTATCTGCTGGGCGAGGGCCATCGTAGTCGCACAGCCATTCAGCAGTTTGAGGGTTTGAAGAGGAGTGGACTTTCGTTGAAAGATCTTACCAAAGCCTTCTCCGTGGAAGCCGTCAGCGATATGTTCTTCAAGGGTTACAAGCAGCAGTACGAGGACATCATCTTCCACGTCACAGGCAAGCGGATGGTGAAGGTTGGAGGCAAATGGGAAGAGCGACTGGAAGGCAAACCCAATGTGTTCATCATGCAGCAGTTCTCTCGCTTTACTAATTCAGAGAAAGCCGTGCGTGACTACGTGAAGAAACTCATGGGTCGCCTTGTCTTCCTTCAGTTTCTTCAGAAAAAAGGGTGGTTGGGTGTACCTGTTCAAGGCGAATGGGGAGAAGGCGATCCAGAGTTCATCCAGAACTTGTTTAGCCATTGCAAAGATAAAGACCACTTCATCGACAATGTTTTGGAAGCGCTATTTAACGACCTCAACACTGAACGTACCAATAATCTTGTGTCGCCTGCCGTGGGTTCTCGCATACGCGTACCTTATTTAAATGGTGGCTTGTTCGAGCGCGAAGCCGCAGATGAAACCGAGTTTCCCCTGCCTGCCCAATACATGCAATCGTTGCTTGACTTCTTCGCGTCCTATAACTTCACCATCGACGAGAACGACCCTGATGATGCCGAGGTGGGTGTTGACCCAGAAATGCTTGGCCGCATCTTCGAGAACTTGCTGGAAGACAACAAGGACAAAGGGGCTTTCTATACGCCCAAGGAGATTGTCACGTATATGTGTCGTGAATCCTTGATTGCCTACCTCCAAACAGATATTGAAGATGAACCAACCAAAGAAGCTATCCGTCAGTTTGTCACCACTCATGATGTCAATGCGCTCGGCACTAACGCCAAGTTCCTACAGCAAGTGGACGAAGCGTTGAAGGACGTCAAGATATGCGACCCCGCCATTGGCTCAGGTGCCTTCCCCATGGGTTTGCTCAAAGAACTCTTCCAATGTCGCACAGCCATCGAAGGCATCAGCCAACACCAAGCTGCAGAAATCAAGACGCACATCATTCAGCAGAATATCTATGGTGTTGACATCGAGCGTGGTGCCGTGGATATCGCCCGCCTCCGCTTCTGGCTCTCTCTGATTGTTGACGAAGAAACCCCACAAGCTCTGCCCAACCTTGACTTCAAGATTATGCAGGGTAACTCGCTTTTGGAGCAATACAACGGTGTTGACCTCTCAACGATAACGGAATTAAAGACGGAAAAACATGGAACATACCAAACAACGATGTTTGATGACATGATAGATGTATTACGTCTCGACTTGCGAAAGAAACTTGACGAATACTACAACTGCATAGACCACAAGCGCAAAGCAATCCTAAAGCAAGACATTATAAATAATGTAAAGCAGCAGCTCAAAGAACAAAGCATCAATGTTGACTTTGGTGACCTCGACCTTTCAGGTAACAACCAATTCATGCTTTGGCATACTTGGTTCTATGATGTATTCTCCCAAGGAGGCTTTGATATTGTGATAGGAAACCCGCCGTATTTTGTATATCAAGAAAACCATATTGGTGAAATAAAGGAACTAAGAAATGTCAAAGATTACAAAATAGCGTTTGGAGGAAAATTAAATGCATACAAACTCTTTATAGCAAATGCCTTAAACTTATTGTGTCGTAAAGAAGGTGTTATATGCGTAATATGCCAAAATTCTTTATTAGCAGATAGACAGGCAACTAATCTAAGAAAACATATTTTTGAAAACGCACAGTTATTGTCAATTGACTCTTTCCCAGAACGGGATAGTAAGAAGAAACGTGTATTTGAAAGTGTTAAGATGAGTGTATGTATTCCTATCGTCAGAAAAAGAAAAACGAAAGAATACTTCCAAGTTTATATTTGGGATGATAAGTATAAATCGTCAGGTTTACAAACCAGATTTAACTACGATGAAATCAAATCGATGGATTCTATAGATTTAGCCATACCAAGACTAAAAGCAGAATATACGCCAATAGTAATAAAGATAATTAGACATAAGGAAGTAAGTTTGAAATGCATAGAAGGAGAACTCAATATGACATTTCATAAAGGCTATTTTACAAACAACATGTCTTATCCAAAAATTCTAAAGGGAGCAGCTATTCAAAGGTATTACTATACTTTACAAATGAGTCAGGGCGAAATAGAATATCTTGACGAGGGTAGATACTTGAAGGATTACGGCAAGTCTGATAAGTCGAAACATCATAACAATATACGTATTGCTATGCAGGGAATGACTGGGGCTAATGACAAAATTCGTATAGTGATGGCATTGGTTCCAAAGGGATATTATTTGGCTAATTCTTGTAACTATCTTTTTGCTCCAAATGGCTTTGATATATATGCTTTATTAGGTATACTCAACTCAAAACTTATTAATTGGTTTTTTAGGTGTTTTAGTACAAATAGTAATGTAAACGGATATGAAATAGACAATTTACCTATTCCTTTTATTGATGATGATACTCAACTGAAGTTAAAAGATCTTGTATCCACAGTTATAAAACAGAAAAACTTAAATGGTAATGCTGATACTCAGAACGAAGAATCGATGATTGATGATATAGTTTATCAAATGTATAACTTGTCGAAGGATGAAATAAGTATTATAGAAAAATAGTATATGGAGAACGAATTAAAAAGAAAGAAATCACCAGCAAAAAACCTTATAGTATTTATTAAAGGCAAGATGGTTGAAGGAAAAAAAGCAACGGATGTATTTGTAAATGCACTCAAGATGATTGGTCCAGCAAGAATTGCTGAATTGAATAAATATACCATTGATGGGCTACCTCTTATCGTTTCCAAAAGAGATAAGCGAAAACAAATGAATTCTCTAGGGAAGTATGGGTTTGTATGTACTCATTTATCAACAATTGGAAAAAAGAGTCTTTTGGAAAGGATCGGTCAATCTTTGAATATTAAAATGAAGGTGGAAATTGAGGAACCCTCAGAATTTAACAAGTTGTGAAAGAATCAGAAAAGAAATATAAAAATATCAAAGGTAATCGACTGTCTTGTATCTCGGTTCTACGTTCTAGCAGAACAAGTAAAAATTAATAGAGGTAAAATTTGAAATAATCATTGAAAAAGTCGTTATTTTGAAAATAATGCCGTATTTTTGCAAAGAGCTTGGATTACTTGCAAAGACCTGCGAACTCAGAACTAGACGCTTTGATTAAAATGATAAGAATTACATGACAATAATATCGCAATTATGACATGCGAAGAACTATCATCTTTAGTTATTCAGAATCGTGATTCCATAGCCTTTCTAGTAGGCAATGGAATACATCAATACGAGCAGCATGAGAAGCATATTTCTGGGAAAGTTGATTGGAATAAGTTAATCATGAAAGTACGGGATGAACTATTCCCAAGAAAAAAGGAGTGTTGTTTAAATAGTACATTATCACTCCCAAGACAGTTTGATTCCATTGTTTTGAGAAAAGAAAGTGCAGACATTGAACGTAGTCAAAAAGAATCAACCAGTTATTTGTCCATTCTTGTTGATAGTATTGAAGAGTCCTGTAAGTTTAAAGATTTTACTTATAATGACATCCCTAATTCGCTGCAATCTAGGGATATTGATAATATGAGTTATCTTAATGGTCTGTATCAAAAAAAATGAAAGGTTACAACAGTTAGAAAAAGAAATAAGAACGCAAGTTGAGATAATAATGGCATCTGTTGGAATAAATTACAATCCGAATTCATTTGATGCACTATCCATTGTTGTCAATATTGTGGCTCAAGGAAAAACAGGCGATTTTGCGGCTAAACAGATTATCAAGACCCTTTTTGATAATTACACTTTGAAGGACTGGATTATTCCTTTTATAAAAGTTGCAGAAGCAATACAATCTCCAATATTGACCACGAATTATGATACCTCATTAAGCAAGCTATTTCATTTATCTCCAAGAATAACTGATGGAGCTAGCAATAAGGCCCAAGAAGGTTTCCCATTTGAAACGTATTTTGCGCCATCTCCAATAAATCATCCTTGGGATAGCTTCGCTATTTGGCATATTCATGGTTTATACTACTATGTTAACAGCATTAGGATAGGACAAGCTGATTACGATAATTTACAACGAGAGATACAAGCGAGATTAAAAAAGACGACAAATCCGTTGAAAGATAATCATTGGGACAATAATAATTCTTGGCTAAGCATTGTGTTTCGGAAAAATCTATTCATCTTCGGCTTAGGATTGGAGAAAGATGAAGAAGTATTATGGTGGTTGTTGAAGGAACGTGCGAAATATGGCCTTAAAGGATGGTATGTGTGCAGAGAAACGGAAAATGTAGTTGGCCAAAAAGCTAGAAATTTACGTGACGTTGGACTTGAAATCATAAAAGTGGATAACATTGACCTACATGAAAATGTTTGGAAGAATTTATGGGATAAATTAGGGATATGATTGTACTATTCTTTCAAGTGGAAGGGAATTAATTAGGATTGATTCTTAACTATAAACAAATATTGTACATGACCAAACTCGAAAAACTATACAGCATCATTGAGAACTCTCGCGATTTGGGAGTGCGACTCAATAAAGAAGTTCTTCAACAGGTAGAAGAACTGGAGGAGAACATCATCAAGGAAGAGATACTGCCGGCCTAGGACAAGTGTCCTCCAGCCCTGGTCACATTAACACAGCCCTTCACCTCGTTTGGACTGTGGAAATAATTGACAAGTAACTATAGCTTCAAACGAATTGTCCAGATTGTGAAACTTTCCCGATTCTTCCGCATAAACCGTATAAACATTTCGGGCGGAAACTGCGTTTATATCCCAGTTTACGCCCGAAATAATTCCGCATATAGCTAATCTTTCAGACAGCCTATTGGAACGACAAAAACACCATCTTTTCGTCTGTAGGCAAACTCTCCACCCGTCACAATCATAAGGAATGCAGGTTCTCCAACTCTTGAAGTATCAACCTTCTCTCTTAAATCACAGAGATGCTTAGCACCTTCTTCTATGGCTTTGCTTCCTAACTTAACCTCTACAGCAGCCCATCTGCCATCATGCAAACGAATAATGAGGTCTGCTTCCAGATTGTCTTTGTCACGATAGTGGAAAATATCTCCTTCTAAGGATTGAGCATATACCCTCAAATCACGAGTCACCAAGGATTCAAACAAGAATCCGAAATACTCAAAATCCATCAGAATGCTCTCCGGTTCCATCTTCATTACGGCTGTGGCTATGGAAGGGTCTACAAATTGTCTTTTGGATGAAGTGCGTATAGCTGACCTGGACCTGAGAGAAGGTTTCCATGCAGGAATGTCATCAATGAGGAAAATCCTTTCCAATGCATTAATGTAGCTATACACCGTATTTTCGGAAATAGATGTATCATTGATAGCTTATCGTTTTGCGGTGCAAATTTATTATAATTATTTCTATTATGCAAACTTTTGAGGCTTTTGGCGTATTTCTATTGAGGAAGTTGGCGCATTTTTATTGAGGAAGTTGGCAAACGTCTTGGAATCGTGATGATGTCTTCCCCAAGAGCAACAGAAATTTTACAAAGGGTCGCCAAGGTGAGGTTATGGGTTCCCGACAGCCAACGGCTCACTTCGGTTTCGGTCTTTCCCATCATCTGGGCAAAGTCTTTCTGCGTCAACCCCTTCTTTTCGAGGATGTCGTAGATGCGGTTGGCAATGGCCACCGACAGTTCCATCTGCATCTTCATCTCTGGCGAGATGGTTGAGCGAATCTCATCCATGATTCTATTTGTCTTCATAAGGCCCTCCTTTTTTTAGTCATCAATTGTAAATGTCAGTTGTCCCAACAATTGTGAACCTGTAACGACGATGTATTTTGGTCGCAAAAATAAGCATAAAAGTTTATTCTCGCAACTTTTCAAGCAAATAATTTACTTTTATGTGTATTATTCTGTCGCTTTTTAACATAAGATGAACTGACATCAACTCCTTCGACAAGTTGGCAGCAGAACACCTGAGTCTGATGGATGGTCTACTATTGGCTGTAGCTTAAACATCATCAATGCAACATGACAGTATTGTTTATATGAATCGCCCCGCCGAATTAGCATAGTTAGCAAGGTTAGCATAGTTAGCAAGGTTAGCAAGGTTAGCATAGTTTTTGAAATTCTGATTTGCGTGCAAGGGACGAAATTGCGGGGTGCTGGTGACAGGTGCGCACTTTTTCTGTTAAAAAATATTTTTTGTCCCCACCACCCGCGAAAAAGGCTCTGTTTTCTTCTGCCGTTCATGATGTTATTGCTATCTTTGCAGCGTCCCACGCAGGAAAGAGGGGCTTTGCCCCTACTTTTTGCGCGGTTATTCTTGATAGATAAGAAGAACAGATATGGCTAAGAAACAGACGAATACGACCTCCTTTGCCGCTAAGTACCTTACATATATGCCTACAGAAGAGGAACTGCGTCGAGAGATAGAACAGCAGAAAGAATTCTTCCGTCTGCAACATAAGGAGAAATAACTATGGAAGAGAACAAGAATACAACAAATGCGTCGATGGTGAACTCACAATCCCTGATAGAGGATTTGCGTCAGATTATAGAGCAGGCGCGTGGTCATGTGGCAGCAACAGCCAACTATGAATTGACCATGATGTATTGGCATATTGGCGAGCGCATCAATCGTGAAGTGCTTGGGAATCAGCGTGCTGAGTATGGTAAGCAAATTGTGTCGACAGTGTCGACACAATTGCAAGCAGAGTTTGGCAAAAAAGGATTTGAGGAAAGGACCATCCGCAGAATGATGCAATTCGCCCAAATGTTTCCTGATATTCAAATTGTGTCACCACTGGTGTCAAAATTGTCTTGGTCTCATTTTCTGATAGTTATGCCACTTAAGGATGAACTTCAACGTGAGTTCTATCTGACGATGGCAGCATCAGAAAGATGGAGCAAAAGAACCCTTCAGGCAAAAATTGATGGCATGCTTTTTGAGCGTACCGCCATTGCCACGAAGCCCGACGAACTGATTAAGAAAGAACTCTCTACCTTGCGCGATGATCATGTGATGTCGCCTGACCTCGTATTCAAGAGCCCGTACTTCTTGGAGTTTACAGGTTTGAAAGGCATGTATAGCGAAAGAGACCTTGAGGATAGTCTTTTGGCCCATTTGGAGCAGTTCATCATCGAGTTGGGCAACGGCTTCAGCTTTGTTGCCCGTCAAAAGCGGATGATTATTGACGGTGAAGACTTCTACCTCGACCTGCTCTTCTATCATCGTCGCCTGCATCGCTTGATAGCCATCGACCTGAAGCTCGGGCGCTTTAAGGCGCAGTACAAAGGGCAGATGGAACTCTATCTGCGTTGGCTGGAACAGAATGAAATGGAACCCGGCGAGGAATCCCCCCTCGGACTATTGCTCTGCACGGAAGGCAGCGAGGAGCAGATAGAACTCCTGCAACTCGACAAGGCGGGTATCAAGGTGGCTAAGTATCTTACAGAACTGCCTCCACGTGATGTACTGATGCGTCAAATCCAAAAATCTCTTGAAGCAGCCAAAGCCCGCTTCGACAATTATATTGAGGAGGAAGAATGATGGAAGAGTGGAAGGAATATTAACAGTTTTTTCTCATTTATGGAAGAGAACAAGAATATAGAAAAAGTGGATGTGCTTTTTGAAAAAGTAGCAAAACTCATTGTGCAGTCCCGCCAAAGAGTGGCTTCTGCGATTAATCTGGCAGAGGTGTATACCAAATACCGCATTGGACAATATATCGTGGAGTATGAGCAACGAGGTAATGTTCGAGCCGAATATGGTAAGCAAGTTCTATGAGATTTGTGTGCAAGACTAACACAACGATTTGGAGAGGGTTGGTCTTATCCTTCAATGAAAAATATTAGGCAATTCTATCAGGTATGTTCCGAAAAGCTAAACGGTGTTTATCCTATTGATAATGAAAAGGCTAAACAGCGTTTAGCCAATTCTGGGACGGAGTGAGGTGGTTAGTGGCACTACCCAACTGAAACTTACAGCTTCTGATGGAAAGAAATACGCCACCGATTTTGAAATCAAGTAAGGTTATGGAAGAGTTGCAAAAGGTCACCAAGTTGGTGACCAAAATGAAGCCACAGAAAAAATACACCCGTTTATCTGGAGCGTTTCTTCCGTAATCTGTTGCTTGGTGAAAAATGGGATTTGCGAAGTCGCTACCTTCATATTCATCCGACTGCAGAGTGGAGTGTACAGCCTAATCTGGCTGTACCCGAACAAGCACCCGAACAAGTACCCGAACAAGTCACCCGACAAGTTCAGCTCGAACAACATGTATATCAATAGATTGGTTAAAGTTGTTGGATACAATGAGGTGACTATAAAAGATGCGCTAAAGATACTGGGGCTTAAAGACAGGGAAAGTTTTATGAATGTATATCTTAACCCTGCTTTGAAAGAGCGGTTCTTGCGGATGAAATATCCCAAGTCTCCTCGACATCCCCGTCAGAGGTATCTGCTGACAGTAAAAGGGCAAATGCTGTATAATGAATTAATGAAGGAGCACTAAAAACGCCCCTGCCAAATTAGCAAGGTTAGCATAGTTTTTGAATTTCTGATTTGCATGCAAGGCGAAGCGGTCTTCCACAACTTGTGGAAAAATTGGAAAGCAATTTAGCAGGAGTGATAGAGAAATAATTCTCTATTTTGCGTCAACCCAATCTACACAAGTGACTCCTGGCATCTTGCCAAAATGCTTGATGTTATGTGTGACGACTGTCAGACCATCGTGCAGAGCGGTAGCTGCAATGAGGATGTCCAGGTCACCAACAATCAAGCCTTGACAGGCAAGAGCTTGCCGAATTTCCGCATAAGTCTGAGCCCACCCTTCATAGATGGGCAAGACAGTAAAAGATTCTTCAATCATTTTTGGCTCTTGCAAATGCTTTTCAACAGCACTGCTATGAAGAGCGCCATAGGTGAGTTCTGCTATACTGACCTCGGACGCAAAGATATGCTCTGCAGGAGTTTCGGCAATATGTTTGTCTACGCCTCCGCGATGATGGAAATACTCTATCCACGTGTCAGTATCAAGAATATAGCCTTTCATAAATCTCTAATCGTCAAGGTTTATGTCACGGCTAAGTGGTCGACCATCGTTGCGATGCTTCATCATCTGATAGTATTCCTCACCTTCCTCGGATTCAGACCAGATACCAGCCATACGAAGGAACTGTGCTTTCCGCTCCTCGGCAGTAGCCTCTTTGGCTTTTGCCGTAGCTGCCTTTTCAGTAGGCACAACCAGTTTGCTTGCCAACCATTCACGATCGCTCTGCGAAAGCGCAAGCCCCTGCAGATAAGTCCATAAATTATTCAAGGCAATAGTTGTCATAACCCTATCTTTCTTTTGATTTGCGCTGCAAAAGTACATATTCCTTTTGAATTGACAAATAAAAACCTCATAAAAATGATACAAACATACAAAAACCGGCCCGTTTCGAGCATCAGGCACAAGCACTTCCAGTACCTTTTGTTGGGGGAGCAATGGGATTTACGCAACCGCTACCTTCATATTCATCCGACAGCAGAGTGGAGCGTGCACCCCGACAAGTACCCCGACAAGCCCCGTCACCCACGCCAACGGTATCTGCTGACAGTAAAAGGGCAAATGCTGTATAATGAATTAATGAAGGAGCACTAAAAACGCCCCCGCCGAATTAGCAAGGTTAGCAAGGTTAGCATAGTTTTTGAATTTCTGTTTTGCATGCAAGGGACGAAGTTGCGGGGTGAAAATGAAAAGATACTTAAAATGTGAGGCTGAAAAGAACAAGTACGGGAAAAAAAGCGTAACTTTGCACCCAGATTCGCAAAAAAACGTTTTTAGTATGGCAGATTATATTCAAACAACTTCTCTCGGCGGCCTCATCCGCCGTTATGTCAGCGCCAGTTTTCTACTCATCGGTGCCACGGTGCTGGCTCTAATCTTCGCCAACCTGCCCGCCACGCGCAGCTTGTACGCCGAAATCTGGCAACAACCCGTAGCGCTGAGTATCGGGTCGTTCAATGTGTTCAGCCACGGCGGCCACGCGCTGACGTTGCTGGACTTCATCAATGACTTCCTGATGTTCTTCTTCTTCCTCAGCGTGGGTCTGGAGATCAAGCGCGAGGTGCTGTGCGGCGAGTTGTCGTCGCGGCAGAAAGCGCTGCTGCCGGTCATCGGTGCCTGCGGCGGTATGCTGATACCCGTGGTGGTCTTCTTCTGTGTCTGTCTGGGACATCCGATGATGGAACGCGGCTGCGCCATCCCGATGGCCACGGACATCGCTTTCTCACTGGGTGTGCTGTCTGTGTTCAGCAAGCGCGTGCCCGTGGGTCTGAAGATCTTCCTCGCAGCGCTGGCTGTGGCGGATGACCTCGGCGGCATCATCGTCATCGCCGTCTTCTATTCCCAAGGACTGGCCTGGCAGTATCTCATCGGTGCTGCCATCGTCGTTGCTGCGCTGCTCATCGGTAACCATCGGGGCGTGCGGCAGAAGGCATTCTATATGTCCCTCGGTCTCGTCCTCTGGTTTATGGTGCTGAACTCCGGCATCCACGCCACCATTGCCGGCGTGGTGCTCGCGTTCTGCATCCCTGCCAATCTGGTCAAGGGCACTCGCTACTACGCCCAGCGCATCCGTCGTCTGGTCAACCGCTACCCAGAGATCGAGGTCACGGAGGAAGACAAGAACAAAGCGGTGGTCATCGAGAAGTCCGAGCTGCAGATTCTGCGCAAGATCGAGAGCGCATCCGACTACCTCATCTCCCCGCTGCAGGATATCGAAGACCAGCTGGCAATCCCCATCAACTACGCCGTCATTCCCTTGTTTGCCTTTGCCAATGCGGGCGTGGACTTCACAGACCTCTCGTTCATGAGCCTGTTCCACGGCGTAGCTCTGGGTGTGTTCCTCGGTCTGCTCATCGGCAAGTTCACGGGCGTGCTGAGTTTCTCGTGGCTGAGCATCAAGCTGGGCTGGTGCCAGATGCCCGAAGGTGCGAACTGGCATTCATTTGCCAGCGTGTGTATGCTCTGCGGCATCGGCTTCACGGTCTCGATGTTCATCGCCGCCCTGAGCTATCCTACGCATCTGGGTACTGAAGCTGCTGAAATGCTGAACGAGGCCAAGCTGGGCATCCTCTGCGGCACCATCGCCTCCGCACTCGTGGGTTGCCTCATGCTCAACGCCACGCTGCCCAAGAAAACAGCGGAATAAGAGGCGAGCGCCCTACCCTTCCCCTCCCCAGGAACACACAAAAAAACACCCCGAAGGTTTCATTCCTCCGGGGTGTTTTTTGTGTCGACACTTGGACTCGAACCAAGGACCCCCACCATGTCAAGGTGATACTCTAACCAGCTGAGCTATGCCGACTCAAGAAATATGTCTGTCAAAATTGTACGCCTGATAAGACTCGAACTTACACGCCTCGCGGCACCAGATCCTAAGTCTGGCGTGTCTACCAATTCCACCACAAGCGCAGCAGTTTTAGGCGGCAGAAAAACGCCCTTTGGCTTTTTGACGGCGCAAAGGTAGGTCTTTTATTTCATTCCACCAAACAAAATGGCAAAAAAAACGCTCTGCGCCCTCATATCCATGCGGATTTATAGGAAATCGGGGCTTCGGGCGTCTGTTCCGCAGGCAGAAAAAGGTACTGCCTGCACCAATAGCGATGCAGGCAGCAGTGCATGATTCGGGGGGATTATTGTTCTGCGATGAAGGCAGCCATCTGGTCCTTGAGGGCATAGGCGCTCTTGAAGAGGGCAAGCTGGTTGCGCACGCGGTCGAGGTTATGCTCGGGGTAGCGGCACTTCCAGTACTTGTCGCCACTGATGTAGTCCCAGAGGAAGCGGACAGCCTGCATATAGGGGAAGAGGGTGGCGGCGTAGGGCAGGAGCTGCTTTTCCGTAGGCGTCAGGAAACTCTTGGCGGAACGGAGGTAGCCGCGGGTGAAGGCCTTGAAGATCTCCATGTTGAAGCCCACTTTCGAGAGGTCGGGATCATCCTCGGCGGTGAAGTTGGCTGCTGTGCGGAGGAAGTCTCCGTAGTCGGAGAAGATGAAGTTGGGCATGACGGTGTCGAGGTCAATGACGCAGAGCACACGGTCCTGCTTGTCGAACATCATGTTGTTGACCTTGGTGTCGCAGTGGCAGATGCGTTTGGGGAGCTTGCCTTCGCGTCCGAGGCGTTCGGCCAGGGTCATCTCGTCGGCATAGGAGAGGAGTTCGTCGATGATGGGCTGCACGGAGGCCACGCGTCCTGCGGGGTCAAGGGCGATGACTTCCTTGAGCTGCTGGAGACGGAACTCCATGTTGTGGAAGTCCTTGATGGTCTCACCGAGCTGCACGGGGATGTCGGCGAGCATGGCCTGGAAGTCGCCGAAGGCCTCGCCGGCAGCTTCGCTGGACTCGGGGTTTACGGCCTGCTTGGTAACGGCGTCGTTGATGAATACCATGAGTCGCCAGGGCTCGCCGTCGACGGTGGTGTAGAGCTTGGTGGCGTCTGCCTTGAGGGGCACGAAGGTGAGCACCTTGCGGTCGATGTCACTCTCGCCGCGTGCCTGGAGTTTCTGGCGGATGTGACCGGTGACGGCACGGATGTTGTTCATGAGCATGTCCACATCGGGGAAGACGTTGGTGTTCACACGCTGAAGCACGTAGTCTGGCGCTTCGGTCTGTGCGGTCTTTACGAGCAAGGTGTCGTTGATAAGGCCTTCGCCCAGGGGGCGGATTTCTGCGACCGTGCCACTGATGGCAAACTGGTCGACGATGAATAGGAGTTTCTGGTCCATAAGGTAATTTGGTTATTAAAAGTTATTTGGTATTTCGATATTTCGAGGTCTTGTTAATTCGTCAGGAGTGTTCCGTCTGAAGCCTGTCCCTGTGCATCGACGGCGATGGTGGTGGGTTTGCTGCCGACATAGAAGTTGACAGTGGCGCGGCCGCTGGCATCGAGCTGGAGGTCAGGATTCCAGTAGAGGGTGCGGCGGTAATCCTTGCGTCCCTCGGCAGGAGGTGTACTGTAGTTGGGGTGGTAGAAATCCTCTACGATGCTGAACCCCTGGAGGATATAACGGCGGTCGCGGTAGGTGACGCGCTGCCCCTGATCCTCATAGCGACGGAGGTCGATGCTGACGGTGGGCTGGTTGTCCTGGTTGAAGGCACGGAGTCCCTCGCGGCGGGGAGCATAGTCGGTGTAGATGTAGACCTTGTCGAGGTTGGTGAGCTGGTTGTATGCCTGAAGTTGCATGGAGCTCTGGTAGTAGCTCTTGTTGCGTGCATTGAAGCGCGGCTCGATGCGATAGGCCCGGTTGATGTTCATATCGCCGATGTAGGTTCGTGCGATGTCGTTGATGAAGTGGCTCTGTCCCTGATACCACGCCACGCTGAGTCCGGCATCTGCAACCTCGTTGAATGCCTGGTAGGCATCGACGACGAAGGCTGGTTTGGAGGCATCGAAGCGGCGCAGACCGCGGCGTCGTCCGCTGACGCTGACGGCCTTCATCTGGGTGGTGCCGTCGGCGAGGAAATCCAGTTCCTGCACACTACCCTCGGGCGCCGGTGCAAGTTGTGTCTGATAATAGGCATAGGGTTTGACGAAACGGGGATAGGGGAAGCTGAGCCGTACGTAGAACTCGGGGTATTCCTCCTTGTCGCCGTTCATGAACACCCATTGGGGTTCCTTGCCTTGTTTCCACTTAGTGGTGTCGGAGGCAGCAAGGAAGAAGACGCAGGTGCCATAGAAGTCTGGCATCTGCAGGCGGAAGCGCCCTTTCTGGGTGTCGACATCGCCGACGAGGCTCTCGCTGCCATCCTGAGCAAACTCAGCATGCACACGGACTTCACGCGACAGTCGTCCTTCGTCTTCGAAGTAGCGGCTGGAGGCGAGTTCGCCGTTGGCTTTGTACTGAGTGTCGCGGATGATGTCCTTTCGGCCGCTCTCTACCACGGACTGGAAGACCTCGTCGTTGCTGAAACCTCCTTCCTCGTCGGGAGCTCCATCGGACTCCTCGCCGGCGTCGTCGCCAGTGCCTTCTTCCATGAAGCGCTGGTGTTCCGCCAGTGCCTGGTCGCGCAGGACGTCCTCCTGGAGCTGGGCTGTGTAGCGATGGACAACGCCGGTGATGAAGGGTGTCTGGGTCTCGGCCGGGTGGTTGAGCGCAAAGGCTCCGGGAGTGGCCATGGTGTGCCAGTCGAAGCGGCGCCATCCCTGAGTAAGCATGAGTAAGTCGAGAGCGGCTCGGTGCTCATCATCGTCACTTTCAAAGAAATAGCCTGGCTGGGGCACAAAGCCACGGATCTCGGATGCCAGCAGCATCTCGGTCAGGATATTGCCGCTATCATAGAGGTAGTCCTGGGTGGCAGCATCGCGCACGGCAAGGGAGAGGGAGGTCCTTCCCGACGGGGATACCGTCGGGCACGCTAACTCCAGGGATGCCTGTTCAAAGGGGGCGTACTGCTGCTTGATGCCGGTGACGGCGAGGGAAGGCCGGGTGAGGTCTGGGGAGGTGACGAAGAAGAGACGGTCGGCCCATACACGACCGTCGGAATCGAAGACGGTGGCCTGGTGGACACCAGAAGAGAACGCAGATAACGGGAACTGGAAAGTGGCAGATGGCGATTGTTCTACCGGCTTGAACTGCTCGACCACCCCTTCGTGCATGAGGGTCATGCCCAGCGGTTTCGCTGCCGCCTCGCCCTGCGCCTGTACCTTAATATAATAGCCATCGGCCTGCCGCTGGACAGAAAGTGCGACACCGTCGGCAGACACGCGGTTGACAGTGGCACGTGCGGTGCGTCCGTCGGTAGCGGTGAAGAGGGCTTCGTATTTCTCGCCAGGTAGCGGGGTGAAAGTCAGCAGTCCCCGCCCTCGGCTGACGGCAGCTGCCTCGCAGATGGTTTGCCCGTTCTTGTCGCGCAGCTGCATGGTACCTTCCATCCAGGCTCCGCGGTCGTCCGTAGCCTCGAAGGCCACGCGGCACTCAGCTCCTCCCACCAGACGCCCGCCTTCGGGGTAGATGCTGATTTCCAGCTGCTTGCCTTCCTGGTCTTCTTCGTAGTTGCGACGCAGGGGACGGGTGGTCATATCGTGGTAGTACTCACCGGGCTGCTTGGGTCGGTCGTATACGGGAAACACGCGGGAGTAGAGTTTCTCATAGTCGCGGTAGTACTCGCGCGCCATGGCACGACTAAAGAACCACTCCTCGGCATACTTCGTATGGGGATGCTGTGTCATGCCCCAGTTCAGCTGCCAGCGGGTGTAGGCACGGAGTTCATAGTAACCGCTATAGAGCGTATCGGGCAGTGCGAAACATCCGTTGCCACGCCCTCCTTTCATCTCCACCAGCTGGCGTTCCACGAGGTACCCGTCCTGATTGTAGAGTTCTGCATAGAGTACACGGCTGATGCCCGAAGGCAGATCTTTGTCAGTGCGCCGGGTGTAGGCAGCATACCAGATGGTGTCGCCCAGGAAATAGCAGGTGTTGTCCATGTGAACATAGACCTTCTCCTGCGGGATGGCTTGGCCGAAACGGGTGAGGCGCTCCGCCCATCCTTCCACCGAAGTGGGAGGTGCCGCCGGGGTGGCATTTTGTGCCATTGCAGCCAACGGAAAGAGGAAAAGTATAAAAAGGAACGCGCGTACACGCATGTTTTGCTGTTTCATAAAGAGAAAATGCTGTTTTCTGGCGACAAAGATAGCGTTTTTTTCGCATCTTTGCGCGATTACTTACAAAAAATCGCTACCTTTGCACCAAAAGATGTGTGAAATAGGCTTCACACGTCAATAAAGCTGGTCTGAAAACATAGAAAATCGTAAATAGTAAATCTTTAAAATCGTAAATCAAGATGACTCTTATCAAATCTATTTCCGGCATCCGCGGCACCATCGGTGGTCGCGCAGGTGACACTCTGAATCCTCTGGATATCGTGAAATTCGTCTCGGCTTACGCCACGCTGATTCGCAAGACCACGAAGGTGGACAGCAACAAGATTGTTGTCGGGCGCGACGCCCGCATTTCCGGCGAGATGGCGAAGAACGTCGTTTGTGGCACGCTCATGGGCATGGGGTTCGATGTGGTGAACATCGGACTGGCAACCACACCGACCACGGAACTGGCAGTGACGATGGAAGGCGCCTGCGGCGGCATCATCCTGACAGCCAGCCACAATCCCCGCCAATGGAACGCCCTGAAGCTGCTGAATCAGGACGGTGAGTTCCTGAATGCTGCAGAAGGTGCCGAGGTACTGCGCATCGCTGCCGCTGAAGACTTCGAATACGCCGATGTGGACCACCTCGGGAAGTACCGAGAGGACAACAGCTACGACCAGCGCCACATCGACCTGGTGAAGGCGCTGAAGCTGGTGGACGTCGAAGCCATCAAGGCACGTAAGTTCCGCGTGGCACTGGACACCGTGAACAGCGTGGGCGGAATCATCCTGCCGAAGTTGCTGGAGCAGTTGGGCGTGGAGACCTTTACCTGCCTCTATGGTGAACCTACGGGCGACTTCCAGCATAACCCCGAGCCCCTGGAGAAGAACCTGGGTGACATCAAGGCACTGATGCAGAAGGGCGGCTACGACATTGCTTTCGTCGTGGATCCTGACGTAGACCGTCTGGCACTGTTCTGCGAGGACGGCACGATGTACGGCGAGGAGTACACCCTCGTCACCGTGGCCGACTACATCCTGCAGCACACCCCCGGCAACACCGTATCGAACCTCAGTTCCACCCGTGCGCTGCGCGACGTCACCCGCAAGTACGGATGCGAGTACAACGCTGCTGCCGTGGGCGAGGTCAACGTGGTCACGAAGATGAAAGCCACGAACGCCGTCATCGGCGGCGAGGGCAACGGCGGAGTCATCTATCCTGCTGCCCACTACGGTCGCGACGCACTGGTAGGCATCGCCCTCATCCTCACCTATCTGGCCAAGCGCGGTCTGAAGACTAGCGAGCTGCGCGCCACCTATCCTGCCTACGCCATCGCCAAGAACCGCATCGACCTCACTCCAGAGACGGACGTAGATGCCATCCTGGCTAAGGTGAAGGAACTCTACAAGGACGAGGAGGTGAACGACATCGACGGCGTGAAGATCGACTTCCCCGACAAGTGGGTGCATCTGCGCAAGTCCAACACGGAGCCCATCATCCGCGTCTACTCCGAAGCTGCTACCATGGAAGCTGCCGATGCCATCGGCAAGGAAATCATGGATGTCGTGTATTCTATGACCAAGTAAAAAACACATAAAGACAAACACAATGAAGGACTCCCTGCACCTACTCTCTGCCGCTGCCGCCATGGTTGCGGCAGGGGCTTTTTTCTGTGGTTGCCAAGTGAATCAGAGCAGTGCCGCAAGTGCAGCCATTCCACAGGACAAAGATGTGGAAGCACAGGTGGAGAAGGCGCTGAAGGCGCTCTCCCTGGACGAGAAGATCGGTCAGATGTGCGAACTGACCATCGATGTCATCACGGACATGAGCCGTCAGGACACCTTCGTCCTGAACGAAGAGGCGCTCACGCGTGTGTTTAATAAGTATAAGGTGGGCTCCATCCTGAATGTGCCCAAGGGCGTGGCACAGCGTCCTGAAGTATGGTCCACGCTGATCCGTCGTCTGAACCAGATGTCGATGGATGCCTGCGCCGGAGTTCCTCAGATCTACGGTGTCGACCAGATCCACGGAGCCTCCTACACCTGGGGAGCCACCCTCTTCCCGCAAGAGGTGGGACAGGCTGCGTCGTTCAACCGTGCCATCCCGCGCCGTGTCAGCGAGATTGCTGCTTATGAGAGCCGTGCGTGCCTGATTCCATGGGTCTATTCACCCGTGATGGATCTGGGGCGCAACCCCCTGTGGAGCCGTATGTGGGAAAGCTATGGCGAGGATGTCTATCTGAACGAACAGATGGTGGTGGAAGCCGTGCGCGGCTACCAGGGTGAAGACCCCAACCACATCGGTCCGCAGCAAGTGGCAGCCTGCCTGAAGCACTACATGGCCTACGGTGTTCCCCGCACAGGCAAAGACCGCACGCCCAGCAGCGTCACCAACCGCGAACTGCGGGAGAAGTTCTTCCAACCATTCCGTGCCGCTATCCAGGCAGGGGCACTCAGCGTGATGGTCAACTCCAGCGTCAACTACGGAATGCCCTTCCACGCCAATTCCGAACTCCTTACCACCTGGCTCAAGGAGGAACTGAACTGGGACGGCATGATTGTCACCGACTGGGCTGACATCAATAATCTGTGTACGCGCGACCACATCGCTGCCACGAAGAAGGATGCCGTGGAGCTGGCAATCAATGCCGGAATCGATATGTCCATGGTGCCCTACGAGGTGGAGTTCTGCGACTACCTGCGCGAGCTGGTGGACGAGGGACGCGTGTCCATGGCACGTATCGACGATGCCGTGCGCCGCATCCTCCGACTGAAGGTGCGCCTCGGCATGCTGGACAAGCAGACGTGGGACCTCGAGCCCGCTCAGCTGGCACAGCAGTTCCCCGACTTCGCATGCCAGCAATTTGCCGACGAAGCAACAGCGATGGCTGAGGAATGCATGGCACTGCTGAAGAACGAAGGCGGTATCCTCCCGCTGAAGGAAGGTTCCCGCATCCTGGTCACCGGTCCCAACGCCGACAACCTGCGCGGACAGAACGGCGGATGGAGCTACACCTGGCAGGGCGACCGCACCAACGAACTTGCTCCACAAATGGGTGACTACAAGACGTTCCTCACCGCCCTGCGCGAGCGCTTCGGTGCAGACCGCGTCAGCTATGTGGAAGGCGTACACTGGAACCAGCAGAACTTCGACCAGGACGAGATTACCAGCATCCCGGCCGCCGTGGCTGCAGCCCGTTCGGCTGACGTCGTGCTGGCCTTCGTGGGCGAGAACAGCTACTGCGAGACCGTAGGAAACATCGATGACCTCAACCTCAGCCAGAATCAGCAACAGCTGGTAGATGCACTGGCTGCCACAGGCACCCCCGTGGTACTCGTGCTGGCGGAGGGTCGTCCGCGAATCATCAAAGACATAGAACCGAAGGCTAAGGCAGTCGTCCACACCTTCCTCGCCAGCAACTATGGCGGTCCGGCACTGGCCCGACTGTTGGCAGGCGATGCCAACTTCAGCGGCCGTATGCCCTTCACTTATCCCAAGCACGCAGGAGCTCTGGTCACCTACGACTACAAGCCCTGCGAGAACATGGGTCAGATGGGAGGCAACTACAACTATGACGCCGTCATGGACGTACAATATCCCTTCGGTTTCGGTCTCTCCTACACCACCTTTGAATACTCTAACCTGCGTGTGGACAAGAGCGAGTTCACGGCAGCAGACAGCCTTGTCGTCAGCGTGGACGTGAAGAACACCGGCGACCGCGTGGGCAAGGAAGCCGTGCTGCTCTTTGTCAGTGACCTCGTGGCCAGCCTCACTCCCGACAACACCCGCCTTCGCGGTTTCGACAAGGTGGAACTGCAGCCGGGCGAGCAGCAGACGGTCAGTTTGCGTCTGGCAGCCAGCGACCTGGCCTTCGTAGGCGCCGACATGAAATGGCGACTGGAAGAAGGTGACTTCGTTGCCTCCGTCGGTGGTCTGAAGGCTGAACTGCGCTGCACGCAGACCAAGGTCTGGGACACCCCCAATAAATAAGGAAAATCATCACGTGCAATGAATATCCGTTACTTGACAACCCTGCTGGCACTCGTGCTCGGCTGCTGCTCCTTTGCTGCCTGCGGCGACGACGAGGAGAAGAGCCCAGCACCCAGTACGCCCACGCAGCCCACGGAGAAAGACGAACCGGCTGAGCCCACTCCTCAGAGCGAGGACATCCAATGCCCCATTGAAGGATACCAGCTTGTCTGGCACGACGAGTTCAACACCGGCACCACGCTGGACAGCCGCGACTGGAACCACGAGGTGCAGGCTGACCACTGGGTGAACAACGAACTGCAGAACTACGTCAATCGCATTTCCCCCACAGGAAAGCCTGTCACCGAAATTGCCGACGGTGCGCTGCAGATTCACTGCTTCAAGGAAAACGGCAAGGTCTACTCAGGACGTGTCTATGCCCATGAGCATCAGGGATGGCAGTACGGTTACTTCGAGGCACGCATCAAGCTGCCTGCCGGCAAGGGTACCTGGCCTGCTTTCTGGATGATGCCCGTAGGCAACGACTGGAGCACCAACCCCTGGCCTATGTGCGGCGAGATTGATATCATGGAAGAAGTGGGAGTGGTGCCCAACGAAGTCTCGTCGAGCATCCACACCCAAGACTACAACCATACCAAGAACACGCAGAAGACCCACGCCATGACCATCGCGCGTGCCGAAGGGGACTTCCACACCTATGCCCTCCTATGGACTGCCGATGCCATCACCACCTACGTGGATGGCACACAACAGCTCGCAGTCACCAAGCAGCAACTCGGCAGCGGGCACAACCAGTGGCCGTTCCACTATCCCTTCTACCTCATCCTCAACCTGGCCTGGGGAGGCGACTGGGGTGGCATGCGAGGCGTCGACGAGTCAGCTCTGCCCGTCACCATGGAAGTGGACTACGTACGTGTCTTCCAGAAACCTTAATCACACCCTATGCAAAGAAATGTTTCCCTGTTCCTGATGGTTGCTGCCCAAGCTTCAGCGTGGGCACAGCAAACAGCACGTCCGAACATCGTGTACATCATGACGGACGACCACACAGCACAGATGATGTCGTGCTACGACACCCGCTTTGTGGAAACGCCCAACCTCGACCGCATAGCCCGGGACGGGGTACGCTTCACCCGCAGCTATGTCGCCAACTCGCTGTCTGGTCCCAGCCGTGCCTGTATGCTCACCGGCAAGCACAGCCACAAGAACGGATTCACGAACAACGAGCACGGCATCTTCGACGGCTCGCAGCAGACGATGCCCAAGCTGCTGCAGAGGGCAGGCTACGAGACCTGCATCATCGGAAAGTGGCACCTCGTCAGCAAACCTACAGGATTCGACCACTGGGAAATCCTACCGGCACAGGGTGACTACTACAACCCCGCCTTCATCCACATGGACGGCACCACGTCCGTGGACAGCGGCTACGTCACCCGCATCGTCACGGACAAGGCGCTGGCCTGGATGGACCAGCACGCTGCCAGTCCCAAGCCCTTTGCTCTCTTCATCCACCACAAAGCATGCCACCGCGCCTGGCTTCCGGCACTGGAGGACTTACGCCTGTACGAGGACAAGACCTTCCCCCTGCCAGCAGAATTCCACGATGACTATGCTACCCGCGAGGCAGCAGCCAAGACCGAGATGGAAATCGGCAAGGATATGGACATCGTCTATGACACAAAGATGTTCGTCTCGCCCGAGGAGACGCCTCGCACACGCCTCTCCAACTCTTATCAGGGAATGATCGGGCGCCTGTCCAAAGCAGAGCGCCAGCAGTACGATGACTTCTACGTACCCCTCTCGCGCGAGTTCTATAAGAAATGGGGCACCGACTACAACTTCCTGCCCAAGCAGGCAAGCAGCAGTGTGGCCGGAAGCAAGGATGCAGAGCTGCTGGAGTGGAAATATCAGCGCTATATGCGCGACTATGCCAAGGTAGTCCACGAGCTCGACGTTCAGGTGGGACGTGTGCTGGACTACCTTCGCGACCGCAATCTTTTGGACAACACACTGGTGGTCTATACCTCCGACCAAGGATTCTACATGGGAGAACACGGATGGTTCGACAAGCGCTTCATGTACGAGGAATCGCTCAGCACGCCACTCGTCATGCGGCTGCCTGCCGGCTACGAACGACGTGGTGACATCGACGAGATGGTGCAGAACATCGACTATGCACCGACCTTCCTTGACCTCGCAGGAGCACCAATCCCCGATGACATCCAGGGCGTCTCGCTGCTGCCGCTGCTGAAAGGCAGAGCAGCCACGAAGCAAGACAAACAGGCCATAAGCAATTGGCGCGATGCCATTTATTACCACTACTACGAATACCCCGCAGAGCACGATGTGCGGCGTCACTATGGACTGCGCACAGACCGCTACAAGCTCATCCACTTCTATGGTCATGACGTCAACTCCTGGGAACTCTTTGACTTGAAGAACGACCCTCATGAGTTGCACAACCTCTATGGGAAGCCTGGCTACGAAGACCTTCAGCGCCAGCTCCACCGCCGCCTCGAAGCGTTGCAGATCCAGTACGACGACCCCCAACGCTGACCCCGGGCATGCATCTGTCTATTATTGTTTGTTAATCGCAAATCGTTAAAACGTTTATTGTAATGAAACCTTTCATGGACCGCGACTTCCTGCTGCAGACCGACACCGCACGGGAACTCTATCATCGCCACGCTGCCTCGCAGCCGATTATTGACTACCACTGCCACCTCGATCCTGCCATGGTGGACGAGGACCATCGCTTCCGCAGCATCACGGAACTCTGGCTGGGCGGCGATCATTACAAATGGCGTGCCATGCGCACGAATGGCGTGCCGGAACGTCTCATCACGGGCGACGCCTCGGACTGGGAGAAGTTCGAGGCATGGGCAGCAACCGTGCCCTACACCCTGCGCAACCCGCTATACCACTGGACACACCTGGAACTGAAGACAGCTTTCGGCATCAACGACTGCCTCAACCCGCAGACCGCACGCTCCATCTATGACCGCTGCAACGACCGCCTGCAGAACGACCCCGAATTCACGGCACGCGGACTCATGCGCCACTATCATGTGGAAATCGTTTGCACCACGGATGATCCCGTAGATGACCTGCACCACCACCGTTCGTACAAAGAGGTCGTTGCTAATAACAACAAATCGTCAAATGGCACATTACCGTTGATGCTGCCTGCATGGCGTCCGGACAAGGCGATGGCTGTGGAGTCTCCAGAGGCTTTCCACAAGTATGTGAACCGACTTGAGGAAGCGGCAGACGTCAGCATTCGCACATTCGGCGATTTCACCGATGCCCTGCAACGTCGCCACGACTTCTTCCATGCCGAAGGCTGCCGACTCAGCGACCACGGTCTGGAGGAATTCTATGCCAACCCCTACACCGATACGGAGATAGACGTTATATTTAATAAGGTGTACGACGGCGGTGAACTCTCGACCACGGAAATCCGCAAGTTCAAGAGTGCCATGCTCTACTTCTTTGCCGTGCAGGATGCAGAAGCCGGATGGGTGCAGCAGTATCACTACGGCGCGCTCCGCAACAACAACAGTAGGATGATGCAGCAGCTGGGCCCCGACACGGGTTTCGACAGCATTGGACAGTGGCAGACGGCGCGCGAGCTCTCGCGTTTCCTGGATCTTCTGGACAGCGAAGAGCGATTGGCAAAGACCATCCTCTACAATCTTAATCCCGCCGACAACGAAATGATTGCAACCATGCTGGGTAACTTCCAGGACGGTTCCGTGGCAGGTAAGATCCAATGGGGTTCCGGTTGGTGGTTCCTCGACCAGAAGGACGGTATGGAACGCCAGATGAACGCGCTCTCCTTGCTGGGACTCCTCAGCCGTTTTGTGGGAATGCTCACAGATTCGCGCTCCTTCCTCTCCTACCCTCGCCATGAATATTTCCGTCGCACCCTCTGCAACCTGCTGGGCAACGATATTGAGCAAGGTCTGCTGCCGTTCACGGGCTACGAGGAGCAACGCGTGCGCCAGATGGTTGAAGACATCTGCTACAACAACGCAAAAAGGTATTTCTGCTTTGAATAATTCACTTAATGGTAAATAGTAAATCAAGAAAACAGTAATGTCAAATAGTAAATCCTCCTGGCGTTGGTATCTCTGCGCACTCCTGTTTTTTGCAACCACGGTTAATTATCTTGATCGCCAAGTTCTCTCGCTGACGTGGAAGGACTTCATTGCGCCTGAATTCCACTGGTCCAACACCGACTACGGCAACATCACCGCAGCCTTCTCCATCTTCTACGCCTTCGTCAGCCTCTTTGCAGGCAAATTCATCGACTGGGTAGGCACGCGTCGGGGTTACCTCATCGCCATCTTCGTATGGAGTCTGGGTGCCTGTCTGCATGCCAGCTGCGGATGGCTGACCATGCACATCCACGGGCTGCAGAGTCTCGAAGCCATGCGCATGGTAGAGAGCGGCTCTGCCATGGCACTGGCCATCTCATCCACTTCCGTATGGCTGTTCATGGCTTGCCGCGTGGTTCTGGCCTTGGGCGAGAGCGGCAACTTCCCAGCCGCCATCAAGGTTACCACAGAATACTTTCCCAAGAAAGACCGCGCCCTGGCTACGAGCATCTTCAATTCCGGCGCCTCCATAGGTGCTCTGGTAGCTCCCGTGACGATTCCATTCCTGGCGAGAGCCTATGGCTGGGAGTGGGCATTCATCATCATTGGTGCCCTCGGTTTCCTCTGGATGGGTTTCTGGGGTGCCATGTACGACAAGCCCGAGCAGAGCCGCCATGTGAATTCTGCCGAATTGGAGTATATCAACCAGGATGACAAGCAAGACAGCGCCCCCTCCAGTCAAGAAGGTGAGGAAGCTGGCGAGCTGTCACCTTCATTCAAGACGGAGATCTCCTCTTCCTCACGTGAGGGGGCGGGGGTGGGTCTTCGCCGCTGCTTCACCTTCCGCCAGACCTGGGCGTACATCTGCGGAAAGTTCTTCACCGATGGTGTCTGGTGGTTCCTCCTCTTCTGGGCTCCCGCCTATTTCAGCGACCAGTACGGCTATCGCTCCGACTCGACGATGGGTGCCACACTCATCTTCATTGTCTACCTCATCGTGACCATTGTCAGCATCGCCGCCGGAGGTTATCTGCCCAAGTATTTCATGGAGCGCAGGGGAATGGAGGCCTATTCCGGGCGCCTGCTCGCCATGCTGTTCTTTGCTTTCCTGCCCGTCTTCTCGCTCTTCGCCCAGCCCCTGGGACAACTGAGCGCCTGGTGGCCTGCCATCATCATCGGTCTGGCCGGAGCCGGACACCAATCGTGGTCTGCCAACCTCTACAACACTGTGGGCGATATGTTCCCCAAGTCTGCTGTTGCCACCATCACCGGCATCGGCACCATGACAGGCGGTATCGCCTCCTTTATTGTCAATAAGGGAGCAGGATGGCTCTTCGACTACGGCGAAGCCCAGGGCGCCGCCTTCCAATTCCTCGGATTCGAAGGCAAGGAAGCCGGCTACATGATAGTCTTCTGCTACTGCGCCGTCGCCTACCTCATCGCATGGGCATGCATGAAGACTCTGGTGCCCCGCTACAAGAAAGTTGAAATCTGAATTGGCTAGCCCTCCAGCACTAAACTTTAAGCCCTAATCTTTAAACTTAGCACCCTAAACTTTAAACCCTAATCTTTAAACATTCAACCAAAAGAATGGAACTCACCTGGCGTTGGTTCGGAAAGAACGACAAAATAACCCTTGCGATGCTTCGGCAGATTGGTGTCGAAGGCATCGTCACCGCCCTGCACGATGTGCCTCTTGGCGAAGTTTGGACCCGCGAGCAGATTCGTGATCTCCGCGAATACATCGAGGCAGCAGGCCTCCGCTGGAGCGTCGTAGAGAGTCTGCCAGTCACCGAGACCATCAAATACGGAGGCCCAGACCGCGACGAACAGATAGCCATCTACAAGCAGAGCCTGCGCAACCTAGCAGCCGAAGGAATCCACACCGTCTGCTACAACTTCATGCCAGTCCTGGACTGGGCCCGCACAGACCTCATGCACCCCAACGCCGACGGCACCTTCAACCTCTATTTCTCGTACTCTGAGTTTGCGTACTTTGACATCTGTATTCTCAAGCGTGCAGGAGCGCGAGAGGAATGGGCACAGTTCCGATTCCCTGAGGGTGTAGGAGCCGGACGGGACATCCTGGCAGAAGTCGATGAACTGGCACGCACCAGCACCCCAGAGCGCGACCATCAGCTCGTGGAGAACATCGTCATCAAGACTCAGGGATTCGTCAGCGGCAACTTCCGCGAGGGCGACGAGCACCCCCTGGAACTCTTCCATCAACTGCTGGCCAAGTACAAAGGCATCGGCAAGACTCAGCTGCGCGCCAACATGAAATATTTCCTCGAAGCCATCATGCCCGTCTGCGAGGAATGCGGCATCAATATGTGTGTCCATCCCGACGACCCTCCTATCGAGATTCTTGGCCTGCCGCGCATCGTCCGTACAGCTGAGGACATCCGTTGGTTCCTCAGCGCAGTAGACAATCCTCACAACGGTCTCACCTTCTGTGCCGGCAGCCTCTCTGCAGGAGCCTACAACGATGTCGTTGCCATGGCCCACGAGTTCGCACCCCGCACCCATTTCGTCCACCTGCGTTCCTGCCACATTTTCCCCAATGGCGACTTCACGGAAGCCAGCCACCTTGGCGGACGTGCCAATGTACCGGAATTGTGTCGCATCTTCCAGCGTGTGAATCCAGCGCTGCCCATGCGCGTGGATCACGGAAAAACCATGCTCGGCGACGAGAACCGAGGCTACAACGCTGGCTACAGTTTCCTGGGAAGAGCATTTGCCTTGGCTCAAGTACAAGGTGTGCTGGCTGCCATATCGTAACGACCGCTACCCCTCGCAGACTAATCACAGGTCGCTCTCAACATACGAGAGCGACCGAATTGGTCGTTGCGCAGGCAGATATCGCCGAAGCCGTAAGAAAGGAACAGCTGTCGGGTTTCTTCAAAGAGAGCCGCATTTATTTCCACAAACAACCGTCCACCAGGAAGTAACACTCTGCTCGCAAGGTCGGCAATGGCACGATAGAAGCGAAGCGGATCCTCATCTGGAACAAAAAGTGCAAGGTGCGGCTCATGGTCCAGCACCGTGGCCTCCATACTTTCGGACTCGGAAGCACGAACGTAGGGGGGATTCGCGGTGATGATGGAAAACGGAGCATACGGAGATAAAGAATCTGGAATCGCAGGCCGGAGGATGTCCTGTTTGAAAAATTCAATATTCGTTGCTGAAAGAGATGCTGCGTTCTCTCGAGCAACGGCGAGGGCACGTTCGCTGATGTCCACGCCAATGACGTGCATTTGCGGGAAGGCGAGAGCCAGACTGGTGGCGATACATCCGCTGCCCGTACACAAATCCAGGATGGAACCACCCTGCTCCCTTGTCTTCAGGGAGTCGTCATCGGCGAACTCCCCGATAGCCCAGCGCACCAGTTCCTCTGTCTCCGGACGCGGTATGAGCACGTCGTTAGTGACCCGAAACCGATGACCAAAGAAGTCAGCGAAGCCCAAAACATACTGAACAGGCTCCCCGCGAAGCAGTCGAAGTGCAATTTTTTCGAAATCTTTGCGGTCGTCTGCAGATAATGTTGTATCTTTGCCGAGCAAAAGGTCCACTTGCGAGAGCCCGAAGCGCTCTTCCATAACCAGGCGGACGATGGCTCTGGCCTCGCCGGCACCCCGCTGCGGGGTGAGTTGCGTGATGAGTTCCCGGTAATTCACGGCGCAAAGATAGCGATTTTGCAGCTAAAAGTGAAAAATGAAATTCAAAAAAAGATAAAAGACCCCGGATTATGCAGATTTAGCAGACGGCGGCATGGTTTTTGTCGAAAAAAGCAGCAATAAAGAGCCTCCACAATCTGCGTCGTCCGTGGCATTCGTGACAGATTATGACTACCGATGAGAAATATATGTTGCGCTGCCTGCAACTGGCACGCCATGGCGAATTCACCACAGCGCCCAATCCTATGGTTGGTGCCGTCATTGTCCATGAAGGACGTATCATCGGCGAGGGCTGGCACCGTCAGTATGGTGGTCCCCACGCAGAGGTGAATGCTGTCCGGAGCGTACGCCCGGCAGATGAGCCCTTGCTGCGCGAGGCCACAATCTACGTCAGTCTGGAGCCCTGTTCCCATTGGGGAAAGACGCCACCGTGCGCTGAACTGCTGGTGGAGAAAGGATTCCGCAGGGTGGTCGTCGGTTGCCTGGATCCCAACGAGAAAGTGGCAGGCCGCGGCATCCGGCGGCTGCGTGAGGCCGGAGCAGAGGTCGTGGTAGGTGTGCTGCAGCAGGAATGCTGGTGGCTGAACCGCAAGTTCATGACCTTCCACACGAAGCACCGTCCCTACGTTACCTTGAAGTGGGCACAGAGTGCCGATGGGTTCATCGACCGCCTCCGTCAGAGCCATACCGACGGCGAGCCTGTTCATTTTTCTTCAGCCTGGACTCAGACCATGGTTCACCGTCTGCGTGCATCCCACGAGGCCATCCTCGTAGGTCGCCGCACCTGGGAGCTGGACCAGCCAAGCCTGACGACCAGGCTGTGGCCAGGGAAGTCGCCGAGACGGATGGTGCTTGGAGACGGGAAATTGAACGTGGAGGAACGTGCCGGAGAAGGGCATTTCGAGGAATACCCCGCAAGCTCCCTTTTCGATGGTCAGTTCTCAAATTGCCAGTCCATTCTCGTCGAGGGGGGAGCCCAGACGCTGCAGTCGTTCATCGATGCAGACCTCTGGGACGAGGCATTCATCGAGCGTTCAGAGCTGGTCTTGGGCAGCGGAGTAAGGGCTCCTGAATTGAAAACAGAACCTAAAGGGCGCCCCGTTCACGTTAATTTTGCCTAATTAACAAGGCTTTTCGTCACTTTTCGGAACCCAATATTTCGCGCGTGGACAGAAAAGCAGTACTTTTGCGTCCGTTTTCAGCAACAAACGAAGAAAATGAAAAGAACTCACTATATTCTGGCAGTGCTGCTGACGCTCTGCCTCGGCCTCGCCTCCTGCAATAGCAGCGACAGCGAAGAGGTGGTGCTCAGCGAGCAATGCTACATCAGCGCCTTCAGCCTCGGACAGATGAAGCGCGTCATCAAGACAAAATCATCCAACGGCAACGACAGCACCTATCATGTGGCATTCAGCGGTGCACTCTACAAGCTGCTCATCGACCAGCGTACGCAGACCATCAGCAACCGTGATTCCCTGCCCACAGGCACCCGTCTGGAAGCCGTGCTGGCTACCATCACAGGAACAGGCACGCTGATCTATACCCCAGCCGCCGACACCACGCTCTGGAAGACCTACTCTTCCACCGACAGCATTGACTTTACGGAACCTCTCCTCTTCAGGATGTACTCTTCGAGCGGCAAGACATTCCGCGACTACACCCTGAAGCTGAGCGTCCGCACTTCAGAACCTCAAGCCTACAGCTGGACCCGCAAGGCAGACCTCCGCCCCGCCAGCGATGAGAACGACGAGGCACGCCTGCTCTTTGCATCGTCACTTCCGGTGGTGTTCTTCAAGGATGCCGCCGGCAAGGTCTATGTCGAGAAACTCACCTCGCTGAAGGCAGACGCCTGGACGGAACAGGAATGCACCGGTCTGGGTACGGCAGCGGAGGTGAGAACAGCTCAGTACTTCCTCAGTAAGTTCTGGATGAGCTGCGACCAGAAGCTCTACACCTCAGACGATGCCGTGGCCTGGCAGGAAGCGAACACAGAAGGCATCACGCCCAAGCAGCTTATTGCTGCCAGCGAGACAGCGCTCTACGTCGCCACAACCAACCCCGACGGCACACCCGCCATTGCCGTTTCCTTCGACGGCAACAACTGGAAATTGATGGCAATGGAAGCCGGGGGATTCACGGGTCAGCCTGCTGCCGCCCTCGCCTACGAGCAGGACAACGGCAACCGCCGCGTAGTACTTCTGGACAACGTCGCCGACGGCGCAGCACCTCTCACCGTCTGGAACCTCCTCGAGGACAGCGGTGAACCTTGGGTTCTCTTCGCCCAAGCCGGGAGCAACGCCTACCTGCTGCCCGCACAGCAGCATCTGAATATCGTCGAATATGATGGAGACCTCGTGGCGCTGGGCGGCAGACTGCTCGGCGGCGAAGCTTCCACAGCCCTGCGGAAAGCCTACGTCAGCCATGACAACGGCATCACCTGGAAGGCTGACGACGAGCTCGTACCTCCCACCTCCATTCAAGGCACTACAGGTGCCGTGGCAGCTGCCAGCACAGCAAACGACATCTGGGTGGTGGCAGGAACTCAGGTGTGGTGCACGCGCAAGAACAGCCTTGGTGAGTGATGAGCCCGAGAACCGAAACGACGTAACACGGATGAAACGCCTGTTCGCTATACTGACCGCCTGCCTCGCTGCCTGCGCCTCATGGGCACAAGATGGCGAGCTGCTGGAATACCAGCAGGAAATCGGAGGCGGAGTGGGCATCACGAGCTACCTGGGCGATGCCAGTGGCGGATTCATGTCGCACCCCGGTGTGCTGGGAACGCTCATCTGGCGCAGGAACCTCAACCAGCGCATGGTCGTGAAGACCAACGCAGCATTCGGTCGCATCAGCGGTAACACCCAGGGACAGTTCGTTCCTACGGACGCGCTGAGCCACGATGCCGAGGGAGGAGCTGCAGCAGCTACCATCCGCTTTGGCAGAAACATCGTGGACGTAGGAGCGCAGTTCGAATTCAACTTCCTCGCCTATGGCATAGGAGCCGGCTACAAGGGACTCTCGCGATGGACTCCTTATTTGATGGCGGGCGCGGGCGTGACGATAGGCCTCGGCGGAGGCACCAAGGCTGCTGCAGGGCTGAATATCCCCGTAGGACTGGGGTTCCGCTACAAGCTGCGGCCTCGCCTGAACATAGGGCTGGAATGGAACGTACGCTTCACCACCGTCGACCGCCTGGACGACGCTCCCGGCCTGACCAAGCTCAACGACCCGCTCGGCATAGAGAGCGGCATGTTCAAGAACAAAGACTGCTACCAGATGATCTACGTCTGCCTGACCTACGACATCTCGCCAAAATATAGAAAATGTAATAACTGAAATCCAGCAACATGGAATTAGATAGAACCCGCATACCCCAGCACATTGCCATCATCATGGACGGCAATGGACGATGGGCAAAACAGAAAGGGCTGCCCCGCACGGCAGGCCACGTTCAAGGCGTGGAGACCGTGAAGCGCATTACCGAGGAGTGTACGCGCCTGGGTGTGAAGTACCTGACTCTCTACACCTTCTCCACCGAGAACTGGAACCGCCCGGCCGAGGAAGTGGCAGCGCTGATGGACCTCTTCCTGAAGAACCTCGAGGAAGAAATCTTCCAAAAGAACAATGTCCGCTTCCGCGCCATCGGCGACCGCCATCGTCTGCCGCAGGCCGTGCTGAACCGCCTGGAAGAAGTGGAGCGCAACACCAGCCAGAACGACAAGATGACCATGGTCGTAGCCCTCAGCTACTCCGCACGTTGGGAAATCGCCAACGCCTGCCGCCAGATCTATGTGGACATGCAGGCTCCCTGCAACAGCGACAAGGGCGAGTGGGATATCGACGAACGGATGGTTGCCAGGTACATGCAGACCAGCTTCATGCCCGACCCGGAACTGCTCATCCGCACAGGCGGCGAGCAGCGCGTGAGCAACTACCTGCTCTGGCAGATTGCCTACTCCGAGCTCTACTTCTGCGACACCTTCTGGCCCGATTTCGACGAGGAAGCCCTGCACGTGGCCATAGCCGACTTCCAGAGTCGCGAACGCCGATTCGGGAAAACCAGCGAACAAGTAAAAGAACAAGAATGAAAAGAATACTCTACATATTATTCTTACTGCTTCCCCTGAGTGCCCTTGCCCAAATCCAGGAGCGCATCGTCAACCCTGTCATAGACTATCAGCGAACGCCCCAGAAATACTACATCGGCGACATAACGGTGGAAGGCGTAAAGAACTACGAAGACTTTGTGCTCATCGGGCTCTCCGGCCTCCAGAAAGGACAGCGCATCACCGTTCCCGGCGAGGAGATCACCCGTGCCACGCAGCGCTATTGGAAGCATGGCCTCTTCAGCAACGTGTCCATCAAGGCCGACAGCATCGTGGGCGACAGCATCTACCTGCATATCGTCCTCGCCACGCGTCCCCACATCTCGCAGATCAACTACAACGGCGTGAAGAAGAGTGAGCGCGAGGACCTCGAGAGCAAGCTCGGACTGGTGAAGGACATGCAGCTCCTGCCTACTTCCCTGCAGACGGCTCGCATCTGGGGTAAGCGCTACTTCGACGACAAGGGCTACAAGAATGCCGAAATCGAATTCGTGCAGCACGACGACGTCAGCGAACCCGGCAAGGTCATCATCGACGTGAATGTCGACAAGAAGGACAAGGTGAAGGTCAACAGCATCACCGTCCTGGGCAACGACGTCCTCCCGATGAAGAAAATCAAGGGCACGCTGTTCAAGAACGGCGCCTTCAAGAAGACCCACGAGCGCGGCAAGCTCAGCAGCTGGTTCCGCTCGAGGAAGTTCGTGGACAAGAAATGGGCCGAGGACAAGGAACGCCTGATTGAAAAATACAACGAACTCGGCTTCCGCGATGCCCGCATCGTCTACGACAGCGTACGCCCCCACGACGAGAACTCCGTGGACATCGTCATCCGCGTGGAGGAAGGTCAGAAGTACTACATCCGCAACATCGAATGGGTGGGCAACACGCTCTACCCCACCGCCTCCCTCAATGAGATACTGCGCATGAAGAAGGGCGACGTCTACGACCAGACCCTGCTGAAGAAACGTCTCAGCACCGACGACGACGCCATCGGCAACCTCTACTACAACAATGGCTACCTCTTCTATCAGCTCGACCCCGTGGAAGTGAACATCGTGGGCGACAGCGTGGACCTCGAGATGCGTATCGAGGAAAACCAGCAGGCCTACATCAGCCACGTGCGCATCAACGGCAACGACCGCGTCTACGAGAATGTCGTCCGCCGCGAGCTGCGCAACAAGCCCGGCGACCTCTTCTCGAAGGAAGCGCTGGAACGCTCCTACCGCGAGATTGCCTCCATGGGACATTTCGACCCGGAAGCCATCGACTACAAGCTCGACCCGGATCCCGACAACGGTACCGTAGACCTCACCTGGAACCTGCAGCCGAAATCCAACGACCAGGTAGAGTTCTCTCTCGGCTACGGACAGACGGGCGTCATCGGAAAGATTGGCCTGAAGTTCAGCAACTTCTCCCTCGCCAACCTCTTCAACAGAGACGGCCTGCGCCGTGGAGTCATGCCGCAGGGTAATGGCGAGACCTTCAGCATCAGCGGTCAGACCAACGGACGCTACTACCAGGCCTACAGCATCAACTACCTGAACCCCTGGTTCGGCGGCAAGCGACCCAACTCGCTCTCCTTCTCGGCCTTCTTCTCCAAGCAGACCGACGTCAGCGACCGCTACTACAACAGCAGCTACTACAATTCCTATTATAACTACCTCTACGGCTACGGCTCCAACTACGGCAACTACTACGAGAACTTCTACGACCCCGACAAGTACGTGAAGATCTACGGCTTCTCGCTCGGATGGGGCAAGCGCCTGAGCTGGCCTGACGACTACTTCATGTTCTCTGCCGACCTCAGCTACACGCGCTACAGCCTCAAGGACTGGGAATACTTCATGATTTCCAACGGAAACTGCAACAACATCAGCCTCAACCTGACCATCTCCCGCAGTTCCACCCAGAGCCCCATCTACCCGCGCAGCGGCTCGGAGCTCGTCTTCTCCGTGGGTCTGACGCCGCCCTACTCCCTCTGGGACGGCGTGGACTACGCCAACCTCGGCACCAACTCCAGCTCCAGCAGCTACATGAGCGAGCTCCAGAGGAAGTACCGCTTCATCGAGTACCACAAGTGGAAGCTCAAGTACCGCACCTTCACGGCTCTCGCTCCCGGCGTGAAGTGCCCTGTGCTGATGACCCGCGTGGAGTTCGGACTCCTCGGCAGCTACAACAAGGACAAGAAGTCGCCCTTCGAGACCTTCTACGTCGGCGGCGACGGCATGAGCGGCTACAGCTACAACTACGCCACCGAGACCATCGGTCTGCGCGGCTATGACAACGGCTCGCTCACTCCGCGCGGCTACACGGGCTACGCCTACGACCGCTTCACCCTGGAGCTGCGCTACCCGTTCATCCTCACCAACTCCACGAACATCTACGGCCTGGCATTCATCGAGGGCGGTAACGCCTGGACGGACATCAGCTCCTTCAACCCCCTGGACATGAAGCGTTCGGCCGGCGCCGGCGTCCGCATCTTCCTCCCCATGGTGGGTCTGCTCGGTATCGACTGGGCCTATGGCTTCGACAAGGTGTTCGGCAGCAAGTCCTACGGAGGCAGCCAGTTCCACTTCATCCTCGGACAGGAGTTCTAAAACATACAGGAGTTCTAAATTGCAATATTCTTGAAACTGAAACATAGAAAATGGATATGAAAAAACTATTTATCTTGCTGCTGGCCGTATGCGCTCTCGGCCTGAGCCAGCCCGTTCACGCACAGAAATTTGTGCTCATCGACATGGAATATATCCTGAAGAATATCCCCGCCTTCGAGCGCGCCAACGAACAGCTCAACCAGATCTCCCGCAAGTGGCAGGCTGAGGTCGAAGCCCTGAATGCCGAAGCCAAGCAGCTCTACAAGACCTACCAGGCCGAAGCCGTCTTCCTCAGCGCCGAGCAGAAGCAGGAACGCGAGGGCAACATCGTGAGCAAGGAGAAGGAAGCCGCAGACCTGAAGAAGAAGTACTTCGGTCCCCAGGGAGAACTCTTCAAGAAGCGCGAGAGCCTCATGGCTCCCATCAACGACGAGATCTACACCGCCGTGAAGGACATCTGCGAGAACAAAGGCTACAGCCTCGTCCTCGACCGCGCCTCCGACGCAGGCATCATCTTCGCATCACCGAAAATCGACATCTCCTCCGAGGTGCTCCAGAAGATGGGCTACGGACAATAAACCCAGAGAATCAGAGAAAAGTAATAAGAACCAATAACAAAACTTCAACAACAAGACAATGAAAAAAATCCTCTTTGCAGCATTCATGCTGCTTGCACCCCTTGCCGCTTCGGCACAGAAATTCGGCCACTTCAACGCCAGCGAAATCATGGAAGCCATGCCCGAGACAGCCACCATGCGCACCGAACTCCAGGCACTGGCCAAGGTCTACGAAGACGACCAGAAGCGCATGCAGGACGAACTCCAGAAGAAAGCCGACGAGTACCAGAAAGAGCAGGCCAACCTCCTCGACAACATGAAGGCCCGCCGCGAGCAGGAACTCAACGACCTCTACCAGCGTATTCAGCAGAGCGTACAGGACAACCAGCAGGCTTTCCAGAAAGCACAGATGGAGAAGCTCCAGGCCATCCAGGAGAAGGTGATGGCAGCCGTAAAGAAAGTCGGTGAAGAAGGCGGCTACGTCTACCTCATGGACACCTCCTCCGGCGCTGTACCCTTCATCAACGAGAAGCTGAGCACCGACGTCGCTCCTGAAATCAAGAAGGCACTCGGACTCTAAGGCCATACGCCGACAACGCGCAACAACACCTTAAACCCCAAAAATCGCGATATCGCATATAGCTATTCCGATATGAACACCAGGCAAATCATTCTCTCCCTGTTCCTGGCCCTCGTTCCCTTCTGCGGAACGCAGGCGCAGGAAGAGGGTGTGCGCGTGCCTCAGTTCGGCTACATCAGCTACAGCGAAGTCTTCCAGCAGATGCCCGAATACCAGAAGGCACAGGAGGACTTTGCAGCCCTGAAGGCCAAGTACGACGCCGAGACCACCCGCTCCGAGGACGAATTCCAGCGGAAGTTCGCAGAATTCCTGCAGGGACAGAAGGACTTCCCCGCCAGCATCCTCCAGAAGCGGCAGGCAGAGCTCCAGGAACTGATGGACAAGAGCGTGACCTTCCGCAAGGAATCCCGCAAACTGCTCCGCCAGGCAGAGGCCGAGCTGCAGAAACCCGTGGCCGAGAAACTCGACGAAGCCATCAAGGCCGTGGGTGCCGAACTGGGACTCATCTTCGTCCTGAACACCGACGGCAACTCCCTCCCCTTCGTCCATCCCCAGGTGGGCGTGGACATCACCCAACCCGTGCTCCAGAAGCTCGGTATAGAGAAGGCAGAAGTGCCCGAGGAACGTATTGTGCCGTGATACCCATTGGCGTCTTTGACAGCGGCTACGGTGGCCTCACAGTACTCCGGGAGATACGTCGCCACCTGCCCGAGTACGACTACCTCTACTTGGGCGACAATGCCCGTGCTCCCTATGGTCCGCGCAGCTTCGAGCGTGTCTACGAATTCACGCTCCAGGCTGTGCGGCGTCTTTTTGATATGGGCTGTCCGCTGGTCATCCTCGCCTGCAACACCGCCTCGGCCAAGGCCCTGCGCACCATCCAGCAGCGCGACCTGCCCCATCTGTTCCCCCCTGCCGCAGGCGAGACGCTGCCCTCGCGCAGGGTACTGGGCGTCATCCGCCCCACAGCAGAAGTCGTAGGCAGTCTCACACACACGCGCCACATCGGCATCGTGGCCACGCAGGGGACCGTCAGCAGCCGCACCTACGAACTCGAGATTGCCAAACTCAGCCCGGATGTCGTGGTGACCGCCCAGGCATGTCCCATGTGGGTCCCCCTCGTAGAAAACCACGAATTCGACAGTCAAGGGGCAGATTTCTTTGTTCAACGCGACATTCAGCGCCTTATGCAGGCCGACCCGCTCATCGACACCATCATCCTCGGCTGCACCCATTTCCCACTACTATTAAATAAGGTACGCGCCTACGCACCCGCGCACGTGCGTTTAATATCCCAGGGAGAGTACGTTGCACGCAGTTTAGGCGACTATTTACACCGCCATCCGGCCATCGACCAGCCCCTCACGCGCGGCTCCTCCGTCCGCTATCTCACCACGGAGCAACCCGCCTCCTTCTCCGCAGCTGCCACCATATTTGTTGGGCAACCCGTTGAAGCAGAGCACATTGACCTCTGAAAGGCAAGCGCACTACACCCCCTCCCCAAGCCCCTTCCCCGACCCCTCCCCTGTTAGGGAGGGGGGGACTGGCTGCTTTGGAGGGGGGAGTCACACCAGCATCAAATGCAGCAGGCTGGATGAGCGGATGCAGCAGGCTGGAGGGGCGGATGCAGCAGGCTGGAAGAGCGGATGAAGCAGGCTGCACGGGCGTACGAAACGAGCTGCACGGGCGCACGAAACGAGCAATTCGAACGTACGAAATTGCCTACACGGGCGTACGAATTAAGGTTAGCGCTTGATGACAGCCCGGAGGATGAACCAGGCGTGAGAGGCGAGGGCGCGGAACCAGCCATAGTGGTGAGCCATGATGCGCAGGCGTTCCTGCAGCGAACGGCGATGGTTGCGAGTGGTCATACCCTCTGCGAGGTAGTCGGTGAGGATGAGCTGGGTGTTGTGGAGCACAAGGGCACGACGCTCGGCACGACGCATGAGACGGATGCACCAGTCGTAGTCACCCGAGAAGCGGTAGCGAAGGTCGTAGGGAATGGTGCGGGCGAGGTCCGTGCGGGCGTAGAAACTCTGGTGGCAGACCAGCATACCGCTGAGGAAACTCCTGGACGTCAGTCGCTCGGGAGCCGAGAGGCGTCGGTGGCGCAGGAACTGCCCCTCGTCGTCAACGAGGTCTGTCTCGCCATAGAGCACGGCAGGCAGGCGCGAGGGGTTGTAGCGTACGAGCTGCGCAGCAACATCTGCCAGCGTGGTTTCTGAGTGGAACTTATCGCCTGCATTGAGGAAGATGATGTAGTCCCCTTTGGCCTGGGCGATGGCCTTGTTCATGGCATCGTAGAGACCCTCGTCGGGCTCGCGGATGAGCCGAATGTTGTGGGGGTGGTGTGCATCGCAGTTGCGCTCGATGTAGCGCTGGATTTCGCCCATCGTCCCGTCCTGCGAGCAGCCGTCGACGATGAGGTGCTCCACAGCTTCATAAGTCTGCGAGGCTACACTTTGGAGGGTCCTCACGATGGTGGACTCGGCATTGAAGGTAACGGTGGCGATGGTGAACTTGACCATAGATAGGGAGAGGGGAAAAAATTAAAAAATTAAAGAATAAAAAATTAAGGATTGGGGGATTTGGGGATTTTAGGATTTAAGGATGGGTGTGCGGTGTGCGGTGTGTGTGGGGTTTGCCCAATGTCCAGGGCAGCCAGCGGTTGACGATGTAGACGGCGGGGATGATGAGGAGGAGGGTGAACAGCAGGAGGAAGAGCGACCGCAGGGCTGTGGCTGCGGGCTCCGTGGCGAGCAACGAGGCAGACAGGAGGCGGTGGGCAGCGGCGTTCCAGATGGCAACGCCGAGGTTCATGGGAATGCGGTGGAGGCAATAGATGACGAGGGAGTTGCGTCCCAGCCAGAGGAGGGCGTTGAGCGTCCTCGAACGGTCGAGTGACCCTGTCCGGGCAGACAGTTCTCCCAGCGCCTGGCAGCCACGGATGAGCAGCAGCGAGCCTCCGCAGGCAGCGAGGTAGAAGTTGAGCGGCTGGCCGAGGGTGTCGGTAGAGAGATCCACGTGGTTGTCGCCTGCGCCCAGCGAGTAGTAGTTGTCGAGGGTGGTGGAGACGAAGATGAGCGCCGTGATAGCCCAGTACCACCACGCCTCCCGCCGCAGGTTCAGCCGCATCACCTGACGTCCCATGAGCAGGAAGCCGGTGGCCACGAAGGCGGAGTCCAGACTCATCGGCAGAGAGTAGCCCACCCAATGGCAGTAGGCCACGCCGGCGAGCGAGAGCAGAATCCAGAAGAAGGTGGAGAGCGGGAAGGGGGAACCGCCGGAAGCAGAGGCAGGACTGATGCGACAGGCCAAATGGTAGCAGCCTACGACCAGCAGCTGGGCAACGAAAAGGCAGGGCAGGAACCAGAGGGAGCTGTTCCAGAGGCCGCCGTGCCACCCCGTCAGCGTGCCCAGCAGGCGGCTGGTGATGTCCACGGGCTCGTGCTGATTGGGAGAGAGCGCAACGATGCACCAGTCGGAGAAGAGAAGCACAAGATTGTAGACGACAAAGGGCACCAGCAGCGTCCGCGCCTTCTTGCGCAGCAGCCGCCCAAAGGGTTCGTCCACACGGAAGAAGAGACCGGAGAGGACGAAGAAGAGGGGCATGTGGAAGGCGTAGATGAACGCCGTCGTGTAGGGCGGCGGACAAGTGTGTCCCAGCAGAACGAGGACTATGGCAATGCCGCGAGCCATATCAGCCCACTCCACACGCGTCTTATTTCCAATCTGAGCTGCCAAGGGATTTATGGGTTATTGGGGGTTGATGATCGGGATTTCGATATTTCGGGATTTCGATATTTCGGAATTAGACTATTTGGAAGGCGACTATTTGGAGGCTACTCCCTGCCGAAGAGCCACTTCTTGAGGAAGGGGCTGACGCGAAGGACGTGGCTGGTGAGCAGGCAGAAGGCAACGACGAGCAATGCCAGCGCCAGCGCTGCGACGCCTTCGAGGACGAAGTTATGGGGGTTGGCCTTGAACCACTTGCCCACGGCAGGCAACACGGGCAGGAAGAAGTAGTGGAGGAGGTAGACATCGAGCGTGCGCACACCCACATACTGCAGGGCAGCACCCACACGTCGCTCGCGCACGAACCATTCCTTATAATAGCGGAAGAAGGCCACGATGATCATCACCAGCGAATACATGGCCAGCGTGCGCGGCAGGTTGGCCCAATAGAGACGCAGGTTGTGCCAGCGCAGATAGTCGCCGGCACCCAGGAACGCCACAGCCACCAGCAGGGGAAACAGCCACGGAGAGTCCAGCAGACGCTGGACCTGCGGCCAATAGCGATGGCAGAGGTTGCCCAGGAGGAAGAACTGGAAGTAGCGCGCCACCTCCGTGATGCTGCTGATGCGAGCCCACAAATCCAGGCGCCAGGAGGTGATGCCGGGCAGGTAGAGCGAGATGTAGGCCAGCAGGGCCAGCAGCCAGAGCACGAGCAGCACGGGCGTCTGCAGGCGGACTTGGGGGAACCGCTTCTCCAGACGGGTGCAGACGAAGCAGGCAGCGTAGTAGATGAGGAACATCTCCAGCAGCACAAGGGTGAACCAGTAGCCGGCCTTCAGGGAATTGGTCCACGCCGTCTCCATGAACGACCAGAAAGGCTTGGTGGAGAGGGCGATGAAGGCAGTCATGAAGACCAGCGTAGGGATTACCTGCACCCGGAATTTCTTGCCTATGAGGGCTGCCGTCTCGCCCGGCTGCCACGCAAACGAGGGCTTGTAGGCCAGGAATCCGCTGATGAAGAAGAAGAGAGGCATGCGGAACAGCAGGCAGAGCGACATGAACATCGAATACTTGGGGTTGGTCACGAAGCTCATGTCGTAGACATGATTCGTCACCACCAGCAGCATCGTGAATCCGCGCAGGGCGTCCAGCCACTCTAAACGCTGTTTCATATCATTCGTCGAATTGGAAGAGGGGATCCTCGGGCATGACGAGCACAGGCTTCTGCTCAGCCTCGCGCAGCAGTTGTCCGGACACGAACTCCTTGTCCACCACCAGGCGGAACATGAACTCGCGGAACCACTCAGCAGTCATGATGAGGTAGCCTGCCTGCCCGGAGGCGGTGCCCCAGGAGTTCTCCACCTTCCACTTCAGAGGATGTCCCTCGGCGTCGAGATCTACAGCCGTGAGGGTCATGGCGTGTGTGCTGCCGCTGTCGAAAGTAGAGATGCGCTCGGCCTTGTCCATCGGGAAGGAGGTGTCCAGCAGGCTGGCATAGTCGAAGTTCTGCAGGTCGGCATAGCCGCGCTTGCGGTCGAGGAACTTACCTACATCGTAGGAGCTGTAGAGCTTGCGCCCTGCACGGAGCTGGGCGATGGCCAGCTGCTCGATGTCCTCCATCGGGAGGTTGAGGTAGCGCCAGTTGGTGCCGTCGTAGCTGTGGCGGTCCCATTCCACCTCATAGGTCTTGTGGTATTCGCGGCGCGGGTCGTTCATGACCATGATGAAGCTGCCCTTGAGTTCCTTGCCCACGACGAAGTCGTAGAACTGCTGCGGGGTGAAGGTCCGAGGTGCCGTGCGCACCTTGCCGTCCTTGTCCCTGAAGGCATAGGTGAACTCCTTGACGGGCTCGCCCAGGGTGAGGCAGAGCAGGCGGTAGATATCTCCCAGCTGCCTGGTCTTCAGCGCCAGAATGGCCTCAGCCTTCTGTTTCTCGGCCACCATCCGACGCAGCTGCAGCCCGAACTCACGAAGTTTCGATGCCACCAGGGCTCTCATCCGCGAGGTGTTCTCGGCGCTGTAGGTCTCCGGCACCACGCTGGCGGGCACCAGTCCGTACTTGGGTGCGAGGTCAGCAACGCCGCAGAAGGTGCCTCCGTCGTTGATGGGATGCTGGAAGAAGAAGCGTACGCGCTCGGACTCCATCGGCTCGCGAGCCGTGTCCAGCACGCCCTGCAGGAAGAGGTTGGCTTTCTCCAGCTGGTCGTAGAAGAACAGGTAGTCCTGCGAGAACTCCACCGTCAGCGAGTCGGCGTGGCGGGCAGAGAAATCAGCCCGCAGCACGTTCAGCCCGGAGAACATCCAGCAGCGGCCGCTGCTCTTCTGGTCGGTGATGCTCTGCTTGGGAGTCTCGATGCTGAAATGCGTGTCGAGCGGCGTGGCTGCGCTCGTATAGTTTCTGGCAAGATCATCGATGGACAGGCCTGCCATGGCATTCTGCAGGGCTCGGTGGGTGCGGGTCTGACCCGCGCTCTGGCGCATCTGGTCGAGCATGACCGGGGTGATGCCGCCATCAGCGGTCTTTTGGGCACAAAGGCCTGCGCTCAGCAAGCACATGGCCAGAAGAATCAGTTGCTTTCTCATCGTGGTTCGGAAGGCTTAGGGATTATAGTACCTTAATAATAACAGGGATTTATTCGCGGTTGGCACGCTTGCGCTCCAGGTGGTCGAGGATGATCTTGCGCATACGCATTGACTTGGGCGTGACCTCGACGTACTCATCTTCCTTGATGTACTCGAGTGCCTCCTCCAGCGAGAGCAGGGTGGCAGGGATGATACGTGCCTTCTCGTCCGAGCCGCTGGCACGCATATTCGTCAGCTGCTTGTTCTTGGTCACGTTGATGACGAGGTCGTTCTCGTGGATGTGCTCGCCCACGACCTGCCCGGCATAAACCTCCGTCTGCGGCTCGATGAAGAACTTGCCGCGGTCCTGCAGGTTGTTGATGGCGTAGGCGAAGGCGGTGCCGCTCTCCAGGGCAATCATGGAGCCGGAAGTGCGACGGACGATTTCGCCTTTGTAGGGCTGGTATTCCTTGTAGCGATGGGCCATGATGGCTTCGCCCTGCGAGGCGGTGAGGACGTTCGTGCGCAGTCCGATGATGCCGCGCGAGGGGATGAGGAACTCGATGTTCACGCGGTCGCCCTGGCTCTCCATGGAAGTCATCTCGCCCTTGCGGCGGGTGACCATATCAATCATCTTGGAGGCGAACTCCTCGGGCACGTTGATGGTCAGCTCCTCGATGGGTTCGCAGCGCTGTCCATTGATCTCCTTATAGATGACCTGCGGCTGTCCCACCTGCAGTTCGTAGCCCTCGCGGCGCATGGTCTCGATGAGCACACTCAGGTGCAGCACGCCGCGTCCGCTGACAATCCAGCGGTCGTTGTATCCGTCGGGAATCTCCACGCGCAAGGCCAGGTTCTTCTCCAGCTCGCGCTGCAGACGCTCGTGGATGTGGCGGCTGGTGCACCAGCGGCCTTCCTTGCCGAAGAAGGGCGAGTCGTTGATGGTGAAGAGCATAGACATCGTGGGCTCGTCAATCGAGATGGTGGGCAGCGCTTCAGGCTCCTCGGCATCGCAGATGGTATCTCCGATTTCGAAGGCGGGCAGGCCGATGATGGCGCAGATGTCGCCGCTGCTGACGGCGTCGGTCTTCTGATGTCCCATTCCCGTGAAGGTGTGCAGCTCCTTGATCTTCGTGCGCTCCTTGGTGCCGTCGCGATGAGCGATGGTGATGGCCATACCCTCGCGCAGGGTTCCGCGATGCACACGTCCTACGGCGATGCGACCCGTGTAGGTGGAGTAGTCGAGGGAGGTGATGAGCATCTGGGGCGTTCCGTCCAACTGCTCTGGGGCAGGGATGTGCTCCAGGATCTGGTCCAGCAGGTAGAAGATATTGTCCGTGGGGGTCTGCCAGTCCTCGCCCATCCAGCCCTGCTTGGCCGAGCCGTAGATGACGGGGAAGTCCAGCTGCTCCTCCGTAGCGTCGAGGTCACACATGAGGTCGAAGACCATCTCATAGACCTCCTCCGGACGGCAGTTGGGCTTGTCCACCTTATTAATAACGACGATGGGTTTCAGTCCGATTTGCAGGGCTTTCTGCAGCACGAAGCGGGTCTGAGGCATGGGACCTTCGAAGGCGTCGACCAGCAGCAGACAGCCGTCGGCCATATTCAGCACGCGCTCCACCTCGCCTCCGAAGTCCGAGTGGCCCGGAGTGTCGATGATGTTGATCTTGGTGCCTTTGTAGTTGATACTGACGTTCTTCGAGAGGATGGTGATGCCGCGCTCGCGCTCCAGTTCGTTGTTGTCCAGCATAAGTTCGCCCGTCTGCTGATTCTCGCGGAAGAGATTTCCGGCCAGCAGCATCTTGTCCACCAGCGTAGTCTTGCCGTGGTCGACGTGAGCGATGATTGCGATATTCCTAATATTCTGCTTCATAACTTTTTGTGACTCTTTGAAAACGGGTGCAAAGGTACAAAAAAGTTTAGAGTTTAGGGTTTAGAGTCTGGAGTTTTTTGCTGCAGGGACATATAAAAACGCGAAAAAGGCACAAGAAGCGTGTCTTGTGCCTTCGCAAACGAGGGAAATAACATGGTCTGACGTCGCGTCAGACGAGATGTTGCTCGATGGCCACCCGCACCAGGGCAGCCGTATTTGGGCACCCCAGCTTCTCGCGGAGATACTTGGTGTAGCTGTGCACGGTCTCGAAGCCGAGGAAGAGTTCGTTGGCTATTTCCTTGATGGTCTTTCCCTGAACCAGCCGCATCAGGACCTCGCGCTCGCGGGTGGTGAGCGAGGGCGTCTGTTCCGTGTAGCCTTCCATGAGCTCGCGTGCCTCGCGGCAGAGGTAGCTGCTCCCCTCGGCCACCGCTTGAATGCCCTCCAGCAATTCGCTGGCAGAGACGCTCTTGAGCAGGTAGCCGTCGGCACCGCCTTCGCAGGCACGCTGGATGACGGCGGGCTCGGCATACATCGTGAAGACGGCGATGCGGGCTTCTGGGCAGGCAGCACGCAAACGGGGTATGGCATCGATGCCATCGCCGTCGGGCAGGGCTACATCCAGGAGCACCACATCAGGATGGTGTTCACCGGCCAGCCGAACAGCATCTGCAATGGAATCGGCAAGCGCCACCACCTGCGAGGTGAGGCTCTCGTCGACGATGCGGGCTATGCCTTCGGCCACCACTCGATGGTCATCAGCGATGAGAATGCGGGTCATGAACGGGAGGTGCAGGATGTGTGGTTATTTGTAAGACTGGCGATCCCAGTTATCCACACGATACTGGAGAAATTTCCTGATCTCTTCTTTCGTCTTGCCTTTATATTCATTCGTGGCATCATACGTAACGGTGCGTCCACTACGAGTAAGGTTGCGATAATATAAGACTTCTTCCGGGTCGCTCTGGATGTCTTCCATGAACTCCTGGGCCATGGCCTCATTGGGGAAGGTTTCTGAGAAAGTGACTTTGACCAGAACGTCACCTTCGAATTCGTAGGTTTCAACAATGTTGACAACTAAGTCCTCATAGCTCTCATTGTAGGTGAGGATGAGCTGCTTGGACGTCTCCGTCAACGTGGGCTTGCTGAACTTCACATCGCCTGGATTGAATTCAGGCTCGTTGTCATCGTCACTGCCACAGGCCGTGAAAGTCATTGCAGGCACCAGAGCCAGCAAGAGCAGATAGAAGTACTTTTTCATTTCTTTTTTTAGTTTTTGAATGGTTAATAAATTATTTTCGGCGGCAAAGGTAAGACCTTTTTCCCAAACCGCAAAGTATCATTGCACCCCAATTGTGGGTTTTTAGGCTTCTGAAGGTATTTCTATATGGATTTCCGTACCCCGGCCAGGGCTGGAATCCACGATGATGGAGCCTCCGATGGCTGCCAGACGTTCGCGGATATTCATGAGACCAGCTCCGTCGCCCTGGACTTCGCCACTGGCGCTCTGCACTTCCATTCCACGTCCGTTGTCCGCCACGACGACGGTCGTATGGTCCTTCGCTGTCAGTAGCTGTACATCAATCTGCGTGGCGCCAGAACTCTTGACGGCATTGTTAACCAATTCATGGACAATGCAGTAGACAGCCTCCTCGTGCGCCACATGCTGTTCCTCACCCGTGAAGGCGAAGCGTACATGGGGCATCGTCCGGCAGTAGTCTCGGAGAGCGGTGTGCAGGCCATAGCGACGCAGCGAGTCGGGCAGGAGGTGGTGCGAGACGTTGCGCATCTCACGGATGGCTTCGTCCACCAGACCGACGACTTCACTCTTCCCGCCCTGCACCTGGCACTTGATTCCCGTCAGCAGTCCTCCCAGCCGGTCGTGCAGGTCGCGAGCCAGCCGCACACGTTCCTCCAGCTCCCCGTCCAGCTTCGCCTTGACCAGGGCTGTGCGACGGCTGAGGCGTACGCTGCGCCATAGCAGGAAGAACAGCAAAGCCGTCAGCAGCAGCACCATACCTCCCAAGGCTGTACCCCAGGTGATCCAACGGCGCTGCTCCTGCAGGTGCTCGATGGCGGCCTGCTTCTTCTCCGTCTCGTAGAGCACTTCCATCTGCGAGAGCCCGGACTGGTAGTGTTCCGTGGCAGAGCGCTCCATAACCTGATACACCTTATTTATATATGCACGCGCAAGGTCCTTCTCGCCCAGCTCCGTATAGATTTGTGCCAGCAACGCATAGCTGCCGGCGTCGCCGAAGGTGGCTTCGTCCTCTTCGTGAATGGACTTCAGCCCATAGTCCAGCGCTTGCTTCCACTGCCTTTCTGCCATCGCCACCTCACAGGCTGCAGCATAGAGGTCGCTGCGTGTCTCGCTCATCATGTTGTCTGTATAGGTCAACGCTTCCTCCACGTAGGCTTTGGCCTTCGGCAGGTCGCGATGTTCCTCCATCAGATTCATGCGCGCCATGGAAGCCAGGATCTCGCCATAGCTGCTGCCATCTTCCCCCCGATGCGCACGGTAGTAATCATAGGCAGGCAGCAGCGTGTGGAGCAGTTGTTCGTAGTCACCACGTCCAAGGTAGATCTTCGCCAGCCCCTTGCCTGCCAGGGCTGTCATCAGCGAATCGCCACTTTCGGAAGCGGATGCTGCAGCTTGCAGGTAATGGCGCTCCGCCTCCTCGGAATTGCCCGTGAGCAAGTAGAGTTCACCAACATTATGATGCAGAATCGTCAGGCTTTGCAGCCAACCGTTGCGCTCGAAAATCGGCAGAGCCCGCTGATAGTATTCGATGGCCAGCAACAGCTGGTCCTTCATATTGTAGACATTGCCGATGGCGCCATAGAGTTGCGAGAGTTTGTCATCCACATCAGTCTCCGTGTAGCGGCTGTCATGGCGCATGGAGTCGGTCACCGCCAGGGCTTGCTGAAAGTAGTCTATCGCCTGGTCCCATTCGTCGCGCCCATAGGCCATGAGACCTAAATTGTAGAGGGCGCTCTCGCGGGCGCTGAGTCCGTTGAGCTCATAGGAGAGTGCTAGCACCCGCCGGGCGCAGTAGATGCAGCGTTCGCTGTCACGGGTATTGTAGGCACGCATCAGGTCCATGTAAACCCGGATGAGTTCCTCGCCCTTGGGCGGATGGGGACTGGCGAGGACTGCTTCCAGGGAATCGACGGCCACACCGCGGTGGTCTTCGTAGCCCAATGCCGACGTGCCCATGAGCAATAGCAGAGCGCCGGTGAATATGATTCTTTTGGTGAGCATTTACTTGTCGCGCCAGAAGGAGTGAGTGAAGAGAACCACCACGCTGAGGATTTCGAGACGTCCCATGAGCATCAGCAGGGACAGCAGCCACTTGACGAGGTCGGGAAGGATATTCCATGACATCGTCGGACCGATTTCCAGACCGAGGGTAGGACCAACGTTGCTGGCACAGCTGAGGCTGATGGTAAACGCATTGGTGCTGTCAACACCCGTGATAATCATGATGAAGTAGGTGAAAAGACAGAGACCGAAATACATCACAATGAAGGCTACCAGCGACAACTGCTTCTGGAATGGAACGGTCATTCCACCGACACGCACGGGCAGAACGGCATTGGGATGAACCAGACGCTTGAACTCGTTGCGCACCATCTCTATCAGCATCACACCACGCACGCACTTGAAGCCGCCGCTGGTGGAGCCGGCACAACCGCCGATGAACATACACACGGAGAGGATGACCCAGGTGATGTGGGGCCACTGGCCTGCATCGTCGTTGAAGACGCCCGTCGTGGTCACGAAGGAAACGACCTGGAAAAGGCTGCTGCGCAGAGCGGACCAGAAGTCATAGCTGCAGTCTACCATCAGGATGCCGAGGATGGCCAGCGTTGCCACCACGACCACGGTAAGATACAGGCGGAACTCCGCATTGCGCAGGAATTCGCGGAACTTGTGCTTGAAGAGGGTGACATAGAGCAGCGTGAAGCTGGTGCCGCAGAGGAACATGAAGAGAATGGCGGTGTAGTCAATAGCGGGATTGTGGAAGTAGCCGGTACTGGCGTTGTGAGTGGCAAAACCTCCGGTGGCTGTGACGGTCATGGCGTAGTTCGCACAGTCGAAAGCTCCCATCCCTTCGAAGTAGAAGCAGATGGCACAGACGATGGTCAGCGTGGAGTAGATTCCCCAGATCCATCGGCCGGTGGTACTCAGACGAGGATGCATCTTGGTTCGCATGGGGCCGGTGGCCTCTGCCGAGAAGACCTTGACGGAACCGCCGACGAGCGAGGGCAAGGTGGCTATCGTGAAGAAGACGATACCGAGTCCACCCACCCACTGCGTCAGGCTGCGCCAGAAGAGCAACGCGTGGGGCAGCCGTTCTACATCGTCTATGAGGCTGGCGCCCGTGGTGGTAAAGCCGGAAATGGTCTCGAAATAAGCGTCGGTGATGTTGGGGACATAGCCGCTGACCACGAAGGGGATGGCGCCAAAGGAACTGAAGATTATCCAGACGAGCGTTACGACCAGGAAGGAGTCGCGCCGATACATCGTATTGGAAGAACCACGTCCCGCATACTGCATCAGGCAGGCTCCGATGATGGTGGCAACGACGGCAATGAAGAACGCCGGGGTGTCATCCTCCTGGTAGAGGAACGACATCAGCATGCACAAAGCCAGCAGGCCAGCCTCAATGAAGAGCAACTGGCCGATGATCTTCCAGATGATTCTCCAGTTAATCATAGATCAATAGTGGAAGCTGGATCCGCCCAGGAACTCGCGAAGCAGCGAGGTGGGAGGTATCTGCTTGCTGGAGATAGGTTCGAAGAAACCGATGAACTGACGCAGGCGGAACGCCTCTTCGTACTCGGGTGCCGTGGTAGGAACCTCCTCCAAGATAGGAAGCACATGCACACGCAGCACCGAGAGTTCATAGAGCAGTGCCGTGTTGATCATCATGTCGCAGTTGTCTTCGAAGGGGAAAATCCACTTCTCCTCGCCTGCCCGCACACTGGGCCAGCGGTGGATGGTCTCCTCGGCAGAGTAGTTGCGGAAATTCTTGTCGCGCAACATTCTACGCAGCAGTCTGGCATCGGAGGTGGAGATTTTCCGCTCCTCGTCCAGCTGTATGGTGGTCAGGGCGGTGACATAGACCTGGAACTTCTGGTCTCGCGGAATCTGAGGGGTCAGGTCGGGGTTGAGGGCGTGAATTCCCTCGATGATGAGGACGTCGTTCTCGTTCATCGTCAGCCGCTTGCCACTGGGAACGCGCTCGCCGGAAATGAAGTCGTAGCGGGGCAGCTCCACCGTCTCGCCGGCCAGCAGTTGGGACAGCTGCTTGTTGAAGTAGGGCACATCGAGTGCTCCAAGACACTCATAGTCGTACTCTCCATTCTCGTCCAACGGTGTGTTCACCCGATTGACGAAGTAGTCATCCATGGAGATGGTCCGCGGACGCAGACCACAGGCTGCCAGCTGGATCGCCAGCCGCTTGCTGGTCGTGGTCTTACCGCTGCTGCTGGGTCCTGCGAGCAGGACGAGACGACGACCCAGGGAGCAGATTTCATCAGCCACCTTGGCTATCTTGCGTTCCTGCAGGGCTTCGCTGACATTAATGATTTCTGTGGCGTGGCCTGCACGGATAGCGGAGTTGAGTTCTGCCACGGTGCGCATTCCCACGATTGCCTGCCAACGGCATTGCTCTGCAACGAGAGCCTCAAGTTTTGCACTCTTCATAGACCGATATGTATTTTAGCATTCATTTTTCAACTTTTCAAACAGCTCCTCCATTCCAGCCGAGGCTCCTTTCTTGATGTGCGTGTAGGGACGCATAGCAGTCCAGGCTACGTCGGCAGGATCAATGAGGTAGATGGGAGAGTCGTCGGGCACGTAACGCACCAGCCCGGCTGCCGGATAGACGTTCAGACTCGTTCCGATGACGATGCAGATGTCTGCCTTCATCACGGCCTCAACGGCATCCTCAATTTTCGGCACAGCCTCGCCAAACCAGACGATGAAGGGTCGCAGCTGGCTGCCGTCGGGTGCCTTGTCGCCCACATGAATTTCCATGTGGTCGGGCTGCAAGGTCTGGATTTGCCTGGGGTCGTTGGGCGAACGGGAGGAAGTGACCTTCATCAGTTCTCCGTGGAGGTGGATTATATCGGAGGAACCCGCGCGCTCGTGCAGGTCATCCACATTCTGAGTGACCACGGTCACGTCGAAATACTGCTCCAGGGCTGCCACGAGTTCATGGCCACGGTTGGGTTTCACGCTGAGCAGCTGCTTGCGACGTTCGTTGTAGAAATTGATGACCAGTTCGGGATCACGGATGTAGCCCTCGATGCTGGCCACGTCCTCCACCCGGTACTGCTCCCAAAGACCTCCCGAATCGCGGAAGGTGTTGATACCACTTTCTGCCGACATTCCGGCACCTGTCAGTACAACAATTTTCTTCATAAATGGCGCTTTTGAAGTGAAAAACTACGCAAAAGTAAGCAAAAAACGCGTAAGGCCACGCATTTCTGCGCTAAAAAAGATAAAAAAGGGCGCACTTTGAACAAAAAGCAGTACCTTTGCGCGCGATTTACAAAAAGAAAAAGCAAAAAACTGTATGAATAAGATTAGTTATGCCCTCGGATTGGGCATTGGTCAGCAGCTGAAAAGTATGGGAATCGAAGATTTCAGTGTCGAGGACTTCACACAGAGTATCTGTGACGTCCTGACAGACGCCGAACCGGCCATCTCGCACCGCGAGGCTCAGGCGCTCCTCAACGAATACTTCGACAAACAGGCTCGCCAGCAGGCACAGGGAGCCATCGCAGCCGGTGCCTCTTTCCTGAAGGAGAATGGCCAGAAGCCCGGAGTCGTCACCACAAAGAGCGGTCTCCAGTACCAGGTGCTCACCGAGGGAACTGGCCGCAGCCCGAAAGCCACGGACAAGGTGCGCTGCCACTACGAAGGATGGCTCATCGACGGCACCGTCTTCGACAGCAGCTACAAGCGAGGCGAACCCGCAGACTTCCCACTCAACGGCGTCATCCCCGGTTGGACTGAAGGCGCACCCTACTCCACACTCGTCTTCGACGTGGAACTCATCAAGGTGCTCTAATCCAGCCCATAAGACCCATTAAGCCCATTAACCCCATTAATACTTTTAACCCCAAAATAAAAAATTAAAAGCAAAATGAAAAAGATTTCTCTTATTCTCGCAGTGGTCGTGGCTGCTATCATGACCTCCTGCAACCAGTCCGCTCCCACCGCAAATCTGAAGAGCGACATCGACACCCTCAGCTATGCTATCGGCATGAGCCAGACCCAGGGTCTGAAGGACTACCTTGTTATGCGCATGGGTGTCGACACCACCTACGTCGACGAGTTCCTGAAGGGCTTCTACGAGAGCGCTCAGGCAAGCAAGGATCCCAAGAAGACCGCTTACTATGCTGGTATCCAGATCGGTCAGCAGGTCAGCCAGGGTATGGTGAAGAACATCAACCAGATGATCTTCGGCGAGGACAGCACCCAGACCGTCAACGAGAAGAACATCTATGCTGGCTTCATGGCTGCCGTTGCCGGAAACTTCAACATCATGGACCTCGACTCCGCCAACAACTACGTTCAGACCCACATGGATGCCATCCAGAAGGCTGCCAAGGAAAAGCAGTTCGGCGAGAACAAGGAGAAGGGCGAGAAGTTCATGGCTGAGATTGCCAAGAAGGACGGCGTCAAGGAACTCGGCAACGGCGTGTACTACGAAGTACTCACCGAAGGCACTGGCGAAGTAGCTGCCGACACCAGCCGCGTCAAGGTTCACTACGAAGGAACCCTCATCGACGGCACTGTCTTCGACAGCAACCTCGAGCGCGACCCGACCGTCTTCGGTGCCAGCCAGGTGATTCCCGGCTTCAAGGCTGCTCTGACTACCATGCCTGTCGGTTCCAAGTGGAAGGTCTACATTCCTCAGGATCAGGCTTATGGCGCACAGGATATGGGCACTATCAAGCCTTTCAGCGCCCTGATCTTCACCATCGACCTCATCAGCATCGAGAAGTAAGACTCCGATAGGACTGCAACGTAATGAAATACGTAAAATACATCTTTCTGGCTCTTGCCCTTCTGCTCTGCGTCAACGTGAATGCAGACAAGCGGAAGAGCAAGAAAGCCCAGAAGCCCGTCGAGGAAAAGGTGGACACCGTCCCCATGAAGGAGTTCAGCTATGCCTATGGCATCGCCCAGACCAACGGACTGCTGAACTACCTCTCTCAGCGTGCCGGAGTGGATATCGAATTCCTGCCGGACTTCCTGGAGGGCTTTGAACATGCCGAGGAGACTCCCGAAGTGAAGAAACTCAAGGCTTGGGTCCAGGGAACGGAAATCCGCAAGCAGCTGGAGAAGCAGTTGCTGCCCCAGGCCAACCGCCAGGTCAACGACTCCGTGGACCTCATCGACAAGGCTGCATTCCTCGAAGGTTTCCGCGCCGGTATCCAGAACAACGGCCGCATGACACAGGACAGTGCGCAGGCTGTGGCCAGCAAGCAGCTGGAGTACTACCACAAGGTGAAGATGGAAGCCAAGTTCGGCGACAACCGCAAGGCTGGAGAGGAATTCCTGGCGAACAACGCCAAGAAGGACAGCGTCAAGGTCACTCCCAGCGGTCTGCAGTACAAAGTCCTCACTGCCGGAACAGGCGAAGTGCCCACTGCCACGCAGAAAGTGAAGGTGAACTACGAAGGTCGCCTCATCGACGGCACCGTCTTCGACAGCAGCTACAAGCGCAACCAGCCCGCCACCTTCGCCTGCAACCAGGTCATCAAGGGATGGACAGAGGCGCTGACAATGATGCCCGTAGGTTCCAAGTGGGAACTTTATATCCCCCAGGAACTGGCCTACGGCGACCGCGAGTCCGGCAAGATTCCTCCCTTCTCCATGCTCATCTTTACGGTTGAACTTTTGGAGATTGTGAAGTAGTCCTGAGCCCCTTAATCCTACAAAATGACACCGAAAGCAGCTTTCGGTGTCATTTTTTTCGTTAAAAGGCTTGCTCTTTGAAACTTTTTGCCTACTTTTGCAAGCAAAAGGCAAAGAAAAAAGATTATTATGGAAAAGATAGACAGCCTGGATAAGAAAATTCTGGAGATTATCACGCGCAATGCGCGCATTCCTTTTAAAGATGTTGCAGCCGAGTGCGGCGTCTCCCGCGCTGCCATCCACCAGCGCGTGCAGCGGTTGGTGGATATCGGAGTCATCACGGGCTCTGGCTACCACGTGAACCCCACCTCCCTGGGCTACAACACCTGCACTTACGTAGGCATCACGCTCGAACGCGGTTCGATGTACAAGCACGTTGTATCTGAGTTCGAGAAGATCCCTGAAATCGTGGAGTGCCACTTCACAACGGGACCCTACACCATGCTCATCAAACTCTATGCACGCGACAACGGTCGCTGCCATCAAGGCGCTGACGGCCAAGAAAGCCGGACTCACTGCCGATACGGCAGAAGACTGAACACCGCACAGCTATGTTCAACTGGAAATCCTCCTACGACTCCCTGCACGCCACCTTCCCCGGCACCAGAAAGACTCCCTTGATTGGCATCACGGGCAACTTCGGCGAGAAGGGTTGTGAACTGGCCGAGGGCTACTTCGAAAGCATCCTTCGTGCCGGAGCCACACCCGTGGTTCTGCCGCCCACGACTGATGCAGATGCTCTCACGTCCGTCCTCGACCGTATCGACGGGCTGCTCCTTTCCGGTGGCGCAGACCTGAATCCGCTTTATGTCGGCGAGGAACCTATCCCAGCCCTCGGAAGCATCAATCCACGCCGCGACCTCAGCGAGCTGCTGCTCATCCGCCTGGCCTTCGACCGCCAGCTACCTATTCTCGGCATTTGCCGCGGTATTCAGCTACTGACCGTTGCCCTCGACGGCAGTATCTGGCAGGACCTGGGCTGCGCCTTTGAGTGCCCGGAAGATTCCAAGTGCCAGGGGGCTCCGCTGAAGCACTCCCAGAACCTCGACCGCACCGTTGCCTCACACACCGTCGGCACCGCAGAAGGCTCTCTGCTGCGCGAGATTATGGGTGGCGCAGAGACTCTATATGTCAACAGCTTCCATCATCAGGCTGTGCGCGAGGCTGGTCCTCACCTGCGCGTTTCGGCTACGGCTCCCGACGGAGTCATCGAGGCCGTGGAGTCTTCGGAACACAAGAGCATTTTGGGCGTGCAGTGGCATCCTGAGTGCTTCTGCCTCGCCGACGACGAGTCGATGATGCCCCTCTTCCGCTGGCTGAAGGACGAGGCTGCCAGCTACCGTGCTGCACGCGAGCTTCACAGCCACATCCTCTCACTCGACAGCCACTGCGATACTCCTATGTTCTTCAATCAGGAGATTCACTTCGAACAGCGCGACCCCAAGATTCTCGTAGACCTGCACAAGATGCAGGAAGGCGGACTAGATGCCAGCATCATGGTTGCCTACATCCCACAGGGACCCCTGACTGAAGAGGGACGCACAGCAGCCTGCGACTACGCCCACAGCCAGCTCCTGCGCGTCGAGCAGCTTGCTGCGGACTGCTCCACAGCCGTCTCCATCGCCCGCAGCCCCCAGCAGCTCTACCGCCTGAAGGCTGATGGCAAGCGAGCCATTATGCTCGGAATAGAGAACGGCTACGCCATAGGCCGCGACCTCTCACTCCTGAGCCGCTTCAAGGAAGACCACGGTATCGTCTACATGACGCTCTGCCACAACGGCAACAACGACATCTGCGGTTCGGCAAAGCCACGCGAAGGCGAGCAGCTGCAAGGCGTCTCGGACTTCGGTGCAGACGTCATCCGCAAGATGAACGAACTGGGCATCATGGTTGACCTCTCGCACGCCAGCGAACTCAGCTTCTACGATGCACTGGACATCAGCAGCATGCCCATCGTCTGCTCACACTCCAGCAGCCGTGCCCTCTGCGACCACCCGCGCAACCTCACCGACGACCAACTGCGCGCCCTCGCTGCCAAAGGTGGTGTCGCCCAGGTCACCTTCTACAACGGTTTCCTGCGCACCGACGGCCAGGCCAGCATCCTCGATGCCGTGGCGCACCTCAACCACATGGTGAAGGTGATGGGTATTGAGCACGTCGGTATCGGCACAGACTTCGATGGCGACGGCGGCGTGCCCGGCCTCGCCTCTGCCTCAGAACTCATCAACTTCACCCGCCGCCTCCTGCGCGAGCGCTACTCCGAAGACGACCTCCGCCTCATCTGGGGAGGCAACTTCCTGCGAGTGATGCAGCAGGTGCAGGGAGAGTTGAGAGATTAAGGTTTAAAGGTTAAAGGTTAAGGTTTAAAGTCAAAAGCTGAAAGTCAAAAGTCACATTTAATTGAACGTCCCCAATTTGAAATGAAGAAACTACATAGCATTCTCTTGCTTTGCGTAGGTTGCGGCATTGCCGCAACAACAATCACCCTCTCCTCCTGCACCGGCCGCACCAAGAAACCCTCCGGCCGCCCGGACACCATCGCCATCGCCCCCGCCCCGGATTTCGCAGCCGACTCCGCCATGAGCTACATCCAGGCTCAGTGCGACTTCGGTCCCCGCGTTCCCGGCACTGCCGCCCACGAGGCCTGCGGCGACTGGATTGCTGCCAAGTTCCGCCAGCTGGGAGCCACCGTCGCCGAACAGCGCACCGAGCTGCGAGGCTACGACGGCCAGCTCATGCCCTGCCGCAACATCACGGCAAGTATGTTCCCCGATCACCCCGACCGAATCCTCATCACCGCCCACTGGGACAGCCGTGCCTGGGCGGACAACGACCCCGACGAGGCCAACCACCGCACACCCGTCATGGCTGCCAACGACGGAGCCTCCGGCGTAGCTGTGATGATGGAGATTGCGCGCGCACTGGCGTCGCAGGAACTGGTCTGCGGAGTGGACTTCGTCTGCTTTGACCTCGAAGACCAGGGAACACCTCAGTGGGCAGAAGCCCAGATGAACGACGACGAGCTGGTGGACGAAGGCGACTACTGGTGCCTCGGCTCCCGCTACTGGGCAGAGACCGCCTTTGCCACAGGCTATGCGGCGCGCTATGCCATTAACCTCGATATGGTAGGAGGCCGCGGCGCCCGTTTCGAGATGGAGAGCTACTCCCTGTACTACGCCACACCCCTCGTGAACATGGTATGGCACCTGGCCGAGCAGCTGGGCTACGGCGAGTTCTTCCCTCAGCGCAAATCGGGCTACGTCACCGACGACCACGTGCCTGTCAACCAGCTCGCTCACATTCCTGCCATCGATATCATTCCCCACCAGACCGACGGCCGTTCCAGCTTCGGTCCTACGTGGCACACCGTTAACGACACCCCGGAGGCTATCGACCCCGCTGTCCTGAAAGCCGTGGGCCAGACCCTCCTGCAACTTCTTTATAACGACAATCAGAAATGACCATCAACGAAATCCAAGATTCCATCATCGAAGAATTCTCTGAATTCGACGACTGGATGGACAAATACCAGCTCCTTATCGATCTGGGCTCGGAGCAGCAGCCGCTGCCCGACAGTGCCAAGACGAAGCAGAACCTCATCGAAGGCTGCCAGAGCCGTGTGTGGCTGACCGCCGACCTCACTCCCGAAGGACTCATTCACTTCGAGGCAGAGAGCGACGCCCTCATCGTCAAGGGTATCGTCACCCTGCTCATCCAGGTGCTCAGCGACCACACGCCGCAGGAGATCCTCGACGCAGACCTCTACTTCATCGAGCGTATCGGCCTGCGCGAGCACCTCTCACCCACTCGCAGCAACGGCCTCCTCGCCATGCTCAAGCAGATGAAAATGTATGCCCTCGCCTTCAAGGCCAAATCCTTAAATTCATAAATCTGTTAATCCGTATATTTTCCCTATGGAAACAACCCGCCAGAATAAAATCGCACGCCTCATCCAGAAGGAGCTCAGCGACATCTTCCAGCGCCAGACACAGGCCACCCACGGCGTGCTCGTCAGCGTATCGGTCTGCCGCATCAGCCCGGATATGAGCGTCTGCCGCGGCTACCTCAGCATCTTCCCCAGCGAACGTGCCCAGGAGATCTGCGACAACATCAATGCCAACGTGGCCCAGATCCGCTACGAACTCGGACAGCGCACACGCCACCAGCTGCGCATCATCCCGGAACTCAAGTTCTTCGTCGACGACAGCCTCGACTACGCCGAGAACATCGACCGGCTGCTGAATGATAATTGAAGCAACACTCATCCTTCCCTCATTCACTTTTCATTCCCTCATTATTCATTATTTAATATTTAAATTCTTTATTATCTTATTTTCTTATTATCTTATTTTCTTAATTTCTTAATTTCTTAATCTTCCCTAACATTGTTCCCCCTCTTCGTCGCGCGCCGTTATCTCTTTGCCCGCAAGCGCCACCTCACCACGGGCATCATCTCGGTCATCTCCGTCTGCGGGGTGGCTCTGGCCACTGCGGCGCTGATCGTGACGCTTTCGGTCTTCAACGGCTTCCGCGATATGGTGGCCTCCTTCTTCACGGCGCTGGATCCGGAACTGAAGGTGACGCCCGCCGAGGGGAAAACCATTGCTGCCGACGACCCTCTGCTGGCCAAGCTGAAGGCGCAGGACTTCATTCAGGTCTATACCGAGACGCTGCAGGACCAGGCGCTCATCGTGGGCAACGAACGGCAGTGGGTGGTCAACATCAAAGGCGTCAGCGACAGCTTTGCCCAGCAGGCAGACCTCGATGCCATCCTCTATGGCGACGGAGAGTTCTGTCTACATGCCGACGTCCTCGAGTACGGCGTCATGGGCATCCGTCTCGCCTCCGCACTCGGGCTGGGCAGCAACTACGAAGGGGGGCTGCCGATCTATGCTCCGCGCCGCGGCGAGCGCGTAAATATGGGCAATCCTATGCAGAGTTTCAACAGCGATGAACTCTATTCCCCCGGAGTCGTCTTCAACACCAACCAGGCTCAGTACGACGCCACCTATATCCTCACCTCCCTCAGCTTCGCCCGCCGACTCTTCGACCAGCAGGGACGTCTCTCTGCCGTGGAACTGAAGCTCAAACCCGGCACCAGCCTCCGTAGCGCCAAGACCACCATCCGTCAGCTACTCGGCCAGCGCTTCCTCGTCCAGGACCGCTACGAACAGCAGGCAGACACCTTCCGCATCATGCAGATCGAGAAGTTCATCGCCTACCTCTTCCTCTCGTTCATCCTCCTCGTCGCCTCCTTCAACATCATTAGTTCCCTCTCCATGTTAATGATTGAGAAGCAGGAGAATGTGGCCACTCTGCGTGCCCTCGGTGCCAACGACAGCCAGATTCGTCAGATCTTCCTTTTCGAGGGGTGGCTCATCTCCGGCATTGGAGCCCTGCTGGGCATCGTGGGTGGCTTGGCATTGTGCTGGGCACAGATTCGCTTCGGCTTCGTCAAGCTCGGTGCCAGCGAGGGCAGCTTCGTCGTCGATGCCTACCCCGTCAGTATCCAGCCCTCTGACGTCCTACTCACCTTCATCACCGTACTCCTCGTAGGACTCATCGCCGTCTGGCTCCCTGTCCGCCGCATGACCCGCGACCTCTGATATCCTTTCTGCATTCCTACCTGGATAGGTTATGTCGTGTCGAGTGCACTTGACATCTGAAGAAATGTTAAAACTACGACTGGCCGTATCGGCCTCCACGGCCTGTTGTATCGGCCCCTGCAGCCTGTCGTATTGGCCTCCACGGCCAGCCGTCTGAAATCACTCCCCGCGGCAATCCTCTTTGCTCTCTTGTGCATTCTTTAATTCTTTCATTTTTATATTTTTTAATTTTCCCTTCTGTTTCCGGCTGCAAAGATACAACAAAAAGGCTCCTTTGTCAATACCTTTTTCCAAAATACTTCTTCCGCACTAATTACCAATCGATTAACATTCCACTCTTATTTGTAGGCTCCAATGCCGTTTCCCGATAACTCCACGGGCTTAGCCCCCCCCTATGGGCCCCCTTACAGGGGGGCCTAAGGGGTGGGGCTCACGCCCTCCAAGTCGGCGGGCAGGCCAAACAAATCAG
>CACXXT010000012.1 GCA_902771725.1 uncultured Bacteroidales bacterium
TGTTCTTATAACATGGAAAAGTGCGCGCCTGTCACAACTTTGATCCTCGGTGACAGGTGCGCACTTTTTCTCTTAAAATATCTTTATTTTCAGAATCTGCATATGTTTTTGCCTATATTAAGTCATATAGCTCCATGAGTACAGATATGAAACGCGATGCACCCTAACATAGAAGGCTCTACCATCGGCAGAATAAACCATCTGTGGACTTACCCGTTCTTTTTGTAGCTTCTGACAGCCCAGACGGCCATGAAGAAGGAGATGGCGAGGAGGGCATAGACCTGGTGGGATATGCTGCGGAAATCACCACCGCGAATGAAGACGGAGCGCACGGCATCGATGAAGTAGTGCATGGGGTTGACGTAGGTGGTCAGATAGGCCCAAGAAGGCATGGAGCGCGTGGGCGTGAAGAGTCCACTAAGGAGCATCAGGCAGACGACAAAGAACCACATGACGAGCATGGCCTGCTGCATGGTGTCGCTGTAGTTGGAGATGATGAGCCCGAGGGATGAGAAGAAGAGGGCCAAGAGCACAGCTAGCAGATAGACGAGCACGAGGGGTCCCTGACAGGTGATGCCGTAGACGGCCCACGAGAGGAGGAGGCATACGCTGAGAACCACGAGTCCGATGATCCAGTAGGGGATGAGTTTGGCAAGGATGAATGACCACTTGGACACAGGTGTGACGTTGATTTGCTCGATGGTGCCGGCCTCCTTCTCGCCGACGATGTTCAAGGCTGGCAGGAAGCCGCAGAGCATCATCATCAGGACGCCCATCAGGGCGGGAATCATGTAGACCTTGTAGTTCTGATGCGGGTTGTAGAGGTTAAGGACTGCTCCCTGGAGGCTAGAGGGTGCTGAGGCCACGATTTGCGCGAGGTAGGCGGAGCCGATGCTGCCCTTGGTGCCATTCACGGCATTGGCAGCGATGAGCACCTGGGGCTGATGGGAGTGTCCTGCCTGTCGGGCGAGCATGAGGTCGCGACCATAGTGGGGCGGTATCTCCATGATGATGTCAGCGCTGCTCTCCTCGACGTCGCGCAGGGCCTCGGCATAGGATGCCTTCTGGCCTCTAAAGAGGAAATAGCTGCTAGACTCTATGCGATGCAGGAGCTGCTGGCTGGTGGTGGAACGGTCGTTGTCCACGACGTCCACGCGGACGTTCTTTACCTCCTGGTTCATCACCCACGGCATGACGCACATCACCATGACGGGGAAGATGAAGATGATTTTAGGCATGAAGGAGTTGCGGCGTATCTGCAGGAATTCCTTCCGGATGAGGTATTTGATCATGGGGTGGGGGCGGTTTATATGTTCTGTAGGTTTTCCGTACTTGAAAAAAAACGTCACTCCAGCCTCACCCTGAATCTACGGAGGGCGACGAGGAGAAGGACGAAGGTCATGGCGCTGAGGATGAACACATCGGGTAGCACGCGCTCGATGCCTACACCCATGATCATCAGCTTGCGCATGGCATCGATGTAGTAGCGGGGAGGCATGAAGGCGGACAGCCATTGCAGCACCTGCGGCATGGACTCCACGGGGAAGAGCATGCCTGAGAGCATCACCGTGGGCAGCAGTAGCACCATTGCCGAGACGAGCAAGGCCACGAACTGGGTCTGTGCGACGCTGGAGATGAGCAGCCCCAACGAGAGCGCCAGCAGGATGTAGAGGAGCGAAACGAGGATGATCCACACCAGCGAGCCTGCGAGCGGCACCTGGAGCACCGTGGCAGACATCGTGAGGATGACGACGAGGATGAGAAATGCCTGCAGCAGATAGGGTACGGCCTTGGCGACGATAATCATCAGGGGCTGCACGGGCGAGACGAGGAGGACTTCCATCGTCCCACGCTCCTTCTCGCGCACGATGGAGACGGAGGTCATCATGGCGCAGATGAGCAGCAGGAGCATGCCCATGATGGCGGGCACGAAGTTGTAGGCCGACTTCATCTGGGGGTTATAGAGGAGCCGCGTGTTGACCTGCGAAGAGGCGGGATTAACGATGACCTGCCGAGCATAGTTAGTCCACAGCTGTGCCATGTTGGGATCGGCACCGTCCACCATGAACTGGACTCCAGCCCGCCGGGGTGCGAAGACGACGGCGAGGTCTGCCTGCTGGCTGCGGATGAGCTGCTCAGCTGCCTGCGGTGTAGGCACGGTAGCGATGATGGTGAAGTACTCCGAGGCGGCAAGTCGGTCTGAAGCCTGCTGGGTCTGGGGGCTCATCTGCGAAGTGACCACCACGGTGCGTACATTCCGCACGTCGTTGGTGATGGCGAAACCGAAAAGGAGCATCAGCACCACCGGCATGCCGAAGAGAATGAGCATAGTGCGACGGTCGCGCAGGATGTGGCGGGACTCTTTGATGACAAAAGAGAAGAATGGATTCATTGTGGTTTTTCGGGGATTTCGATATTTCGACATTTCGGGATTCTGACACTCAGATATTCCAAGGCATCGATGCTAGCCCGACGCCCTTGTGGCCTGCCTGGCCAAGTGGGTGAAGACGTGATCCATGTCGGGTTGATGGAAGCGACCCTTCAGTTCATCGGGCGTGCCGATGGCGCTGATCTTACCGTCGACCATGATAGATATGCGGTCGCAGTATTCTGCCTCGTCCATGTAGTGGGTGGTGACGAAGACGGTGATGCCCCGTGCGGCAGCTTCGTAGATGAGTTCCCAGAACTGGCAGCGTGTGGCCGGGTCTACGCCTCCTGTGGGCTCGTCGAGGAACACCACTCCAGGGTCATGGAAGATGCTGACAGAGAACGCCAGCTTCTGCTTCCACCCCAGCGGCAGTGACGCTACGAGGTCGTTCTTGTGGCCGGCGAATTGCAGGCGCTGCAGCAACGCGTCGGTCTTGCGAGCTATTTCGCTGTCCTTCATGCCGTAGATACCGCCGAAGAGGCGTATGTTTTCCGCCACGGTCAGGTCTTCGTAGAGTGAGAATTTCTGCGACATATAACCGATGTGTTTCTTGATCTGCTCGTGCTGCGTACGGATGTCATAGCCCACGACGGTGCCCGTGCCGCTAGTGGGCTGGTTCAGTCCCGTGAGCATGTGCATGGCGGTGGTCTTGCCAGCTCCGTTGGCACCGAGAAAACCGAAGATCTCGCCCCGGCGGATGCTGAACGAGATGTCGTCCACAGCGCGGAACGAGCCGAAGGCCTTCACCAGGTGCGAGACTTCGATGACGTTCTCCGCGGGCAGCGTCTTGCCTACGGTGGGCGAACTGATGGGCGGGGGATTGAAGATATCCCGGAACTGGCAGAGGATGTCATCCGGAGCACCTATGCCGCGCACATGGCCCTGGTCGAGGAAGGCCACGCGCTCGCAGCGACGCACCTCGTCGAGGTAGGGTGTGGAAGCCAGGATAGTGATGCCCCGCTCCTTCAGCATGCCCAGCATGCCCCAGAACTCCTTGCGGCTGACGGGGTCCACGCCCGTGGTGGGTTCGTCGAGCAACAGCACGCTGGGGTTGTGGACCAAAGCACAGGAGAGCGCCAGTTTCTGCTTCATGCCGCCCGAGAGAGCTCCTGCACGGCGGTCGCGGAAGCGCTCTATCTGCGAGTAGATGGCACGGATGCTGTCATAGCCCTCTTCCACTGTGGTGCCGAAGAGCGTGGCAAAGAACTGCAGGTTCTCCTCCACCGTCAAATCCTGATAGAGCGAGAAACGCCCAGGCATATAGCCCACACGACGGCGTATCTCATGCATCTGGCATACGGTGTCGAAACCTTCCACCTCGGCACTGCCCTGCTCCGGCAAGAGCAAGGTGCAGAGGATGCGGTAAAGCGTGGTCTTGCCGGCTCCGTCGGGACCTATCAGCCCAAACACCTCGCCCTTCCCTACCGAGAACGACACGTCCTCCAAAGCGCAGACATGCCCGTAGCTCTTACAAACCCCTTTAACTTCTATCGCGTTCGACATGCTATAAATCTTTAAATCAAATCCGCTAATTTGAAAATTTGTAATCCTTAAATAAACCTCACTTCTCCGTACATTCCGATTTTGGCATAGCCATCGTTCCGGATGGTCACCTTCACGGCGTAGACTAGATCTGCGCGCTCGTCGTCGGTTAGTATGGTCTTCGGGGTAAACTCAGCGCGGCTGGAAATCCAGGAGACAGTACCCTCGTACTCCTTTTTATGGCCATTGCCGTAGTCAGCAAACACCCTAGCCTGTTGCCCGAGCCGGATGTTCTGGAGTTGCGCAGAAGTGACGTAGGCACGCAGGAACAGGTTGTCCATGTCCGCCACCTTCAGCAGCGGCTTGCCCACCGCCACGAACTCACCCCGTTCCACATATTTTTCCAGCACCGTGCCTGCTACGGGAGCCACGACATGGCACTTGCGCAGCTGATCCTGCAACTGACTAACCTGTACGTCAGTGGCTGCCTGCTGGGAGTTGAGGGTGGACAGTTGGGTGTGGAGCGTCGAGACCTGTGCATCCAGCTGTCGCTGCAGCACCTGCACCTGCGAGGTGGCATCGTCCAGCATCTTGGCCGGAGCTGCTCCGTCCGCCACCAGTTCCTGATAGCGTTGCTGTTCCGTCCTGGCTTTGGCCAGCTGCTGGCGCGTGGCGGCTATCTGCTTCCCGACGTCGGGCTTCTGGTTCTGGAACACGTCTCTGGTGGCTGCCAGCTGACGGATCTTCAGCCAAAGCTGCGTGGTGTCCACCAGACCTACTTCCTGTCCCTGAGCGATGCCGTCGCCCTCGCTGATGTCGAAGCTCAGCAGCGCACCGCTCTGCTCGGCATACACGGTGGTTTCCGTGGCCTCGAAGGTGCCCGTGGCATCGTAGTCCTTTTCTCTGTCGGAGCAAGCGCAAAGGATTAGGGCTGCGCTTGCGAGTGCAATGATTCTTTTCATTATATATTGTTTTTTTTCGGGATTCCGATATTTTGGCATTTCGATATTTCGAAGTTCACTCGTTTCGTGAGAACTTTAGGTCATAGATTTCCTTGAGCATCTCTATCTCGTGCATCGACTGCTGCACCCGTGCAGCATTCTCAGCATTGATCTCGCGCACCAGGTCGTTCACGTCGATGATGCCATGCTGGAGTTTGGACTCTGCCGCCTTGCGAACAGACGAGCGCAGACGGATAATCTCCTCGTCGTCGGCCATCAGCTTGCGGTAACGGTCGATGCTCTCGTCTTGCTGCATCTGTTCCAGGTGGTTGTTGAAGAGGAACACCTCGCGGCTGTTCTCTGCCTTCTGGCGCTGCAACTGCAGGCGTGCCTTGTCGTTCTTGCGGGTGTACAGCGCCCCGATGTTCCACGATAGGCGGGCTCCCACTATGCCGTTCAGCGACCAGCGGCGGTGCATCATGTCCTCGAACATATTGTAACCCGGATAGCCGTAGAAGCCCTGTGCAAACACGCCCAGCCGGGGCAGCAGCGAGGAGTTCAGTGCGCGCTCCTGGGCATCGGTCAGACGTAGCTGGGCATCGATGGCTTTCAGCTCCGGTCGACGATTGTCCTCAAACTGCGAAGTCGCTGCCGCAACAGGTTTGCTGAGCGAGGTAATCTCCAGCCCGCAGAACACACCCAGCAGCCTCGCCATTGTCTGGCGCTGCGACTGCAGGCTGGTCAGCTGCTGTGCCACGTTCATGCGCTCTGCCTTTATGTTCAGGAGGTCACTCTCAGATGCTGTGCCGCCCTTGAACATCGCAGAAAGTTTCTGCTCGTTACCACTCAGCAACGCCTGCAGGTCGCTGTTCAGCCGGATCTGCTCGTCCAGCAACAGCAACCCGAAGTACATCTCATTCACGCGTGCGCGAACCTTATATATATTTACCTCCGCCTCGGCCTGCTGCACATCTGCCTGCCGGCGAGCCACTTCCTTCTGGCTGCTGATGGCACCGCCGTCGAACAGCATCTGCTGCACGTCTACGCCCACCCGGTACTGATCCTTCTTCAGCCCCTTCAGGTCAATGCCCATCTGGCGCATCAGTCCCTGCATCTCCTGGGGCCACGCGGCGACGTCGTTCTGGTACGTAGTCTGTGCCGACGCCACCACCTGCGGCAGCCAACCTTTCTGAATATTGGCCACGGTCAGGTCGGCTGTCTGCCGGATGAGGTCATACTGGCGTATCAGCGGGTAGTTGCGTTCGGCTGCCTGCTGACATTCCTCCAAAGTCTGTGCCATCAGCGCCGTGGCTGAGAGCATCAGGGAGAGAAAAAGAACACATTGTTTCATCGTGTATCGTTTGGGTTATTTATCAATCTTGCCTTTCGACGATGCAAAGGTACGGGCTTTTTTCCTGCCGATCGTTGTCTCTGAGAAGAAAGAAATGTCCTTTTTGTAGGATTTATGCACAAAAAGCACCATTATTCCGGGAAAAAGCATTATCTTTGCATCGAAAAACAACATTTTCGCCCATGAATAAGCAACCTCAACCGATGAACTTCCAGCGAATGCGCAGCCTCCTGGAGCCGCACATACGTGAGATTCGCGAACAAGTGTTTCTGAATAGCGAGCTGGCTGTGGTACGCAGAGCCACCCTGCTCTTCCCCCTCCTCTTCCGACAGGAGCCTCCCTTCAGCATCAACGACTACCGCATCGGCATCATCACCCGAGGCGAGCTGCGCGGCACCATCAACCTGGTAGAGAAACGTATCACTGCCGGCACCCTCGTGTTCATAGGACCGGGATCCGTAGTCACACCCGTCAGCATCTCGCCGAATCTGGAAATCCACGGTATCGGGCTCTCCTCCTCCTTCCCCATGCCTTTCGCACCCGGTCAGATGCCAACGGCCTTCAATGGGCAGGTGCAGGACTTTCAGCTGCTTGTGGACGAAGCCGATGCCGCCACAACCCTGCATATCATCGATGCCCTCTGGCACATCGTACACCAGCCCGACTACGACCGCCCCACGGTCAGCAGTCTGGTAGCAGCACAAATGCACCACTACGACCACCTCTATCGCCACCAGACCGCACAGCTCGAAGGGCAGCGGCATCGCGACCAAACCGTCTTCGACCGCTTCATCCAGCTCGTGAACCAGCACGCCACGAAACACCACCAGTTGGCATTCTATGCACAGCGCATGTGTCTCACGGAACGCTATCTTGGAACACTCGTGCGCCAGGCCAGCGGCATAGGAGCCAAGGAATGGATAGACCGTGCCATCGTAGCACGCATCAAGGTGGAGCTCCTACACACAGACAAGCCTATTGCACGGTTGGCTGAGGAAATGAATTTCCCCAACCCGTCGTTCTTCTGCAAATATTTCAAGAGATTGACCGGCAAGACACCGCTGGAATTCCGACTTGCATGAGCACCACAGCATCACTGCACCATTAACCGCATTTCGCCCTTTTCAGGCATCTGCAGCAGTGAGCATCTGCTCGAGCTGACTGACGGCGCAGGTGATGTCCTGAAGGAAGCAGGCGTGGTCACGAAGGAAGTCGGGGCGACCGCCGGAGAGAAGGAGGTAGAGAGCTGGACTCATCTCGTTGGTATACATCGAGATGACCCACTCGATGTCGTCCTGCTGCCAAGGCAGGCGGGAGTGGACGTATACGTTGCGCTTCTGGTGGAGGAAGCTGTAGGCGGTTTCTATGGAGTCTCGGGTGATCTGTGGCATCAGAGCATGGCCTCAATGTCTGCCTCGAAATCCTTGGGATCCGTCGTAGGAGCATAGCGCTTGACGGTCTGGCCGTCCCTGGAGATCAGGAACTTGGTGAAGTTCCAGAGGATGTCGCTGTCCTTCTCCACGCTCTTGCTGAGCCCCTTGAGCATCAGACGCGTGGCTTTGGCCTTAATGCCATGGAACTCTTCAGTGGGAGCCTGAGCCTTCAGGTATTCAAAGATGGGTTCTGCAGCGGGGCCGTTCACCTCAGTCTTCTTCATAATCTGGAAGGTCACGCCATAGTTGAGCTGGCAAAAGCCTTCAATCTCGCTATCGCTGCCAGGATCCTGAGCCGCAAACTGGTTGCAAGGGAAGCCGATAATGACCAGACCGCGATCTTTGTACTTCTGGTTCAGAGCCTCCAGTCCTTCGAACTGAGGGGTAAAGCCGCACTTGCTGGCGGTGTTCACGATGAGCAGTACCTTGCCCTGGAACTGGCTGAAGTCCAGCTCCTTGCCCTTACTGGTCAGAGCATTAAAATCATAAATCTTTTCCATTGTTTATTAATTAAACTGTATTTAAGTTGAGGATGAAGTGGGGCGTGAGAACTCGACAATTATTCTAAACTCGGAAACTACTCTAAACACTAAACTCTCAACTAACCTACCCCAACACGACGTCGAGCACCATCATGAGGACGAAACCGATGGCGAAGCCGATGGTGCTGAGGTTGGAGTGGATGCCAGCAGATGCCTCAGGGATGAGTTCCTCAACGACGACGTAGAACATGGCACCGGCAGCAAAGGCGAGGAGATAGGGCAAGGCAGGGGTGAGCAGCGAGGCGAGCAGCACAACAGCGAGTCCGCCTAGGGGTTCCACGACTCCGCTGAGGCTACCGAGGAGGAAGGAACTCCAGCGCGAATTGCCCTCGGCACGCAAGGGCATGGAAATAATGGCACCCTCGGGCACGTTCTGGATAGCAATGCCCAGCGACACGGCGAGGGCGGAGGTCAGGGAGAGATGCGCTACCCCCTGCTCCGCACCGGCAAATACGACACCAACGGCCATGCCTTCAGGCAGGTTGTGGATGGTGACAGCCAGAGCGAGCATGGCGGTGCGTGAGAGGCGCGAGCGGGGTCCCTCGGGAGCTGTGGCGCCGAGGTGGAGGTGGGGCGTAAGCTCGTCCAGCAGCAGCAGGAAGCCGATACCGAGCAGGAAGCCTACTGCAGCCGGCATGACTGCCCACGCGCCATGTTCCTGCTGCATCTCCATGGCGGGGATGAGGAGCGACCAGACGGACGCGGCAACCATCACGCCGGAGGCGAAGCCCAGCAGTGTCTTCTGCAGGCGCACGGACATCTGATCCTTCATCAGAAAGACGAAGGCAGAGCCGAGCATGGTGCCCAGCAGGGGAATGAGCAGTCCTAAGAGCAGGGACATTTTGGAATCACTCGGCAGGAGCCCACTTGCAACGGACGGGAGAGACGATGGCACCTTCCTTCTTCAGTTCGGCAAATGCCTTGTCAACTTCCTTGCGGTCGGCACCCAGTGCCTTGGTGACGTCGCCAGCGGAGACGGGTTTGCCTGCCTCGCGCATAGCCTGGAGTACTTTTTCTTTCATTGTGATGAGTATTTGTTGGGTTGGTTTCGGAAAAGGGCAGCCCTCACGGGTTGCCCTTCTCGCTGGTGTATTGCAATAAAGAATTATTCGGCAGGAGCCTCTGCGGGTGCCTCCTCTGCTGCTGGAGCCTCTGCGGCTGCCGGAGCTTCGGTAGCGGGTGCTGCAGCGCCAGACTTGCGGCTGCGGCGGGTGCGGGTTGCCTTCTTCTGAGTCTTTGCCATGTTCTCATCGAAGTCTACGAGCTCGATGAAGCAGATGGGTGCCATGTCGCCCTGACGGAAACCCGTCTTGATGATGCGGGTGTAGCCGCCGGGACGATCGGCAATCTTCGGGCTGATAACCTGGAAGAGCTCGGTCACGGCGAACTTGTTCTGCAGGTGACTGAAGACAACGCGGCGGGCGTTGGTGGTATCTTGTTTTGCCTTGGTCAGAAGGGGCTCTACGAACTTCTTGAGAGCCTTGGCCTTGGCGAGAGTCGTAGTGATTCTTTTGTGCATAATCAGGGAGACTGCCATGTTGGAGAGCATGGCGTCGCGGTGAGTTGCAGTACGGCTCAGGTGGTTGAATTTCTTTCCGTGTCTCATAGGGAAATTTAATCTTTGTCTAATTTATACTTTGAAATGTCGGTTCCAAACGATAGATTCAGACTCTCGAGCAAATCATCAAGCTCGGTGAGCGATTTCTTACCGAAGTTGCGGAACTTGAGGAGGTCAGTCTTGTTGAACTGAACGAGGTCGCCAAGGGTCTCGACGTCAGCTGCCTTGAGGCAGTTGAGCGCGCGCACGGAGAGATCCATGTCCACGAGCTTCGTCTTGAGGAGCTGACGCATGTGGAGAATTTCCTCATCGAATTCCTCGTTGCCCTCGGCATCGGAGTTCTCGATGGTAATCTTCTCGTCGGAGAAGAGCATGAAGTGGTAGATGAGGATCTTGGCTGCCTCCTTGAGGGCATCCTTCGGCTGGATGGAACCGTCGGTGGTGATTTCGAGTACGAGTTTCTCGTAGTCGGTCTTCTGCTCGACACGATAGTTCTCCACGGCATACTTCACGTTGCGGATGGGAGTGTAAATCGAGTCGATGGGGATGACATTGACGTCCGTGCAGAACTCGCGGTTCTCCTCGGAGGGTACATAGCCGCGACCCTTGTTGATGGAGATCTCGATTTGCATGGATGCCTTGCTGTCCAAGTGGCAGATGACGAGTTCGGGATTCAACACTTCGAAGCCAGTCAGGTACTTGTTGAAGTCACCTGCCTTGAACTCGGTGGTGTTCTCCACGGTGACGCTGACCTTCTCGTTCTCAAATTCTTCTACTACCTGTTTGAAACGCACCTGTTTGAGGTTCAGGATGATGTTGGTGACATCTTCCTTGACGCCCGGGACGGATGCGAATTCGTGTTCTACGCCATTGATACGAACCGTATTGATGGCGTAACCTTCCAGGGAAGAAAGCAGAATACGGCGAAGAGCATTACCTACGGTAATACCGAAGCCGGGCTCCAACGGACGAAATTCGAACTTGCCGTATTTGTCATCGGCCTCCACCATTAACACCTTGTCAGGTCTTTGAAATGCTAATATCGCCATAATCAATTTTTATTTAGAGTACAGTTCAACAATCAGTTGCTCCTTGATATTCTCAGGAATGTCTGCGCGCTCGGGCTTGTGCAGGAGCTTGCCGGCTTTCTGAGTCTCGTCCCACTCAATCCAGGGGTACTTGCTGTGGTTGAAGCCGGCGAGGGCGGCGGCAATCACCTCAAGGGACTTGGACTTCTCGCGCACGCCGACGATCTGGCCTGGTTTGACGCTGTAGGAGGGGATATTCACCACCTTACCATCGACAACGATGTGGCGGTGGCTGACGAGCTGACGGGCAGCAGCGCGGGTGGGAGCAATGCCGAGACGGAAGACGACATTGTCCAGGCGGCACTCCAGATTCTGGAGCAGGATTTCACCGGTAATACCATTGGTGCGGGCTGCCTTCTCGAACATATTGCGGAACTGCTTCTCGAGTACGCCATAGGTGTACTTAGCCTTCTGCTTCTCTGCAAGCATGATGCCGTACTCGGAGGTCTTGCGACGACGGTTGTTGCCATGCTGTCCGGGGGGGAAGTTACGCTTGGACAGAACCTTGTCGGGACCGAAAATGGCCTCGCCGAAACGGCGGGCAATCTTTGACTTTGGACCAGTATAACGAGCCATAGTTTCTCTTTTTGGATTTTAATTGTTGTGAGCACCGGGGGTGAAGGAGCGGACCTTAGCAGCCGCGCTAACTTACAGATGAGGATATATGTGCCCTTACGTAATTAGGGTACTCGCTCCTGCCCTTCGCCGAGCTCTTGATGGATGTAGTAGGGTTCTCTCAGTGACTTAGACTCTGCGACGCTTCGGAGGACGGCATCCGTTGAAGGGAAGCGGAGTAACATCGATGATTTCCACGACCTCAATGCCGGCACCGTGGATGGTTCGGATTGCGGACTCGCGACCGTTACCAGGACCCTTGACGTAGGCCTTCACCTTGCGCAGGCCCAGGTCGTATGCGACCTTGGCGCAATCCTGAGCGGCCATCTGGGCGGCATAGGGGGTGTTCTTCTTGGAACCGCGGAATCCCATCTTGCCTGCGCTAGACCAGGAGATGACCTGACCCTCGCTGTTGGCAAGCGAAACGATGACATTGTTGAAGGAGCTGTGCACATGAAGCTGGCCCAGAGCATCAACCTTCACATTTCTTTTCTTAGCTGCGACTGTTTTCTTTGCCATATCTTAATGATTATTTGGTAGCCTTTTTCTTGTTTGCAACGGTCTTCTTCTTGCCCTTGCGCGTGCGGGCATTGTTCTTCGTGCTCTGGCCACGGACAGGGAGTCCATGACGATGGCGGACACCACGATAGCAGCCGATATCCATCAGACGCTTGATGTTCATCGTGATTTCCGTGCGAAGGTCACCTTCGACCTTGTATTCTGCAGCGATGACCTCGCGGATCTTACCGGCCTGCTCGTCGGTCCAGTCCTTGACCTTGATGTCCTTGTCGACACCGGCCTTGGCGAGGATTTTTGCTGCGCTACTGCGACCGATGCCAAAGACATAGGTCAAAGCGATTTCACCTCTCTTGTTCTGAGGCAAATCGACACCAACAATTCTTATTGCCATATACTATAGTTATTCTTTAATTGCAATACGATTAACCCTGACGCAGTTTGAACTTAGGGTTTTTCTTGTTAATCACATACAGGCGACCCTTGCGGCGTACAATCTTGCAGTCCGGGGTGCGCTTTTTCAAAGAGGCTCTTGTTTTCATATTCTTTGTTCATTTATTTGTATCTGAATACGATGCGTCCCTTGGACAGGTCGTAGGGGCTCATTTCCACCTTAACCTTGTCGCCAGGAAGAATCTTAATGTAGTGCATTCTCATCTTGCCGGATATGTGGGCCGTAATCTGGTGGCCGTTCTCCAGTTCTACGCGGAACATAGCATTGGAGAGGGACTCCATAATCTGCCCATCTTGCTCTATTGCGGATTGCTTTGCCATACTTCGTATCAGTTGGATCTGTTTATAATGTCTGGTTACGTTGCGCTTCCAATTTCTCTATTTCCTCAAACGAGGAGAGGATGTCTGCCTTGCCGTGGTGGATGGCCATGGTATGCTCAAAGTGGGCTGCCGGACGATGATCGCGAGTGTAGATGGTCCACTTGTCGTCGGCCATGTAGACCTCGTGGGTACCCATGGTGATCATCGGCTCAATGGCAATACACAGACCGTTCTTAATCTGCTTACCCTGACCGCGGCGACCATAGTTGGGAACCTGAGGATCTTCGTGCATCTCGCGTCCGATGCCATGCCCCACGAACTCGCGGACGACGCCGTAGCCATGGGCTTCGCAGTACGTCTGCACGGCATAGCCGATGTCGCCGATGCGATGGCCGGCAACAGCCTGGGCGATGCCCTGGTAGAGCGACGCTTTGGTCGTGCGCAGTAGCGCCCTGACATCCTCGGCAACCTCGCCCACCTGGAAGGTATAGCAGCTGTCGCCGTTGTAGCCGTTGAGCAACGTGCCGCAGTCGACAGAAATGATGTCGCCATCCCTCAGCACCACGGACTCAGAGGGCACTCCGTGGACCACTACTTCGTTGACCGAAGCACAGATGCTACCAGGGAAAGGACCGCCATAGGGATTAGGGAAACCCTTAAACGTGGGCACTGCACCGTGATCGCGGATGTACTCGTCGGCAAGACGGTCGAGCTGAGCTGTGGTGACGCCCGGGCGGATGGCGCGGCCAACCTCGGCGAGCGTCGCGGCCACCAACTGGTTGGCGGCTCGCATCAGCTCAATCTCGTCCTCTGTCTTCAGAAATATCATTAGGTGATAGATCGCTTTTGTTAGTAGGCTGTCATTCCGCGGCCACGGATACGACCTGACTCAAGGAGGCCATCGTAGTGGCGCATGAGCAGGTGGCTCTCGATCTGCTGCAACGTGTCGAGGACTACGCCCACGAGGATGAGCAGCGAGGTGCCGCCGAAGAACTGAGCAAACTCAGGCTGAACATTCAACAGACCGGCAAAGGCAGGCATGCAGGCGATGAATGCCAGGAAGAGTGAACCGGGCAGCATGATGTGTGACATCACATTATCGATGTAGTCTGCCGTGTCCTTGCCGGGACGCACACCGGGGATGAATCCGTTGTTGCGCTTCATATCCTCTGCCATCTGGACGGGGTTCATCGTGATGGCGGTGTAAAGGTACGTGAAGATGATGATCAGCGCAGCGAAGGCGAGGTTGTAAGCCCAGCTTGTATGGTCGGACAGCGCAATCATCAGCGCGGAGGGGTTCTGTCCGTCGCTGAGAGCTCCGTAGAGCGTGATGGGCAGGAACATGATAGCCTGGGCGAAGATGATAGGCATCACATTGGCTGCAAACAGCTTCAGGGGAATGTACTGACGGGCACCGCCAATCTGCTGACCACCACCTACGACACGCTTGGCATACTGCACGGGCACCTTGCGGGTTCCCTGAGTCAGCATGATAGCGGCGAGGACGGCGCAGAACAGGATGACGAGCTCGACAAGGAACATGACCAGACCGCCGCCGTTGAGGTTGTTCAGACGGCTGACAGCTTCCTGACCAAAGGCCTGGGGCAAACGGGCAATGATACCCAGCATGATGATCATCGAGACACCGTTACCGATACCCTTGTCCGTGATGCGCTCGCCCAGCCAAAGTATGAACATACTGCCGGCGGCGAGGATAACAGTGGAGGAAATCATGAACCACGTCCAGTCCAGGGCAGGACTTAGGGCACCGCCGGACATATGGCGGAGGTTAACGAGGTAACCAGGACCCTGGAAGAGCAGGATGAAGATGGTCAGATAACGCGTGTACTGGTTGATCTTGCGGCGACCACTCTCGCCCTCGCGCTGCATCTTCTGGAAATAAGGGACAGCCACTGCCAGGAGCTGAATGACGATGGACGCCGTGATGTAGGGCATGATTCCCAGCGCGAAGACGGACGCGTTGGAGAATGCACCTCCCGAGAACATGTTCAGCAGGCTCATCAGACCCTCACTCGTCTGCTCGCGAAGAGCGACCAGCTGGCTCGGGTTGATACCGGGGAGCACCACGAAGGAGCCGAAGCGGTAGATTGCCGCAAAAGCCACGGTGAAGAGGATCTTCATACGAAGGTCCTCAATCATCCAGATGTTCTTCAGTGTTGCAAAAAACTTCTTCATAAGTCGTTAATCTTAGATGGTTTTTGCGCTTCCGCCAGCAGCCGTGATGGCAGCCTCTGCGGTCTTCGAGAAGCCATTGGCCTCGACCTCAACCTTGGCAGTGAGCTGACCGTTGCCGAGGATCTTCACCAGCTCGCCAGCCTTGGCCAGACCAGCAGCGACGATCTCTGCAAGTCCAATCTTCTCCAGACCCTGCTCAGCAAGCTTCTGCAGCTGAGCCAGGTTCACGGGCTGGTACTCCTTGCGGTTGATGTTCTTGAAGCCGAACTTGGGCAGACGACGCTGCAGGGGCATCTGACCGCCTTCGAAACCAATCTTCTTCTTATAACCCGAACGGGCCTTGGCACCCTTGTGGCCGCGGGTGGAAGTGCCACCGAGGCCGGAACCGGGACCGCGACCAATTCTCTTGCGAGTCTTAGTGGCGCCTGCTGCGGGTTTCAATGTATTCAATTTCATAATCGTGTGTCGGTTAAAAGGGTTAAGAGTTAAATGTTTTGAGTTGAAAGCCGAAAGCGCTTAGTCCAGGACCTTCACCAGATGATGAACGGTCTGGATCTGACCGCGGACGGAGGGGGTGTCCTCCAGCTCCACAACGTGATTCAGCTTTCTCAGCCCCATAGCGTCGAGTGTGCGCTTCTGATTCTTGGGGGCGCCGATGCGGCTCTTGATTTGCTTCACTTTGATAGTTGCCATAGTCTTGAACCTCCTTCGTTAACCTCTGAATACTTTTTCTACACTGATGCCGCGGTTCTGAGCCACCTGACGGGCGTCGCGCATCTCAGCGAGAGCGGAAATGGTGGCTTTCACCAAGTTGTGGGGGTTAGAGGAACCCTTGGACTTGGCCAGACAGTCAGTGATACCAACACTCTCGAGGACGGCACGCATAGCACCGCCTGCCACCACACCGGTACCGGTGCTGGCGGGCATGATGAGCACCTCTGCACCGCCGAACTTGGCAGCCTGCTCGTGAGGCACTGTGCCGTTGAGGACGGGAACCTGCACAAGATTCTTCTTGGCAGCCTCCACACCCTTGGCGATAGCGGCGGTAACCTCACCGGCCTTGCCGAGGCCATAACCGATGATTCCCTTGCCGTCGCCGACTACTACGATTGCTGCGAATGTGAAGGTGCGACCACCCTTGGTCACCTTGGTGACACGATTGATGGCTACGAGGCGATCCTTCAATTCTACATCGCTATTGATCTTTACATTCTTGATTGCCATAATGATTTAGAATTTAAGTCCACCTTTACGCGCTGCATCTGCAACTTCTTTCACACGGCCGTGGTAGAGGTAACCGTTGCGGTCAAAGACCACCGTGGTGATACCTGCCTCCAGGGCTTTCTTTGCAATGAGTTCACCGACCTTGGCAGCCTGCTCCTTCTTGGGGCAAGCCTCCATCCCGAGGGAGGAAGCGGCACACAGCGTGGTGCCGGTGAGGTCGTTGATAACCTGAACGTAGATCTGCTTGTTGCTGCGGAATACCGACATGCGGGGACGCTCAGCCGTTCCGGAGATCTTGTTGCGAACTCTATACTTAATCTTGATTCGTCTTTCTATTTTCGTTGTCATGATTACGCTATTTTAGAGTTACTTACTTGGCACCGGCCGACTTACCAGACTTGCGACGGATCTGCTCGCCCTTGAACAGAATACCCTTGCCCTTGTAAGGTTCAGGCTTGCGGAAGGTGCGGATCTTGGCGCAGATCTGACCCAAGAGCTGCTTGTCGCAGGACTTCAGGATGATCTGGGGATTCTGGTTGCGTTCTGCCTTTGTCTCAACTTTGACCTCCTGGGGAAGCAGGAGATAGATGGGGTGCGTGTAGCCCAGAGCAAACTCCAGAAGGTTGCCCTTGTTGCTCACACGATAACCGACACCGACCAGCTCCAACTCCTTCGTGTAGCCCTCGCTGACGCCGACAACCATGTTGTGGATGAGCGAGCGGTACAGACCGTGGAAAGCCTGCTTTTGCTTCAGGGTGATGTTCTCGGGGTCGTAGGCCTCGTCGATATCGAACGTCACCTCGCCCTTATCTTTGTCGAAGTTCACTTTAATGGAAGGATTAACCTCTTGGGTTAAAACACCCTCCTTACCCTTAACGGTAACGACGTTGCCGTTAACGGAAATCTCAACACCTGCGGGGATGTTTATGGGCAATTTACCGATTCTTGACATGTTAAGTCCTCCTATTAATTAATAAACGTAGCAAAGTACTTCACCGCCGATTTTCTGCTCGGCAGCTTCCTTGTTGGTCATTACACCTTTGGACGTGGAGATGATGGCAACACCCAGTCCGTTGATAACACGGGGCATGTCCTTGTAGCCGGTGTACTTACGCATACCGGGACGGGAAATGCGGATGAGTTTCTTGATGGCGTTAACTTTGTTAACAGCATCGTACTTCAGGGCAATCTTGATGGTGCCCTGAGGGCCATCCTCGACGAACTTGTAGTTCAGGATGTAGCCCTTCTCGAAGAGGATCTTTGTGATCTCCTTCTTCAGATTCGACGCGGGAACCTCCACCACGCGGTGTTTTGCCATGATGGCGTTGCGGAGCCGTGTCAGATAGTCTGCAATAGGATCTGTCATTTGTTTGAATTGATTTAATTAATCGGCACTGTGCCGACAATATTAAACATAAAAGTAACTTGGTAGCTTTCCTTGATGCGCGTTTACCAGCTTGCCTTCTTCACGCCGGGGATGAGTCCCTGGCTTGCCATCTCGCGGAACTGGATACGGGAGAGTCCGAACTGACGGATGTAACCCTTCGGACGACCCGTGATCTTGCAGCGGTTGTGCAGGCGGATGGGATTGGCATTGCGTGGGATCTTCTGCAGCTTCTGAGCAGCCTCGAAAGCCTCCACGGGATCACCCGTGTTGACAATCTTCTTCAGGGCTGCACGCTTGGCGGCATACTTGGCAACGAGCTTGGCGCGCTTGACCTCGCGGGCCTTCATAGATTCTTTTGCCATATTCTCTTAGTCTTTAGCGTTCTTGAAGGGAAGACCGAACTCCTTGAGGAGGGCAAAACCTTCTTCGTCGGTCTGTGCTGTGGTCACGAAAGTGATGTTCATACCGACAATGCGGTCGATTGCATCAATGTTAATCTCGGGGAAGATGATCTGCTCCTGGATACCGAGGGTATAGTTGCCACGGCCATCGAGCTTGCTTTCGATACCCTTGAAGTCACGGATACGGGGCAGGGCGACCTTCACGAGCTTCTCGAGGAACTCGTACATACGCTCGCGGCGCAGGGTTACCATGACGCCGATGGGCATCTTCTTACGTAGCTTGAAGTTGGCCACGTCCTTCTTGGAGACGGTAGCGACAGCCTTCTGACCGGTGATAGCGGTGAGCTCGTTCATTGCAACTTCGATGATCTTCTTATCGGCGGTAGCGATACCCAGACCCTGGTTGATGACAATCTTCTTCAGGACGGGGATCTGCATAGCGGATGTGTAGCCGAACTTTTCCTTGAGTGCGGGAGCGATACGCTCGGTATACTCCTGCTTGAGTCTTGCGGTATTTGCCATTACTTAATCTCCTCTCCTGACTTTTTTGCATAACGGACAAGTTTGCCGTCTGCGTTCAACTTACGACCAATGCGGGTAGCCTTTCCGGACTTGGGGTCCACCACATTCAGGTTCGAGATGTGGATGGGGGCTTCCTGCTTCACGATGCCACCCTGAGGGTTCTTGGCGCTGGGCTTCTGGCTTTTGGAGACCATGTTCAGGCCTTCCACGATAGCCTTCTGCTCCTTGACGAGCACGCGTAGGACGGTGCCGGTCTGGCCCTTGCTGTTGCCAGCCAGAACCATGACGGTGTCACCTTTCTTAATATGTAACTTAGCCATTACTGTTTTGAATCTTTAAAGATGATTAAAGTACCTCGGGTGCGAGTGACACAACCTTCATATTGGCAGCACGCAGCTCACGGGCCACAGGGCCGAAGATACGACTGCCGCGAAGTTCACCAGCATTGTTCAACAGTACGCAAGCGTTGTCGTCGAAACGGATATAGGAGCCGTCGGCACGACGGACTTCCTTGTTTGTGCGGACGATCAAAGCCTTCGACACAGCACCCTTTTTAATTTCACTGGAGGGAATGACGCTCTTCACAGAGACGACGATGACATCCCCCACTGTTGCATAGCGGCGCTTGGTACCACCAAGAACACGGATGCAGAGGCACTCCTTGGCGCCACTGTTGTCTGCAACAACTAATCTAGATTCTGCCTGTATCATAATTACTTAGCTCTTTCTACGATTTCTACTACTCTCCACCTCTTGGTCTTGCTCAGGGGGCGGGTTTCCATAATCAGAACGGTGTCACCCTTGTGGCAGTCGTTCTGCTCATCATGAGCGTGGTACTTCTTCGTCTTCTGGACGAACTTACCATAGATGGGGTGTCTTTCCTTATACTTGGCAGCCACTACAATGGTCTTATCCATCTTGTCGCTGACGACAACACCTGTTCTTGTCTTTCTTAAGTTTCTAGCTTCCATTGTCTAAGACCATTATTAATTAGCGTTCTTCTTCTCCGTCAGGATGGTCATCATGCGAGCGATATCGCGACGTGCCTTCTTGATTTCCGAAGGATTCTCCAGGGGAGAAACGGCATGGTTGAGCAGCATCTGGTTGTACTGTGCCTTGGCCGTTTCGATTTTCTCGGCGAGCTCCTCAACGGAGAGGGCTCTTACTTCTGCTGTCTTCATAATCAAGCGTTTTTGTCGTAATCTCGTCTAACGATGAACTTTGTTGTAACGGGAAGCTTCTGAGCGGCGAGGCGCAGAGCTTCTTTTGCTGTCTCATAAGGCACGCCTTCCACTTCGAAGATGATTCGACCGGGCGTGATGGGGAACACGTATCCCACGGGGTCACCCTTACCTTTACCCATACGTACGTCAGCAGGCTTCTTGGTGATGGGCTTGTCCGGGAAGATGCGAATCCAGACCTGACCTTCGCGCTGCATGTAACGAGTCACGGCAACACGAGCAGCCTCAATCTGGCGACCAGTAATCCAGTGCGTGTCGAGGCTCTTGATACCGAACGATCCGAAAGCAAGCTGGTTGCCGCGCTGGGCGTTGCCCTTGCAACGACCTTTTTGCGGCCTTCTGTATTTAGTTCTTTTCGGCTGTAACATAACTTATTACGTTCTTTCTGATTGTTTAACGATTGTTGTTGCGAGGACGGCGGGGACCACGACGGCCACCACGGTCGTTGCCGCTGAAGCGTCCCGTCTCCTTCTGCTGTGCGAAGTTCGGAGCCAAGTCCTTCTTGCCATAGACTTCACCACGGCAGATCCACACCTTGATACCAAGCAGACCGACTTTTGTGAGAGCCTCAGTCTGGCAGTAGTCGATGTCGGCACGGAACGTGTGCAGGGGAGTACGGCCTTCCTTGAACATCTCGGAGCGGGCGATTTCGGCACCGTTCAGACGGCCTGAGATGAGCACCTTGATGCCTTCGGCGCCGGCGCGCATAGCGTTCTGGATAGCCATCTTGATGGCACGGCGGTAGGCAATCTTGCCCTCAACCTGCTTTGCGATGTTGGCACCTACGATGTTGGCATCGAGGTCCGGTTTCTTAATCTCATAGATATTGATCTGGATATCCTTATCGGTGATCTTCTTCAGCTCCTTCTTCAGAGCATCTACTTTCTCACCGCCCTTGCCAATGATCAGACCGGGGCGCGAGGTGCACACGGTGATGGTCACCAGCTTGAGGGTACGCTCGATGACGATGCGAGCGATGCTGGCGTCGCCGAGACGAACCATGAGGTACTTGCGGATCTTGCTATCCTCAAGGATGGAGTCACCGAAGTTCTTGCCACCAAACCAATTGGAATCCCAACCGCGGATGATACCGAGACGGTTGCTGATAGGATTAACTTTCTGTCCCATAGTTCTTCTGATTAATCATTAGCTTTAGTGTCAACAAACAAGGTGACGTGATTGCTGCGCTTGCGGATGCGATAGCCACGACCCTGAGGGGCGGGACGCATGCGCTTGAGCGTAGCTCCTTCGTCGACGAATACTCTCGAAACGATCAGTTCGCCATCTTCGGCCTTGCGATCGTTCTTCTGTTCCCAGTTGGCGATTGCCGAACGGAGCAGCTTCTCTACGTCCTGAGCGGCAGCCTTCTTGTTGAAGCGCAGTGTAGCCAGAGCGCGGTTAACCTCCATGCCGCGGATTAAATCCACCACATAACGCATCTTCCGTGGGGAGGATGGCACGCTTTTGGCCTTGGCAAAGTACTGGGTCTTCTGTGCAGCCTTTCTTGCTTCAGCTGCAAGTCTTTTTCTTTTTCCCATTATATTATTTACTCTAATTGTTCGGTTATTGAATCCTTAGGTCCTGCTTACTTCTTCTTCTGACCTGCATGACCGCCGAACTTGCGGGTGGGTGCGAACTCACCGAGCTTGTGACCGACCATGTTTTCAGTGACATACACAGGGATGAACTTGTTACCGTTGTGGACAGCAATCGTGTGGCCGACGAAGTCGGGGCTGATCATTGAAGCGCGAGCCCAAGTCTTCACGACGTTCTTCTTGCCGCTCTCGTTCATGGCGAGAACCTTCTTCTCAAGGCTTACTGCGATGTATGGACCTTTTTTAAGTGAACGACTCATAATATTACTTCGAGTTTAACTGTGATTACTTCTTGTTAGCTCTTTCAATGATGTACTTGTTGGACTGCTTCTTCGGAGCGCGCGTCTTGAGGCCCTTAGCATACAGGCCCTTGCGCGAACGCGGATGTCCACCGCTCTGGCGACCTTCACCACCGCCCATCGGGTGATCGTGGGGGTTCATGACGACACCGCGGTTGTGGGGACGACGTCCGAGCCAGCGGCTACGTCCGGCCTTACCGGAAGCCTCCAGTGCGTGGTCGCTGTTGCCAACGCTGCCGACGGTAGCCTTGCATGCGCTGAGGATCTTGCGGGTTTCTCCCGAGGGGAGCTTGATAACGCAATAGCGTCCTTCGCGGGAAGTGAGCTGAGCGAAGTTGCCGGCGGAGCGCACGAGCAGAGCGCCCTGACCGGGACGAAGTTCAATGTTGTGAATAACGGTACCAACAGGGATGTTCTGCAGGGGGAGTGCATTGCCGACTTCAGGAGCGGCCTCTGCGCCAGACATCAGCGTCTGGCCAACCTGCAGCCCGTTGGGAGCAATAATATAACGTTTTTCGCCGTCAGCGTAGAAGAGCAGAGCGATGCGAGCCGAGCGGTTCGGATCGTACTCAATGGTCTTCACGACTGCGGGAACACCATCTTTCTCTCGCTTGAAGTCGATAAAGCGGAATTTCTGCTTGTGGCCGCCGCCCATGTAGCGGACGGTCATCTTGCCGACATTGTTACGGCCGCCAGTGGAGCGCTTGCCGTAGACGAGAGATTTCTCAGGTACCGCAGCAGTAATCTCTTCGAAGGTACCTATAATCTTGTGTCTCTGGCCCGGTGTTGTGGGCTTTAATTTACGTACTGCCATTGTTCTGTTTAGATGTTACTGTAGAAATCGATAGTCTCGCCCTCCTTGAGAGTGACGATAGCCTTCTTGTAGGCATTAGTGCGACCCTTGATCAGGCCGGCCTTGGTGTAGCGGCTCTTGTTCTTGCCGGCATAGCGGCAGGTAGAGACGTCAACCACGGTCACGTTGTAGAGGGCCTCAACTTCCTTCTTGATCTCGATCTTGTTAGCTTCAGGACGCACGATGAAGCCGAACTTGTTCTGCTTCTCGGTGATGTTCGTCATCTTCTCAGTGACGAGGGGTTTAATGATGTATCCCATAGTTGTTGTAGCCCTTTACTTGTTAAGATTCTGGTCAACGACGGTGAGTGCTCCTTCTGTCAGCACAAGCACATCTGCGTCAAGCACCTTGTAGGTGTTCAGCGCAGAAGCGGCCATAACATTGACCTTCTCGAGGTTTCGAGCGGACAAATATACGACTTTATCTGCACCTGGCAAAACGAAGAGGGCCTTTTTGCCGTCAACTTTAAGATTTTTTATAACTTCGATGAAGCTTTTGGTCTTCGGAGCGTCAAAAGTGAAGTCTTCAACGACCACAATAGCGTTCTCCTGAGCCTTGTAGGCAAGGGCGCTCTTGCGGGCCAGACGACGGACCTTCTGATTGAGCTTGAAACCATAGTCGCGGGGCTGGGGGCCAAACACGCGTGCACCACCCACGAGGACGGGGGAGTTGATGTCACCACGACGTGCACCGCCGCCACCCTTCTGACGACCGAGCTTGCGGGTGGAACCACTGATTTCGGAACGCTCCTTGGACTTGGCTGTGCCCTGGCGCTGGTTGGCGAGGAAGAGGCGGACATCGAGATAAATTGCGTGGTCATTGGGCTCAATGCCGTAGACTGCATCGTTCAGGACGACCTTGCGGCCGGTATCCTGACCCTGGATATTCAATACACTTACTTCCATCTTACTTAATAACGCTTACGATTGAACCTTTGAACCCGGGGATGCTGCCCTTGATGAGGAGCAGGTTGTGCTCGGGAATAACCTTTAACACTTGCAGGTTGTGCGTAGTGACACGCTCAGAGCCCATCTGACCGCCCATGCGGAGACCCTTGAAGACCTTGGCGGGGTACGAGCAGGCACCGATGGAACCCGGCTTGCGGGCACGGTCGTCCTGACCATGAGTGGTCTGGCCGACGCCGCCGAATCCATGACGCTTCATGACGCCCTGGAAGCCACGGCCCTTGCTGGTGCCGATGACATCGACGTAAGCTGTGTCGGCGAAGAGGTCGACGGTGATGGTGTCACCGAGGTTGATTTCGCCTTCGAAACCTGTGAACTCGGCCAAGTGGCGCTTGGGAGTAGTACCGCTCTTGGCGAAGTGTCCGAGCATGGGCTTGGAAGTGTTCTTCTCCTTAGCCTCCTCGAAACCGAGCTGAACAGCTGCATAGCCGTCCTTCTCTACGCTCTTGATCTGGGTAACTACGCAAGGACCTAATTCGATAACAGTGCACGGCACGTTCTTGCCGTCGGCACTGAACACGGAAGTCATTCCGATTTTCTTTCCTAATAATCCTGGCATTTCAGTACTTTAATAAATAATTAAATGATGTTTCTATAGATGCTATAGTCGCTATAGGTTCTACAGAATGAATTAGACTTTGATCTCAACTTCCACACCGGTGGGCAACTCAAGCTTCATCAGAGCGTCGACGGTCTGTGCCGTGCTGCTGTAGATGTCGATAAGACGCTTGTAGCTGCTGAGCTGGAACTGCTCGCGAGCCTTCTTGTTGACGAAGGTGGAACGGTTGACTGTGAAGATACGCTTGTGGGTGGGGAGAGGAATGGGCCCGCTCACGATGGCGCCTGTAGCTTTCACTGTCTTCACAATCTTCTCTGCAGACTTGTCCACGAGGTTGTGGTCGTAGGACTTCAGTTTGATTCTGATTTTCTGACTCATGTTTTGATTTTACGATTAAATAATTACTTTATACTATTATTTAAGGTGGGCGGCTGCCGAAGAGTCATTTGCTCGGCAGCCCCCTGCCTTGGTTTCTCTTTTAGACCAGATCCACACGTCCCTTGACCTCCTCGAGCACAGCCTTGGCAATGCTGCTGGAGACGGGTGCATGGTGGTCGTACGTCATGCTGCTGGTGGCACGTCCGGAAGTGATGGTACGGAGTGCGGTGACATAGCCGAACATCTCACCCAGGGGCACCATAGCCTTCACGATACGGGCTCCGCTGCGGCTGGTGTCCATACCCTCGACCTGTCCGCGACGCTTATTGAGGTCGCCGATGACGTCACCCATGGATTCCTCGGGAGTGACGACTTCCAGTCTCATGATGGGCTCCATCAGCACAGGCTTGGCCTGAGCGCAGGCGTTGCGGTATGCCTGGATAGCAGCTATCTCGAAGGAGAGCTGGTCGGAGTCCACGGGGTGGAAAGAACCGTCGAGGAGTTCCACCTTCAAGCTGTCCATGGGGAAGCCGCCGAGCACACCATTCTTCATAGCGCTCTCGAAGCCCTTTTGCACGGAGGGGATAAACTCCTTGGGGATATTACCGCCGGTGACGCTGTTGATGAACTGCAGGCCAGTGCCTTCGAAGTCGTCGTCCACAGGACCTACGTTCACGATGATGTCAGCGAACTTACCGCGACCACCGGACTGCTTCTTGTAGACCTCGCGGAGGTTTACAGTCTTGGTGATGGCTTCCTTGTAGTTCACCTGAGGCTTACCCTGGTTGCACTCGACCTTGAACTCGCGCTTCAGGCGGTCGATGATGATGTCGAGGTGCAGCTCACCCATACCGCTGATGACGGTCTGGCCGCTCTGCTCGTCGGTACGGACGGTGAACGTGGGATCTTCCTCTGCCAGCTTGGCCAGGCCATTGCTGAGCTTGTCGAGGTCCTTCTGTGTCTTGGGCTCCACGGCGATACCGATCACGGGGTCGGGGAAGTCCATGGACTCCAGTACGATGGGAGCATCCTCGTCGCAGAGAGTGTCGCCCGTACGGATATCCTTGAAACCTACGCCGGCACCGATGTCACCGGCGCTGATGACCTCCACGGGGTTCTGGTGGTTGCTATGCATCTGGAACAGACGGCTCACACGCTCTTTCTTGCCCGAACGGGTGTTGAAGATATAGGAGCCAGCCTCCACCTTACCGGAGTACACGCGGATGAAGGTAAGACGACCGACATAGGGATCCGTGGCGATCTTGAATGCCAGGGCGCTGGTCTTGTCGTCCTCGCTGGGCTTACGATCCTCTTCCTCGCCGGTCTCGGGGTTCGTGCCGACCACGTTGGGTGTATCCAGCGGGCTGGGCAGGAAAGCGCAGACATAGTCGAGCAGCGTCTGCACGCCCTTGTTCTTGAACGAGGAACCGCACAGCATGGGAGTGATTTCCATGGAGACGGTAGCGGCACGCAGGCCTTTCAGAATTTCCTCTTCGGTGATGCTGCTGGGGTCATCGAAGAACTTCTCCATCAGCGCCTCGTCGTACTCGGCCACGGTTTCCAGCATCTTGTCGCGCCACTCCTGAGCCTCGTCCACGAGGTTAGCGGGAATCTCCTCGACGCTGTACTCTGCACCCATGGTCTCGTCGTGCCAGAGGATAGCTTTCATCTTGATGAGGTCCACGACACCCTTGAAGTTCTCTTCTGCACCGATAGGGATGACGACAGGCACGGGTTTAGCTCCCAGCACGTCCTTCATCTGACGCACGACTTCAAAGAAGTTGGCACCGCTACGGTCCATCTTGTTCACGTAACCGATACGGGGAACGTTGTACTTGTCAGCCTGACGCCACACCGTCTCGGACTGGGGCTCCACGCCACCAACTGCACAGTAGGCAGCTACAGCACCATCGAGCACACGCAGCGAACGCTCAACCTCAGCGGTGAAGTCCACGTGTCCCGGAGTGTCGATCAAATTGATTTTATACTTGTTACCGCCCCAGTTCCAGAAAGTGGTTGTTGCAGCAGAGGTGATTGTGATGCCTCGTTCCTGCTCCTGGGCCATCCAGTCCATAGTAGCAGCGCCGTCGTGCACCTCACCGATTTTATGTGTCAGACCCGTGTAGAAGAGGATACGCTCAGACGTAGTGGTCTTACCGGCATCGATGTGAGCCATGATGCCGATGTTACGGGTCAGATGCAAATCTTGTTTTGCCATTCGATTCGAGTTGTCTTGAAATAATCTTTTTCCTTGGGCTTAGAAGCGGAAATGTGCGAACGCACGGTTAGCCTCAGCCATGCGGTGCATATCTTCCTTACGCTTGAAGGCACCACCCTGCTCGTTGTAGGCGTCCATGATCTCAGCAGCGAGCTTGTCGGCCATGGTCTTGCCACCGCGCTTGCGGGCGAATGCAATCATGTTCTTCATGCTGACGCTCTCCTTACGGCTGGGACGGATCTCCGTCGGCACCTGGAACGTAGCACCACCGATACGGCGGCTCTTAACCTCTACTTGGGGAGTGACTTTCTGGAGGGCTTCCTTCCAGATTTCGAGGGGAGTCTTCTCCTCGGCCTGCATCTTGTTCTTCACAATCTCCAGTGCATCATAGAAGATGCGATAGGAGATGCTCTTCTTGCCGTCATACATCAAGTGGTTGACGAACTTCGACACCTTCACGTCGCCGAACACGGGATCGGGAAGGACCAGTCTTTTCTTTGGTTTTGCTTTACGCATTGTTTTGTGTGATTTTTAATTTGTTTGGCTGTATTCGTCTGTTCTTCAACGCCGCTGTCCTCGTCCCGAGGAGCTATGCAGCATTTACTCAACCGCGTTTCTACAACACAAAACTGTTTTACTTGTCGATTTAATAATCTTATATTGAATGATTTACTTCGCTTTTCAGTTCCGTAGCCCAGATGACTTTCAAATCCTCAAATCATCGATTCCTTAAATCATTTACTTGTTTTTACTTCTTAGAAGCCTTCGGACGCTTGGCACCGTACTTCGAACGACGCTGGGTGCGGTTTGCCACGCCGGCGGTATCTAGAGTGCCGCGAACGATGTGATAACGCACACCGGGGAGATCCTTCACACGGCCGCCACGAACCAGCACGATGCTGTGTTCCTGCAGGTTGTGACCCTCTCCGGGGATGTAGCTGTTGACTTCCTTAGTGTTCGTAAGGCGCACACGCGCAACCTTACGCATGGCGGAGTTAGGCTTCTTGGGGGTGGTTGTGTACACACGAACACAAACGCCACGACGCTGAGGACAGTTGTCCAGCGCAGGGCTCTTGCTCTTGTCCACAAGCACCTTGCGGCCTTTCCGCACGAGTTGTTGGATTGTTGGCATAGTTTTTTGTTTTTTGTTATTATATATTGTATATTTTTGTATCTAAACACGCTGAAAACGGGCATACTATGCCCATTCGGGCTGCAAAAGTACATAAAAATCCCCAAACTGCAATGCTCTCAGCACCTTAAAATCACTTTTAGGGCTAAAAACCGGTGCATTTTCTTTGTTTTTTAAGAAGATTTAACAAAACAAGCACACTCAAAAAGCATTCCTATGCGCAACGAAGCCTTCAGCATGAGAGGGAAAGGCACCCCGAGAGGAAGGGTTTCCCCGCCCTACCTTCGCCAGCTCTTCCAATCGACATATATATAATAATGTACGCGCGCGAGCCGGCTGAGTCCTTTCGAACAGGCTGCTGCATGACACAAGACTGCCGCCTGTATTACACAAAACAGCCGCCAGTATAACACAAGACAGCCGCCTGCACCATTCAGGGCAGGCGGCTGCAAGGTTTCACGGGAGCAGATGCCCGTTCAGTTAATCTTGAAAGGGGAGATGGGTCCGCCCTGTGATGTAGCGTTGTCCTCGGGGAGTTTGATTGCTCCGAAACTCTTCTCGAAGTTCGCCATATTCTGCTCCAGCAGGCGCATGAGGCGCTTTGCCTGCACAGGGGACATCACCACGCGGCTCTGCACATTGGCACGGGGCATTCCTGGATGGTGGAATACGAAGTCCATGATGAATTCCGTGGGCGTGAAACCCATAATAGCCAGGTTGGAGTATACGCCTTTCTCCACTTCCGGGGTCATATTCACCTGAACCTGACCTTGTTTCTGTTGTTCGTTATTGTTTGCCATAGTGCAGTCGGATTCAATCGCGATTAGAGTCCAAGCTTCTTCTTAGCGGCGGCAGCAGCATCGTCGATAGCTTGATTGGCTTTCTCCTGAGCCTTCTGCTGAGCAGCAGCGGCAGCTTCTTCGCCCTTTGCCTTGGCAGCATCAGCGGCTTCCTTCAGAGCTTCCTTGGCAGCTTCAGGAGCAGCCTCCACGGCAGCCTTGGCTGCGTCCACAGCCTGCTGGGCAGCAGCTGCCTGCTCAGTAGCAGAGGTAGCCACGCCATTAGCGGCACTGGTAACGGACTCCAGCAGACTGGAAGGCAGATTCTCCACATTGGAGAGAGCCTCGCTGATGGTGGTGCTGGCACCGATGGCCTTCAGTTTCTCGGCATTTTCGGAGATAAAGTTGCTGATAGTCTCGGTGTAAACCTTGGCAGCAGCCTCGTCGCCCTTGGCGATAAACTCTGCCACCTTCTCGGCTACCTGCTGGCCGATGGCCTTGATCTGCTCGGGATCGGCGTTCTTAATCTGCTCCTGCAGGAGGGCTACCACCTGGTTGGCCTGCTCCACGGGAGCGGCTTCTTCTTCAGCCACGGCTTCTGTCGTGAGGCTGTCGAGTTCGGCTGTGTTGGAATTGGTCTTGCCACCGCAGGAAGCGAGGCTGATTGCAGCTGCTGCAATCACAAGGGTCATAATCTTTTTCATTTTGCTTTTTCGTTTTTAATGGTTGATAATAACTATTCTTTTCCTATCTCATGGAATCCGCCTCGAGGCGAAAACCGAGGCAAATGTAGGTCAAAAGAACGAAAGCGATGCAAGAATTGTGCTAAAATGTGTGAAGTTCCTTTTTTTTGCGCTATCTTTGCAGCCGAAAACAGAATGTTTGACCTCAATTTGCGTCCATCCGCTTCCAAAATAATGCTTAGCCGCCCGATATTCGTTATCCTGACATTGTTGATGTTCATCCCGTCCATGGCACAGCAGTTGGCCGACACCCAAGAGCGCGACCTGCTGCGTCAGACAGAGGTGATGTTCGAGTATTCGGGCACCTTGTCCTCTGGCGACTACGCCCCGCTATGGCTGACATCCAACCGCTACGGGCTAGCCAGCGTGGAACCCCAATCTTTATATGAACGGGCGCGCGCTGCGCGAGACATCCATTACGACGACGGCCGGAAATGGCGCTTGGGCTATGGATTGGATCTGGCGCTGACATTCGGGCACACCCGCCATCTCGTTCTGGAACAGGCATACGTGGAAGGAGCCTGGAAAAACCTCCGTCTCACTGTTGGAGCCAGGCAACAGCCGCTGGAGATGCAGAACCAGGAGCTCAGCAGCGGTGCCATGACCTTTGGCATCAATGCCCGCCCCATTCCACAGGTGAGGCTGGACATCGACACCCTACCCTTCCCGGGTACCAGGAAGTGGTGGCGGTGGAACCTGCGATGCAGCTATGGCTGGAAAACCGACGGAGGATGGCAGCAGGAATGGGTGGTACCCGGCACGCGCTACACCAGCGGCACCCTGTACCACGAGAAATCACTCCACTGGATATTCGGACGACCTGATGTCTTCCCGCTGACCTACGAAATCGGGCTGAACATGGCAGCCGAGTTCGGAGGTATCAGCTACAACATCAGCACCTCGCGCGCCGAAGGCTCCACCTTCGAGCACACATCCGACCTGATGGCCTACTGGAATGCCCTCGTCTGCCGTGGAAGCGACACCACCGACGGCAGCGACCCCAACGTAGAAGGCAACCATGTAGGCAGTTGGGTGATGCAGCTGAAGTACCACGGAGCTCGTTGGCAGGCACGCGCCTATTGGGAACGTTTCTTCGAGGACCACTCGATGTTGACCGTGCAATATGGGATTCGCGACATGCTCATCGGAGCCGAAGTCACCCTGCCTCGCAACCCGCTGCTCAGCAGCTTCGTCATCGAACATCTGATTTCCACAGACCAGACAGGCCCCATCTTCCACGACCCCACACCTCAGCTGCCCGAGCGGGTGGCTGGAGTGGATGACTACTACAACAACCTCAACTATGGCGGCTGGCAGAACTACGGCCTGACTCTGGGCAACCCGCTGCTAACGTCGCCGCTCTACAACAACGCCTTCGGTCGCGCCCATAGCCTTCGCTTCTACAACAACCGTGTGCTTGCCTGGCACTTAGGCATCGCCGGCGACCCTTCGGCAGAATGGCACTGGCGATTCCTCCTGTCGGCCACACGCAACTGGGGTACATACGAGCAGCCATTCACGGACAGACTGCATCAGACACACCTGATGGCCGAAGCCACCTACCGACCCCGGTGGGCACCCGGCTGGACTGCATCCTTGGGGCTCGGACTGGACCAAGGCGACCTCATCGGCAACAGCGTGGGCGGACAAATCACCTTCTGTCGCAGACTGAGTCTGAAGGACGATTAAAACTAGGCAAACGGATTCTTTGAATGTAATGATTAACCATAAGAACCATACGTACATCACCCTGTTCCACTTCCTTGCGGCAGTGGTTTGGGGTGCGTGTCTCGCCCTGATCACGTCCTGCAACAAGATGCCAGTCAACGGAGTGCTCGACGGGCAATGGCAGTTGATGTCCATCGAGACACCGGACAGCACACACCATACCCGCGACGACCTGGTTTTTCTCTCCGTTCAGCTACAGCTCACCCAATGGAACAACCATCGCAGTGGCGCCATCTACTTCTCCCACTTCCTCCACAAGGGAGATTCCATCCTCTTCTTTGACCTGGTCCACCCGTCGCAGCACTCACTCGACAGCAACAACGATGTCTACGTGACCAGCGAAGAGATGTCTGCCGGAGAGATGGACGACTGGGGAATCCACACCTTGGACATGCGCTATCGGGTACAAACCCTCACTTATGACGACCTTGTCCTCGAAAAAGTTGATACCACACTGCGTTTTCGAAAATTTTGACCCCTATTATCGCTGAATCTCAACAAAAATAGCTATCTTTGCCGCGGAAAGTCTATAAAAACAGACCCACACAGCTGCATGACCTCTAAAGAAGACACCATACACCACTCCTTCTGGGACAACGTTCGTGCCACCATGAAGTCTGAGGACACCGAGGGACGCTTCGAATTATTATTCACACGCACCCCCGGCTATCTTTGGGCTCAGTTTTTCCGCATTTTGCACGTCCATCCCATCGCTGTGACGCTCATCAGCATCATCCTCGGTGCCGCTTCCGCCTTTTTCTTCGTGCGCACCGACCTCCAGAGCAACCTCATCGCCGTCGGCCTCCTCATCGTGGCCAACTGGCTGGACTGTGCCGACGGACAGTTGGCTCGCATGACCGGTAAGAAGACCCTTATCGGACGCATTCTCGACGGCTTTGCCGGCGACGTCTGGTTCCAGTTCATCTACGTGGCGCTAGCTCTGCGCCTGACACCCACGTGGGGTATCTGGGGATGGCTGCTCGGAGCCTACGCAGGCTACTGGTGTCATGTCCGTCAGGCCAACCTTGCCGACTACTATCGCAACCAGCATCTCTACTTCCAGCTGGGTGCCCAGCGCAGCGAACTCGACCGCAGCCACAAGCTGCAGCTCAGCTACGACAGTCTGCGATGGCAGAGCTCCGACTGGTTTGAGAAACTCTACCTCTTCTTCTACATCCGCTATACGCTGCGCCAGGAACACATGACACCCCGCTGCCAGGAGATGCTGAACCGCCTGACAGAGCGCTTCGGCGATGACATCCCGGCTGACATCCGGGAAGAGTTTGTTCGCCGCAGCCGCCCCATGATGCCTGCCTGTCAGGCGCTGACCTTCGACCTGCGCATCGGAGTGCTCTACCTGACGGCACTCCTGAACTGCGTGTGGGTGTACTTTCTCTTCGAGGGAATTGTCCTCCAAGTCATTTTCTTCCGCCTGCGTCATCGCCATGAGCAACTCTGTGCTGACATCATAGCTAAACTATAAATTCCCACAATCCCTATGCCACACTCGACTCTCCCGCCCCATAAGACCCACTGTCACATAGCCTTGCTGCTGGCTGGCGGCGACGGCACTCGCGCCGCACAGAGCGTGCCGAAGCAGTACGTACAGATCGAAGGCATTCCTGTGCTGGCCTACACCATGCGCGCCTTCGACCGTCATTCCCTGATAGACGAGGTATATGTCGTCTGCCAGGACGAGTGGGCAGATTTGGTACAGCGCGCTGCCACGGAATTGGCATTCACCAAGTTCCGAGGCACCATCACAGCCGGCGACACGTGCATGGCCTCCATCCGCAATGGCGTCCGGGAACTTGCCCGCCGCCACACGGACGACCCCATTGTCCTTGTCCACGACGGCGTGCGCCCCTTGGTTTCATCGGCAATCATCGCCGATGCCATTGCCGTATGCCAGCGCCACGGCAACGCCATCGCCGCGCTCCAGGGTGAGGAAGCCTTCATGACCGGCGATGCCACAAAGGGCACCGGGATGATTCCACGCGAACAGCTGTGGGGAGCCCAGACACCGCAGACCTTCCCGCTCAGTACCCTCGTCAGCGTCTTCGACGAGGCTGAACAGCAGGGGATTCAGGATTCACAGTCGCTCTACACCCTCATGGCCGAGCTGCACCACTGGCCTTTGTACAAGTCCCGTGGCGAACGGGTCAATCTGAAAATCACTCACCCCGAGGACATCTGGCTCTTCAGCCGACTCGTCAGTGTGCTCTGACCATTCCCCCACCCCGCCCCTACACCTTATTTATAATAGCAAACTAAGAACAAACCATAAAACGAACCACGATGAAAAAACTATTCCTCACGCTCGCCATCGCCATTACCGCTTTGGCCGCCCAGGCAGAAGTCAAGCTGCCTGGCTGGATGACCTCCCACATGGTGCTCCAGCAACAAACCACCGTCCACCTCACCGCCACCGCAAAGAAAGGTGCCACCGTCAAGATCACCGCTTCCTGGGACCAGCAGACCGTGAAGGTCCAGGCCGACAAACAGACGGGTGCCTTTGCTTTTGATCTGCGTGTCCCACGCGCCGGAGGCCCGTTCACCATCACCTTCGACGACGGCAAGAAACTGATCCTCGAGGATGTCATGTCTGGCGAAGTGTGGTTCTGCAGCGGACAGTCGAATATGGAAATGCCCGTGAAGGGCTGGGGACGCGTCAAGAACTTCGAGCAGGAAGTGGCCGCTGCCAACCACCCTCTGGTGCGCCTGTTCCAAGTCGAAAAGGTCGTGGCTCATAGCCCACAAACCAATGTACCCCTGGGGCACACGAAAGGCTGGGCAGTCTGCTCGCCGGAGATGATCGAGGAATTTTCCGCTGCGGCCTATTTCTTCGCGCGCGAGGTGTCGCAGAAACTGGGCATTGCCGTGGGCGTCGTCAACAGCAGCTGGGGCGGCACGCCCGCTGAGAGCTGGGTGAGCCATGAGAAGCTGTCTGGCGTCACCGGTTTTGAAGAGCACCAGAAGCGCGTCTTCGAGACCGGCTTTGACGAAGAGAAAATCCAGCAGCTCTATTTAGCTGAGCGCGCAGAGTGGATGAAGGAAATCTTCGGCGATGACCGCGGCCTAAAAGACGGCGACCTGACACAGGCACCGTGGGCGCAGGGCGATTTCGACGACAGCAAGTGGCAGAAAATGTCACAACCCATTCACTGGAACCAGACCCCGGAACTGAAGGAGTTCGACGGTATCGTGTGGCTGCGCCGTGTGATAGACATTCCCGCCCCATTGGCAGTCAAGGACCTAAAGCTGGAACTCGGCCCCATAGACGATGAGGACTGCACCTATTGGAACGGCACGCTGGTGAGCACGACAACGGGTTGGAACATTTCCCGCCACTATACGATTCCTGCACATCTGCTCAAACCCGGACGCAACATTCTCGCCGTGAGGATTTACGATACCAGCGGCGATGGCGGCTTCTGCGGTGATGCCAAAGACTTTTATCTCAAATCCGACGACACCACCATTCCCCTCACTGGTGACTGGAGTTGGCAGAAGAGCATGAGTGCTGCCGAGGTCAAGGCTCATTCCGGAGGTGTGGAACCCAAGAAGCCCAACGATTCCTGGTACCCCGCCAACCTCTTCAACGCCATGGTGGCACCCTTCCTGGACATGCCCGTCCGCGGCTTCACCTGGTATCAGGGATGTTCGAACGTAGGTCGCGCCATTCAGTACGAAGGACTCTTCCAGACCCTCATCCACGACTGGCAGGCTCGCTTCAACCGCAATTCCGAGGTTGCTGCCTACCCGAAGCCCGCTCCCTCACAGAACGACCGTCGCCGTTTCTTCCAGCAGCCGGATTCCAAGGTACTACCCTTCTATTTCGTACAGATTGCCAACTACCTCCAGCGTCGCGACCTGCAACCCCAGTCGGAATTGGCTGCCATCCGCGAGGCACAGCGCAAGGCCCTGAAACTCGACGGAGTGAGCATGATGGTGAACATCGACATCGGCGAGGCCAACGACATCCATCCGAAGAACAAGCAGGAAGTAGGTCGCCGACTGGCACTGCTTGCCCTCAACCGCACCTACGGCCGCGAGGAAGCCTGTGCAGCACCCGAGTTCTACCAGATGTCCGTGCGCGATGGACGCGCCATCCTCACCTTCCGCCCCGTGCAGGGCAGCGACAACCTGGCTGAGAATGCCGACATCAAAGGATTCACCATCGCCGGAGCCGACCGCCAGTGGCACGTCGCCAAGGCACGCATCGAAGGCGAACGATGGATGCAGCGCGTTGTCGTCGAGTGCCCAGAAGTACCCTACCCCGTTGCCGTGCGCTACGCCTGGGCCGACAATCCGGAGTGCAATCTCCAGACCATCAGCGGCCTGCCCGTCGGTCCCTTCCGCACCGACGACTGGCCCGACTTCCGTTAACATCACCTCTTAACTACTGCTCTTCGTGTACACCGGAGAGAACATGCACGTGCTGGATCCGACGTCTGAAGATGGCATAGGATGCAGCACGTGCGCGTGAAAATGGTATTTCGTATTTAAAAAAGCGGATTATTACCATTAATATCGGTATTTATTCCTTTCTTTCTGCCATATTTAAACCACAAATGATGAAACATACACTCTTTTTCCTTTGTCTGGCGGCTACAATCAGCGTCCAGGCGCAAAACCCGAATCACTCCATGACCTCGGATTCCAAATCATTGTCCGCCTACCTGATGGTCTACCACAAGGACGCCGACCACAGCCTGCACATGGCCCTTAGCCGCGACGGCTACAGCTGGACGGCACTGAACGATGATGCTCCCGTGGTACGCGGCGACACCATCGCGCAGCAGCGAGGCATCCGCGACCCACACATCTATCGGGGTCCCGACGGCACCTACTACATCTCCGCCACCGACCTGCACCTCTTCGGACGGCGCGCAGGCTACCGCGACACCGAATGGGAACGTGATGGTCAGGAATATGGCTGGGGCAACAACCGTGCGCTGGTGCTCATGAAGTCCCACGACCTCATCCATTGGACACACACCTCCTTCCGCATCGACGAGGCATTCCCGGAGCACTTCGGAGAAATCGGATGCGCCTGGGCTCCCGAGACCATCTACAACCCGGAGGAAGGAAAGCTCATGGTCTATTTCACCATCCGCCCTACAGGCAAAGGCAAGACCCAGCTCTTCTATGCCTACGCCAACGACGAGTTCACCCGCCTCACCACGGAACCCAAATTGCTCTTCGAGTACCCCGACAAAAACATACAAATACTGGATGCCGACATCATTCCCATGCCTGATGGCAGATATTGCATGACCTATTGTGCCCAGGAGAACCCCGGAGGCATCAAGATGGCCATCAGCGACCACATCAATCGGGGCTACGTCTATCAGCCCCAGCAGATCGACAGCGAGAACGGTGCCTGCGAGGCACCCACGATGTACAAGCTCATCGGCGAAGACTGCTGGCTCCTCATGTACGACATCTTCAGCATCCGTCCCCACAACTTCGGTTTTATGCAAACCACTGATTTCCAGACCTTCACTCCTCTTGGCCGATTCGGCGAAGGACGTATGCAGATGAACGGCTGCGTATCTCCCAAGCACGGTGCCGTCACCCCCATCACCGAAGAGGAGGCACAGCGGCTGGAGAAGCAATGGCCAAGCCATAATTAGCCAACGCACCTCAAAGCAGGAGGAAGTCGAATCCGCCTCCATGTAACAAGGCTGGTTTGCCTCCCCTCGGCCACCTTATTTATGTACCAGCGTTGCCGTATCAGCACGGCAACGCTGACTTTTTTTGTTTTTTTCTACTATTTTTCTACTTTTTAAAAACTTTCTTCTCTAAAAATTTGGATGGTATGCGATTTGCGTGTATCTTTGTCCCGTTCCATTCCCCAAAAGTTTGTCCTAAAGACTAAAATATTCTTAGCAGACAGCACTCTGGGGGACACACGACATACGAAAGCATGCTTTCTTACTTCTTGCTACTTCAAACTTAAGTTTAAGTGACATACGTTACCCTATGACTGGCTTATTAAGTCCATATCTGTACCTGTTTGGCCTGTTGCTGATACGCATCCTGCTTTTAGGAATTGGGCGTATCGGTAACGTTGAGTATGTCCTTTTCCTACACCTTATTTAATTACACGCGCGTGGGAGGGGTATCCCTGTTCTCATTGTCGCCAAATCCGAATAAGCTAAATACTAAATAATATCCAAACTTAAAAACTAAGAACAATGAAACGAACAGTACAAAGATTCCGCCTGTATCTCGCAGGCATAGCCTTACTTATTGGAGGCGGTATTGCTTGGGCTTCGACCGCTGGTTCGAATGTTTGGGCAACACAGTTGCAGTCCCTCTTGGACGACAACAATTCCCGATTCCTGGCTTTCGCAGACCAGGGGAACGAAGAGCAAGAAGGTAGTTATTTAGCCGACGGCGAGTACTATTTCAAGGCTGAATATGATGCTGATGAGGATGGTACCGCAGAAACTTACTTCTTAGGTGGCGCCAACAGTTGGGGAACCCATGCAGCACTGATTCCAAATTCTGTACTATGGGGATTGGAACATGTCGAAGGGAATGTATATCACCTCGACTCCTATCAGAGCAATGGCGGTGAAATGCACTACTTTGGCTCTAATGCCTATGTGGACGCCGCGGTATGCGACATCTATCTCACAAAGAACGAGCAGGATGGCACCTACACACTCTCGCTCGAAGAATCCGCCAGTTACCTCAAGGTTACAGAAATGGGCTTCCACAATCATCCTGTGCTTGACTGGAATGGAGAAGTTCAGGATGCCATCAAGTTCAACATCGTCTCGTCTGAAACTGAAATTCAACCGGGTGACAATGTCACTTACTTAATCCGCGATGCCAACTTTGATACCAACAATCGCTATGGTAGTCAAGGCTATGCGGACAAAGGTCTTGCTTGGACGGTAGAGGCCGGTAATTGGAATCTCCGTGGCGGGGAAGCTCCGAACACCTGCGCCGAGTCTTGGCACTCCTCCTTCAACATCTACCAGACCTTGACAAACATGCCCAATGGCGTTTATGTGATGACCGTTCAGGCTGCCGTCCGTGATGATGCAGAAAAATGGGATGGCATGGATTACCCTGTAGCATACATCAACGAGGCTACCAAGACGTTCTATGAAATGGAAGACTCTGCTTACACGGACTACCTCATCTATCGTTATGGAGGAGACTCCTATTTTGGCAACTTCAACCAAGCCGTTGTTGGCGATGCTATGATGACAGACTTCAGCCAGCTGTTTGCTGAAGGCAAGTACAAGCTCACCGTCCCCGTACTTGTTACCGACAAGAAGATTACCCTCGGTGTCAAAGGAACTCGCGATGATATGTGGGCTATGTTCGATAACTTCGGTCTCACCTATTACGGATACAACGCAGCAGCAGGCTCCCTTTACTTGAGCATGGTATTAGATGCATCGGTGGTAGACGGCACTGATGCCTGCAATGCAGAGGTCAAGGCTGCCTACGAAACAGCTTTTGCCACCGCCAAGACGATGGCCGAGGCTGGTACAGCAACTTACGACGAGTGTGTGGCACAGGGCAATGTGCTGGCAGCTGCCTATAATGCTCTCATCGAAAATATCAGCGCCTACAAGCAAGCACCTGAAATCATCAACGGCCTCACCGCTCAGATGGAAACAGTCAGAGCTTTGCAGAAAGAAGAATTGACTGACGAAGCGACAGCCTTCATCCGCAATCTGGACAATGGCTACAACCAGTGCACCCTGACCACGGAAGATATTACCAGCGCCAAGCAGAACTTCAAGGCCATCATCAGTGCTGCCCTGACCAACACGATGGAGGCCGGTGATGACCTCACCCTGCTCATCACCAACCCGACCTTCGACAACGGTATAGAGGGCTGGAATATTGAAGGCTACGCCCAGGTGAACCATGAACACGGCACTGCTGAGGTCTACCACAGCACCTTCGACTTCTATCAGGTGATTCCCAGTGCTGCAGCTGGTATCTATCGCCTCAGCTGCACAGCCTTCAATCGCATGGATGGCAGAGTTCGTTCTGCCAAGTTGTACGGTGGAATCTCTGAAGTACTTCTGAAGTTAATCACCGAAGAAGGTAGTACTTATGCTCTGCTCAGCGATGTCCAGGAGACAGGAGCAGACGGCACTCCATTTGCCTCATCGACAGGCACCTGGCCTTACGATACAAGATCTAATGAAGTCACAGGCGCTGAAGGTGCGCTCCGCTTCGTCCCCAACTCCATGGAAGGTTCTGACATTTATTTCAGCACCGTCAATCCTGCTACCGAGCTTCCTTATTACTCGGTCTCCACCCAGATTGTAATGCCCAGACAAGGCGACCTCCGCATCGGCATCAAGAGCGATAGCAACAGCGAGTGGACCATCTGGGATAACTTCAAGCTGGAATACGTCGGCAGCAACAACGACTTGATGTCCGAATATACAGCTCAATTGAAGTCTTATTTGAGCAGTGATGTCCACTACAACGCTTCTCTGCGTCAGGAGGCTACCACGATTGTAGCTTCTGCCGAAGCGGGAACACTCAGTGAGGAAGAAGCCTATAACATCATCGGTCGTATCGGAAACCTTATTGATCAGATCAAGAATTCCGTAGATGCCTACGCAGTCCTCAACAATGCCATAGCATCCGCCGAGGAACGGCTGACAACGACTCAGAATATCGACGAGGATGTGGCTTCCGAACTCCAGGCGCTACTTACTGCTGCCAAGACTGCCTACTCCGCCGGTTCTTACTCCGACGAGGAAGCCAAGGACAAGGCTTCCGAGGTCACGGCTCTGTCTCGCCGTCTGCAGTCTGGCTATCTCATTATTGAGATGGCAAAGGCCGGCACACTGGGCGACATCGTGCTGGATCTCGTCGAGAACTTCTCCGATGTCAAGGGAATCACCATCATCGGTCCGATGAATGCAAGAGACATCGCACAGGTAGCGAGCATGGCCAATCTTGAGGAACTTGACTTGAAGGATGCAAGGCTTGACAGGATTGAAAATGAGCAGTTCCGCAACCATGATTTGCTGAAGACCGTCCGGTTGCCAAAGACCCTGACATATTTGGGTGGTAATGCATTCTACGACTGCGACGGCCTTGTCTCTGTTACCATCTCCGGCAATATCCAATATGGATCATACTATGATGACAACGGCAATTATCACAGTAGTACAATGGGTAGTTACATCTTCGGCAACTGCGATGCCCTGGAAGAGGTGATTTTCGAAGAAGGCGTGAAATCCATTGGGTATGAAATGTTCCAGAATTGTAACCGCTTGTCTAAATTGACACTTCCTGTGTCCTTAACCGGCATTAGCGATTACGCCTTCTACAATTGCTACAGCCTGGCAAGCATCCCCCTGCCCGGTAATCTGACATCTATTGGTGAATATGCTTTCTATCGTGATAATAAAGTAGGACTCGTGTATAATTACCAAGGCTACTATTATGATGACAACGGTTATTATCATGAAATCTATGACACGATTCCCAATCTCTGCCCCGAGCAGATTGTAATTCCTGCAAACGTTAAGAGCATAGGTAGCTATGCATTCTATAACATGGGTGGTCTCAAGAGCGTCACTTTGAATGAAGGACTGACATCTATCGGTTACTATGCTTTCTACAACACAGACATCCGCACTGCGACCTTCCCCAGCACACTGACTAGTTCGGGTTACAATGTCTTTAACAGCGGCACTCACTATACCAGCCTGGCTCTGGAGCCTCCCACGGTCAGTAGCGGCTGCCCCGTTCAGAATCCCGATACCTTGTATGTTCCCATGTTGGTAACTAAGGCCTACAAGCAGGCCGCTGGTTGGGCTAACTTCAAGATTGTTGGAGCTGATATCATGCCAGATAACCTGATCGTTCACAAGCAGATGAATCTGGACTTTGCCAAGGCAAATATCCCCGAGGGCTACAAGCCCAACTTAGAGATCCTGTGGACCAATATCAACCAGTCGAGCACAGGCACTCCTTCCCAACTCGGTGCTCTGGAGGTACACAACGGAGGTACGTTCTCTGTCGGTTATCTGGAGATGAACTATAGCACGGCACAATCCAATTATTACCGATATTATTATAGGAGTCGCTACGGTCAGTCTTCCTATACGCCCCAATATTCCACCCTCATTACTGATGGCAGCATGCGTGCAGATAACATCACCATACGTGTACATATCAACGACGGTTACTGGAGTTTCATCAGCTTACCCTATGATGTCCGCGTAGGCGATATCACCTGCGAGACAGCAGGCACCGACTGGGTCATCCGCCGTTATGACGGTGCTGCCCGCGCAGCAGTGGACTTCAACAACACTTGGGTAAATATGGGCGAAGACGACATCCTCGAAGCCGGCAAGGGCTATATCATGCACTGCTCGTTCTCCAGCGACTGGTATGACTACCGCGTCTTCCGCTTCCCCGCTCTGAACAACCAGAACAAGAACCTCATCTTCAGTGCTGCCAACCGCACCCTTGACCTGGCAGAATACCAGAGCGAATATGCCCACAACCGCAGCTGGAACCTCATCGGCAATCCCTACCCCGCATACATCGAGATTGGTGCTACAGACCTCGATGCTCCCATCACGGTCTGGGATGGACAAGGCAGCTACCTGGCTTACTCGCCTATCGATGACTACTTTGTCCTCAGCCCCGGCGAAGCATTCTTCGTACAGCGTCCTCTGAACAAGAGCAGCATCACCTTCAATGCCGATGGCCGACAGAGCTACTACGATGTCACTGGCTATTCTAATAACGTGAAAGCCATCCGCCAGAACAATTCGGACCGCCACGTCTTCAACCTCCAGCTCTCCGACGGCAATATGAGCGACCGCACCCGCGTGGTCATCAACCCCGCCGCCAGCATGGACTACGAGAGCGAGCGCGATGCCGCCAAGTTCCCCGCTATGGATGCCACAGCCACACAGCTCTACAGCCTTGCCGCCGATGTGCAGTATGCCATCAACGAGCGTCCTATCGCCGACGGTTCCGTGCAGCTCGCAGCTCATTTCGGAAAGACTGGCACCTACACCTTCACCCTCGAGACCAAGGCCACCGAGAGCGTCATCCTCATCGATGAGCTCGAAGGCGCCGCAGTTGAACTGAACGGCACCGAGGGCTACACCTTCAATGCCGAGGCCGGTACTGTTGCCAACCGCTTCCGCCTGCAGATTGCCGGCACAGCCGACGGCATCGAACGCCTCAATGCGAACAGCCCCGAAGGCCATGTATTCACCATTGATGGTAAGACACTGACCACCACTCCCAAGACGCCTGGCGTTTATGTCATTGGTGGCAAAAAGGTCATTAAGAAGTAATACCAATAATAAGTAAACACTTTCAATAAGTAGTCGCTTTATGAAAAAGTATTTATTTATTCTAATAATGAGTCTCATGGCCGGAATGGCCATGCAGGCTCATCCTGGCCAGCAGGCAGCGCCTCTTGGGGATGGAGATGTCCAGTCCGAAGAGAGCGAATCCAAGTGGTCAGCGCCTGTAGAACCTGTTCTTGACGAAGTGGGTTCCGACATCCGCAGCGGAGAACTCTATTATATAAAGAATGTAGGTGCAGGTCAGTTCCTTACCGGTGCCAATAGCTGGTCTACGCAGATTAGCCTCACCTCTGCAGGATACAAGGATGCTAATAATCCTCCTCTCGTCATTCAAGTCGTTGACACGACCATTATCATGTCCGGCACATCCGTTTCCGGTTATGCGATGAAGGTCTATGGTACTCAGTGGGTCAATGGTAACAATGGTGAGCGCTCAATGACGAACACGCTCTTGTTCCGCGATAGTGAAGAATGGGGTTTCATAGATTATAATAATCAAGGTCGCGGCTGCGTGTGGAATATCACTAAGCGCAACGGCTACTACCGCATCCGCACCGCTGACGGTGATATCGCCTATGAGAGCTTGGCTTACCAGTATGCCGGTTGGTATGACTGGAATGGTCCTATCGAGGTTGACGAAGACGGCTATCTCGTCTCTGGCGAAACTACAGTTAATTTCGCTTGTTGGGTGGATGCCGAAACTGGTGAGATAGACGATGAGAGTGCTCATGTCGATTGGTTGTTCATTCCTGTTATTCAGTATCAATCGAAGTTGAAACTCTATGAGGCTCGTCTGGCACTTTATGACCTCCTGAACGAGGCAGAAACTTATGGTATAGAAACGAGCAGAGTCGGTACCACCTATACCAATGAGGATTCCAGCATAGAAGAAATAGAGAATGCAACGGTTATCTTGATCGATGAAATCAATCGTGTCAAGTTCCTCGAGTATTTGGGTGACGCCACTGAGGAGAATCCAATTGAAGCTACTGAGTTTGTCTTGGTCAATCCAGACTTCGAAGCAGGCAATATCGATGGCTGGACAACCAATTATGTGAGTGGACAACAAGCCAACAACATTGGTTACCAAGGTGCAGGCTATAACAATGGCGATGTGTACATCTCCCAATTCATCGAAGCATGGAAGAGCGATGGGCAGCCTTGGACTATCGGTGACGGCTATTTGCAGCAGACGGTCTATGGCCTGCCTCAGGGCAAGTATGTGCTGGAGGCTGACGCAATCTCTGTTTACCAGTGGGCAGACCACACAGCTGACGGATTTATCGGTAAGAATCCCGCAGAAGGCGTTTACCTCTTTATTCAGGCTGGTAATAATGAAGTCAGAACCAATTTGGCCACAGGTAATGGTGCTCCAGAGCATTTCAGCATCACCTATGTCTGTCAGGAAGGCGACGTACTGACCTTTGGCCTGAAGACCGTCAATGCCACCGCCAACTGGATTGCTGCCGACAACTTCAAGATTTTCTACTATGGTCCCACCACGGATAGTCAGACCAATTTGGATCTGAAGGTGTTGGTAGCCAAGGCCAACGGAATGACAGGTATGACGTTGGATGTCAAGGCTGTTTTGAATGCCGCCGTCAAGACTGCCAATGATGCCATCTCCAATGACGACGAGACCATCAAGGAGGCAGCTATCAGCAGCTTAGAAGCAGCCATTGAGAAAGCTGCGCTGTCTATCGAAGCAGTCAAGGACTTCATCTCTGTGAAGTACCTCCCTTATTACAATGCTTACAGCAGCCTTGCTCAGTCTGGTCTATTCACAGATAATACGTATTCTGCTCTGATTTCACAGATTGAAGGTCTGCGTACTTCCTCCAGCTTTGAAAGCGAAGAACAGCTATCGACACTCTATGCCAGTGTGAAGGATGGATGGGGAACCTACATCGGTTCGAAGACCACCTTCGCCAATGCCACTCCAGAGCACCCCGACACGCTGACTGGAGCTATCATCAATCCCAAGTTTAGCGATCTCATCGGCATTCAAGGCCAAGCCAAGGGATGGGATGTCGTTTGGGATGGCACAGGAAATGTAAATGAAAGTGCCTATATTGCTGAGAACGGAACGACCACAAGCGGTTATGAACTTTGGAACACAGGCCCCTTCCGCTTCACTCAGACACTGAAGGGGCTGCCCAAGGGATGCTATCGCCTCCTGATGGATGGTTACTATCGTTGTGGCACTCCGGCAAACGCTCAGGAACGTATCTCAACAGAAACTTCTGTTGTGAATGTTTATCTGTTCGCCGCCGATGCCACCAAGGCCATTCACGATTGGGGTCTGGAAGGGTCGGAGACCTCGTTGGGTCTGAATAACGAGTATGTCCTTACCCTGAATGATGGCAGAGAACTATATGCTCCTGACCGCGTGGTAGATGCAGAAGTTTATCTGCGAAATGGTTATTATATCGACAACGCTCTTGATTTCTACTTTGATGGCGCTAAAGAAGGTTTCTCCTTCGGCGTACGCAAGGATAATGTGATACCCACCGACTGGACATACATCGATAACTTCCGCCTGCTGTACCTCGGTAGTGGTGTAGATGCTTATGCAGAAGCCATTCAGAGTCAGATTGCAGAGATGAAGAAAGTCAAGGAGGAATGTATTCTTACAGTGGAAGGTATCAATCGCTACAATGCAGCTTTAGCGGCTGCCGATGCCGCATTGGCAGGAGAAGACGTTACTGCCTGCATAGCTGTCATCGATCAGATAAATGCTGCCGCCCTGTATATTCAGGAGGGCGACGTTCTTGGCAAGAATGTGAAGAAGGTCATTGACAGCTATGTGGATCGTGTACAGTATGTCAACACGTCTGATGATTGGATGACAAGCTATCTTGCCACATCTGTTGACTCTCTCTATAATGGGACCTATCCCAGTAATGCATGGTTGGAGAAGAAAGCCACTCTTGTCCATTACGACTGGGGTGCCTTCATCATGCAAGATGCCAAGGACCAGGCTTCTGACCTGAATCCCTATGATGCTTCTGCATTCTTCACGGGCACGAACTTCGTGAACCACGATGGTTGGGGTAGCTTGTGTGACTGGGCTCTTGAAATCTCCGGCTCCAGTTGGAGATGGTCAACATCCGGTGCAGGTGGCTTCGAAGCATGGGGTAGCCAAGTCCTCAATCTTCGTCAGCCTACCTTCTATGGTCTTCCTGAAGGTTTCTACCGCCTTACATTCAACGGTTTCTACCGTGGTGGTTCGAACGCAGACCAGACCGCAGAGATGCAACGCAATGGAACAGAAAAGTCGCTCGCAATCGTCTATATGAATGATGGTGAACAAGCAGACAGCGTCCTACTCGCCAAATATACAGATGGTGCTCAAGGTGCTCTTCTGGATGTTGGCGATGAAGTACCAGTTGTACTGAACGATGCCGATGGAAATATGGGAACCTATTACCTCCCGAACAGCCTGAATTCAGCAATTTCTTATTTCGCAAACGGCTGTTACCAAAAGACCCATGAAATGGAAATCAATACCGGTCAGCTATCGGTAGGTGTCGTTCAAACGGGCTATAGCACTGGCAACTGGATTGTGGTCTCAAACTTCAAACTCGAATTCTTGGGTAGCATCACCGACCGAAAGAACCAGTTGACAACGGCTCTTTCAACCTTGCAAGGTTACCTTGAGGATGGAAAGGCCTACGACAAGACTCTTCGTGAAGAAGGTGTAGCTCTGACAGCTACTGCAAATAATCTCTTGGCAGCCGAGGCACCCGACGGAGCAGCTATGTCCTTGATCACCAAGAGTATCAATGAACTCATTGCGAAGATAAAAGCCAGCATGGAAGCATATCAGAACTTGATGGCAACTATTGAGTCCGTGCAGCAGCGTCAAGCCATGGTCAAAGATCTGAGCGACGAGGCCAAGGCAGAAGTGGAAGCCGCTATTACTGCTGCCACTATGGGCTACAATGAAGGTTCATTCACAGCACAGGAAGTGAAGGCTGAAATTGCAGCACTCAACCAACTCGCCAATCGCCTGCTGACAAGCTATCTGGTCATCACAGTTGAGGAGGCAGGTGTTCTGAGCGATTCCATCCAGACCTATGTAACAGATTTCACGCTCGTGGAGAATCTGAAGGTCATAGGTCCGTTGAACAGCAATGATATCACGACTCTCCAGAACCTGACAGCTCTTGTGGAGGTTGACCTTTCCGAAGCACAGATTACCAACCTCAACAGTGCTTTCCAGAACCATACAGCTCTGAAGGTCGCTATTCTGCCGAATACTTTGACAAATATCACTAGTTCACTCTTCAGTGGTTGCAGCGCTTTGGAGGATGTCACCCTACCCGGATCCTTGAACAACATCGGCACCTACATATTTAGCGGTATATTTTCCTTGAAGCGTGTGACCCTCAAAGAGGGAGTCACAACCCTAAGCAGTTCTATGTTCCGTAATTGCTATAACCTCTCTGAAGTAAATCTGCCGAGTACTCTTCAAACAATTGGCAGCAGCGCATTCTACAATTGTTACAGTTATGCAGATATTCAATTGCCAGGCAAACTGCAGACCATTGGGAACTACGCATTTTATCGTGACAGAACAGGTGATTATTATTACAATGAGCGGTATCTTGGATATGATGAGAACGGTAATTGGTTAGGATATGCTTATGATACCATTCCCAACCTCTGTCCTAAGTTTATTGAGATTCCTGCCAGTGTCACCAGCATAGGATACGATGCCTTCTACAATATGAGAGGTCTGGAAAGTGTCACGCTGAATGAGGGTCTTACCTCCATTGGTTACAATGCTTTCTACAACACCAGTATCCGTACTGCTACCTTCCCCAGCACACTGACCTCTGTGGGCTATAGTGTCTTTAACAGCGGAACGCACTACACCAGTCAGTCTTTGGTTCCTCCGACAGCCAACAATGGTTGTCCCGTGGAAGTGCCCGAGACGCTCTATGTCTCCATGCTCGCAGTGAAAGCCTACAAGCAGGCTGCTGGATGGGACAAGTTCAAGATTGTAGGTACAGATATTTTGCCTGATCAGATAACTGTTGCCAAGCAGATGACTTTGGATTTCGCCAATGCAGATGTTCCTGAAGGATATAATCCGAACATCACCATTTGGCATACGAATGTATCAGTAAGCAGCTCTTCCACCCCGACAACCCTTGGGGCACTTGACATTCGCAATGCAGGCCAGTTCACTCCTGGCTTGGTAACGCACCAAGGTTATAATCACGCCCAGGCCAACTATTATAAGTATAACTGGGGCTATGATTACCAGCAGAGTGTAATGCCACAGTCTGCAACGTTGATAACCGATGGAACGATGCATGCCGACAACATCGACATTACCTTGTCGCTGACCGACGGATATTGGAACTTCATCAGCGTTCCCTATGACGTTCGTGTAGGTGATATCACTTGTGAGACAGCAGAAACTAAATGGGTCATCCGTCGTTACGACAGTGAGGCTCGTGCTGCTGGAAACCTTAACAGTACCTGGGTGAATATGACTGCTAACGATATCCTCGAAGCAGGGAAGGGTTACATCATGCATTGCACCAACAATGTGAATTGGCTGTATAACTATGTGGTATTCCACTTCCCGGCTCTGAACAACGAGAACAAGAATCTCATCTTCAGTGCATCTGACCGCACCATTGCATTGGGTGAATACCCGAGTGAGAGTGCCAACAACGGTGGTTGGAACCTGATAGGTAATCCTTATCCTGCCTATATTGAGCTGAGTTCTACTGACTTTGATGCTCCTATTACGGTATGGAACGGAAACAATGGCTACTGGGCTTATTCGCCATTCGATGACAATTATATCCTCAGTCCGGGCGAAGCATTCTTCGTACAGCGTCCTTCGAACAAGGGTAATATCACATTCAGCGCAGATGCCCGTAAGAGCTACTACGATGTCACGAACTCCACCAACTATGTGAAGGGTGAGATTCGTCAGGGTAACTCCAACCGCAGTGTCTTCAACCTCTACCTCTCCGACGGTGAGCACAGCGAACGCACACGTGTGGTCATCAATCCCGCAGCCTCCATGAACTACGAGGCAGAGCGCGATGCCGCTCTCTTCCCGGCAATGGATGCTTCTGCAATGCAGCTCTACAGCATTGCAGCCGGCGTACAGTATGCCATCAACGAGCGTCCCCTCGCCGACGGTTCCGTGCAGCTCGCTGCACGCTTCGCCAAGACGGGTACCTACACCTTCACCCTCGACACCAAGGCCACCGAGAGCGTCATCCTCATCGATGAACTCGAAGGAACCGCTGTAGAACTGAACGGCACCGAGGGCTACACCTTCTCTGCCGAGGCTGGAACCGCAGACAAGCGTTTCCACCTGCTGTTTGCTGGTACTGCCGATGCTATCAACGAGCTCGCATCAGATGAGCTCAGCGGTGCAGACGTCTTCACCCTCGATGGCAAGAAGATTGCAGGCAAGCCTTCCATCACAGGCGTTTACCTCGTTAAGAAGAATGGTAAAGTCCGTAAAGTTTCTGTAAAATAAATCTCTAAATCATATAAGTCATGATACGAAAATCATTCAGCATTTTGTTCCTCTGGCTCTTTGCTATGGTCGGAGTGGCGCAGACGGATGGCTATGACCCCGTCAACCCGCCCAACCCAGATGTGCAGGCAACGACCTATTTGTTGGCGACTTCGGTTCAGCCGGCTCAGGCTGGCTCGACCAATGTGTCGGGCAGTAAATACTCGGCCGGATCCAGCGTGTATGTATATACCTCCAGAAATAACGGGTATGTGTTCAAGCACTGGACAGACGGCACCAACATCGTCTCTACGAGCACCAGTTTCTACTACACGATGCCTGCCGGCAACGCCCACCTGACAGCTGTCTATGAGTACAACCCCAACTCGCCAGACAACCCCAGCGGCGACTACACGCGGTCTCACGCGCTGGCTCTGAAGGCATCGCCCTCACAAGGCGGATCGTTCAACTACAACAACAATGGAGAATACAAGCAGGGAGAGCAGTTATCCCTGTACGCCTACTCCAATACGAACTATGTCTTCAAGCATTGGGAATATCAGGGCAAGGTCGTGAGCACCAATAGAAACTACAACTTCACCATGCCCGACGTCAACGCAGAACTGGTAGCTGTCTTTGAATACAACCCCACCAGTCCTCAGGATCCCGGCACCAACTCCTGGAATGCCGAGACGGGTGAACTCATCATAGATGCATTTGAGCAGGACAATCTCTCCAGTGCCATCTACAATGTCACCGGCGGAAGCACCAACTCCGTTCAGACCCTGATTGTGAATGGCAAAGTCAGCAACTACGACATCGGCAACATGGCGAGCTATCCCTTCTCCGTGGTAGATTTCAGCCGCTGCGCCGGAGCTACTTCCGTTCCCTCATGGAGTTTTGAGAACAATTCCACGCTTACTTCCATCTCATTGCCCAGCAGCATCACGGACATCGGGTACTATGCGTTCTCCGGCTGCTCGAGCCTGACCAGCGTCAGCTGCTATGCCACCGTTCCTCCCACCCTGGGAACCAATGTCTTCAACGGCATCAAGGAACAGCTCGTGGTCTTCGTGCCTGCCACCAGCATCGACCTCTATCAGGAGGCTACGGGGTGGAAGGACCTGACCATCCTGCCATTGTCCAGCCAGGTGAACGCCCTTGAGGTGAACTTGCCTGCGGGCAGCGACGACGGCCGCTTCAAGAATATGTTCATCGAACTGGTGAACGCCAACAGCGGACAGCGTATGCGCTACGTCATCAGCGACCGCACGGCCTACACCTTCCAGAACCTGATGCACAACACCAAGTGGAACGTCTACGTGAAGAACGCCACAGGACAGGTGCTCGGTCAGATGGAAAACATCGAGATGCAGACCAGCGACCGCAGCGTGACCTTCCCAAGTCTGATAGAACCTCAAACCATCAAGGCTGTGGTGAAGACTCCCGACGGCACCGACGTCAGCGGTCAGATGACTTTCACCTGGATGACTGCCGACGGCACCTACCTGGCTCAAGGAGCCAGCGTCAGCGGCATCCTTCCCATCGATGACGCTACCGTCATCCTTCGCACCACCCTGCCACAGGCTCTGGCCATGCAGTACCAGTTGCTCTCCGACACCACCTTTGTGGTGCAGACTTCGGGCAACACCATCACCCAGACCCTCGTAGCCCTGCCCACAGCCAAGCTGACGGGTACCGTACGTGACGTGCTGACGAACGCAGTACTCGGCGGAGCCAACGTCACCGTTTCGCAGACGTTGAACGGCAAATACAGCAAAGCCTTCACGACTACGGCTAACGCACAGGGTGTCTATAGCCTCGATGCATTCTACGCCCCCACCAGCATCACCGCTGTGGCCACAGACTATATCAGTCAAACCGTTCTCTACGACTCCCTCACGATAGAGAACGGCGTGGCCACACTGGAGGACATCGCGCTGAAGAGCATCAATGGTGCCACCATCACCCTGAACTTCACCTACACGCCCGCGGCACTTAGCGGTTCTGCTGCCGAGACCCAGACCTACTACAGCGACTACCAGAACGTGGCCTACGCTATCCGCGACATCACCACGGGGCAGGACATCAAGCAGTTCAACGTGCAGTATCCGAAGATTGTCTTGCTGGAGGACGTAGCGCTCGGCGACAGCCTGCAGCTCACCGCCACCAGCAAGACGGGAAGCTTCATGCCCGTGGTAGCCAAAAGTAAGGTCAACGATATGAACCGCGCAGAAGTCACTTTCGACATCAAGCAGCTCGGTCAGATCAGCGCCACCTTCGTCTCCACGGAGAACAGCGCTGTCAACGGCATCCTCTACGACAGCAAGGGCAAGTTCGTAAAGAACGTTGCATACTCCAACGCCGCCCTCAGCTTCAAGGAATTGACCGATGGTGACTACACCCTCATAACGATGGGCAACAGCAAGCTCTTCAACACCATCTACGACCTGAGCAAGTTTGAGCAAGCTGGTTTGAAAGACGGCACGGACTATGTCGCTACTCCGGTTAAGGTGCAGAGCGGCGTTATCTCTGCCGTGAAGACCAGCTACGTTCCCTTCTTCGACGAGAGCAAGCTGTACTACACAGGCAGCAACACCAGCTTCACCGTCAACAAGACACAGATTACTGCCGGTAACTACCTGACCATCAACAGCCGCATCGACTTCAAGTCGCTCTATGCCAATGAAGTCTCCAATGTGCGACTCGTCGTGGATCTGCCCAGCACCTGTTCCTTGGTTGACAACTCCGTCATGGTGGGTAACGGGCTAAGCACCTACATCTCCGCAGCCGGTCGTGTTACCATTCCGGTGGACAACCTCAACGACCGCATCCGCTTCTGCGTGATTCCTACTGCCGGTGGTGACTATGCTCCCAGCGCCTACGTTCAGTTCACCTACAACGACCAGGATGTGACCCAGCCTATAGGTAACGCCAACTTTACAGTGAAGGATTTGAGTATCAACGTACCAAAAACGGTAGCAAGAACGAGTGTACCCATCAGCGGTACTGCTGTCGGTAAGTCCAAAGTGGAAATCTATGACAATGGTATGCTGATCGGTGAGACCATTTCACTTGCCAACGGTACGTGGGCCACAACTTGCGAGCTATTCCAACCAGAGAATCTTTCCACCCATCAAATTTACGCGAAAGTGACAACGTTGATGGGATTGGAAATGCAGTCTGAAACGATGGCCTGCCTGTATGACAAAGATGCCGTGCAAGTAAATAAAGTGACGATGATAAATACTGCGCACCCCGCTACATCTCTGAACCTATGCAACTATGTGACGGTTTTCGATTTTCAGGATCCTCAGAAGCCAATAGCTCCCTATTGGTACTGGCCGAGTTATCCTGATTTCACCTTCCTCGTGGACATTGATTATAATGATGTTCAACTTATTCCTTTCGTCTGGTTGCATGTCTTTACGTCCGATGGCAACACCCGCTCCTTGAGAGTTAATTACGACGAAAGCAAGGACTGCTGGATTACCACTGCGAAGTTCACGTCTGAAGCACTCCCGACTCGCGTATCTGTAACCATTGAAAATATGGTCTTCGATCCATCTATTGACGCTACTTATGAAGTGCTCATGGATGAATACGTCGGCGACATAGAGCTCAACGAGACTGTCGAAGGCGAAGACGGAAGCACGACTTCCACCTATACAGATGGTAATGGCGATGATATAGCCTCCGTCACATCCTATGAATCTGACGAGACCGTGGACGACCTCCTGAATGAACTCAAAGAAGATGGCTTCGTTGAAGACGAACTTCTTGATGATGACTCCGATTACGTTCCTGAAGACGACGAGGATGTCCTAGACGAAGACGTGAAGGTGCTGACCGATCCAGAATCTGGGTCTATGGCCTTCATCGTTCCTGGCATTACAACAAAACCGTATGTTGTCATTGTTCGTCTTATCCAAGAAGAAGGCAAGGAGTCCTCTACCGAACTAATTTCATCAATCATCACAAGGGAATGGAAGAGCTTCTTCCGCACCTATTTTGATCCGGCTACATGCTCTCAGATTACAGAATATTTAAAATATACCGAACATCTTGATAAGTACGTAACGATTATCACCTCCTCTCGTGTCGCATATACATTATTTGTAGACTACACGAAACTTCCTCCTGGAACAAAGATTCCGAGGAAACAGATTCTTGCAAAAATCAGAAGAATACGTCACTCATCCAAGCGCTACACCACCAAGACCAAAGAGGTAACTGTTGTGCCAAAGAGTTGTCCCCCGCCCCCACCTCCACCTCCGCCACTGCCTCCACACCATCCCATTTGTCCTGTCATGGACCCCTCCGGCTACGTCTACGAAGGTGTACACAGCAACCGCCTCGAAGGTGTGACTGCTACGGCTTACTACAAGGAAACCGGCGAGGATATGTACGGCGATCCGTATGAGAAGGAAGTGCTGTGGGATGCTGCTGAGTATGCTCAGGAGAACCCGCTGTTCACCGACGAATTCGGAATGTATGCCTGGGATGTTCCTCAGGGACTCTGGCGCGTGAAGTTCGAGAAGGAAGGCTATCAGACCACTTATTCCGAGTGGCTGCCCGTGCCTCCTCCACAGCTCGATGTCAACATCGCCATGACCCAGGACCGTCAGCCCGAAGTCAAGGAAGCCAAGGCTTACGAGGACGGTGTGGAAATCGAGTTCGACAAGTATATGCTGCCCGAAAACCTCACTACCGACAACATCATCGTCAAGAAGAATGGCGAGAAGATAGAGGATGGTACCATCGAACTGCTCAATGCCGAGAACCCCGACGGCAGCAGCGATGGCGACAACGGTGCCAAGCAGGCTCCAAGCCGCAGGGCTACCGGTTCCGCAGAAAACGTCCTCGCCTCGAAGGTGAAGTTCGTGGTGCCCGATGGCACACAGCTGCTCAGCACCGATGAGGTGACGCTCATTGTCACCACGGGCGTGAAGAGCTATGTAGGACTGCCCATGCAGGAGACCTACACCCAGACCTTCGACGTCGAGAAAGCCGTTCGCAAGATTTCTGCAGACTCACTGCTGACCGTGCTCTACGAAGGAACACGTACCCTGCAGGTGAGCGCTCTGCCCGGCGATGCCGCAGCAGGCAAGACCTTACGTGTGCGTCCGCTCTCCACCCTCATTGCCGACATCTCCGGCGAGGGTCTGACCTTGCAGGAAGACGGCTCGTCCACCATCACCCTGGACGAGGAAGGCCAGGCCACGCTGACCGTCAGCGGTGAACTGCCCGGCTCCACAGCCTTGCAGTTCAGCATCGACGACACCAAAGCCGAGGGTCAGACCCTGGTGAAGGTGCAGCAAGCGGCCTCTCTCGTCACTCCGAATCCTCGTGCTTCCCGCGCTTCCGGCAGCGCCGTCTATCGCGGCACGCTCATCAGCCTCAGCTGCGAGGATGAGAACGCCAAGATCTGGTACACCTTAGATGGTACGTGTCCGTGCGATCCCGCCACGGCTCTGGTCTACAGCCAGCCCATCGCCATCAACGACGATGCCGTGACCATCAAGGCCATGGCCCAGGCCGAAGGCTTCGAAGAGAGCGAAGTGGTGACCTTCGAGTACACCGCCAAGAAGAACAACCAGGAACTCGCACTCAGCGAAGGCTGGACTTGGATTTCGCATAACGTAGCCGACAACCTCGCCGTAAGCACCTTCCCGGAGAAGACCCTTGAGCTGAAGAGCCAGACTCGCGGTGTCATCCGCGACGCAGTGCTCGGCCTCTTCGGTAACCTCCAGGAACTGACTCCCACGGAAGCTTATAAAGTCAAGATGTCTGCCAGTGCAACACTGCCCGTCAGCGGCGATGCCTTCAATGCCTCGAAGGGTATCATCAGCCTCAGCAAGGGCTGGAACTGGATTGGCTACCCGATGGATCAGATCATGACTCCCACGGAGGCTCTGGTCAACCTCTCTGCTTCCGAAGGCGACATGCTGGTAGGCATGTCTGGTTCGGCGGACTACGTCAACGGCACTTGGATTGGAGACCTCGAGGCTATGACACCAGGTCTGGGTTATATGCTCAAGACCAGTGCTCCGGCCGAGTTGCTCTACAACACCGGCATCGTCTCGAAGGCTGCATCGCAGGTCCGCGGACGTCTGAATATCAACCGCTCGCCTTGGAGCGTGGACGAACACCGCTATTCCAACGTGATGCCCATGCGCGCTCAGCTCTTCCGCGAGTCCGGACAAACGGACGACGACGAATACACTGTGGCTGCCTTTGCCGGCACGGAATGCCGTGGCATCGGTAAGTACGTGCAGGGTGTCATCTTCATGAACGTTCATGGCGAAGGTGCTGAAGACATCACCTTCCAGGCTGTGCACAACGAGAAGGAGTACATCGTGGATATCCAGGAGACACTGCCCTTCAAGTCCGATGCCGTAGGCAGCTACCGCGAGCCCTATGTCCTGCACCTCGGCGACGAGACCGTGGGCGTGGCAGAGCGCTACAGCCAACTCGGAGTATGGCCCACCATGGCAACGACGGAAATTACCGTAAGCCTGGGTGGCAAGCCCATCGACCGTCTGACGCTGACCAGCACCGACGGCAAGATGGTGCGTGCGAAGGCTTCCGGTCAGACGCAGGAAATCATCAATGTGACGAACCTGCCGGCCGGTGTCTACATCGTAGCAGCCCAGAGCGGCAACGAGTACTTCTACAAGAAGATAATGAAAGTGAATAAATAATGTTAACGTAAAGATTTGAATCCCCTATGAAAAAGAAGATTCTCTTTACCCTGATCAGTGTTCTCCTGCCGCTCAGCCTCTGGGCGCAGGAGAGCCACTGGCAGTGCAACCCAGGTGACTTTCAGTACGACATGACTGTCATCGTATCATTGGAACTGGACGAAGCCACCATCACCGACCTCTCGAACTATGAGATAGCAGCATTCTGTGGCAATGAATGCCGAGGTGTAGTCTCTGCCGCCGACATCCTGGATACCGGAACAGCCCAAGTCGGTTATCTCCGTGTGCGCAGCAACAGCTCCTCTGGCGAAAACATCACCTTTAAAGTCTATGACAAGGCAGAACAGAAGGAACTCAATGTGCAGAACACCAAAGTCACCTTCTCCGACAATGCTACCCAAGGCTCAGCTAGCTCTCCATTCAAACTCGACATCACACAGCGGTATACGCCAGGTGATGTCAATGGAGATGAGATAATAGACACAGAAGATGTGCAAATGACCTTTGAGTATTTCATGGGGCAGGAAATGGGTCCGGACTTTGTCGAAGAGGCTGCAGATTTCAATGGTGACGGACTCGTTGATACAGAGGACGTTCAACTGATTTTTGAGTATTTCATGAACCAATAAATTAATAATATTATGAAAAAGATTATTTCCCTAATTATCCTCCTTCTTACGAGTACACTTTCGAAGGCGGATAACCTATTCTCTATTGACAAAGTAGACATCAGACCTGGAGAAGAGAAGGTTGTATCTCTGATGCTCACGAATGATGTTAATGCGAAAGCAGCCAACATTGATATAACTCTCCCTACAGGATTGTCATTCGTATCCGTTGACGGAGATGACAATGATGCCAGTGCTGTCTTTTCAGATAGAACATCTGGTATGATGTTGAAACAAGCAAAAATACAATCAAATGGTGCTCTACGTATCGCTTTAACAATGTTGATGGGTTCACCAGTTCAAGCAGGTTCTGGTGAAATAGTTTCATTTAAGATTAAAGCAGATGCAAATGCGGCAATCGGTGTTGTAAAACTCAGCTATTCAGGAATGAAAATTACACCTTCTTCAGGTTCTGCAATAGTTCCGAGCAATTTCACATCCGATGTCAACATCTACGACATCTACAACGTCGCCGTAACTACCGCCGACGCAGCCATGGGTTCTGTCTCCGGAGGAAATGCTGAAGCCATGTCCGGCACGCCGATGACCGTCACCGCCACCCCCGTCACCGGCTATGACTTCGTGGCCTGGAAGGATGGCGACACACAGGTATCCACCGATGCTGCCTACACCTTCACCCCGACCAAGAGCATCACGCTGACAGCCACCTTCAAGGCACATGTCTATACTGCAACCTTCAAGAGCGAAGGCAAGTCAGAGAACAAGAACATCGCTTTCGGCGAGGCCGTCACGGCTCCGACACCGGCTACCAAGACCGGCTACACCTTCAGCGGATGGGACAACCTGCCACAGACCATGCCCGCAAAGGACATCACCGTCACCGCCCTGTACACCATAAATAAATATAAGGTGACGTTCGACGTCGATGGCGTGAAGACCGAATCCGAACTGGAGTACAACGCTGCCATCACCAAACCTCAGGATCCCACCAAGGAAGGCTATACCTTTGCCGGATGGAATCCTGCAGTACCGACCAACGTACCCGCCAGCGCCGTCACCTACACCGCCACCTGGACCATCAACCAGTACACGGTGAAGTTCGTGGTCGACAACGCTGACGTCTACAACCAGAAGCAGGACTATGCATCTACCATCACCAAGCCCGCAAATCCCAGCAAGAAAGGACATACCTTCAAGGGATGGACACCCGAGGTCGCTGCCAAGGTGCCTGCCGCTGACGTCACCTACACCGCCGTCTTCGAGGTCAACAAGTACAAGCTGACCTTCGACGTCGATGGCGTGAAGACCGAATCCGAGGTTCAACAAGTACAAGCTGACCTTCGACGTCGATGGCGTGAAGACCGAGTCCGAGCTGGAGTACGACGCCGCTATCACCAAGCCCACAGACCCCCAGAAGGAAGGCTACACCTTCGCCGGATGGGATGCTGAAGTGCTGGCCAAGATGCCCGACCAGGCACTCACATACACCGCCACCTGGACCATCAACCAGTACACGGTGAAGTTCGTGGTCGACAACGCTGACGTCTACAACCAGAAGCAGGACTACGCATCCACCATCACC
>CACXXT010000013.1 GCA_902771725.1 uncultured Bacteroidales bacterium
TGTCTTTTTCATATTCTGAAAATTAGAGATTTAGATATTGAGAGAATAAGAAAATATGAAAGGGCTTCATCAGCGGGTGATTTCCACCCTTTCTTATTTCCTGCTTTTCTTATTATTATTTTACGATCACTTTCTTACCGTTCACGATGAACACGCCCTTCTGAGCCTTGTTCACACGCTGGCCGGCGAGGTTGTAGATAGCGCCGTTCTCAACAGCGGTGCCGTTGATCTCGTCGATACCGGTCTCGATGCCGTCAACGAACATCTTGACGTTACCGGTTGCTCCATCCTTGGCTTGGATGTAAGCGCGGAAGCCCTTCATGTTCGTGTTGCCAGCACTCTTGTATAGAGCGTCGTTACCAACGAACCAGATACCCTCTGCGAGCTTAATCTGACCACCGTAGTTACCTACAAAGTCGAAGTTCTTGCCTTCAACCTTGGCAGCACCCGTCTTGACGGTTACGTTGTCAACCCTAATCTCAGTGGCAGCCTTTGTAGCTTTCACGAGGACAGGAACGTTAGCTGTGATGGCGGTTGTCGTCTTGTTGAAGTTTACGGTGGTGTTGTTGGCATTTCCTTCATCACTGTAGCTATATACTTCTGCTTCGTCGCCAAAGACTTCCTTCACCTGAGCCTCGGTGAGGTCGAAGGGCAGGGCTACGGTGTTGAAGCCAACCTTGGAGGTGCGAGCCATTGTTACGTTAGCTCCCTCGATGTCAGCCAGTGCGCTGAAGGCCTGAGCCTCGTCCATAGCAACGTTGATACTTTGTCCGTAGAAATAGAGACGGAAGTTGTCGAAGATAATCCAATAGCCTGTGTTCATTGTTGATGAACGGAAGCCAAACTTCAGATCACCTTCCACTGCAACAAGCACACTGTTGTCATAAAGGCCGGCAGCAAAGTATAGACTCGCACCCTCCATGGAATTGGGGACATATTTATATGCACCTTCTGAACCTAATCGGCTGTCTGCAGGCCAATCAGGCCAGTTGCCTTCGCCGTCGGCCTCTCCCAATTTAGCAGTGTTTTGTGCTGAAGCGCAAATATTCTGAACACTGGTGGAACCCTCATTAATGTAGATTTCTGCGGTCACATTATCATTACCAACCATATAATCTGAATAGACATCTCCAGCCCATCCTGGACGCTGGAAAGCCTGAACCTTCAGCTCATAATTGCCCTTAGGTAAACCGGAAATCGTCTGATTGAAGTCAAATGTCGTTTGATAGAATTCGCCTGCACTATGACCATAACCAGGAGCTTTATCATATGTCCATCCTGTAGTAGCATCTGTAGCGAAATCGGGATTACTAATCAGGAAGGTGATATCGAAGGGATGTGCACCATCGGAACGTACACTGCTGAGGAATGTGAGAGCTGCAGATTTAACAGCGTCAATCTGAGCCTTCACGCCAGCAGCATCAGTGGCAGCCTCAACATCTGTGTTAGCAGTATTAATAGCATTCGTCAATGTAGTTGCAGCACCGCTTGTTGTCTCAGTGTAGCCTTCAACGGAAGTCATGGCTGCCACCTTAGGAGTCATCGCCTTGTAATCTGCATAAGAGGCTTGCGTAGCGACAGCAGCCTCTGTGGCAGCGGTAAGTGCAGATTTAGCTTGAGCCACTTCCGCAACGGTAGCATCAGCGTTATCATTGACGTTTGTAGCTGTGGTTAGAGCTGATGAGAAAGGTGTGAAGAGTGCCGTGGGAACAGAGCCTTCAGAAACAGCATTTGCAGCTTCGATAGCCGATGCAAGTGCAGACTTATCAACGATTGCAACAATTTCTACATTTACATCAAAAGCAGGCATCTGGAAGGAGTATTCTCCATTTCCCATATCTGCGACATCAATAGCAATATCATTACCGTTATCAGAATATTTGGCGGTTAAACTACTCAGAACACATCCATCATCAAGCGTAACGGTCATAGTCACGGGTTCTAAAGCAAGAGCCTTAGTTGCTACTTCTCCATTGACTTTGACAACTACTGATGCATGATTTGTAGTTGTTGCATTAATATTATATTCTTGTGTGTTGGGAGCCACTTTGTATAGTTCGACATAACCGATACCCATCCATTTGTTTTCATTTCCTGTGATGGTCTTCAGTCCAATCTTAACCTCTTGCTCTTCACTATTGATAAACTCAATCTTTGCTTCTGACAGGCGTGCTGTATTAACGGGTGAGCCTTGAACCTCATTGGCATAGAAATATACGCCATTAGGATGGTTAACGTGTGTATCATCGTCCTGAGAAAATGCATAGCAAGACATATTATAAGTACCAACAGGAAGGGTCACTTTCTGATAGAGGGCAAAAAGATTGTTTGCAGCAGCAGGATTTCTCCAATACTCATAAAATGCAGTCTTGGTACCATCTTCAGAAGTAGCATTACCATTGGTCATCACCTGGCTGTTACCATCTGGTTGATCTGTATGCCAACCAGCAGCTCCCGTCCAAGTAGGCAGACTTTCAAGGTTGGGATTGGTCAGCATGAAGGTAAGATTAAATTTGGCATCATCAGTGGGGTTGGCTGCACCTACATAAGTAATCATTGCGCTCTTTAGGGTAGCTGATACAGCAGCAATGTCTTCGGCCGTGGTCTTGGTCTCAACGTTGGTGGCTGCTGTGCTGATAGCCGTAGCAAGTGTACCATTGGCAGTTGCATTGTCGTTGGCAACAGCTACTAGTGCATCTGCATTGGCTTTTAATGTCTTGTATGCAGCATAATTGGGCTTCAAAGCTGTTGCGGTTGAAATAGCAGTATTTATAGTTTCTGTAGCTTCTTCACACTCTTCAACTGTACTCCAATTAGTATTATTTGCTGATACTATTGTATTCAAAGCATTGTATGCTGATGTGGGAATAGTACCTTCAAGGGTTTTTGCATTAGCAACAGCTTCAGCCAAAGCAGCCTTACTTAGGTTGATGGGGTCACCATAATAGGTGAGGCTGAAAGAGCGCCAGCACATCCAGTAGTCTTCAGTTGTATTATCTGCAATAAGACCGATTTCCAATGAAGCTGTTGCAGCATCAAGCGTAAAGCTTAAGTTGTTGACGCCATTGCCCTGGGCGATCCAATTATTGCCACCATTACGATCGTTAACCGAACCACAGCCTACAAGAGAAGTAGTGTTGTCACCAGCATACAGAGTAGCAGTCATGTTATCGCGCGTATATGCAATAGCTGTTAGCTGATAAGCACCCTTTGGAAGATTGGAAAGGGTCTGCTTTGTGGTACCAGCAGAAACTTGCCAGTATTCATAAAGCTGGTATTGGAGACTTGGTGAACCAGAGTTTTCCCAACCAGTCAAATTTCCACTAATACCAGGAGCAGGATTGGTAATCCAAGCGTTGGTGATGTCAATACCAGCAGTGATGATTACATTCTCAAGGAAAGTGTTACCGGCTGCAGAGATAGCTGAAGTGGCATCATTAATGGCTGCTGCAGTAGTGGCTGCGTCAACGATGTCGTCTTGTGCATAGACAGCATTTCTCAAAGTTTCTGCTGCACCAACTTCATCGGTGTAGGCACTTGTATTGTCGGCAAAACCAAGTACCGTAGCACGCTTGGCTGCATAACTCACTTTTGCATCAAAAATTTTAAATGATTCATCAGTAAGGAAAACCCATGTACAATTGTCTTCGTTATTAGCAAAGACCACGTCATAATACAATCCCCAGGTCTCGCCCGTTGTGAAACCTGTAGCGTGATTGGTTTGTACACCAAGACATTCACCCTCAACATAGCCACCGGCAGAGGTTATGGTTGTAGGAACCGTTAAGGTGTACTTGTTGTCACCTAAATGTGTCAGAGTCCATTTTGCATTATCGCTGGCACCATTACCATCATAGAACGTCGCCTTTTGCCCATCTCCGACCCAACCGTCTGAATTCGTACGGAAGATGTACTTTGTATTATTCAATGTACGAATGTAATAGTCATCCCCTACGGCTTCTAACCTAATGGTTGTAGCTGTGGTTGAGGCGCAAGCTTGCGTGCCCCAACATTCACCGCCATTCGCATAGCGGCCTGCACCTACATTATACATGTAATAGTCGGTTCCTGCAACGACGCTCTCTCCTTGGGGAACTGTTGGGGGAACCCAATCAGAGCCAGCCTGAACTCCCAGACTGACCATCGCGGCCATAGCCGCGAGAAGAAGTTTAATTTTCTTCATTTTGTTGTTTAATTAAGTTAGAAAATAATGTTTATTGTATGTTGAATTTATTTCCTTTAATGTCCGGGACGCTAAAGATGCTGAACAGCCTCAATTGTCAGTCCCGTATATTTCGCTATCATTTCCGGCGGGAGTCCGTCAGCCTTCATTCGTCGGGCCGTGGCCAATTTCTCTTCTTCGCGTCCTTCTTCGCGCCCTTCTTCGCGTCCTTTTCTCTCAGCGGTATTGACCACGTTGGTCAGGTCGCGGTAGATTTTGATGCTCTCTTCGTAGTCTCGAACATCCTGCGGAGTGAAGCGGGCTATCTCGGCTTGCTCGAAGAGCTTAGGGAAGAGCTTCTTGAAGCCGAAGTCGGTGTAAGGGTTGATGTAACGTTCTTGTCTGAAGTCCGTCATAAGATGTTGTCGGAGAGGCCAAAGCCTCGGTCTTAGGGCGCAAATGTATACTTTTTCCTCCATTGCCGCAAATATTTCGGCACTTTTTCAGCAAAAGAGCCTTATTTATTGACCAAGGGGCTGGCGATGAGGGACGGGAAAGCGACAAATCGGGAAATCATTGAGCACTGATTTGCTTCTTAGCCAATTCCGCAATTTGCTGAATGAAGCCTGCCGCAGGTTCCACGTAAGGTTTTACATCTTCTTCTGTAAGACCATAAGTATCATCGTAATCACCTGTCAGCAGCATACTGAATAGTTTGTGATAGAAACGACCATACTCTGCAGAAAAGATTCCAGTCCAGACTCATAGTGGAACTCCTTCTCTCATTACATTTTTATAAAATGGAGTAAAGCTTTTGGCTTCCCATTCTTTCACGGTGTACATGATTGGATTCAGCATTTCGTCCAGCTCCCACCCCAGTTCGCGGATGGGATATGAGATGGTGTCCATGTCTTCTGGTGTGACGCGATCTTTGTCAAGCAGGATTAGAATATCCCAGTCGGAATCCACACGTGCATCACCACGGGCACGGGATCCGAAAAGGATGGCACGTGCCATGGATGGATGTGCCTTGCTGAGGATATCTGCGACACCCATTGAAACCTTTTCCTTATTTACTGTTCCTGCTGTCATCGTTACTTTACTTTCAGAAGAATTTGGTTTTCTTCATTTTGTTGTTTTAATTAAGTTTGAAGAGATAATGTTGTTAATTAGTATTTGAAGTTATGTTTAGTTTGTCGGAGAGGCCAAAGCCTCGGTCTTAGGACGCAAAGGTATACTTTTTCCTCCATTGCCACAAATAATTCGGCACTTTTTCTGCAAAAAGAGCCTTATTTATTGACCAAGGGGCTGGCGGTGGGGACGGAAAATGCGATAAATCGGGGAAGTAACGGGGAGAAGAAACAGGTTAGTCCGAATCTATTGCTCCTATTTCTGAAGATGGAAGGATATCATGCATATTCTGCTCATGGCAGGCATCTTCGATGACGATCGTGTCACCACCAATGGAGTAGGCGTAGTACCACTTCCCTGCTTTAGCCATAAACCATCCTTGTTCCTGCCATCGTTTGAGAATTGGCGGGCGGCGGAGGAGCGACTGCTCAATTTGGCCCATATTCCTTATAGCCCTTTGAGCATTGCGAACAATATCTTCTGTGTCGAAAGTATGCCTATACTTCAAGGCAACATGTCTATAGAAATTCCAGATTCTACGCGCTGCGTAGGGTCTTACCTCATATCTGAACGCCATTTTCCACACGACTTAAAGACCTTATATCAGCCACGACTAAACTTTCCAATTCGTCCAAGGACAGATTCCTGTCCGAAGGAATCGGCAAGTCGCAGTCATCTTCATAAAGCCATGGTTCTGAAACGTCCATCACGTCCAGTCCATCTGCCATGTCAGGAGCCTGAAGGCGTTGACGAGTTTCCTCATCAGCGGTGAACTGCCCAGTTGCAAGTAATGCAGCAAGATGCTGTAGGGCGAGCAAATTGTTGGGGTCGTATGTCAGTTTTGCGGTGCACATGAGTAATAATGTATGACTTGATTGATGCAAAGGTATACTTTTTCCCCCATTGCCACAAATATTTCGGCACTTTTTCTGCAAAAGAGCCTTATTTATTGACCAAGGGGCTGGCGGTGGGGGCGGAAATTGCGATAAATCGGAGTGCACAAGCACCGTGCACGGCCCAAAGACATTTATACCCCATCCCGTTCCTCGCGGACTACGTATTTTTTACTGTCCCAGCGGTCGATGAAATGATTGCGGATTTGTGAAAAGCAGGAGACTTTCAGATGCCTCAATTATGCTTTTGCCCTTTCATGTAGGGTGTTTCGTTGCTGTTTGATTATACTTACGAAACTTTAGGAATGTTAAAAAAACAAAATGCGCATTCAAACATGAAGAAAGGGAAAGAAATTAATTTGGCATTTACCGCAACAAACATTACCTTTGCTGCGAATTTACGGAGTTCAGCTCCAGTTTTTACAGGAAAATCAGGAGTATAGTTCCGAAAATTAACAGAGAATATATGATAGAAAGGCTACTGAAAGTAACTGATGCACAAGAAGAAAGCGTATTCTTGCTCGGTGCTCGTCAGACGGGAAAGACGACACTGCTGCTGCATTTATTCCCAGACAACAGGTTCTATGACTTGCTGGAAACTGACACATATGAACGTCTGCGTCGCAACCCTTCCTTGCTCCGTCAGGAACTCGCAGATTCGAAGGAAGAAGAAATTGTCATTATCGACGAGATACAGCTTATCCCGGAACTGTTGAACGAGGTTCATTGGCTAATAGCCCGAAAAGGAATTCATTTTATTTTGAGCGGATCCAGTGCGCGGAAGCTGAAGCGGAAAGGGGTCAACACCCTTGGAGGTCGTGCGGTGAGGAACATCTTGTATCCTCTGGTAAGTGCCGAAATAGACGATTTTGATGTCGTGCAGGCTGTCAATCGCGGACTGCTTCCTACACACTATATGGCCACCAGCGAGCGCCAGTTGCAGAAGCGCATGCAGGCCTATGTATCTGTATATCTGAAAGAAGAAATTGCAGCAGAAGCACTGGTGCGGAAGCTGTCGTCATTCAATCGGTTCATGGAGGTGGCGGCGCTCACCGACGGCGAAATGGTGAATTACAACAGTATTGCACAGGATTGCGGAATAGACGCAAAAACCGTCAAAGAATACTTTTCCATCTTAGAGGAAACACTTATAGGCTACATGGTTCCCGCCTTTACAAGAAGTGTAAAGCGCCGCCTGAATCAGTCACCAAGGTTCTATTATTTCGATGTCTCGCTGCCCAACTATCTGCTTCATCGTCATGGCCTACGACCCGGAAGCGACGATTTTGGTCATGCTTATGAACACCTGATGATGCAGGAGATGATAGCATATCTGGGATACAACGAATCTGAAGAAACGCTCTCCTACTGGCACACCTATTCAGGTTATGAAGTAGATGCCGTCTTGGGGGACGCCAAAGTCGCCATAGAATTCAAGTCTTGCAGAGAGGTGCAGTCTAAACATCTGAAAGGACTGAAGGCCTTCCAGGAGGAGCATCCAGACGCCCGCCTTATCATTGTTTCACTTGATACCGCCCCCCGCCTGTTTAATGGCGTAGAAGTCTTGCCCGCAAAGACGTTCCTCCAGAAGTTATGGGAAGGAAGTATCGTTTAACCTTCGGACTGGGACAGAATTCACATTTGAACTCCATTTCTCTCTTTTTACATGAATTCGAGACATGAATTGCATCCACGAATTCGAGACATGAAAAAAAATCATTTTACTCGGAAAAGTTTACCTAGTTTACGGTTTTGGATTACGGGAATACGATCATAGCCTGTTTTGCAGGCACCAATTCACGTATGGATGTAATGGCAAACATGTATGGATGTAACGGCAAACATGTATGGATGTAATGGCAAACATGTATGGATGTAATGGCAAACATGTACGGACGTGATGACTAAAAGATAAGGACGTATCAGCCGATACGTCATTGTCGTTATTCTGACACAGCGGGCTTCTAAGTCCTATGCAGCGGGCTTCTCAGCCCTATGCAGCAGGCTTCTCAGGCTTATACAGCAGGCTGGAAGGGCTTATGCAACTAGTTGCATAGACCCCGAACTCCTTTCTCTTTTTACATGAATTCGAGACATGAATTGCATCCACGAATTCGAGACATGAAAAAAAATCATTTTACTCGGAAAAGTTTGCCAAGTTTCCGGTTTTGGATTACGAAAATACGATCATAGCCTGTTTTGCAGCCAGGTATCTGAAGAAACCGGATATATTCCTTCGTTTTTCGCTTGCACGCCGTAAACTAGGTAAACTTTTCCGAGCAAAATACTTTTTTTGCACTACAAAGACCTCGGACGGGATTATGTCTTGATATTGAAAGAAAAGGGGACGCGCACGCGGCGCGTCCCCCTATCCATAGATGCTATGTCAGCACCATTCTTTACTCAGCACTCCAGTCATCGTCCCAGACGTTGTAGCGGGAGGTTGAGGAAGAAGATGATTCGCCCTTGACATATTGAACATTAGTTTCCTCTCCTCGATTGATACCCATGGACGTGATTTCCAACACACCGTCAGCCATGCTAAGCTGAACAATTGTAATCGATGGTGAAATATACTTTTTCATATTTGTTTTCTTCTTTTAATAATTAGCGAATAACGACTTTGTGTCCATTGACAATATATAGTCCCTTCTTAGCCTTCTGAACTTGACGGCCATTGAGGTCATAAACTACGTTGTCCTTGCCTGCCTGCAGAAGTGCTTGAATGGCAGTCTCGACAAAGTTGAAGCCCAAAGCTTTCACGCTCTGAGCAGCATCTGCTGCAATATAGCTCTTGAAGCCTGCCAGATTTGCACCAGAATAAGCATAGAAGCCAACCTTCTCATTCACATAGCCCAAAACCAGGTCTCCTTCTGTCTTAGCTTTAGCTGCAACAGTTCCTGTCAGATCACTAACTATAGACGATGCGTCAGAAGTAATTGTGAAATCAACATTAGCACCCGCACTCCCTTCAAGGATGACACCTGTGTTGGCGGGAATCTTACCACCTGCTGAAATAGGAGTAAGATTCAACACATCTCCGGAAATCTTTCCAGCATAAGCTGTCACGCCTTCAGGTACGATAACGTCAACAGGGCAGTAGAAACTATTGAAACCGATGGAAGATATGGTGATGGGGAGAGAGGTGACTTCTTCAAGGATAAAGTTGTAACCTTCATCAGTTCCTACATTTCCAGCTGCATCTGAATACAAGCCTTCACTTCTAGTATAGAGATAGCGTGCACCGTTAAACTTAATATTGTATCTTCCAAAAGCTCCATTTCCTGCTTGCATGAACACAACTGAAGTTCCTGATGTTGCGGGATCCGTGTACCATTCAGCAAATCCGCCATTATTCTTCAACCAAAGGCCTGTAGAATAACCAAGCAAACTGGTTCCATCATAATAAAGTATAGTTTCTGAACCAGAAATCTTAGAACTCTCTTGCGTGAACCCACAATTGTAATATTGCTCAACTAGTTTATTTTGAGATGTTAAATAAGTGGGAGTGCTTATATGAGCCGGACTTGTCTTAATGCGGATGAACGAGCCACTTGCTGGCAGATTGATGCTTAACCCTGCCATCGCTGATTCCAGATTAGATGTTGCTGTCTGCAATTCGCTCTGCGTTGCGTCTCCATCAGCATATACTGCTTGTGCATCAGCAAGTGCTGTCGCATATTCATTGGGTGCGGTATATTCGTTCAGGCCCGTTCCTGTAGTAATCAATGCACATTCGTCAATGAGGGTCTTCAATGCATTCTTGAACGGAGTCAAATCTGTAACCTTAGATACCATTATATCCGTCACTGAAGCATCAACAGCAGTTGCACTTTCAGTAAAGAGCATAGGCACACCACCATCACCGTTGGAATCATAGGTGATTACAGGACCTGTATAGTTAGTACTGACAGACATAGAATAGCTATTTCCAGTTGTTGCAATTGTAGCACGGATACGTACCTTTGGAGCTGCAATCTCGTCGGCTATACCATCGTCAAGGGTGATGTAGGAAGGAGTATCGGAGAAAATCCAGGTGGAACCGTATGTACCTGTACCAACAGTAGCAAACTGCTGCTTACCTACATTATACATATAATAATGACCGTCCTGCTCGATGAAGCCCCAAAGATTATTCACGTTGGAATCATCAGGCGTTGTGCTGCCATACCAGAGATATTTAGCATTTTCATTCGTTGCATCAACACTTTCATCATGACTGGGATCATAAATCATAGCACCACGAGCATTCACAATGGTGTAATACACATCAGTACGTGGGGTATAGATAAACGAGGCTTTAAAAGCAACTATAGCATCATTCAAGGTCGTATAGGCACTCACATAATCGCCGCTGGGATTATCGTAAACGCCCTGAGCTGTGTTGATGGCTGTATTGAATGTAGAGAGAGCAGCAACTGTGGGATAACCCAGCTTACCAGCGCCAGAATTCAGAGAAGAATACAGGGAATTGGCGGTTGTCAGAGCACCTTCAAGAAGAGCTTTGTCGCTGGCAGAGACTTCAGAAATCACCCAATTGCCCCCCATATCATTAGCACCATTGGAACTATTCCAATAGCCAAGGTTGCCACCATTTCCGGCATCGTTGATGTACATTGTTGCGCCGCTTTCGCTACGGACAGTGAAACCGCCGTTGCTGTTGGCAGATACTACCCAACGAGCCTTGTTGTCGCTCGCGGGGGTAGCGGCCTGCATCACGGGTTGCGTTCCCATATACAGGCACTTTGAATCGCCTGCACCTTTATTGATGATAGACAGTTTATAAGGGTTACCTACGAAAGCCCACTTATAAACATCTGTCCTTTCGTTGGTGCTATTGGTTTGATAACGCCCTGAGCCATCCTTGGCACTTTCATCAGCACGAAGCTGCTTACCGCGGAGAGTAGCATAATACCATGTGGCGGAAGCGAAGTCTGAGGATACAGTGAAGGGAGGATTATAAGCCGTCAATGTCACAGGCACTGTGTTTTCGCCAGATTCGATTGTCGTAGATGTCACGCTATATGTACAATAAGGACGTTGGAGTGAACTGGGAAGTTCCGTGATAGTCTCACCAACTGTAGCGCCCATTGGATCAGAAGTATAAATCACACCACTTGCATCAGAAATAACGTATGTGACCGTACATGGATCTTTCTCAAGGAAAATCTTGAAGGATGAGATGGCAATACCATTGTTGGGGGTACTCTGGGTGAACGTGGTACTCTGAGTGGAAAGACCAGTCACTGTTAATGTTGTCGTTCCACTGGTTGCAAAGGTTGTTGCAGAACCGCCAGCAGCGGGAGTCAAAGTCTGGGCACTGGTCTGAGCTGTACCAACAATTTCATAGCCAGTAATAATGTAGCCGCCCTGTGCTGTAAGAACATATGTGCAACCGTTAGCACCAGAATAAATGTATCCCGTGGATTTTGCAATATTGTTGGCACCGCCAGACACTGAAAATGTGACTTGAGGATCCGTTGCTGTGGAATTCCATGTGTTAACAAAATTGTCTGTAGTAGTGTACGTACCTGTACTTGTGCTGTAGGTAACAATATAATGCTCCACCTTCACAGTCAGAGCCAAGCTTGAGATATGTCCGTCACCAGACAAGGCAAAGGTCGTTGACTGTGCACCTACAGCAACTGAAAGGGGAGAGCCAAGGCTGTTTCCGTTGCTAATCAACGTACCAGAACCTCCGGCTGGGGTGATAGTAACATCGCCGTCTGTGGCCGTGCCATTGAATGAATAACTGACAATCGTATAACCAGAGGGAGCTTCCAGCGTGTAAGTTTGGTTTGAATAGATATCGCCATTAGCTGTGTTCATACCTGTCTCACCAGTGAGCACAAGCATCGGTGTTGTCATATCAGACGCTTTTGCGTTGGACTTCCATATTGGAGCCCATGCATCTGAAGTTACGGCACCATTCTTCCAATAAACACCATTTGATGGAGTCACAGCGATGTCCGCCGCCCACGCCCCGTTGCCGCCTAGCGACAGCAAGGCCAATAAAGTAAGTAAAATTTTTCTCATTTTAATTTAGTTTAAATAGTATTTTAATACGGCTTGGGGGCAAAGGTAGGGAAAAAGAGGGGAGGGAGGGTGAGGTATATTGTTAAAAAAGATTAAGGGGCGCAGGGGACGTGCATTTTGCCCGTTTAGCAAATCAGAAACAGGGGAAACGGAGATGTAAATTGCAGAAATGTTGCACGATAGGATGCAAAATGGCACAAGAAAAGGTGCTAATCGAACAGAAGGAGGGCAAATGCAAGAGAAAAGAGGACAATTGGCGTGAAAAAGAGGACAAAAGCCTAATCTACCGCCGCCATCCACGCCGACATGAATTTGTCGTAGACTTCATACACGCCCTGATGATGCGTCAGCAACTGCTTGTCCACGAGCGCAGCAGCAGCCTTCTGGACACCGCTGGCGGAGGACAGGTGGTAACGCTTGATGAACCGGCTGCCCGTAATCTGCCGCGCCTTGCCCTCGCGACTCACCGCTAGCGGTGCAAAGATAGACCTTTTTCACTACGCCTCCAAACTTTTATCCAAAAAAGATTATCCAAATCGGATAAAATGAGAGAAAACAGCTGAAACCGGTGGATAGAAGCCGGGAGACGGAGATTCGGGAATCGTTCTTTTCCGATTCGCAGGCAGAAAGACCAGGAACCCATGAACGGTGCGTGTTTATCGGAAAAGAGCAGCGGATGCAATGGCCGTTTTAATACACTCACGTCTCAAAAAGTGGCAAAAAGTTGGGGTAATATTAAAAAAGGTACGCGCGAACGCGGGTGATTTGGAATTGTTGTGTAACTTTGCGGGCAGAAATCACACGAATCGACGAAAGTTTACTCTATAAACGATGAAAAGAACCATTCTTTTTGCATTTCTATTGCCAGCCCTGATGAGCACGAACGCCCAGGACTACTCGCTGACGGTGGGCGGCATCACCACCGAAGTCACCTTCTACTCGCCGGAAATCGTGCGGGTGATGAAGTACCAAGCTACCGACGAACTCGGGAAGTCCGACCCGAAGGTGGTCGTGACGATGACACCCCAGGCCGTGGCGCCGAAGCTGCTGGAGGGCAGCAAGACGGACACGCTGGTGACCTCCGCCATGAAAGTGGTCTGCAACAGGCAGACAGGTGTGCTCAGCTTCTTCCGCCCCGACGGCACGACGCTGATCCGCGAACGCTCGAAGGCCAGCTTCACCCGCCGCACGTCCCACACCATAGACCCCTACAATGTCGCACAGTCCTTCACGCTGGCCAGCGGCGAAGCCATCTACGGCTTCGGGCAGGTGCAGGACGGCAGCCTGAACCACCGCAACAAGAGCTACAGCCACATGGTGCAGAACAACATGTCCGTGTGGATTCCCTTCTTCCACTCGGTGAAGGGCTACGGACTGTACTGGGACTTGTACGGCCCCTGTGACTTCAGCGACAACTCCTCCAGCGGCACCACCTTCAAGACCGAGGCCGCACACGCCGTGGACTACTACGTGCTGGTGGGCGACGAACAACGGGGCGACGATGTGGTGCGCCGGCTGCGCGAACTCACGGGCAAGGCCACGATGGTGCCCCTCTGGACCTTCGGCTATTTCCAGAGCAAGGAACGCTACCAGAGTGCCACCGAGACGCTGGGCGTGATGGAGAAGTACCGCTCGCTGCAGGTGCCCATCGACTGCGTGGTGCAGGACTGGCAGTACTGGGGCGACAACAACATGTGGAACGCCATGGAGTTCCTGAACCCGCAGTTCAAGACTACCTATCCCAAGATGATCGACGGCCTGCACGATGGCGGCGCACACCTGCTCATCTCGTTTTGGGCAAACTTCGGCCCCGACACGAAGCAGTATAAGTACTTCAAGGATCACAACCAGCTGATGAAGCAGGGCAACACCATCATGACGGGCACCTATCCGCCCAACTCCGGCGTTGCCGTATACAGCCCCTACCAGCAGTCGGCACGCGACTACTACTGGAAGTGCCTCTGGGAAGGCGTGGTGAGCAAGGGCGTGGATGCCTACTGGGTGGACTCCTCCGAGCCGGACCACTACCAGGGCGGCGAGGACTGGGAACAGACCAACGACTTCGTGGTCCTGAACAAAGGGGACAAGGACAATGCCACGCTGAACCCGCTCTCGCTACAGAGCGAACACACCTGGCGCTCGCTGCGCAACGTGTTCCCGCTGATGCACGCCAGCGGCGTGTACGACGGCCACCGCGCACAGAAGGACGCGCTGACGGAGGCCAAGCGTGTGATGATCATGACGCGCTCGGGCTTCATCGGCATGCAGCGCTACGGCGCCGGCACCTGGAGCGGCGACATCACCGCCTCGTGGGAGACGCTGGCCAAGCAGATTCCTGCCGCCCTGAACTACTCGGCCTGCGGCATCCCCAGCTGGAACAGCGATATCGGCGGTTTCTTCAACGGAGCCTACGGCGTGCCCGGACAGGACAACAACTACAGCGAACTCTACTGCCGCTGGATCCAGTTCGGAGCCTTCTGCACCATCATGCGCAGCCACGGCTCCGGCACAGACCGCGCCATCTACCAGTTCGGCAAGGAGGGCGAGAGCTACTACGACATCATCAACCGCTACATCCATCTGCGCTACTCCCTATTACCTTATATTTATAGTACCGCCCACCAGGTACACAGCGAGGACTACTCCTTCATGCGCGCCATGGGCATCGCCTTCCCTGCGGACCGTTCCACCCACGAGCTGAAGGATCAGTTTATGTTCGGACGCGACCTGCTCGTGGCTCCCGTGGTGCAGTCGCAGGCCACGCAGCGCAGCATCTACCTGCCTGCGGACAAGCAGATCGTAAACGGTACGACCGTGAACCGCAAATGGGTGGATCTCTGGAGCGGCGAGCTGCACGAGGGCGGCAAGAAGATCTCGCGGGAGGTCAGCCTCGCCCTGATGCCTATCTACGTCCGCCAGGGTACCATCCTCCCCTGGGGCAGCGACATGCAGTACAGCTCGCAGAGCAACTGGGACAACCTCGAGATACGTATCTACCCGGGTGCCGACGGACAGTTCACGCTCTACGAGGACGAACGCGACAACTACAACTACGAGCAAGGACACTGCTCGGAGATACCCTTCACGTGGGACGACGCCACACAGACGCTGACCATCGGCGAGCGCAGCGGTGCCTTCGACGGTATGCTGCAGCAGCGCACTTTCCGCATCGTGCTTGTCGATGCCGGCAAACGGGTGGGTCTGGGACTGAAGCCCTCCGTGCGCTTCAGCCGTGAGGTGGCCTACGACGGCCATGCCGTTGCCGTTCAGATCAACAACGACAACCTCGTGGCCGAGGAACAGGCGGCCGTGAAGGACATCCGCGTGACACCCGTCAGCGCGAAGCTATACCTCGGACAGTCCCGCACACTGACGGTCAAGGCCACCCTCGCCGACGGCACCTCGCAGTTCGTCACCCTCGATGCGGTGTGCACCAGCTCCGACCCGCAGGTGGCCTTCGCCCGCGACGGTATCCTCTACGCCGGTCAGAACCAGGGACATGCCGACCTGGAGGTGAGCTACACCGACGGCCTCGGCACCACACACACCGCCAACGTGAGCGTGGAGACATCCATCCCCTCGAACCTCTACAGCTGGAAGGCACTGGAATGGTACCGCAACCGCGTCAGCGACCGCCTGTCGGAATCCGACATCCGCTACAGCAGCAAGGACAACACCATCACCATCACCAAGAAAGGAGCCCAGAACATCGCCCTCCGCTACCGCGAACAGAAATACCTGGAGCCTGGAATGAAATACCTCGTGGCGGTGGCCACGGAGGTGTCGAAGAACAAGGACGACTCCCAGCTCTGGCACATCAACGGACGATGGGTGAACATCGTCAACCCGGCCGACGTGCGCACACTGAAGGACGGCCGCATCATGGTATCGTGGAGCATCGATGAGAACAAAGGCTATGAACTCACCGGCGAGACGGTGTTCGGACTGACATCCACCAACGCCCAGGGACGGTCCGTCATCAGCTACGTCGGTTTCTCCTCCGACCTGAAGAAGACCGAGAAGATGCTCAACGAGACCGTGGGCATCAGCCAGCTGCCAGCCGAGCCGCAGGAACCACAAACCATCTATGCACTCGACGGCACCCAGCGCACCCACCTGACACCCGGCATGAACATCGTCACCGCCAACGGCCATGTTTCAAAGATCTATAAGAAATAAAAGGTGGCGAGATTTCGAGATGTCGACATTTCGACATTTCGAGTTCGATATTTCGATATTTCGATATTTCGATATTTCGAAATAACTCTAAACTCTAAACTCCAAAACTACTCTACACTCTAAACTTTAAACTCTAAACTTAAAACCCTAAACTCATATGCCCTCAACTCCCTCTCGCGGCTTCGAGCACCTCTCCTGGCTGCAACGCATCGGCTTCGGTTCCGGCGACCTGGCACAGAACCTGATTTTCCAGACGGCAGCCTGCTACCTGATGATTTACCTCACCACCGTATTGAAGATCAATCCGGCCTTTGTCAGCGGACTGATTCTCACGGTTCGCCTCATCGACTGCTTCTGGAGTCCTGTCGTGGGTCGCTATATCGACAATCGCAATCCCCGATTAGGCAAGTATCGCACCTATCTGCTCTACGGCGGTATTCCCCTCACCATTGCCGCCTGCCTGCTGATGCTTCCTCAGGCCGCCACCTGGTCGGTGACCATGAAGATGATTTATGCCACCGTCAGCTACACCGTGCTGAGCATGATCTATTCTGTGGTCAACATACCTTATGGTTCCATCATGGCCAGCATGACGCGCGACAACGACGAAGTACTCATCCTCACTTCCACGCGTATGGTCTGTGCCAACATCGGTCAGATTATTGTCCAGGCAGGTTTTCCCATCGGACTCGCGATGTGCGTCCACATGGCCATAGACTGGAATCAGGCCACCTTCATGGCCATCGGTACGATTCCGGCCTTCATCATCCTGCCTTCGATGCCAATATTGAAGAAATGGCTGGGCAAGAAAGGCCTCTACTACACCCTTCTCGCCATCGGCCTGATAGGTTTTGCCATGCTGTTCGTCATCGGTAAATTCTTCGATGTCGCCAGCTACAACGCCCTCGTACAGGCAGCCAAGGTGATGACGGGAGTCGGACTGCTGGTCGGTTCTCTGATGTGGGCGCTGGTGCCTGAGGTCATCACGGAGGCGGAATACCGCACCGGCAACAGACCTGCTGCTACGGTGAATGCGCTGGCCGGCGTTGCCTTCAAGGCCGGATTCTCCATTGCCGGATGGATTACTCCTCTGGTCATGGGCATGATAGGCTTTAACTTTGCCAGCGAGGAGTCTGCCCTGCCTACGGAACCGAGTGCCTGGTTCACGGTAACCTGTGTGTTCGCACTCGTCGGTTTTGTTCTCCTGATGCTTTGCTTCCTGAGCAGCAAGGAAAATATCACCACGACACCCGAGAAACCCGTCTCGTTTGGCGAGATGTGGCAGGAGTTCAAGGCCAACAAGTGCCTGCAGCTGGTGCTCAGCATCTTCGTGGTGGTTTTCCTGGCATCATTCATCAGCGCACCCGTCAATGCCTACTATCCCAAGCTGGCCAACTATTCTGATATAGCCCAGAATGCCATCCTGGTGTTCACGACCATCATCCCCGCCATCCTGCTCATCATCGTGGGCTACCTCATCTACAAATATCCTCTGACAGACGAACGGCTGGACGAGATCAACCACGAGATCGAAGCAAGAAATAAATAAGGAACCCGACTTCGAGAGTTCAAGAGTTCAAGTGCTCGAGAGTTCGAGAGTTCGAGATTTCGACATTTCGAAGAACTCTAAACTCTAAACTCCAAAACTACTCTAAACCCTAAACTCTAAACTCCATAACTACTCTAAACTCTAAACTTCACTCCCATATGACTCCCCGCTATCTCTTCCCGGCCGACTATATGGCCGACCCGGCCGCCCACGTCTTTGGCGACCGCCTGTACATCTATCCCTCCCACGACCGCGACTCCGGTGATGCCTTCGACGACGACGGCGGTCACTTCCAGATGCGCGACTACCACGTCCTCTCGCTCTCCGGCGACCCGATGACCGCCGAGGTCATCGACCACGGCGTCATCCTCGACATCGATCAGGTGCCCTGGGCTGAGAAGCAGCTGTGGGACAGCGACGTGGTGGAAAAGAACGGTAAGTACTACCTCATCTTCTCCGCCAAGGACTACAACGGCGAGTTCCACCTCGGTGTGGCCATTGCCGACCGTCCCGAAGGTCCCTTCGTGGCTCAGCCCCAGCCCATCCGCGGCGCGCTGAGCATCGACCCCTGTGCCTTCAAGGACGACGACGGCGAGATCTACTGCTACTTCGGCGGCCTCTGGGGCGGACAGCTGCAGTGGCATGTGCCCTTGGCAGCTCCCTTCGCTCCCATCACCCAGCCCGATACCGAGCCTGCTCCCGCCGGCTATGTCGATATTGGCCATGCCCCCGACCGACGCACGCAGCTCTATGCTCCGGCCGACGCTCCCGCGCTGCCGTCGTTCGTAGCCCGAATGTCTGATGATGTGTTGCAGTTTGCCGAGGCTCCGCGTCCCGTGGTCATCACGGACGACGAAGGTCGTCCCCTGCGCGCCTCCGATCCTCACCGCTTCTTCGAGGCCTCGTGGATGCACAAGGCCGGCGGCCGCTACTACTTCTCCTACTCCACCGGCGACAGTCACCTGCTCTGCCTGGCCGTCGGCGACTCGCCCTACGGCCCCTTCCGTTTCCTCTGCGAGCTGCTGCAGCCCGTGGTGGGATGGACCACGCACCACTGCGTCGTGAAGTACCTCGACCGCTGGTGGCTCTTCCACCACGACAGCGCGCCCTCCAACGACACCACCTGGCTCCGCAGCCTGAAGGTCATGCCGTTGCCGGTCGAGATGTAAGCTTGTTTTTATAAGACCGCGGATGACGCGGATTACACGGATAAATGTACATCGTTCATAATGAACTTAAACCGTGTAATCCGCGGTCTATTTTTTCGTGAGTTGAATCAGAAATCCAGCGTCAGCTGCTCTTCGGGCAGCAGGCGGAATGTCATCCGGTGGTGCGGCGTGGGTCCGAACTGCCGAATGGCTTCGCGATGCTCCTTGGCCGGATAACCCATGTTACGGTCCCATCCATACTGCGGATACTCCTGCGCCAGCTGCCGCATACGGTCGTCGCGGTACGTCTTTGCCAGCACACTGGCGGCAGCTATGCTCATGAAGGTGGCATCTCCCTTGACGACGGTGTCCGCCGGTATCTCGTAGGGATACCACCGGTTGCCGTCGATAATCAGGTGCTCGGGTCGCACCGCCAACCGCTCCACCGCCCGCTGCATGGCCAGTATGCTGCAGCGCAGGATGTTCATCTTGTCGATTTCCTGCGGCGAACATTCCGCCACAGCCCACGCCACCGCCTGGCTTTCGATGACCTCGCGTAAGCGGTAGCGCTGACGCTCCGTCAGCTGCTTGGAGTCGTTCAGCAGTTCGTTCTCGAAATCCGGCGGCAGCACCACGGCAGCCGCAAAGACCGGTCCCGCCAGACAGCCACGACCGGCCTCATCGCAGCCCGCCTCGATCACCCCCGGAGTGTGGAATGCTTTCAGCATCGATCTCTTCCTCCGTTTATTATCGCGTCTGCATCTTCAGCCGTCCAGGCTTCAGCCCATCCGCCGTAGCGGTAATCGTCACGGCACCCGGCGTACGTCCGGCGCGCAGGATGGCCAGGGCGCTTCCTTGGAACAGACGGCGGTGGTCGGTGCAAACGAGTTCGTCGCTGTAGTGGTCGCCGGAAGATACAGCCACCAGACGGGTGTCGCCCTCGACGGAGAAATGAACGTCGAAGTCAGCACCGGGCACCACACGCCCTTTCTTGTCCACCGCCTCCACGCGGATATGAGCCAGGTCTATGCCATCTGCCTTCCAGAAAGAGTTGAGAGCGGAGAGTTTAGAGTTTAGAGTTCTTGAAGGGTCAAGCGAGCGAGCTCGAGCGGAGGGCTTGGAACTGGATTTAGTGGTCGAGGCTCCATCATTCAGGTCAGACGTCAGTCGGAGGGCTACGGCTGGACCTGCCGTTTCCTCGCGGTGGCGTGCCACCACCTTTCCGCCGTTGCGGGCAATGGCCTCGATGTAACCCGGCTCGTACGTCAGCTTGTCCCATCGGATCTGGTTGCGTGCCTTGGGGTTCTTGCGGTCGTTCTGCTTGGTGCCCAGGCTGTGGCCGTTGACCACCAGTTCCACCTCGTCGCAGTTCGTGTAGACGGTCAGGTTCAACTGTTCGCCTGGGGTGCGTGTCCAGTGGTCCGTGAGCTGACGTATGCGCTGCTTCACCCCGTTCCATTCGATGTCGCGGCTCTGCTCCTGGAAACAGAGGTGCACGGTGGGCTCGTCCTTGAAGATGCTGCGTGCCAGGTAGGCGTTGGGTTTTGTCGTGAGGTCGATGTAGAACACACCCTGTGCCCAGCCCTTAGCAGGCCATCCCTGGCTCTCGCCGAGGTAGTCGATGGCTCCCCAGTAAGCAAGTCCGATGACCTTCGAGAGGTCCATCTCGTAGTAGTTAGGACCCATGGCAGCCGTGGTGGCCTCACTCTGGTAGAACATCATCCAGGGGAAGCGGCGGCCATCGCCGGGGAAATACATATACCTATAATTATAGGCGGCGATATCGGTCTCCATCACCAGGGGAGCAGGCAGCGAGTCGGTCTCCTGCGAGCGGCCGCGCGGGTGCATGGCCACGGTGACGAGGCGTGTGTCGTCGTAGCGCCGCAGCAGCGGTTTCATCATCCGGAAGGGTGTCACACCCCAGTCGGCGTAGGGGATGTTCCAGTAGGTCTGCAGTTCGTTGCCCAGGCTCCAGAAGACGATGCTCGGGTGGTTGCGGTCGCGCCGTATCCATTCGGGAATGTCGTGCTGCCAGAGCTCCGTCCACGGCGTACGTCCACCGCAGTACTGCGTCAGCCACTTGTCGTAGAGCTCGTCCACAACCAGTATTCCCAGCGAATCGCAGAGGTCCAGCAGGCTCTCGCTGTAGGGGTTGTGGCTGGTGCGTATGTGGTTGAATCCGAAATCCTTCAGCAGACGCAGGCGTTTCTCTATGGCACGCGGATAGGCGGCAGCACCCAGGGCCCCAAGTGTGTGGTGGTTGGCTATGCCCTTGAGGATTACCTTGCGGCCATTGAGCTTCATGCCGAACTGCGGCGAGAACTCCAGCTGGCGCACACCAAAGCGCTGGCGCACACAGTCTGCCACACGTCCGTCGGCATGGCGCACGATGACCTCTGCGGTGTAGAGGTAAGGATCGTCGACGTCCCAGCGGTGGGCTGCCGTCAGCGCCAGGGCGGGCAACTGGTACTCGCGTGTCTTCTGGTTGCCGCGGTAGGGCAGCTCTGCCGTCTGCTCCGCCACACAGCGTCCGTCGCGGTCAAGAATGCGCACCCCGAAGCTCAGTGCCCGCAGTCCCCGTTCCTGTGCCGTCACCTCAGCCTGAATGCTTACGCTGTCCGTGCCGTTGGTCACTATGCGCAGCGGGTGGCGTGTGAAGAAGATCTCCGGGTCGGTGACCACCACGTGTACGTCGCGGTACAGACCGGCTCCAGTGTACCAGCGGCTGTTGCTGACACCACGTGTGTCGGCACGCACGGCCAGCACGTTGTCCTCGCCCCATCGCAGCAGCTTGGTCACGTCGGCCTCAAAGCCCAGGTATCCGTAGTCCGTCTTGCCGATGGGCTGTCCGTTGAGCCAGGCGTCGCCGGTGTAGAGGATGCCCTCGAAGTCCAGCAGCACCCGGCGTCCTTGCCAGGCGGGGTCGGGGCGGAACGTCTTGCGGTACCATCCGATGCCCATCTCCTTGAATCCTCGCGCCGAGAGGCGGCTGCGTATGTTTGCGCCGGGGTCGCTCTCGTCCGGACGTTCGTCGACACCGGGAGCCACCCAAGGCTGCTCGATCTGGAAGTCATGAGGCAGATCCACACGGCGCCAGTCCGCATCGGAGGTCTGAGGCAGTTGGCCGTCGGCCACGTCACCGGCGTAGAATCGCCAGTCGAAGTTCAACAGTTCGCGCACGCGAACATCGTCTGCCCAGGCTGCGATGCCCGTCAGCAAAAGCAGGGTAACAAGGAGTACTCTTTTCATATCTGATTCAGTTATTGTTTCTTTGATAAGGCAAAAGGAGGAAAGCGAACTGCATCACTTTCCTCCTTTCTCGGGTAGCGGGACTCGGGATTGAACCGAGGACCTCATGATTATGAATCATGCGCTCTAACCAGCTGAGCTATCCCGCCATCATGGTCCTTTTCTCGAACGCGGGTGCAAAGGTACAAAGAAAGTTTAAGGTTTAAGGTTTATCGTTTAAAGTTTTTTTTATGGAGACCGCGATTTTAAGATTTATTTGCAATTGTTCATTCTTCCTCACGCGCGCGAACCTTATTTATATATACATGCGCGCAAGACTCCAAGACATGCAACATACAAGACTTCGAGACATGTAACATGCAAGGCTTCAAGACATAGAACGTACAAGGCCTCCGCACTCGTGTGGTGCAGAGGCCTTGGTGTTCGTCTTTTCGACTGCGATTGTTTAGGGCAGGCTGATAGCGCCGGAGGGGCAAGCGTCAGCGCAAGTGCCGCATTCGGTGCACTCGTCGGGGTTGATGCTGTAGATATCACCTTCGGAGATAGCGCCAACGGGGCATTCATCGATGCAGGTGCCACATGCTACACAGTCTTCGCCAATTACGTAAGCCATAGTTGTTTCAGTTTAGGGTTTAGAGTTTAGAGTTGTTTCTACATTTAGAGCTTTGTCTGGAGACCATTTCTGGCCTTTCGACGGCGCGAAGATACTCACTTTCGATGAGCCGCCCAAATATTTTGGCATTTTTTTGCACTTTCTATACCTAAAAATGATGAGAAACGCCCTTTGCACTGCCGTTTGCCATAAAGAGAGCCGCCCCGGAACGAAATCCGAGGCGGCTTTGCAGTGTCTTGTCTGCGAGTGCAGCGTTGGGTCTGCGTGTGCCGCATTTGTGCTGCGGCAGAAAGCGGAGGCTTAGTCCTGAGCAGGAGCTGCCACGCGCTTCTCGGCGATGCGGGCTTTCTTGCCCGTGAGGCCACGCAGGTAGTAGAGCTTGGCACGACGCACCTTACCAATCTTGTTGATCTGGATGCTGTCGATGTTCGGGCTCGAGATGGGGAAGATACGCTCAACGCCCACGGTGCCGCTCATCTTGCGAACCGTGAAACGCTTCTGGTCGCCATGACCGCTGATCTTGATAACCACGCCGCGGTACAGCTGGATGCGCTCCTTGTTACCCTCGACAATTTTGTAAGCTACGGTCACTGTGTCACCTGCCTTGAACTTCGGGTAGGTCTTACCGGTAGCAAATGCTTCTTCAGCAATTTTAATTAAGTCTGCCATTTGTTTTGAATGGGTTAAATTGTTGTGTCGGTCACGCCAGGGCATAACAGGGAACTCTGCATCCTGCCAGCGACCCAGGCGGAAAGCGGGTGCAAAGGTACAAAAAAGTTGAGACTTGGAAGTTGAAAGTTGAAAGTTTTTGCTCTTGAGCGTTCGTTTTCGGGCATTTTTCTGTATCTTTGCCCGCAAAATCGCACATTAGCTTATGAAAAAGACACTTTCACTCTCCCTGCTCACCCTTTTCGTGCTGCTGCTCGGCAGCTGCCGCCACCATCCTTATACGCTCCAGAGCGTCGTTCCGGAGCGCATCGAAGTCACCCGCGCCCTAGATGCCGAACCCGTGGCAGAGGCCGTGGAGTTCCTGCGTCCCTACCTCGCAGGAGTCGACAGTCTGCGCTCGCCCTATGTGGGTCAGAGCGAGCTCTACATGACCGGCGGACGCCCCGAGAGCCTCCTCAGCAACTGGGTTGCCGACGCACTCGTGACGGCAGGAAGACGACAGGGATTCCAGCCCGACCTGGGAATCTGCAATATGGGAGGCCTTCGCGCTGCCATGCCCAAGGACACCGTTCGCCGGGGCGACATCCTCGGCATAGCGCCCTTCGAGAACTTCCTCACCGTGCTCACCCTCCGCGGCAGCGACCTCCTCGACCTCATGCAGAACATCGCCGAAGTCCACGGCGAGGGCGTCAGCGCCAGCGTGCGACTCGTCATCACCCGTGGCGGTCAGCTCAAGAGCGCCAAGATCAACGGCCAGAACATCGACCCGCGCCGCCTCTATACCGTAGCCACCCTCGACTACCTCGCCGACGGCAACGACAAGCTCTATGCCTTCAAGCGCTCTGTGGATCGCACGGTCACAGACCAGCCCGTGCGCGAAACCCTGATGGAGGAACTGCGTCTGCTTGATGCCCAGGGCCTGAAAGCCACCGCCGCCATCGAAGGCCGCATCGTCGAGGTCGCTGAGGGCGAGGCTCCCCTCAAGGTGCGCCACGCCGAAGTCGGCGACGACCCTGCACCCATCGAGGTCCGCACTCCCTCTGGCACCAGCACCCGAGAGCTGTTCATCGTTCACACCAACGACACACACTCCTGCATCGAACCCCTTAGCCCCCTGCTTTCCGACACCGCCCACGCCGACAAGGGAGGTTACCTCCGCCGCGCTACCCTGCTGCACCAGCTGCGACAGGCCGACCCGGAACTGTTGCTCTTCGACAGCGGCGACTTCTCGCAGGGGTCTGCCTACTACAGCCTCTACCACGGCAATGTGGAGATAGGACAGATGAACCTCATGGGCTACGATGCCGCCACCATCGGCAACCACGAATTTGACTTCGGACTGGAGAACATGGCGCGCCTGTTCCGCCTGGCCAAATTCCCCATCGTATGCTGTAACTACGACTTCACCGGCACCCCCGTCGAAGGTCTCGTGCAGCCCTACGTCATCCTCCGTCGCAGTGGACTGAAGATAGGAGTTCTCGGCGTGGCACCCCAACTCGAGGGACTCGTTGCCGCCCACACCTGCGAGGGCGTAGCCTACACCGATCCCATCGAGGCCGCACAGCCCGTGGCAGACTACCTGAAGCTTCAGGAACAGTGCGACCTCGTCGTCTGCCTCTCCCACCTCGGATGGCAGGTTACCACGGTCAGCGATGAAGACCTCATCCCCGCCACACGCAACATCGACCTCGTCCTCGGAGGCCACAGCCATACCTATTTCCGCAGCCCCCAAGTGCTCCAGAATGCCGACGGCATCCCCGTCCCCGACAACCAGATGGGCAAGAACGGCCGCTACGTAGGCACCCTCCGTCTCACCCTCTCCCGCTAAACCGCACGAGCGCGCTATTCCACTTTAATAATGTCGCGGATATCGGTGGTGTAGAAAGGCGAACGGCGGTCGTGGAGAATGCTGTTGCGGAAGGTGAGAGCCTTGCCCGTTGCAGGGTCTGAGGCACGGAGTGCTGCCGCCACCTGTATGGACTCGTCGCCGAGACGGGCATTGATGCGGTCGGCCACGGCGGAGAGTTGCTGGAACTTCTTCTTCAAGACGGGTGGAATGTCGAGGAAGGAGGTCTGTATCTCACTGTCTGCCACGATACCGCTGACGACGACTCCGGCACGCTTCCACAGGGGAAGTCCCCGGCGCGAAGCAATCTCCATGCACGCATCCATCGCCTCGTGGGCGGCACGGACAATCTCCGTGTCGGACTGAGCCGGAGCGGGCAGCGAGACGCTGCGACTGAGCGAGAACTGATCCAGTTCCTCCCGGAAGGGATTGGTGGACATGAACACAGTGACCATCTGCGCCATGCTCTTCTGGCGGCGCAGTTTCTGTGCACAACGGGCGGCAAAACCGGCCACGGCCACGGCCAAGTCATCACGCGAGGAGAGCATACGAGGAAAGCTGCGCGAGGTGCAGATAGTCTGTTTACGAGGCAAAAGGTCCAGGGAGATGCAGTCGCGGCCGCGGAGCTCCATCCAGGTGCGCAGCCCCGTGATTGTCATCGTCTTTTGCACCACGGCGGCAGGCAGGCGGGTGAAGTCCAGCGCCGTCTTCACGCCAGTAGCAGCCAGACGCGTGGCGTGGCGCCGTCCGATGCCCCACACGTCCTCCACGGGAAACAGCGAGAGGGCTTTCTCGCGCTGGTCGTCCGTCTGGATGAAGCAGCATTTCCGGTAGCCCGGATAGCGCTTGGCAAACTTACTGGCCAGTTTTGCCAGCGTCTTCGTGCTGGCGATGCCGATGCTCACGGGCATCCCCGTCCAACGGCGTACTCTCGCCGCCAGTTCCTCGCCCCAAGCTTTGTAGTCCACGTTCACATAGGGCGAATCGTCCAGTGAGAGGAAGGCTTCATCGATACTATATATAAAGATGTCAGGCGCGCTCTGGCGGAGGATGCTCATCACGCGACGCGACATATCGCCATAGAGAGTGTAGTTGCTGCTCAGGGCGTGGATCTCCTTGCCGGGGAATCGCTCCGCCAGCTGGAAGAAGGGCAAGCCCTCGGGCACACCCATCGCCTTCGCCTCCGGACTGCGCGCCACCACACAACCGTCGTTGTTCGAAAGAACCACGACCGCCTTGCCTTCCAACGAGGGATTGAAAACCCGCTCGCAGGAGACGTAACAATTGTCACAATCCACCAGTGCGTAGAGCATAGCGAGGACAAAAGTAACGAAATTTACGATTTGGCGGCTCTGGATTTGCGATTTTTCCTTCTCCTCCGGGTAATTATCGATTATTTTATGTATTTTTGCGCCACAAAAAGCCACATTCCGTCATGAACGAAGTACAGATCTTGACCGCCGAGGTGGGTGAAGAGGTGCTGCTGCCCTATTTCCCCGAGGGCGTGCGTGCCGGTTTCCCCTCTCCCGCCACGGACTACGAGGAAGAAGCCATCGACCTCAACAAGACCCTCATCCACCACCGCGAAGCCACATTCTTCGCACGGGTGAAGGGTGACTCCATGATCGGTGCCGGCTATATGCCCGGTGACCTGCTCGTCGTGGACCGCTCCCTGGAGCCCCAGAGCGGAGATGTCGTCGTGGCATACGTCGACGGCGGTTTCACCATCAAGGAGCTGGACCTCAGCCAGCGAGCGCAGGGAGTGGTGTGGCTGAAGCCTCACAATGAGGCCTACGAACCCATCCGCGTGACGCCTGAACAGACAAGCATCATCTGGGGTGTCGTCACCTACTGCATCCATCGTAGCACGAACCGCAAAACGGTGTAGGATGTTAACATTAAACTTTAAACTTTAAACTCCATAACTGCTCTAAACTTTAAACTCTAAACTCTAAACTCATCATAATGGCTAACACAGAATTCAAGTACGCCCCTATGTTTCAGCTGGGCGAAGACAAAACCGAATACCGCCTTCTCTCCAAAGAAGGTGTGACAACTGCCGAGTTCGAGGGCAAGGAGATCGTCAAAGTCTCCAAGGAAGCCCTGACGTTGCTGGCCCAGCAGGCCTTCCACGATGTGGAATTCATGCTTCGCCGCGAGCACAACCTCCAGGTGGCCGCCATCCTCAGCGACCCCGAAGCCACGGAGAACGACAAGTACGTGGCCCTGCAGTTCCTGCGCAATGCCGAGGTGGCCGCAAAGGGCATCCTCCCCTTCTGCCAGGACACCGGCACCGCCATCATCCACGGCGAGAAAGGCCAGCAGGTGTGGACTGGCTTCGAGGACGAAGAAGCCCTGAGCCGCGGCGTCTTCAACACCTTCACACAAGACAACCTCCGCTACTCGCAGAATGCCCCGCTGAACATGTATGACGAGGTGAACACCCGCTGCAACCTGCCCGCACAGATTGACATCGAAGCCTGCGAGGGCGCTGAGTACCGCTTCGTCATGGTCGCCAAGGGAGGCGGCTCGGCCAACAAGACCTACTTCTACCCGATGACCAAGGCCACCATCCAGAACGAGGGCACGCTGATTCCCTTCCTCGTGGAGAAGATGAAGAGCCTCGGCACCGCAGCCTGCCCTCCCTACCACATCGCTTTTGTCATCGGCGGCACCTCGGCAGAGAAGAACCTGCTGACCGTGAAGCTCGCCAGCATCAAGTACTACGACAGTCTGCCCACCACGGGCGACGAGACCGGCCGCGCCTTCCGCGACATCGACCTCGAGCAGAAGCTCCTGCGCGAAGCCCACAACATCGGACTCGGAGCACAGTTCGGAGGCAAGTACGTGGCCCACGACATCCGCGTCATCCGCCTGCCCCGCCACGGAGCAAGCTGCCCCATCGGCATGGGCGTCAGCTGCTCGGCAGACCGCAACATCAAGGCCAAGATCAACCGCGACGGCATCTGGCTCGAAGTCATGGACAGCAACCCCACGGAGCTCATTCCCGAGGCACTGCGCCGTCCGGGCGAAGGCACCAAGGGCATTGAGATCGACCTCTCGCAGGGCATCGACGCCGTGCGCGCTGAACTGACAAAGTATCCCGTCAGCACCCGCGTGAACCTCAAGGGCACCATCATCGTGGCCCGCGACATCGCCCATGCCAAGCTGAAAGCCCGTCTGGATGCCGGCGAGGACCTGCCCCAGTACTTCAAGGATTATCCCGTGCTTTACGCCGGTCCCGCCAAGACTCCCGAAGGCTACCCCTGTGGTTCCATGGGTCCCACCACGGCCAACCGCATGGATCCCTACGTGGACGAGTTCCAGGATCATGGTGCCAGCCTGGTGATGATCGCCAAGGGCAACCGCTCGCAGCAGGTCACCGATGCCTGCCAGAAGCATGGCGGCTTCTACCTCGGCACCATCGGCGGCGTGGCAGCAGTCCTCTCCCAGTCCAGCATCAAGTCAATCGAGTGCGTGGAATACCCCGAACTCGGCATGGAAGCCATCTGGAAGATTGAAGTCGAGGACTTCCCCGCCTTCATCCTCGTCGACGACAAGGGCAACGACTTCTTCAAGCAGCTGAAGCCCCTCTGCTGCAAGAACTGAATGAAAACCGCCCCTTCCCCTCCAGACCATGAGGGGAAGGCTATGCGGTGGAATAAGGACAAGCGCTAGCCTGCGGAACCTAAACACAATGTTAACAAGACTCTATTCTATAAACGAAACTTCAAGCCAACCCTCCCCCCTCCCTAGCGAGAAGGATGCGAGCGTGGGTATTCCCGGTTTCAGCTTCGAGGTGCTGCCTCCCCTGAAGGGGACGGGCACAGAAACGCTGTTCCGCACCATCGAGGAACTGGCGCCTTTCCGCCCCCGGCACATTAACATCACCACCCACCGCGCGGAGTATGTCTACCGCGAGGTGGAAGGGGGACTGGTGGAACGCAGTCGTGTACGCCGCCGCCCGGGCACCATCGCCATCTCCGCGGCCATCCAGCAGCGGTGGGGCATCCCCGTGATTCCGCATCTGGTCTGCTCGGGGAGCACACGTCAGGATATCGAGTACGCACTACTGGACCTGCAGTTCCTGGGCATCGAGGACGTGTTCCTGCTGCGTGGCGACAAGGCGCGCGAGGAGTCGATGTACCAGCCTACGCCAGGCGGCTACACCCACGCCCTGGAGCTCATCGACCAGGTGAACCGCTTCAACGAGGGTTTCTTCGCCGACGGCACACCGATGAAGGTGAAGGGAAAGCCTTTTGAGTTCGGAGTAGCGTGCTATCCCGAGAAGCACGAGGAGGCACCGAACCTGGAGAGCGACATCCAGGTGCTGCTGGAGAAACAGCGGCGTGGTGCCAAAGTAGCCATCACACAGCTGTTCTACGACAACGAGCGGTTCTTCACCTTCATCGAACGGGCACGCCAGGCGGGGGTCACCATCCCCATCATCCCAGGGCTGAAACCGCTGACGAAACTCTCGCAAATCAGCGTAGTACCGAAGACCTTCCGCTGCGACCTGCCTCAGCCGCTATATAAGGAGCTGTGCCGATGCAAGACAGACGAGGAGGTCAGGCAGGTGGGCGTGGAATGGGGCGTAGCACAATGCCGCGAGCTCATCGCCCACGGAGTGCAAAGCCTGCATTTCTACACGCTGAGCGCCGTGGAAAGTATCAAAAAAATAGCAAAGGAGATCTATTAGCATGCCGTTCGAAGCCGTCATAGGACAAAGTGCAGTCAAAGAGCGATTACTGGCCGACCTGCGAGGCGGACGCGTGCCGCACGCGCTGATGTTCACGGGTCCGGCAGGCTCGGGCAAGCTGGCGCTGGCCGTAGCCTTCGCCCAGGCGCTGCTCTGCCAGCATCCTGCCGAGGACGGTTCGGCCTGCGGCGAATGTAACTCCTGCAAGATGTCTGCCAAGCTGGAACACCCAGACCTGCATTTCACCTTCCCCATCGTCAAGGACTCAAAGACGAAGCCGGAGGACGCAGTGTCCGACATCTATATTAAGGATTGGCGCTCGCGCGTGCTCGAGAGTCCGTACTTCGACCTCAACGACTGGCTGGCAGTGATGAAAGCCGAGAACCAGCAGGCCAAATACTACGTGGCAGAGGCCGACAACATCCAGCGCAAGCTGGCACTGAAGAGCAATCAGGGCGGCCGCAAGGTGATGGTCGTCTGGCTGCCGGAGAAGATGAACCAGGAGTCGGCGAACAAACTGCTGAAACTCTTTGAGGAACCTCCCGCCGGCACTCATTTCCTGATGGTGTCCGAGGAACCCGACCTGGTGCTGGGTACCATCCTCAGCCGCACGCAGCGGCTGCTGGTACCGCCCCTCTCGCCGGAGGAATACCGCCAGGCACATCCGCCGCGCGACGAACGCCAGTCGCTGGAACTCTTCCAGATGCTGATGCGCCTGAGCTACCAGCGCAAGGTGAAGGATCTGCGCGACTGGGCAGAGCACATGGCAGGTCTGGGACGCGAGCCGCAGAAACAGTTCCTGGCGTTCTGCCAGCGACAGGTGCGCGAGAACTTCGTCTACAACTTCCACCTACCGGAACTGAACGCACAGACGGAGGAAGAAGCGGCCTTCAGCCGCAACTTCGCCCGATTCATCAACGAGCGCAACGTAATCCCCATCACCGAGGAGCTGGCACGCGCAGAGAACGACATCGCACAAAACGTCAATGCACGCATGGTGTTCTTCACCATGGCTCTGAAAATCATCGTGCTACTGATAAAATAAAGCCTCTTCCCGCCGAGGAAGAAGCAACCCCACAAAAAACAAGACTTGAAACATTACTCATATATGGAAAACGAAACAACAAGCCAGATACAGTCTGCTATCCCGTCTGAGGGAGAACGGGGAGGTGTCCTGAAAGAGCAGAACGGCCCCGATACCGGAGGGGTGCTCCCTGTGTTCAACGGCGAGCGCGGTCTTTGCCGCCGCGGCTGCGCCAGACAGAGCACGCAGCTGAACGTCTTCGACTACTTCGCTGACATTCCCGGCAACGTCGAAGCCACAGACCTAGTGGAGGTGCAGTTCAAGAACACCCGCAAGGGCTTCTACCACAACAGCAACCACCTCCCACTGGAGAAAGGTGACGTGGTAGCCGTGGAGGCATCGCCCGGACATGACATCGGAACCGTGACCCTGACAGGAAAGCTGGTGCTGCTGCAGATGAAGCGCACGCCGCCCAAGAACCCGGACGACATCAAGCGCGTCTACCGCAAGGTACGACCTGTGGACATGGAGAAGTTCGAGGAAGCCAAGGCTCGCGAGCACGAGACGATGATCCGCAGCCGACAGATAGCCAAGGAACTCGGGCTGGAGATGAAGATCGGCGATGTCGAGTACCAGGGCGACGGGCTGAAAGCCATCTTCTACTACATCGCCGACGGCCGCGTAGACTTCCGCCAGCTCATCAAGGTGCTGGCCGAGGCGTTCCACGTCCGCATCGAGATGAAGCAGATCGGCGCCCGCCAGGAGGCAGGACGCATCGGAGGATTCGGTCCCTGCGGACGTGAGCTCTGCTGCACCACCTGGATGAAGAACTTCTCCAGCGTCTCCACAGCCGCCGCACGCTTCCAGGACCTCAGCCTGAATCCCCAGAAGCTGGCCGGACAGTGCGCCAAACTGAAATGCTGCATGAACTTTGAGGTGGACCAATATGTGGAGGCCAGCCGCCGGCTGCCCAGCCGCGAGGTACATCTCGAGACGCAGGACGGCACGTTCTACTACTTCAAGGCCGACATCCTCGCAGGTCTGGTCACCTACAGCAGTGACCGCCGCATCGCCGCCAACCTCACTACCATCACCGCCGAGCGCGCCATGGACATCATTGCGATGAACAAGGAAGGCGAGAAGCCTGCAGCCCTCGATGAGAGCAAGGAAGCTCCTGCCAAGCCCGTGGATCTGGCCACGCAGGAAGACCTCACCCGCTTCGACCGCGCCCGCAAGAAGAAAAAGAAGAAAAAGAAGAAGAGCGGACCCGCTGCCGAAGCCAGTGCCGAATAACCCCATGCATGACCGTCGTACCACACTCCGCCGTCTGTGCCTACTGGTGGCAGGAGGATTGCTGTTGTGCGTCCTCGCCTGCCGCACACATGTGCGGTACTACCGTTTTCTCCCCGTGAATCCGCACGGATGGAGCTGTACGGACACGTTGCGCTTCGAGTTGCCGGCAGACACTACCAGTTCGCTCAACACCTTCTCCCTGAGTGCCCGGGTAACGGAACAGATGGAATATCAGGGACTCTGGCTAGTGTTGGAACAGCGCTTCGCCGCGACGCCAAGCCTCCAGCAGCCACCCCCTCCGCGCCGCGACACCCTTTTCATCCCGATGACTCGGGAGAACGGCAGGTGGGAAACCTCCGGGGTGGTGATCCACGAGGCGGAAGCTATCTGCACCCCAGCACAAACGATACCCGACACCCCACTTACCCTGCTGGTGTACCACATTATGCCCAAGCAGGAGATAAGCGGGGTGCTGGAGATCGGACTAAAAGTCGAATAGTCTTTTACCGGATAACCTTACGTCCCTGCTGGACGTAAAGTCCTTTCCTCAGATGGGAAGCCACCGTGCCAGCACGGCGCCCGCTGAGGTCGAATACGTCGGTGGCATCCGTTGCCGCCGACGCTTTTATTAACTGCCCTACCCCATCGTCTACGCCGATTCCCTGGAGCTGGCGAATCTCTTCACGAGTGAGACAGACGTCATAGACGCGCAGGTCACCGATGGTTCCCACGAAGTCCACATTGTCGGCTTTGTAAGAGCTGTCCCACCACTGGGTGCGACCGATATAGTTGCGGGTGTCATGCGCCAGATCATAGAGTTGGTAGGCTTCCACCTGATTAGCGGTTCCGCTGACGTCCTCTTCACCATTAATAAATATGCGCGTCGCGCGCGTGGCAGCATCGTAGCTGACGGCCAGCAGATAGTCCTGCCCTGTCTTCAGGGTGGTACTGCTGTTGACCATCGTGGTCGTTCCGCCATTGTACTTCACACCCGCCGACAGCGGGTTGGCACGGAAGAAAAGACTGTTGCCGCTGCCGGAACCGAAGTCATAGAAACGAGGTGCCTTGGTGAGGCTCTTGGCGTTGGCCTTGAGCAGGACGGTGAAGGAGCGCAGTCCGCTGAGCAGTCCCTCCGGGGCCAGTCCGTACTTGTTCTTGGCAAAACCTGAAGCGGTGTTCTTGGTGAGGTCCAGGACAGCGGGCAGCTCATAGCGCAGATTCTTGGTGATGTCGCGGGCAAGTGCCTTGACCTCGAAGCTGCGACTCTCGCCGGCGATGGTGGCGGTGAGGGTGACGGTCTGGTTTTCGGCAAGGCTGAAGAGCACGCCGCGCGAGGAGATGACTTGTTCGTTGGAACTCTTCCAGGTGATGTCGAGGCCGAGTATCGAGGCGGGCAGGACGAGGTCGGTGCGGGTCTCGGCGGGGAGGGAGAGGGTCTCTAGTGCCGCTGCTGCTAGATTGGCCGCAATCCCGTCCTGAACCTTCTTGACGATACTCTGCACGGCCATGGGCGAATGACAGACGTAATCGTTCTCAATGCTGACGGCCTTATGGTTGAAGGGCATCTTCTCTCCATTTATGCCACTCTCTGCGTAAGGGTTGACTTCGCCTTTGATGCCTTCTGCCTCAATGACCTGATCCACGAGACCGTTGCGATAAGTGGTCAATGTCTTGCCATCGTAAGTCAGCGTGAGCACCCATGAAGATACTTTCGTCGGGTGGTTGTCACCACTGGTACCTGTGCTTTGCGTGGCCCAGTCATCACTGGTCAGCAAGCGGTTCTGGCTACGAAAGTTCTGATTGCCGATAGTGACCACGGGGTAGTTGTCGGCACCGAGGCTATAGGTAAGTGGGGTGTTGCCGTCGACAGTCAGCAACTTGCCCACATAATTTGAAGTGTTCATGACATAGCCGATAGCTATCGACTTGCCTGCACCCAAAGAGAAGTATGGCAGGTGGTCCAAACCTTCCGGCTCCCTGGTCAGCTCCTCCTCCCAGGCATAATCCACGCGGATGTCAGTAGGATAGCCTTTGGGGTAGCCCTGCTTGACCATCCAGTAGTAGTAGTCGCCGTTCATCCACGTGAGACGCATCTTGGAATTCCCGGAGCCCGGGATGATGAAGGGACGGACGTTGTTCTTCGTGGAGTTACGGGTGATTTGCTCGCTGCCTGCCACCTTGCCCTCGTCGTCAATGGTGTATTTCCAGATTTCGTAGACACCGTCCTTATTGTATTTTCCGCTCTTGGTGGGAATGCTGAGGTAGAGGTCGTTGATGTTATCGGGATCCACAGCCATGCCGCCGGAGTAGCATTTCTCGGTGGAATTCCAGTTCTGATGAAAGGCGTGGCCTGCGTACTGCACCCAGGTGCGACGCCACTCCGTACCCGTCCAGCGGGCATACCAGTAGACATGAGTGGTCTTGGCGTCGTCGATGTGGGGATAGGCTATGACAGGATGCTCGTCCTTGTCCAGGGTGATCTGCCACACCCAGTTGCGGATGTTGGCGGAGTTGTCCACGACGGTTGCAGGATAACTGCTGGCATAACTGCTTTGTTTGTTGACGTTGAAGACACCGTTGGCAATCACGCTCAACTGCTTTCCCTGCAAGTCGCGCAGGATGGGGCCATTTCCTTTGTTGATATCAATCACATTGAAATACAGCCAGTTCGGCTGCTCATTGTCGGGGTGACCGGTCGTGTAGCTGAGGTAGATCTTGTCCTTGCCGTTGCTCTGATACTTAGCGTAGGGGCGGGCGCCTGTGCTCTGTACAATCTGCTTGGGTTCGAAGTCGAAGCGGCAGTTATCGTCCTGGTCGGGCATCGTCAAGCGGGCAATGGTCGGGTGCCAATTGATACCGCGCCAGCACAGATAGATATGATTGGGGTCATCCGCGAGGATGAAGGGCGACGGGTATGTGGTGTTGTTGGCCGTGGCCAGAAACTTCTCTTCTCCAAGAGCGGTGATGTCGCCCGGTTTTTGGGAGATGCGGTACCAGATTTTGGCCTCGTCCGTGTGGCGGGTGTAGAAGATCATCACGCGCTCGTCGGGCAGCACCACGAACGTCGGGTTGTTGTGGTCATCGGGCTGGAAGTAGCTGCGCACAAGCACATCGGTCTTGCGATGGGCGACCCAGTCGTATTGCGTAGCCTTGACGTTGCCATGAACATCGATGTATCCGATATAAGTGGCGTTGATGGTGCCGCTGGCATTTTCGTAGTGAAGCGCACGCGGGTCGGCAAACCAACACCAGGCGCCTTCGTCGGCAACAACGGTGCCGCTGTAGGAGTCCTGGGCACAAAGATTATGGACGGCAGCGACCGTCAGAATGAGAGGGAGTAAGAAATGTTTCATACGTTGAGTGAATCGTTAGTTAGTTTTTTTGTTAGTGGTTTATTCGAAATAGAATGCGAGGGTAATCATTTTCGAGTGGCCTTTGTCCAGGCTTTTGGTGAACTTCAGCAGAGACGTGTCGACGAGGTCGTCACGGTCGTGGACCAGGATATCCCGCAGACCGAAACTGAAACGAACCTCGGGAATCAGCTTGAAGAACGGAAGGTAAATGTCGCAACCGGCGGCCAGCTCGATGTAGCAATCCAGCGCCTCGGTACGCAACGCCATGCGCTTGCGCGCCGTGAGGTCTATCGTCGGAGCCACGCCCACAGAGAAGTACGGACGGAAATTGTTGTAACGCGGTGCGGCAATCTTCAAAGCGATAGGCACCGAGAGGTAGGTGGACTTGAGGTTCTGCGTGGAATCCCGGCAGGACAGCTGCTCATGGAAGACGAGGTGCTTCTGACCGAAATGGATTGAGGGCTGCAAGCGCAGGCCAAGGTATTTGTTCAAGCGCAGTTCGCCCAGTACACCGACGACAAAGCCTGGCTGGTAGTTGTCCACCTCCGTGTACCACTGCTCGCCAGACTCTGGATCCACATAGCCGTTGTTCTGAAGCTCCAAGTCCATCATATCGACACCGATGAAGAAGCCGTAGTGCAGGAAGCGGGTGTCCAGGTACGGGCGGTTCTGGATACGCTGTTCCTGGGCAACGGACAACAGGGTCGTCACCAAGCATACCAATATAAGGAAAATTCTTTTCATATAAAGAATAACGCGCACGACCCCCGATTTATTGTGCAGCGCCCTCGGTTGTGAGGCGCAATCCGTCGTCTCCGATGGTAATCAGTCGGCGGCGATACAGGTCGCCTACGGCTTTCTTGAACACCTTCTTGCTAACTCCGAAGAGGGCATAGATTTCCTCGGCAGGGCTCTTGTCGCCGTGAGGCGTGAAGCCACCGTTGGTCTGCAGGTGCTGCAGCAACACATCGCTGAAGTCCACCACGGCCTTCTGCCCTTTCTTCTGCAACGAGAGATCTATCTTTCCGTCGGGACGCACCTGCTTGACATAGGCCGTCAGCCGGTCGCCGCTGTGGAGTTGGCGGAAGATCTCATCGTCGAAGAGCAGACCCTGAAAGCGGTTGTCGACGATCACCTTGAAGCCCAAATCGGTCTTCTGCCAGATGAGGCAGTCCACGGCATCGCCTCCATGGAAGGGAGGGTAGTCCTCACTCAGATAACGTTCCACCTTGGCAGATGCCATAATGCGATAGGTCTCGGGGTCGAGGTGAACGTGTACGAGGTAGCTGCGGTCCTTCTGCATCTTCATCTTCTGTTCGCGGAAAGGTACGAAGAGGTCCTTCGTCAGTCCCCAGTCGAGGAAAGCACCGAAATTGTTCACCCACGCCACACGCAACCAGGCGAAATCACCCACCTGCGCCTTCGGCGTCTCGGTGGTTGCCACAAGGCGTTCTTCGGAGTCGAGATACACAAAAACGTCGATTTCATCGCCGATTTCTGTGGATTCCGGCACGTATTTCATCGGCAGCAAGATGTCCTCCGGACCACCGCTGAGATAGAGTCCGTGGTCGGCACGTCGCGCCACGGTCAGGCGATTCATTCTTCCAAGTCGTAATTTCATAAGCTATCAATAATCATTCCGTCCTTCATGTGAATGGTGCGGTCTGTGGTGCGAGCCAGTTCCTCGTCGTGTGTGACGATAACAAAGGTCTGCCCCAGACGGTCGCGCAGGTCGAAGAAGAGGCGATGCAGTTCTGCCTTATTGGCACTGTCCAGGCTGCCGCTGGGTTCATCTGCCATGACGACAGCCGGTTCGTTGATGAGCGCACGTGCCACCGCCACACGCTGCTTCTCGCCGCCTGAGAGTTCCGATGGCTTGTGACCGGCACGCTCAGCCAGACCCATGAACTCCAGCAGTTCCATCGCCCTTCGCCGTGTGTCCCGTCGGTTACGTCCGCCGATGAGACCGGGAATCATGACGTTCTCCAGCGCCGTGAACTCCGGTAACAGTTGGTGGAACTGGAAGACGAAACCTATCTGGCGATTGCGGAAACGCGCCAGTTCTTTCTGTCCAAGACGCGAGACATCCGTACCTTTGATGACCACAGAACCGCTATCGGCACGGTCCAAAGTGCCCATGATCTGCAAAAGTGTCGTCTTGCCGGCACCGCTGGGACCCACGATGCTGACGACCTCGCCCTGAGCGATGTCGAGATCTATGCCTTTCAGCACTTCCAGCGTGCCGAATGACTTGTGGATATTTCTTAATTCTATCATTCTTATACAATTCCTTAAATCTTTAAATCCTCAAATCTATAAATCTTTATATCCTTTCAGTTTCTCAGTTTCTCCAGCCACTCCTCGAACAGCAACTGTCGTTGGGTGACGCTTTGTCCATTGGGAGCAAAGATCGAGTGCGTTTCCTGCGGATCGCCGTACTGGTCGGGATAGAGGAGGATGATATTGGTGTGGGAGAAGTTGCGGGCAAGCACCGAAGGCAGGGTGTTGAAAGCCGGAGTGAAGGAGATAAAGCCGGCACGCGAGGAAATAATCACCAGCAGGTGGTCGGCATTCACCTCGTCCTTCAGGCCTATCAGCATCGCTCCGAAGCCTTTCTCCACGCGCACCTCATGACGCACGGAGGGGTGTGCCTGTTTCAGGTATTCCTTAATATAATAGCCTGTGTCTCCACAGGTGTGGAATCGCATGAACTGTCCTGTCTGTTCGCCGATGCGGCAGAGGTGCTCCAACCATTTGTAGAACCCCACCTCGTACTCCGCCTGCGGCGGCACGGCAACGACGATGCGGCGCACTGTTCCCGGTGGCATCTGCAGACGTACGAGCAGCACCTCACGGTGGGTGGTGGCCAAGATACTCTGGGTGACCACACCCAGTTTACCCGCCAGCTGTCCGTCCGCCATCTCGTGCAGACCCAGGATGACTTCGCCCGCATCGACTTCGCGCATCGTATGTACGATAGCACTGGCTACGTTCGAACTCACACGACTCATGGTGGACATCTTCACGTCGGCAGCAGCAGCAATCTGACGTGCACGTTCCAGATTGTGCTGTCCGCTGATGCGGAGAGCCGCGTCGGGGTCGTCGTCCATGGAGATGGCCAGACCCATGAGCGAATCGGCGATATGCGGATTGCGGATCATGATAGACAGCTGCGTCAGCGTGTCCACAGTCTGAGGATAGGCATAGGCGGTGAGGCACTTTCCGTGGTAAGACCCTCGGTTACGCTCCGTCTCAGTCGTCTGCATCGCCAGCCGGCGGGCGGCACGTCCCGTCTCGAAGGAACTGATGATGCAGGATACCAGAATGAGCAGCACCGTGGCATTCAGCACCTGGGAGTCCATCAGCTGAACGTCAGGCGCTGTGGCTATCATCACAATGGCCAGCGCACCTGCTGCGTGGGAGTTCGTAAGTCCGAACATCATCCGGCGGTCTTCCAGCCGTCCACCTGTCAGACGCTGCATCACCACAGCTGCCAGCCACTTGCTCACGACAGCTGCCGTGATAATGACTGCTGCAAGCCACAGCGTGCGAGTACTGCCGAAGAGCACATGCATATCGATAATCATACCTACTCCGATCAAGAAGTAGGGCACGAAAATGGCATTACCTACGAACTCCAGACGTACCATCAGCGGCCCGCCACGAGGTATGATCCTATTCAGCACCAGTCCGGCGAGGAAAGCACCCAGCAGGCCTTCCAGTCCCACCTGAGAAGCGAGGAATGCGCTGACAAAAACCAGCACCAGGACAAAGACGAACTGCGTGACTGCATCCTCGTTCCGACGCAGGAACCAGCGGCCTACTTTCGGGAACACATAGGCCACGCCGACAATGTAGACGGCGATACCGGCGGCGAAACGCACCCAGTACCAACCGCTACCACCGCCGCGGACGCCCTGCACCACGATGGCCAGAAGCAACAGCGCTCCAAACGAGGCAATGGCAGTGGCCACGATGGCATGCACCACACTCGGGTGTTTGCCCAAGCCATAACGTCCGACGATGGGATAGGTCACCAGCGTGTGGCTGGACAGCAGGCTGCTAAGCAACAGCGACGAGGCTGTGCTCAAGTCCAGCACCCAGCGGCCGATGGCAAAGCCGAACAAGAGGGGAATGGCAAAGGTCAGGCCTCCGAAGAGTGCTCCCTGCCGACCGTGACGGCGGAAGCTGCCCATATCCATCTCCAGACCTGCCAGGAACATGATGTAGTAGATACCCACCTGCCCGAAGAGCACGATGCTGCCGTCGCGGTCCAACACGTGCAGCCCGTTGGGACCGACGAGCAACCCCGCCAGAATGAGCCCGATGATGTGGGGCACACGCAGACGGCGCAGCACGATGGGTGCCAGCAGGATAATCAGGAGCATGACGAGGAAAATCCACGTCGGATTCGTAACCAATGCATTCATTTCTGGCCACAAAGGTACGGAAAAGTTTAATGTTTAAAGTTTAAAGATTAAAGAAATCTTCCCAAATAGAGCAATTATTTACGAAAAAGGCCCTTTAAAGCGCAAAAACTTTCAACTTTCAACTTTCAACTTTCAACTTTTATGTATCTTTGCCCCGCAAATATAAAACCGAATCTATATGAAAGTAGCTATCGTTGGCGCCAGTGGCGCCGTAGGCCAAGAATTTCTCCGTGTGCTCGATGAGCGTAACTTCCCCATTGACGACCTTGTGCTGTTCGGCAGCGAGCGCAGCGCCGGACGCACCTATTCCTTCCGCGGCAAAGACTACACGGTCCGTCTGCTGCAGCACAACGACGATTTCAAGGGTATCGATGTAGCCTTCGTCAGCGCCGGTGGCGGCACCTCCAAGGATTTCGCCGAGACCATCACCAAGCACGGCACGGTGATGATTGACAACAGCTCCGCTTTCCGCATGGACGAGGATGTACCCCTCGTGGTGCCCGAGTGCAACGCCGAGGACGCCCTCACCCGTCCACGTGGCATCATTGCCAACCCCAACTGCACCACAATTATGATGGTGGTCTGCCTCCAGCCTCTGGAGCGCATCAGCCATATCCGCCGCATCCACGTCGCCAGCTATCAGGCTGCCAGCGGTGCCGGTGCTGCCGCCATGGCTGAGTTGGAACAGCAGTACCGCGAGGTGCTCGACGGTCGTCCCGCCACCGTCAATAAGTTCGCCTATCAGCTGGCATACAACGTCATCCCTCAAATCGACGTCTTCACCGACAACGGCTACACCAAGGAGGAGATGAAGATGTTCAACGAGACACGCAAGATCATGCACACCGACGCAGCCTGCTCGGCGATGTGCGTTCGCGTGCCTTCGCTCCGCAGCCATTCCGAGGCTGTTTGGATCGAGACCGAACGTCCGATCAGTCCCGATGAAGCGCGCGCCGCCTTCGCCCAGGCTCCCGGCATCACCGTCATCGACGATCCCTCCAACAAGCAGTACCCCATGCCTCTGTTCACTGCGGGCAAGGACGATGTCTTCGTCGGTCGCATCCGTCAGGATTTAGCCAACGAGAACGGCCTCACCTTCTGGCTCTGCGGCGACCAGATCAAGAAGGGCGCAGCCCTCAATGCCGTGCAGATTGCAGAATACCTTATTAAAGTAGGGAATATCTAATGAAACGAATCCTCTCCATCGTCGTCGTGGCTGTCACATTGTTAGCAACCGCGACGACTTGCGTTTTAGCCCAACGCATCCAGCAACCCCTCGGCCGTGGAGTCGTGGCGGTGCGCAATGGCAACAATGTCCTCGTCTCCTGGCGCCGTCTGGCCCAGGAACCCGAGAATGCAACCTACAACGTCTATGTCAACGGCACCAAGGCCAACAGCACCCCCCTGGCGAATACCAACTGGCAGACCACTTCCTCCAAGGTTCCCGTCGGTGCTTCCGTGGCGGTCACCATCATCAAGGATGGCATGGAGAGCGAGCCCAGCGTGCCGTTCGTGGTCAAGAGCTACGACATACGCAACCTGTTCATGAGCATCTCTTTCGATGCATCGCCCCTCACCGCCGCGCAGTTCCATACCAGCTACGTATGGCCAATTGACCTCGATGGTGATGGCGAGATGGACTATGTCGTCAACCGCCTCAGCAACGCCAACGCTCTCGACTGCTACGTGGAGGGTTATCTCCGCACGGGCGAGCATCTGTGGACAGTGAAACTGGGACCAAACGAACTCAGTTGCAGCGGACAGGACGATCAGATAACGATGGCAGATATGGACTGCGACGGCTATGGTGATGTCATCATCCAGTCGTCCGACGGCACCCAGTTCTGGGACCCCGACAAGAAAGACTTCGGGCTCTACGTGAATGGGGGCACGAAAGCGGACACAGATAACGATGGAATCGTGGATTATGAGACCCAGAGCACTCGCAATGCACCTCGCTACATCAGCATTATCGACGGAATCACCGGCCGCGAGAAAGCCAGCGTGGAGCAGAGCTACAACCAGCACTACAACCGCACCAATCGTCAAAGCCTCATGGGCGACGAGTACAACAAGCACGTAGGCCACATGGGGGTCTTCTTCCACGATGGTGTTCACCCCGCAGTGGTCATGGAATGGCACATGCGCGGCACGGGCGGTGACCACCACTACTACAACCTAGGCGTAGCCTACGACTTTGAAGGCGGCAAGGCGGGGAAACTGAAAGAGTTGTTCAACGAACCCACCGGCGCTCCCGCCTTCCACCAGATACGCATCGGCGACACCGACGGCGACGGCCGCGACGAGATGATTGTCGGCGGCTACACCATGGACCACACGGGCAAAATCCTCTTCAACACCGGCATCGCCCACGGCGACCGCTTCCGAACCAGCGACATCGACCCCGAACGTCCGGGCCTCGAGACCTTTGCCATACAGCAGTATGCCGGCGACCAGCTGGGGATGATTCTGTATGATGCCGCCACGGGCGAGAGCATCAAGCGTTGGTACATGCCTTCCACGGGCGATGTAGGCCGTGGCGAGTGCATGGACGTCGACCCCAGTCACCTCGGATGGGAGATGTGGAGCACCATGGACGGAAATATGTACGATGCCAAGGGCAACCTCATCAGCGGACTTGGGAACCAATATCCTTGTGAGGGTATCTGGTGGGATGCCGAGCCCGACCGCGAAGTAGTGCAGAGCAGCGACAGCCATTATAACGTTTACATCCAGGATTTCTACAAGGGACGTGAGGTGGAGTTTGCCAAAATCAGCGGCTGGCGCTACACCACCGTTTACGCCAAGCGTGCTGCATTTTGGGGCGATATCATCGGCGATTGGCGCGAGGAACTCATCCTCCTGCACAATGAAGATGATGTCCAGGTCGGTGTCGTCGGTGTCAGCACGGACTACACCACGCCCATCAACAATATCTACTGCCTGCTTGAAGACCCGCACTATCGTGGCGACTGCACTACCAAAGGCTACTACCAAAGTCCCAACCCAGGCTTCTACCTCGGATATGATATGCCTCGCCCGCAATTGCCGCCTACGATGGTCACCGACCTCGTCTTCGGCCCTCTGTTCGGCAATGCAGCAGCCCGTTCAGCCACCTTCGCCGGAGGCAACAATGCCTTCACGGACTATACACGTTCCAAGAACATTTCCTATGCCGACGCCAAGAGCGTGCTCATCGATCTCTATGCTCCCTCGCACATCATCCTGAACGAGGCTGTCAGCCCCGCCGTCATCTATGCAATGCCAGTTCGCGGGCAGCGGCAATTTGTCGATGGAACCGGCAGTTTTGAAGGTTCCATGGATTTCTGGAAGAGCCAGCAGGGAACGTTCGCCATCAACGTACCTATGAACTATACGGGCACGACATACATCTCCGAGGGCATCCTCGAAGTAAACAACACGATCCAAGGACCTGTTGAACTGCGTGCCCGCGGCACCCTTGCCGGCAACGCCACCCTTGTCGGTAATCTCCTCCTCGAGGGAGCCTTAAACTACGAAGGCGGCCGCCTCAGTCCCGGCAACGTCTCGGAGCCCTTCGGCACCATCACCCTGAAACGCAGCCTCAACATCAACAAGCCCCTCTTCTTCGAAGCCAATATCGACAACACCCCCTCCTCAGACCTCCTGTCTATCGAGGGCGACCTGGACATCAGCAGCAAACTGACCATTCACGTTAAGCACACCGGTAAACTGCAGCCTGCCGAGCACCGCCTGATCACCTTCACCGGTGAATTCAAGGGAAAGGCCGCAAACATCAGTGTCATTGGTCTCGAAGGACTCTCCTATAATATAAAGGTAGATGAACATGCCGTCTGCCTCGTCATCAACGAACAGCGCCAGGCTGCCGAGGGTGTCATCTGGACGGGAGCCGAAAGTGGCGTATGGGACTACCAGACTTCCAACTGGCAGCTGGGTGATGGAGCCACAGAGTTCGTGGCCGGCGACCAGATTATCTTCAGCGATGCCGCCCAGCGCACCACCGTACAGGCCGATGAACTGATGCCTGTCGGAGGGATCATCTTCGAGAACCAGACGAAGGTCATAACCATCGGTGGAACCGGAGGTTTTAGCGGCGAAGGAAGTTTGGTGGTGAACGGCGGCGGACGCGTGAATCTGCGTGCCAAGGGCAGTACCTATACTGGTGCCACCATCATCAACACTGGTACTGTGGAAGTCTCGGAGCTGGCCGACGGTGGTCTGCCCAGCAGTCTGGGTGCAGCGACCACAGACGTCCGCAACCTGCAGATTGGCAAAGCACGCCTCATCGTCAACAACGCCAACACAGCGACGAACCGCGACCTCCAGCTCAACGACACCGCCAGCATCCAGAATGCCAACGGCGTAGTCGCTCTCAAGGGTCGCATCAGCGGCAAAGGCACGCTGCGCAAAGAAGGGGCTGGGCAGCTGAACCTCACCTACGGCGGTGCCAACACCTACTCCGGCGGAACCATCCTCACCGCGGGCACTCTGGCCATGGGTACCTGGAACACCACTTTCGGAGTCTCCAGTTCACCTATCACCGTCACGGGCAATGCAACAATCAACATCTTCAACAACAACTCCACCTCTCAGGTTCCCACCTTCCAGAACCGTCTGACCATCGAGGCCGGCAAGACGCTGACCATGAACACCGGTCAGCGCTGCAAGATTCAGGGCACCCTGCTCGGAGCAGGTACGATGAATATCAGTTTCCCGTATGTCCGCGGCGATTTCTCGATGAATGCGGCAAATTTCGAAGGCACGCTGAACGTCACGGGTGGCCAGTTCCGCATCACCGCAGCCACGGACCTGAGCAAGGCTACCATGAAAATCGGTGCCGGAGTCTATGCCGTTCACGTCAAGTCTCAGGGTTCCGAGGAACAGAACCTCACCACCAAGATAGGGTCTCTCCAGTCCACGGCCTCCGATGCACAGCTCTCTACGGGCACCTGGAACGTAGGTTACCTGGGCAAAGACGACACCTTCGCCGGCAAGTTCACGGGTTCACTGAATAAATATGGAACAGGTGCGCTGCGCCTGACGGGTACCGACAATACCGGCGCGCTTACCGTGAACGAGGGAACACTCGCCGCAGGCACAGTTTCCGCCATCGGCATCCTCACCCACGGCGGCCCGCTCACCGTCAAACGGGGAGGCGGACTCGTGGTGAAGGTGCGTCGCAGCACCAAGACCTCCTGCGATGCCTTCAAGGTCTCCGGACGCATCACCCTCACCTCCCCCACCCTGGTCATCAATCAGATCAGCGGCACACTGCAGGCAGGCGACGAACTGCCCGTCTTCACAGGTACAGGAAAGATTTCCCTCACGGGCACTCCGGAAATTACTCCCGAACGTCCCGCCCCGGGACTTCTGTGGGATACGTCCCGCTTGGCTTCCGATGGTATTCTTGCTGTGGTTGCCGACCCCGACGGCATCAGCGAACTCTCTCCTGACACGCCTTCCGCATCTTCCGCCATCACCTCTGTATATGACCTCAACGGACGCAAAATCAATCGACCCCGCCAGGGTATCGTCATCCAGGACGGGAAGAAACACGTGAGCCGATAGTCTATACTATTTCTCATCGTCCTGCCTCTCCCGTCCCGGCGTGATGCCGTACGCTTCTTTGTAGATGCGGATGAAGTGCGGGAGGTCATAGAAGCCGTAACGCTCGGCGATAACCGACAGTTTCTTATTGGGGAACTGCAGTATTTCCTTATGCGCCTGTTCCAGACGCATCCTCATGATGTATTTCTTGGGCGACATGCCCGTGATGACGTTCATCTTGCGGCGCAACTGCGAGGTACTTATGCACAACTCTGCTGCAATACTCTCGACGTCGGCATTGCCCGTAGCGAGCTGCCTTTGGAAGACTTCCTCGAATTGTCGTACAAACGAGGTTGAGTGTTGTGAGAATGAAGAAGGTTCAAAAGCTGCTTCGGCAGCAGATGCTTCTTCGTCCAGGGGAGTGTTCTGGCTGGGCATGCGATTCATATCGGATAGTTTTGCGTATTTCTCTTGTATCATTCGTCGGGTTTCCAACAGCTTTTGGATCCTGACATACAGTTCTTGCTCGTTGAAGGGTTTATAGAGGTAGGCGTCAGCACCCTCTTGCAGTCCACGGACGCGGTCCGCTTCCGTCGCCTTGGCAGTGACGATGATGATGGGGATATGGCTCGTCAGTTCATCGGCACGTATGCTTCTGCAGAGCTGCAGTCCGTCGGTGTAGGGCATCATCACATCCGTGATAATGAGATCCGGCATGAGTTCGCGCGCCATCAGCAGACCCTGCTGTCCATTTGTAGCAAAGTGTAGTTCGTATTGTCCTTCCAGCAGGTGACCCATGTAGCGGGCCACGTCTGGCGAGTCTTCCACAATCAGTAGTGTGGGTAGGGCGGTCTCGCTCTCGGCTGGCTCTGACGTAGCCAGTGCATTCTCGAAGGTATCAGGAGCCGGCGCAGCATCCGAGGAATCTTTGCCCGACAAGTTCTCAGGTTTCTCCCTGGTCGTGAGCGCTGCGGCAGGATGTTTTCCGGGGTTCCAGAGCACCTTCACCTTCGTTCCTTTCCCCACCTCACTGGCCACCTGTATATCGCCATGCTCGGCATCGACGATCTGCTTCACCAGCGCCAGCCCCACGCCACTGCCTGGGGCTTCAACATTATCTGCCCGATAGAAGGGCTCGAAGATATGGGGCAGAGCATCGGCTGCGATGCCACAACCGGTGTCCTCCACGGTCAGTTCCAGTTGGTCGCCCACACGATGCAGGGCGGCATGCACGCTTCCTCCTTCTGGAGTGAACTTCACGGCATTGCCGACAAGGTTTGTGATGATCTTGTCTACGTAATCGGGAACGAAGTTTGCCAGGATACCGCCCTCATCGGTGTCGAAGGTCACCTCCACACCTTTCTGTCGGCCTGCCTCGCGCAAGGTCTCTACGACCATCGTTGCCACAGCTGCGATGTCGCCATACTGCTGTTGCTGTTCGCCCATTGCTGACTTCACCTTGGAAATATCCAGCATCTGATTCACCAGTGTCAGCAGTCTCGTTCCCTGCCTTTCAATCATCTCGCCTGTTTCCTGCAGTCGTTTGGTGTCAGCGAGGGGAGTGTCCTGGAGTTCCCTTCCCAATCCGAGGATGACGGTCAGCGGCGTACGGAACTCATGGGTAACGTTCGTGAAGAAAGACTCGCGTGCTTCAGTCAGACGGCGCAGTGTGTCGGCAGTCCGCTTCTTCTGGCGGAAGGCAAAAAGCAGCGAGGCAATCACCATGGCCAGCAGGACAAACACAACCAATGAGGTCCAGAGGACAATGCGGTTCATGCGTCGGCTCTCCACATTGGCTTCCTGCAGTTCATCGTTGTGGAACTCTGCATTGGCCTGACTCATCAGTTCCTTCAGCTGCTGGGCATGGATGGTGTCGGACATACGGACATAGCGGTTGAGGACATCCAGGGCGCCTCGGGCATCTATGGGAGCCATGGCCTCAGCCAGGGTACGGTAGTCGTACCAGGCAGCGTGGGTATTCCCAACCTCCTCTTCCAGCCGGATGGCTTCCCGCAGCGCCTCCACGGCTTCGGCGTTTCTGCCGATGTCGATGAGATTCCATCCCTTGTACTCCAGCGTGATTGCCAGTTGGTTGCGGTCGAGGGGTTCCTGTGCCTTCACAATGGCAATGGCGGAGTCTGCCATCTGCAGTCCCAGCTCATATTCTCCTTTGCGGTCATAGGCATAACTCAGTTGCGTCATGTGGTTTGCGATACCCGGCTGGAAGTCTATTGCACGTGCAGCCTCCACGGCACGCTTGCCGTATTCTATGGCCTGATCCACCTCCAGGGCGCTGCAGAAGATCTCGCAGGCGACCCCCAGCGCATTGTGCAGTTGCATGTTGTCGCCCAGTTTTTCGTTGGTCTCGATGGCCTTGACCACCAATGCCTTGGCTTCATCATATTTGCGGAGGGCGTGGTTGACCAGAGATAAATAAAGGTACGCACGTGAGAGCTGCAGGGTATTTTCCTCCTGCTGGCACAGGCGCATTGCCTGTTGACCGGCTTCCACTGCACGGGTGTAGTCACTGAGTTTGAAGAGGCAGTAGGCCTGGTCGCACAGCAATGTGCAGTGGATGTCCGCATCCTCTTCCTTTTCGGCCATCGGCAACGCCTTCTCGTTGTAGACAAGTGCCTCCTTGAAGTACGACGTCGTCAGCAGATAGCGCTCAGCGGCGAAGTTGATGACAAGATCCTGCCGGCGCGGTGCCATGGAGGATGTCAGTTCCAAGTTGTCCTCGAACAGCGCTCGCTGGTCGGAACAGAGAGCCAGCAGTTTGCGGCCTGCGGCAATGCGTGCCTCGCCGCGCGAGGACTCATAGACAGTCACCAGCGAATCGACCTCGCACGGCACATCGGCGAGGAGGCTAATTGGAACGAAAAGAGACAGGAAAAACAGCGCTGCGAAGTAGCGAACGAGTGAACTACCAAGAGAACCTTTATTTATGTGTGTATTTTGCATCTTTTAAGTAATGTTTACGCTTGAAGACGGGTCAAAAGTACAAAAAGAGTTGTAAAAACGGGCAAGAAATTGTGTCCGAAAAGCCAAAACGCGCGAAATATACATTTTTTTGCTCATTATATACAATTGATAATCTCTAAAATGTTCCTATCTTTGCACACAATTAAACTGCAATTTCATTTATTCATCACACAAAAACTCCTAATTTTATGAAAAAGATCTTATTCCTTTTAGCATTTGTTCTCGCAGGCGCGAGCGCGTTTGCGCAAGGCTGGGTAGCGCCGGTTTTAGACGGCAACACAAGCTACCGCTACTCCACGACGGTTTATGCCCGTCTCAGCACGAACTTGTTCCCGACAAGTCCCAGCTTAGTGCTTGGAGCTTTCGTCAACGGCGAATGTAAGGCCATGGCAACCCCGGATACGTCCGTTTCCGGCAACCCATTCTATACGCTTGACCTCCGCAGCGACCTTGACGGCGACCTAAACATGCCTATCACCTTCCGGGTCTATGACGCAGGCACAGGTTTTGAGTATGTACTGGAATCCCCGACTGCGATGACATTCGTCGACCAGGCCACCTACGGTGCTCCACCTTCCACCAATGCCGTGGAGTTCACTCTGAATGCAGCCACCAACTTCTCCCTCAACTTCACCGAGGCAGAACTCTGGACCCCGAACAACCCAGTTGAGTACAATCTCTACAAGGACTACATGACCATCACACCCACAGGTGGCGTCATGCCTATAAATCTGGAATGGGAAATCACACCTGCTGGATATGCCATGGCCACAGATAGCGCGCTGATTGCAACGCAACTCTACGACGGAGAACTGACCCTGGAGCTGAAAGGCCCCGCCACCCCGACAGCCGGCCCCTCAACTTTGGCTTCTTCCACCTTCAGGATTGTACAGCATGCCACCGCCATCGAACTCGTCCAGACCAACATACAGGTCAATAAGAGCGACTTCGCCGCAATGAAGACATTCATGCAGAAAGGCACTTCCTACAAGCTCAACCCGGAGACCTCCACCGACCAAGTGGCTTGGGAGACCGAGAATTCCGACATCCTCCGTTGGGATGACACCGAAAAAGCATTCTATCCTCAGGCTGGAGGTACTACTCGCATGCGTCCGTACATTTTGCAAAACAACAATACCACCAAACTCGTTCCCCTCATCGGCAATGACGAAGGCTGGATTAACGTTACCGTCTACGTTCCCGCAGAAAGCATCGAGATTGACTACTCCGCATTCGGAGGAAACTTCAAGGCCAACGTCGGCGACACCCATCTCTACGAACGTATGGCCAAGCTGATTACCGTCAAGCCTTTGGATGCTACAGTCAAGACCTATAAGATTAGCATCGAAAACGGCGACGGCGTTGTGGAGAAGGTTGGCAACACCACCTTCAATGCTGTGGGCTCCGGCGTCGCAACCCTCAAGGTCGAAGCCGACGGTGCCCCTGCCACTGCCGCCGTGCAGGCCACCATTAACCTGACCGTGGAGAAGCCTGTCAAGAGTGCAAGCACTCCCAACAACACCATCTATGCCACCCTTACCGATGGTAATCCCACCGACATCACCAACCAGGTGAAGGCCAACATCTCCCTCGGCGGCGACCCCGCCCTCTGGGCTACGCAGGCCACCGCTACCCTCAGCGGCACTTACGTGACCTGTACGGACGACTCCGGTGCACCCATCACCCCGTCCTTCGATGCCACTGGGCTTCTCGGCAAATACACCGCCGTGGCCGAAGGAACCTCCACCATGACCATCAACCTCCGTTGGCCGAACTACGATGATTGGGGTGTTTCCTCAGATGAACTGACCTACGGCACCGCCCAGAAGACCTTCGACATCGTGGTCCAGACCCTGGTTTCCCTGGTTGGCTTCGAAGTAGCCATCACCAACCCCGTCGTTGGAGCGAACGGCACCATCACCCTGACACCTCAGCCCGCAGGTGCTACCTTCGATCCCAATGAGATTAACGTCTACATCTACAACGATTACGACGATGATACTAACAACACCAACGACTGGAGCGACCAGCTCTCCACCGATGTCATCTCCGAGACAACCGCCGGCCTGAGCTACAAGTTCACGTCCACCATCCCCGGCAACGTTAACGTCCTGGTCACCAAGAATGAACTTACCGGCGGCGAGACAGCCATCCCCGTCAACGACCCGAATTCACCAACATCCTACTCCTTCACGGGCTTTGAGATTGGCTGGCCTCTGGAACTCACCACCGGTTGGCAATGGCGCAGCAACCCCTGCGGCTTCGTTGCTTCGGCCGAACTCGGCAACACCTTCGGCAGCGCAGACCTCACGGAAATCCGCACCGGCAACAAGTTGCTCTACAACGATCCCAACTGGGGCCTCTACGGCACGCTGACCACCACGGCCGGCATCCTTCAGGGACAGTGCTACAAGGTAAATATGCAGAACGCCCACACGGCAACGCTCCTCGGCAGCACAGTCACCGATGCCAACAAGCGTGCTGGCTCCATCGATGCAACCACCAAGGCCCTTACCATTGCCTTGAATCCCGGATGGAATTGGGTGGGCTATCCTTATTTCTTCGACCGCAACCTGAACAACCTCTTCGGCGGCAACACCGATTTTGAAGGCGCTATGATTGTCGGAAAGACTGGTTTTGCTACATACAACTCCTCAACAGGCCTTTGGGAAGGTGCACTGCAGATGCTGAAGGCTGGTGAAGGATATATCATCAAGAATGCTAAGGCTACAGCCATCAGTCTCGTATTCCCCGACGAGACCACACTCACACCCGGCAATGAGGCCGTTCCCTCCGGTGTCAAGGGCATCAATGCCGCCGCTAAGGTCTGGGAGTACGACCACAGCCGCTTCGTGAACAACATGGCCGTCATAGCCACCCTGGAGGGCGTCGAACATCCTGACCAGTACAGCATCGGTGCTTTCGTCGGCGACGAGTGCCGTGGTGAGGGCATCATCGAAGACGGCAAGGCATTCATCACCGTCCACTGCGACGCCGATGAGTACGTTACCTTCAAGCTCTACAGCCCCTACACCAACGACTTCTACTCCATCGAAGAAGGACTGAAGGCCCAGACAAGTGTTGGATCACTGAGAGCTCCTCTCAAGTTGCACGCAGCAGGAGTGGTCGATGGTATCAACGCCACCACGTCTTCAGCTGAAGCCAATGCCTCCTACGACCTCAACGGCCGCCGCTCCATCGCCACCCAGCGCGGTATCACCATCCGCCGTATGTCCGACGGCAGTGTCCGCAAGGTCATCGTGAAGTAACACCTTATTAATATAAACACGCGCACACGCGTGAGAACGACATCCTGACGTATGAGACGAATCATCCATAGAACTATTCTGATGGTACTCTTCGCACTGGTCGCCGTGTCATTGGACACGGCGGCACAGTCGCTTTCGCTCAATACCATCTCCACCATCGCCAAGAGCGACCCCCTCATCATCACGGGTGCCGTTGGAACACAGAACACCTACCGCTACAGTTCGGCGGGCAACGGCTATGCCTCCCCCATGAGCAATAGCATCTATGCCAACCTGAACATCAGCGTGTACGGAATCTCCATGCCCTTCGCTCTCTATTTCACCAACGACGGGCTTGACTGGAACTATCCCCACCTGGCCTTCCACATCACGCCGGCCTACAAGAACTGGCGTGGTCACTTTGGCCAGAGCTCAATGTCCTTCAGTCCCTATGTCATGAACACCTCGTTCAATGGCATAGGGCTGGAGTACAATTCCGAGCGCGTGCGTGTGGGCGCCTTCTACGGCACCCTTCGCAGCGCCATCAACGACGACCCCACCGACCCCTTCGCGCGCCAGCCTCAGTACAAGCGCGTAGGCTGGGGTTTCAAGGCCGGCTACGGCTCGGGCCGCAACTACATCGATCTCTACGTTCTCCGTGCCTACGACCGTCCTAAATCCCTCGATGAGCAGTGGCGCCGCTATATCTCCCCGCAAGAGAATGTGGCCATCGGCTTGAAGGGCGCCCTCGCCCCCACCAAATGGCTGAGCTTCACCGGCAACATTGCCACCTCCCTCTTCTCCACAGACACCGAGGCCCCGAAACTCGACACCCTTGCCACTCCCGCGGCCAGCCGCTTCAGCAACGCCATCATGGACATCCGCTATTCGTCCATGGCGCGCTTTGCCGGCGACGTCAATGTCAACCTCACCTTCCCCGGCATCTCCGGCTCCGTCACCTACCGCCTCGTTCAGCCCGACTACACCTCGCTTGGCACCTACTACATGGCCAACAACTACCACAGTCTGGGCCTCTCGCTGACCACGATGCTCTTCCGCAAGATATCCCTCGCCGGTAACTTCTCCGGCCAGGCAGACAACCTCACCAACCGCCAGATGTACACCACCCGCGGTTTCATCTATTCCGCCATGGCCAGCACCCGCCTTGGCGAACACTTCAACATCAGTGCCGGCTACAACGGCTACACCCAGGTTCAGGGCGACGGCACAGCCCGTGTCAATGACACCACCCGCGTACACCGCCGCACGTCCAGTTTCACCTGCACCCCCTCCTACATGACCGACAACGATACCTTTGGCCACTCGGCATCCCTCTCCTTCAACTACACAGGCAACAAAGACCTGAATAAGTTCGCCATAGGCGAGAGCGATGTCAAGACCATGGCTATCGGCGCCAACTACACCTTTAGCGTCAAACCCTGGAACACCGACTTCGGCGTTACCCTCAGCAACCAGACCTCCCGCGGCTACAAGACGAAGTACACCAGCCGCATCGGCACCCTCTCCACGGGCCACACTTTCTTCGAAGAAAATCCGCTCGTCGTCTCCGGCTCCATCTCGTTGGTCTACAACGAGGTAGAGCGTCAGAGCAAGAGCCTCAACATAGGTGGCGACATCAGTGCCAGCTACACCCTGAAGCAGTATCACGTCTTCTCCGCCTCCGCCTCAATTTATAAGTACGGCGACGTCAATCCCACCAAGCTTCGCAGCAGCCTCGACCGCACCGACATCACCGTCAGCCTCAACTACGCCTATACCTTCAGCCTCTTCGCCATCAAGAACAAGGAAGAGCGCGGCATCTTCAAGCAGAAATGGATGCAGCGTCTATCCGAGATTTCCGAAGGATTCTCAGAATAAGCATCAGAGAAATTAAAGAATATAAGAATATAAAAATACAATTATATATAAGGTCATGATAGCCCAGATCTCTCATAAATCCCATAAGAACCATGAGTCCCACAAGACCCATGCTTTCTTCAGAGCCCTCTCTCTATCTATCTTCTTATTTTTCTCATTTTTTAATTTCTCATTTTCCCTCTTCGCCCAGGAAGTCACGGTGACGGTCACTCCGACGCAGCCCATCCTGCCTCCGCAGGTGATGCTCTACATCACGGAGCCATCCAACTACTTCAACATCTCCCTGACTAACACGGGCAAGGACGACGCCAACGTCTACCTCGTCATGCAGGTGGAGCAGGTCATGCCCTCCAGCGGCCTCAGCCTGAGCACTCCCGCCCGTCGGCAGCCTAAGCTGCCCATCGTGATACCTGCCGGTAGCACACACATCCTTTCTCCTTCTGAGATCCGCAGCCTCTTCAACCACATTCCCCTGAATGAGATCCAGGCTCCTCAAGACCTCTTCGACAACTACGCCAATGGTTCCTTTGGCCTCCTGCCTGAAGGACAGTATGAACTTCACATGACCGCTTATCGCTGGAATCTGGCCCTGGCCGAACCTGTCGTCGCCAGTTCCCCCAGCGGCGGCAGTGCAGTATTCAGCGTCTGCTACAACGCCCAGGCTCCCGAATTTCTAACACCTATGTCTGCCACTCCTGGTCTCTTGGGTGTGGCCGACATGAATCCCATGGCCCCTCAGTTCACCTGGACGGCTCCTGTCGTAGCCTGCAACCCCAGTGCACTGCAGTACACCTATTCCCTGCGCATCGTCGAACTCCTGCCCGGTCAGGCTCCCGACAACTCCATGGACAGCAACCCCGTTGTCTATCAGGCCACGAACCTCAGCACCCCCATGTGCATGATTCCACAGACCGTCATCAAGATGATGACGGAGGGCAAGACCTACGCCGCACAGATCACCGCGACCTCGGCCAATGTCAACCGGGCCATGTTCAACTATGTCAGCATAGCCAACAACGGCAAGAGCACCTACAAGCTCTTCCGCCTGCAATCCTCCGCTCCAATTCCAACACCTGGTGGCAGTGGCGGAAGTGCCATAGATGATACCGACGAAGACGTTGACGATAGCGATGATGACGAAGGAGATCTTGCAGATGGCTTCGAGATCCGTATGGGTCATTCCTCGGGGGTTGGCAGCGTCAATAAGGATTCACTCTACACCTACCGCAATCCGGTCATCCAGAAACCATCCTTCATAGAAGGAGGCACTCGTCAGATTTTCACTCACGAACCCATCAGTGTTGAATGGGACCCTGCTTGGCACATCGGAGGTGACGGTCCCCACCCTGAAGACAACCAGTTCGAATATGAAGTACGCATCTACAATGGTGGACAGGAAGCCGATCGTGAGGAAGCGATGAAAACCGAACCGATCTGGAAACTTCGCACCAACGAACACTCCACAACTGTTAAATGGGAGGATCTCGAGAAGAATGCGGCTGTGGGAGACTATCTTGTTCTGGAAGTTAAACCCATCGTTGTCAAGGGCGAAAGCATCGCTTTCACCGAGGATGGCAACATTAAGGACTTTGGCATCAACGAACGCCTGAGCAAGAAGTACTTCCAGTGCGAAGCCAGAGTGAACATCAACAATACGACCCCAACTTCGATGAGCGCCCAGGATCTCAAGGGCAAGGAAATTTGGGTCGGCGAGTACAAGCTCACCATCGATGATATCAAAGGTTCAGGCTCAATGGGCTTCAGTGGCACGGGCCGTGTGGAGTGGAAGCCTTTTGGCTTCAGCCTCATGGTCTGCGTGACCTTCGACAAACTGATGATTAACGATGACTACATCGTCTATGACGGTGTGTGCGTGAGTGCCAAGGCTCCGGAGATGATGAGCAGCATGGAAGTCGTCGACAAACTCTTCTCCGACTGGGGCATCGACAACCTCATCGGCTCTACCGGACTTCCCTATGCCAACAAATTGCAGGACGAAGCCAAGGGTAAAATCAAAAGTCTGGCAGAGAAGGCCAACATAGGTTCTTACTATAAGAAACTACAGGACGGCAAGGAAATCGGCAAGCTTCTCACCACAGGCAAGATGGACAAGGTCTACATGCCCGTCCGCTTCCCTGAAAGCATCATGCCAGCCAACTTCGATGCCGTAGACCTCCAGATTGCGGAGATGAAGTTCGCTGCAACCTACGCTACCATGAACATTGTCGGCGAGGCCACTCTGCCCGAGTGCGACATCCTCAAGAGCAAGGTGCTTCTTTTTGGCGCACCCCGAATCTGTATCTCCCCCAACAGCTTCCTGCCGGAAGACGGACACATTGCCTTGCTTGGCGATTTCACCCTGACCCCCTCTGCCGACATCGAGATGACCTTCAAGGCTCCTAAGGATCTCCTCGAACCTAAGGATGGCTGCTACATTTCGTGGACATCATACGAAGAAGGCACCAAATTGGAACTCTTAGGAATCGATGCGGACTTGAAGATTGCCGATCTCGTCAAGGACATCAATGGCACGCCCACAGAGGAGATTCCCATCATGAACCTCAAGGCATCCGTAGGCAGTTGGGAAGACTTCCTTGTAGATCGTGTCACCATCGAGGACTTCCAGGTCAAGGATCTCCCGGGTTGGACATTCAAGGCCAGCGACATCGTCTATGACCACTCTACTGCCCGCAACTCCGATCACATGGGCACCTTCCCCAAAGGCTATGACAAGGAGAAGGCAGGCATGAAGATCGACGGAGTTCTCAATGACCTGAACTGGCAAGGTCTGCACATCGGCAAGGTTGGTGTCGGCTTCCCGAAGTCCCTGCAAGTGGGCGTCGGCGACGACAAGGGCGACAAGCGCCTGTGGGTCGAAGCCAAGGAGATGTACTGGGACCAGAGCGGTGTCACCGTGACGGTAGGTGCCGAGAACCTCTTCGAGGGCAAGGAAGGCACCCTCGGCGGATGGGGCATCAGTCTCGACGAAGCCCACGTGCAGATTATCCAGAGCAACTTCGACAATGCCGGCTTCTCCGGACAGATCAATATTCCCATCTTCAAGACCGCCTCGGGCGACCGCGCTTCCAAGAAGGATGGTGAGGGCGACAAGGGCAAAGCCAAGGAAAAAGAGCGATTCGGCAACGTGGACTACACCTGCCAGATACGCAACCTCACCGAGCGTTTCT